>CAJTUF010000004.1 GCA_910579675.1 uncultured Muribaculaceae bacterium | reverse complement strand
GCGGCGGCTATGCGCGCTCTTGCCCGTGGCTACCCTTCAGGGACGCCGCTAACGCGGCTTTGGGCGCTACGCGCCGGATGGGCGTCGCGAGAGGCGCTTTTGCGCGCAAGGGCGTCGCGGGGCATTGTCGCGCGGGCATCGTCGCTGGGCGTCGTCGCGGGGCGGATGCACCGTGGTGCATCCCTACATCCTGGGTATGAGGCGGTTCGGGTGGGATGTCGCGGCTTGTAGGGATGCACCATGGTGCATCCGATTCGGCGACGTTGGGCGGCGGCATGGGCGGGCGAGACGGGAGGCGCGTTAGCGCCCGGAGCCCCCTTGGGGGCGCTACCTGATGGGTAGCCCGCGGCAAGGGCGCGCGTTAGCCGCCGCAGCCGCGGGTCAGGCGCGGCCCCCACGCCTTCGCTCAGCGTCAGCCGAGCCCCTTGGGCGGCATGGGCGGCGACGCGGGAGGCGCGTTAGCGCCCGGAGCCCCCTTGGGGGCGCTACCTGATGGGTAGCCCGCGGCAAGAGCGCGCGTAGCCGCCGCAGCCGCGGGTCAGGCGCGGCCCCCGCCCTCTCTCAGCGTCAGCCGAGCCCCTTGGGCGGCATGGCGTCGCGGTGTGGGGCTCGGCTGACGCTGAGCCTTTTTCTTTTTCGCGCTTTTATCCACGGGCTGCGGCGGCTACGCGCGCTCTTGCCCGTGGCTACCCTTCAGGGACGCCGCTAACGCGGCTTTGGGCGCTACGCGCCGGGTGGGCGTCGCGAGAGGCGCGCTGTTGCGCGCAAGGGCATCGCGGGGCATCGTCGCGGGGGCGGATGCACCGTGGTGCATCCCTACATTCTGGGTATGAGGTGGTTAGGGTGGGATGCCGCGGGGGAGCGCAGGGTGATCAGTCGGGGATGGTGAGGTTGAAGAAGTCGATCTCGGGGTCGACATGCTCGCGCTTGATGATGGCTTTGAGCTCTTCCACTTTGGCCGGGTATTCGGCTGCGAGGTCGTGGTCTTCGTGGATGTCGGTGGCGAGATTGTAGAGGCGGCATTTGCCGTTCTGCACCACTAATTTCCAGTCGCCCTGACGCACTCCGAGCATATTGGTCTCGTGAAACTCCCAGAAGAGGGCGTCGTGCTCCTTCTGCTCCCCTTCGCCCGTAAGGGTGGGATAAAAGGATATGCCGTCAAACCAGTCATGCTCCAGCGACGGGTTGCGGTAGCGCTCCTCATAGTTCTCAATTCCCGCTATGTCGCAGAATGTGGGCATGAGGTCGTAGAAGGCGAGCATCTTGTCGCTCCGCTGTCCGGGAGCTATCTTGGCGGGCCAGCGCACGATAAAGGGCACTCGTATGCCACCCTCGTGGGTTGAGCGCTTGAGTCCTTTCAGCAGGCCGTCGCGGTTGAAGTAGGCCGGATCGGCGCCACCCTCCTCGTGGGGGCCATTGTCGGAGGTGAAGATGAGTACCGTGTTGTCGGCCAGTCCTTTCTCGTCGAGCTTGGCCATGATCTCGCCCACCTGGGTGTCGAGACGGGTGATCATTGCCGCAAACTGGGTGTGGGCGTGGTCGGTGGGATTGTAGCGGCTCCCTTCGCTGCCGCCGTAGCTGTGTTCGCCCTCGGCCTCAAAGCGCCCGGCATAGTGGCGGTAGATCGAATCTTCGGGCTGACGGAGCTCGGCGTGGGGCAGGGTGTAGGTGAAGATGCCGATAAACGGCTCACCCTCCTTGCGGGCGTCGAGCCATTCGAGAGCCTTTTCGTGGATCAGATCGGCCGAATACTGGTCGCGCTCGGCATAGCCGGGCCCATACATGGGGTGGAGGATATTGCGGTCGAGGGTCACGCGCACGGTGGCCGTGTCGCCCAGGCTGCGGCTGTAGCGGTTGAGGAAGTTGGGATAGTAAAGATGGGCCTGAAACTGACACAGGTAGCCGTAATACTCGTCGATACCGCGCTTGTCGGGGGTCGAGGGGGAGCCTTCGTATCCTCCGGCCCATTTGCCAAACATGCCGGTGGCATAGCCATTGTCTTTCATGATCTCGGGGATGATGACATGGGCCGTGTCGTAGGCTTCCTGACCCACCCGGCTGAAGTCCATATTGGCTCCATAGCTCACCATGGGCACCCCGCGCCAATACTCCTTGTTGCCTCTCACGAGAGTGTGGCCCGAGTGCTGGCCGGTCATGAAGGTGGCGCGCGACGGAGCCGACACCGGCGAGCCAGCATAGGCCTGGGTGAAGAGCATGCCCTGACGTGCGAGACTGTCGATATTGGGGGTGGAGATGATCTGCTGCCCGTAGCAGCCCAGATCGCCGTAGCCCATATCGTCGCACATTATATAGAGTATGTTGGGGCGGGTGTCGGGAGCGCTGTTGGTCTGCGAAGCTGCAATAGGCGCCGGAGCAGCGGCAGCGAGTGCGCCGAGGCCCGCCATGATCAGTCGGGTATCCATGGATGTCGGTTTATTTAAGGTTATGGGGCAAAATTACAAAAAAAATGCCACGCGGCACCATGTCGCGTGGCTAAAAAAAAGTCAGGGGAGGCGCGGGGCCTCCCCTGACTCGAAAGAGAGCAGCAGGGAGCGGGGCTGAGGGAGTGTATCAGATTATCATGGCTCCGCTCCCTGCTGCGCTGGCATCAAGTAACTATCAATTACTTTTTAGCGTTGATGTATCAATAACCGGGGTTCTGTATCAGGTTGGGGTTGAGGTCGATCTGCGACTGCGGGATCGGGTAAACGTAGTTGTGGGGCTGGTAGGAGATAACCTGATTGGTGATCTGATCCTGCTGGCCGTCGGCTACGTAGAGCAGACATACCTGACCATTGTCGCCGGGGAGGGCGTTGGCCGGATCCTCGATGATCTTGTACTTGTAGGAGTAGCGGGGAGCGTTGAGCACATCGGTGGCGATGTTCCAGCGGCGGGCATCCCACTGGCGGTGGTCACCCTCGAAGCAGAACTCTACGCGGAACTCGTTGCGGATGCGCTGGCGGAGTGCGTCCTGGCTGCCTACATAAGTGGGGAGCGAGGCATCGGTCTTCTGGAGGGCGGGCATACCCACGCGGGCGCGGACGCGGTTTACGGCGTCGAGCGATTCCTGCGGGCGGTCGCTCATCTCGTTCAGAGCCTCGGCATACATGAGGAGCACCTCGGTGAAGCGCATCGCAGAGCCGCAAGCGTCGTGGTTCCAACCTTCAGTCTCAGGATACACATCGGGATTGAGCCACTTCTTGGTCTGATAACCGGTGAGGGTAGCATCGCCGCAACCTACGGGATAGAGAGCGCGGTCGCCCGACGAGGGGAGCGGGGTGGTGTTGACTGTCACGCCATACATCTCGTCGCCCGAGAAGATCACGTTGGCAATGAGGCGGGGGTCACGGTTGGCCTTCGGGTGGAGGGGATCGAAGATCTTAGATTCCGAGATGGGAGCGCCCTCGCAGTCCTCGAAGGTGTCAACGAGGCTCTGGGTGGGGTTGGTGCCGCCCCAGCCGAGTTTCGGGAAGCAGTTGAAGCCGATGTAGTTGGTACCCTTGTTGAGGCTGGCGATGTTGCGCACAGAGATAAGGCTCTCATTTGAGTTGTCCATATTGAGGCCCCAGAACATCTCTTCGTAGTGGCCGGTATAGTCCTTGGCGGTGCCGGTGTAGCCCTCATCATAGAGGCCGTAGTGGCCTGAGTCGATGATGGCCTTGGTGGCGGTGGCAGCTGTCTGGTAGCCGTCGGCCACATAGTGCTGACACTCGGGGTTGGCGAAGTAGAGGGCGGTCTTGGCCTTGAAGCCGCGGGCCACCTGCTTGTTCACGCGACCGTCGGTGGTGTATTCGGGCAGGAGGGTGATGGCCTGGTCGAAGTCGGCCATAACCTTGTCGTAGACAGTGTGCCAGTCCTCACGCACGATGCCTTCCTGCTCGCTCAGATCCATGGGCTGATCGGTGTAGGGCACATCGCCAAACTGGCGGATGAGGTCGGAGTAGATGAGGGCGCGGAAGAAGTAGGCCTGACCGAGCACATTGTTGCGCTGCGACTCTGTGAAGCCCTGCACCTTGTCGATGTTGGCAAACACGAGGTTGGCCCAGCGGATATACTGATATTCGATTGCCCAGTCGTAGTCGGTGGGGTTCCACACGCCGTGGGCCTGCTGGCTCACAGCCCATTTGATACCGTGGACGGCATTGTCGGTATAGACGTCGCTGCTGGCCTGGCTCATCGAGCTGGGGAGGTAGACGTAGAGAACCGAAACGCCCTGCTCCGCATCCTCGGGGGTCTGCCACATGGTGGCATCCGACTTCTGGTTAAGCGGCGCGGTGTCGAGGTCGACACATGAGCTGGCACCGATAGCGAGGGCCAGCGAAGCGCATATGCTGAAAAATTTTGTTTTCATTGTGGGGATTGAGATTAAAGGGTGAGCTTAAGACCGAGAGAGAGCTTGCGCACGTTGGCGTAGTAAGCGCCACGGCCCTGGGGAGCTTCGGGGTCAAGACCCTTGTCGAAAATCTTTGAGAATGTAAGGAGGTTTTCGCCGTTGAAGTAGATGCGGACCTTTTCGAGACCGGCTTTCTGGGTAATGGCGGTGGGGATGGTGTAGCCGAAAGTGAGGTTTTTCAGACGTACATAGCTTGCGTCTTCACACCAGAAGGAGTTGGTCACCGACACGTCGGGCGACGAAGCGGAGTTGGGGTAGAGGCGGGGATAGGTGCCGTTGGGATTTTCGGGGGTCCAACGCTCCTTCATCTGCCAGTTGTTCATGGTGCCGCCGTTGTAGAAGGCCTGCGAAGCCTCGCCGGTCATGTAGCGCTCATAGTCGAAGGCGCCCTGCCAGAGCATCGAGAAGTCGAAGTCGCGGAAGTTGATGCCTACATTGAGGCCGCCCATCCATGTGGGGTTCATCTTACCGATCACGGCGCGGTCGGCAGCAGTGATCTTGCCGTCGGGGATGGGAACAAACTTACCATCTGCGTCGTATGAGCCGATATCTTTGAAGCGGATATTACCGGGCTTTTCAGAACCTGTGCGGAGCGGGCCGGCTTTCACCTCTTCCTCGTTCTTGAACAGACCGTCGGCGATATAGCCGTAGTACGATCCGATGGCTTCGCCCTCAAGGAACCATGTAAGGGTGTTGCTGGGGTTGGCACCCTCGGTGCCTGCGAGGTTGGTGATCTCATTGTGGTTGTAGCCGGCGTTGATGGCAACACTCCAGCTCCAGTCCTTGTTGAGACGGTGGTTGTAGATAAGCGAGAGGTCGACACCCTTGTTCTCTACCGAGCCTGCGTTCTGGGCGGGAGCGCTCACGCCGATCACGGTCTGGATGGGGAGGTTGAGGAGCATGTCGTTGGTCTTGCGCCTGTAGATCGATCCCTCAAACACAAACATGTTGTTGAGGAACGATGCCTCAAGGCCGAGCTCCCAGTTGGTCACGTTGGCCCATTTGAGATTGTTGTTTACATAGCGGCTCTCGAAGAGCGAGCTGTAGAGGTTTGTGCCGATGAGGTTGTTGCTGTAGGCATAGGTTGCCACTGCGGGGTAGTAGTCGTCGCCCAGCTCCTCATTACCGGTGCGGCCCCAGCCGAGACGGAGCTTGAGGTTGTTGAGCCAGTCGCTTGTGCCCTCCATGAAGGATTCCTGGCTGATGCGCCATGCGGCCGACACAGCGGGGAAGTAGCCCCAGCGGTTGTCTTTGGGGAAGCGCGACGAAGCGTCGGCACGGAAGTTGGCCTCAAAGAGGTAGCGGTTGTCAAAAGCATAGGTCACACGGCCAAACCATGAGCGGCGGTTGAGGTCGTGGCCTCCGTCGTCGTTGGTCATACCGTTGGTCGAGAGTGCGCCGAGCACTTCCCAGAGGGCGTTGTCGCCGCCGCCTTCACGGCCTGTAGTGGTGTAGCGGTACATGTAGCGCACTGCCTCATAACCGGCGAGGATGCCTATGTCGTGTTTCTTGGCAATGGTCTTGTTGTAGTTGATGGTGCCCTGATAGGTCATCCAGTCCCAGTTGTAGTAGTTGTGATCGCCTCGGCGGGTACCGTTGTCGCCGCCGTTGTAGCTGCCGCCATAGAGGAGCACCTTGCGGAAACGGTAGTAGTCGCGGTAGTCGTGGCGCCACGAGAAGAGGGGCTTGATGCTCAGGCCCTCGATCGGGGTGATGTTGAGGTAGATGTTGGTGAAGAGCTGATCGTTCTTTGTGCGGGTGATACCGGTGGCGAAGTCACGCTCGGCAAGAGGGTTCTGCATCGATGCAGGAGCCACATATTCGCCATTCTCATCGTAGGGCGAGAGGGTGGCGTTGAGGCGGTTGACGTGCTGGGTGATACCGGCCACTCCGTTGTAGCCGTCGCGCGAAATGCCGCGGTAGAACGAGGTCTGGGTGCCGAAGGCAATCCACTTGCGGATCTGCGAGTTGAGGTTTACACGGGCATTGTAGCGGTTGTAGTCGTTCTGATCAAGGATACCGCCCTGATAGAGGTAGCCGAGCGATGCCATGTAGGTGGTGTTGGCCGAGCCGCCGTTGATCTGCACGGTGTGGGCGGTTTCGGTGCCGTGGCTCTTGAATGTCTCCTTCCACCAGTTGGTGCCTTCGGGGTCGAGAGTGCCGTCGGCATACTGCTGGAGGCGTGCGTCGTACACAGCCACATTGGCGTTGGGGTCGGAGTTGAGGAGCGCCTCACGCATGAGCATGGTGTAGTCGTGGGCGTTGACGGGATCGAGCTTGGTTGTGGGGCTCGACCAGCTCACCGAGCCGGAATATGTGATTTTGGGAGCTGCATTGAGCTTACCGGTCTTGGTGGTGATAAGGATAACGCCGTTGGCGGCCTGCACACCGTAGATGGCAGCCGATGCGGCATCTTTAAGCACTGAGAGGCTCTCGATGTCCTGGGGGTCGATGTTGTTCATCGAGCCGGGAACACCGTCGACAATCACGAGAGGGCTTGCCGAGTTGACGGAGTTGTTACCGCGGATGGTCACGGTACCGGTCTGTCCGCCGGGAGCACCTGACGACTGTACGACAACCACACCGGGCATCTCACCTGCCATGGCTGCTGAAACGGAAGCCACTGCGCGGTCTTCGATGGCCGAAGCCTTCATCGACGAAACGGAGCCGGTTACGTTGGCTTTTTTCTGTACGCCGTAGCCCACTACCACTACTTCGTCGAGGGCGTTGGCGGTCTCTTTCATGGTAAGGGAGAGGGGCTGACCGTTCCAGGTCACTGAAAGGGGCTCGTAGCCAATGCAGCTGATTTCGAGAACAGCGCCCGGCTTAACACCTGTGAGGGAGAACTTACCGTCGATGTTGGTGCTGGTGGCCATGGAGGTGCCTTTCACCTTTACGGTAGCGCCGATAACTTCCTCGCCGTTTTCTGACACGATGGTGCCAACACAGGTGCCAGCAGTCTGCTGAGCAACTGTAATAGCCTGGGCATCAGCCAAATTACCCCCCCCTATAAGCAGAAGGGAGCTCAGCATGCCGGCTGCGATGAAACGTTTGGACATAAATGATTAAGGTTATAAATGATAGATTATTGGTCGTGATTAACCGCTAAGTATGGACATAGGGAGCCATATCGCTGCGAAATTACGCATTTTTTTACGAAATCAATTTTTTTAACCAAAAAAACGCACACCCCCTACGATAAAAATGCAATCAGGGCGCAAAAGACGCGCCAATGACGCCCGGCGCCGGGGATAGGCACGCGTAGCCCACAAAGTCTTTTTTTGGGGGAGCATACCCTTGAGAATGGCCCGAGGCAAAGGCGCTCTCACTCCATGTCGCAGCCGGGCAAATTGATTGATCTATCTATTGCCACGCCACGGTGATTGGATACCTTTTGGATATATCTGGATTAATTGCTATATTTGTGCTAAAATAATAGCAATATTATGGATGAAATGAGCAATATTAGCAATATATTATCAGTATTGGATGGCTACGAGTATGATAATTCCGATGACATCATTATGCTGATTGCCGAGAATTTTCGCAAGCGTAGGGTCGAGAAAAATATTGCCCGGCAGCGCATGGCAAAACTTTCCGGTGTGCCGGTATCTACATTGGCACGTTTTGAGCAGAAAGGCCTCATTGGTTTTGAGTCGCTTGTGAAGCTTGCCATGGCGCTTGGCTATACCTCGGAAATGAAGTCTTTGTTTAGCGCTCCTAAGTTTGATACAATGGACGAACTTGACCTCATACGCAGGAAAAAGGGAGATAAACGAGCATATACTAAAAGTAAGAAAAGATGAAACGGACAGAAAAACTTAAAGTTATGTTTCATGGGCGAGTGGTAGGGCAGTTGTCGCTCACGCCTGATGATCGCCTCAACGTATTTGAATATGATAAATCCTGGCTTGGTGACGGATTCAGCATTTCACCGCTTGAACTACCGTTGAAGTCGGGGGTGTTCATTGCCAAGCCACACCCGTTTTACGGGAATTTTGGTATCTTTGAAGATAGTCTGCCTGATGGATACGGGCGTTATCTTCTTCACAAGGCTTTGCTGCGCAATGGAATCGACGACTCGGATTTGTCATCGCTGGATCGACTTGCATTGGTCGGCGCCAATGGTATGGGAGCCTTGACCTATTTCCCATCAATCAACCTTGAACATGAGGAAACCGTAACAGATTTTGATCGGCTTCAAGAGATGGCACTTCAAGTTCTGAAAGAGCAGCAGGATAAAGATGCAGGGTTGCTGCTGTATAATAGCGGCAACAGCGGAGGAGCAAGGCCGAAGGCAATCTTTTCGGATGCAGAAGGGCATTGGATAGTAAAATTCCGCCATACATACGATCCGAAAGATGTTGGAATTATGGAAGCGCGATATAATGAGATTGCAAGAAAAAGTGGTATTATAGTACCCGACTTCCGTCTTGTGAATGGTCGATATTTCGCGTCCCGACGGTTTGATATCGACAATGATGGCCATAGGATCCATACAGCTACTGCCGGAGGGTTGATGTGTATTTCTATCCGTGAGCCGTTTATGGATTACTCAAATCTCCTTGCTTTGACGGGCTTTATAACGCAAAATCGTGAAGATGTCGAGCAGATGTATCGCAGAATGTTGTTCAATTATCTCACAGATAACAAGGATGACCATTGCAAAAATTTCAGTTTTTATGTTGTCCGGAATGCTGATTCGAACACATGGCGGTGGAGACTTGCTCCGGCCTACGACCTTACCCTTAGCTCAGAGGGTTACAATGGTGAACACGCTACTTCAGTAAATGGCACCGGACATCCTCGACTTTATGATTTCATCGCAGTTGGCGCTAAAATCAAGCTTACGGAGGATCGATGTCGGGAAATCATCGAGGAAGTCAGTTCGGCCTGCTCAGAGCTGACCCGGTATCACCTGAGAGAATGATCAGCGCGGATATAGCGGCCCCGGCGATGCGGCGACGTTGCGGTGTGGGGCTCGGCTTACGTTGAGCAAGTCTATTTTTCGCGCCTTTATCCATGGGATGCGACGGCTACGCGTGCTCTTTAGTTTTGCGCGCGATGGGTGCCGGGGCTTGCCATCGTCGCCCCGGGAGGTCAATGTGATGCAACGAAAAAAGGGCCACAAAATTGTGACCCTTCAGTGATCCGGAGGGGATTCGAACCCCTGACCGTCTGCTTAGAAGGCAGATGCTCTATCCAGCTGAGCTACCGGACCCGCTTGCTGCTAAAGAGAGGGCAAAGTTACTGCTTTTAGCCGACAAGTGCAAATATTTTTTTTGCAGAGGAGGGGGGATAGTCAGAAGATGGAGTTGCCTATGTCGGTGGTGAAGCGCTCAAGGGCTTCGATGCCGAGGAGCGAGTTGCCGTAGGCGTTGAGTCCGGGACACCACACAGCCACCGATAGGTTGCCGGGCATGTAGGCCGCTATGCCACCGCCCACACCGCTCTTGCCGGGGAGGCCGACGCGGAAGGCAAAGTCGCCGCTCTCGTCGTAGAATCCGCAGGTGAGCATCACGGCTCCGAGACGCTTGGCCTGGCTGGGGGTGAGGATGCGGGTGCCGTCGAAAGGGTTGACGCCCCTGTCGGCGAGGAAGAGAAACGACCGGGCGAGGTCGATTGTGGTCATGGATATGGAGCATTGGCAGCAATAGACGTCCATGAGGGTGTCGATGTCGCCGTGGATGTTGCCGAAGCTCTTCATGAGGTGGGCCAGGGCGAGGTTGCGGTCGGCGGCGTTGAGCTCAGAGCGGGCAATGCGGTTGTCAAAGTAGATGTCGGGGTTGCCGGTGACGGAGCGCACGAAGTCGAGGATGGCTTCTTTGGGGCGGGGGTATAGCTCGATGAGGCGGTCGGTGACCACGAGGGCTCCGGCGTTGATAAAAGGGTTGCGCGGGCGTCCCTGCTCATATTCGAGCTGCACGAGCGAGTTGAACGCGGTGCCCGACGGCTCGCGCCCCACCGACTCCCATATGGAGTCGCCGAGCAGGCGTGCCACCATGGCAAAGGTAAACACCTTTGATATGCTCTGGATGGAAAAGGGGGTGTCGGCCTGTCCGGCGGTGAAAGTCTCGCCTGCGAGGGTGCGTATGGCTATGCCGAAGCGCGAGGGGTCGGCCTCGGCGAGTGCGGGGATGTAGGAGGCGGGTGTTGCTTTGGGCCACATTGGCCCCACTTCGGTGTAGATGCGGTCGATGACCTGCTGATAGTCTGCCATAGAGGATATTATAGTGGGCGGCCCCGATGGTTCAGGCCGCCCACTATATGACTGGATAGTTGGTGATTGACGATAAGGGGATGAGGGTGTTACTTCACTTCCCAAGTCTCGCCTGCGAGGATCATGGCGCGGAGTGAGTCGAAGCCGTGGGCTGCGCGCACCTGCTCAACCTGAGCGTCGACCTCTTCGTTGTAGACCGGAGCGTCGACGTCGCGGATCACGCCTATGGCCAGGGGGAGGTCGGTGCCGTCCATCATGGCGAGCTGCTGGTGGAGGAAGTTGGAGGGGGTATGGGCGTCGTGGACGAGCACGTCGTCGATGGTGTAGCCATCCTGGCCGAGAGTCACGGCCTTGACGAGGAATCCGTCGCGCACGAGGCCGCGGTTCATCTCCTTGCCGAAGAGCATCTTCTGGCCGTGCACGAGGTGGATGGTGCGGTCGGCGCGGTGTTCGCGGTCGGTGATGAAGTTGTGGATGCCGTTGTTGTAGATCATGCAGTTCTGGAGGATCTCCACAACCGATGCGCCGCGGTGGCGGGCGGCGGCGGCGAGCACCTCCTGGCTTATCTGGAGCTCAACGTCGATGGAGCGGGCGAAGAAGTTGCCGCGTGCGCCAAACACGAGCTCGGCGGGGATGAAGGGATCTTCGGTAGTGCCGTAGGGCGAGGTCTTGCTGACAAAGCCGCGGGCCGAGGTGGGGGAATACTGTCCCTTGGTGAGGCCGTAGATCTTGTTGTTGAGCAGGAGCATGTTGAGGTCGACATTGCGTCGGACGGCGTGGATGAAGTGGTTGCCGCCGATGGCGAGTCCGTCGCCGTCGCCCGACACCTGCCATACGGTCATGGCGGGATTGGCGAGCTTGAAGCCGGTGGCTATGGCTGCCGAGCGTCCGTGGATGGTGTGGAATCCGTAGGTGCCCATATAGTAGGGGAGACGCGATGAGCAACCGATGCCGGAGATCACGGCGGTCATGTGGGGGGCAACGCCTACGGCGGCCATGGCTTTGTGGAGCGAGTTGAGGACGGCGTGGTCGCCGCAGCCGGGACACCAGCGCACGGGGCTGCCGTTTTTATAGTCGGCGGGAGTATATTGGGTGGCGATGTTTTCTTCCATGATATTTCAGGTGATGATTTATTTGGAGATGATGGCTTTGACGGCCTCTTTCACTTCGCTTGTCTTGAAAGGCTGGCCCTGGATTTTGTTGATACGCTCGATGGTGAGGGATGGGAATCGGCTCTGGAGATAGTCGGCCATCATGCCGGTGTTGAGCTCGGCCACCACTACGCGTTTGTAGCGGCTGAGGATTTCGAGAGTGTTGGCGGGGAGGGGGTTGATGTAGCGGAACTGAGCGAAAGCCACCGGGGTGCCCTCGGCGGTGAGCTCGGAGGCGGCGGTGCGGAGGTGTCCGTAGGTGCCGCCCCATCCCACGAGGATTGTGTCGGCTCCGTCGGGCTCGATTGCTTCGAGGGCGGGGATGTCGGCTGCTATGCGGGCAATCTTCTCGCGGCGTGCCATGACCATGCGCTCATGGTTTTCGGGGTCGGTGGATATGGCGCCGCTCTTGTAGTCTTTCTCAAGGCCGCCGATGCGGTGGGCGAGGCCGGGGGTGCCGGGGATAGCCCAGTAGCGCACGAGGTTGTCGTCGCGGCGGTCGTAGGGCTTCCAGTCGTCGGCGAGGCCTTCGGGCACGAAGTTGGGCTTGATCTCGGGATACTCGTCGGCGTCGGGCACCCGCCATGCCGATGATCCGTTGCCGATGAAAGCATCGGAGAGGAGGATCACCGGAGTCATGTGCTCGATGGCTATGCGCGAAGCCTCGAAGGCCATGGTGAAGCAGTCGGTGGGCGAAGCGGGGGCCACCACAGCCACGGGGCTCTCGCCGTTGCGGCCGTAGAGGGCCTGCATGAGGTCGGTCTGCTCGGTCTTGGTGGGGAGGCCGGTGGAGGGGCCGCCGCGCTGCACGTCGATCACCACGAGGGGGAGCTCGGCGATCACTGCGAGGCCTATGCCTTCGCTCTTGAGGGCGAGGCCGGGGCCGGAGGTTGATGTCACGGCGAGGTCGCCGGCAAAAGCGGCGCCGATGGCCGAGCACACGCCGGCTATCTCATCTTCCATCTGCACGGCTTTCACGCCGAGGTCTTTGCGCTTGGCAAGCTCCTGGAGTATGTCGGTGGCAGGGGTGATGGGATAAGATCCGAGGAAGAGGGGGCGACCGCTCTTCTCGGAGGCCATGATGAGGCCCCAGGCGGTGGCGGTGTTGCCGTTGATGTCGGTGTAGATGCCGGGGCGGGCGGCCTCGCTCTCGATGCGGTAGGTCGACACGCCGGCGTGGATATTGTGGCCGTAGTCATATCCGGCGTGGATCACCTTCTCGTTGGCGGCGAATATGGCGGGCTTTTTGGCAAATTTTTTGCGGAGGAAGTTGATGGCTGCGTCGAGCGGGCGGTCGAAGAGCCAGCACACGAGGCCGAGGCAGAAGATGTTGCGGCACTTGAGCATCGACTTGTTGTCGAGGCCGGAGTCGGCCAGGGCGGCTTTGGTGAGGGTGGTCACCGGCACCTCGAGTATCTGGGCGTTGAGGCCGAGCTCGGTAAAGGGGTCGTCGGTGGAATAATTGGCTTTCTTGAGGTCGCTCTCCTTGAAGGAGTCGATGTCGACGATAGCCACGCCGCCGGGCTGGCGGAGGTTTGAGGCATTGGCCTTGAGTGCGGCGGCATTCATGGCCACGAGCACGTCGCAGAGGTCGCCGGGGGTGTGCACCTCATTGCCTATGCTCACCTGGAATCCGCTGACGCCGCCGAGGGAGCCCTGCGGGGCGCGGATTTCGGCGGGATAGTCGGGGAAAGTAGACACTTGGTTGCCTATGCCGGCCGACACGTTGGTGAAGATATTGCCGACGAGCTGCATGCCGTCGCCGGAGTCGCCCGAGAAGCGCACTACCACTTTGTCGGTGTCGATAACATTTGCCTTGTCTAACATAGCCTTATTATATATGTATAGAAGGGGGAAAAGCGTGAAGCGTTCGGATTTTCTGGATGGTATTCTTCAGGTTAATTTGAGGGAGCAGGAACGCATTGACTGCCCGGGCTGCCCCATAGAGGGAGAGCCGTGGCAAAGTTAGCTATTATTTCTGAAGCGGTGCAAATAAATCGTAAAATATCTTTGAAACACACAAATAAAGGAGAGCGGGACTCCCCGGAGTGGTGGGGAGTCCCGCAGTCAGCGTAGATATTGATTATATTTCGGAGCTATCAGGGATTCTGCTCGGAGTTGGTGATCTCGGAGTTGTTTTCGAGCTCAACCGAGGGTATCTGATAGATCATGCGGTAGTCGCGCGAGGAGTAGTCGACGGCGTTCATGGGAGCGAGCTGGGCGTTGGCGTGGTTGGCGCTGAGGTTGCGCTGGATCTGCTCGCCTCGGCGGCGGGCGTCGTTGTAGCGCACACCCTCGCCCCAGGTCTCGATACGCTTCTGGATGCATATCTCATTGTAGAGCTCCTCGCCGGTGCCGGTGAAGGAGTAGGCGGGATCGCGGGTCACCATGATCTGGTTGAGATACTGGGCGGCCTCGCTCTGGTTGCCCTGGAGATAGGCAGCCTCGGCGGCTACGAAGTAAAATTCGGCGGTGCGCATGTAGATGTAGTCGCTCTCGAAGGGGCCGGTTGCACCCTCGGTGGTGAGATACACGTCGCGGAACTTGTTCTGGAGGTAGGGGAGGAAGCCGAGGTTCTGCTCATAGGAGTAGTCGACACCGAGGAGGTTGTAGTCGTCGGAGTAGCCAAACCAGCCCTTGCGGATGTCGGTGTCGGCGATCTTGTCGACGAGCCACTGTGCACCCTCCTTGCGGTAGCCCACCTGACCGCCGTAGCCTATCATGTAGGTGTCCATGTGGGAGCCGAAGCAGGCATAGTAGCAGGTGGTCTCGGAATTGACGGCGTAGCCCCAGAGAGCTTCGTCCATCGAGAGGGAGTTCATGCCGTCCATGAGCTGGGCGCCGTTGAGCGCACCGCCCTGGGTGGCCTTCACAGCCATCTCCTTGGCCTTGGCATAGTCGCCGGTCATCATGAGGATGTTGGCATAGATGCCGGCCACGGCATTTTCGCCGAGGTTGGTCTTGTTGGAGGGCATGCCGAGGCCGTTGAGGTAGCCGAGGGCGGTCTCGCAGTCGGAGATCATCACATCGTAGACGGCACCCACGGTGTTGCGGCCCATGAGATATTCATCTTCGGTCTTGATGGGCACACCGAGCTGGTCGCGTCCTTCGGCATAGGGCTGCTGCCAGAGGTTGATAAGCCAGTAGTAGCAGAGGGCACGCATGCCGTAGGCCTCGCCGAGCACCTGACGGTTGAACTTGTCGGTCACAGCCGAGCCGTCGGTGGGATTCATGAGGGTGATGATATTGTTTGCGTTGTCGATCACCTGGTAGAGCTCGCGCCATGTGGCCACCACGCGGCGGTAGTTGTAGAGGCGGTTGTCGAGCTGATAGTCGAAGGAAAACCACTGTATGTTGCGGGTGAATGCCACGTCGTCGACCATGAGGTCGGTGGCCAGACGCCAGCAGTACATGCCGTAGACATCGTGGCTGGTGGCATATTGGCCGCCATTGTAGAGGTTCATGTAGGCACCGTTGACAAAAGCGGTGATCTGCTCGGGATCCTTAGCCATGACGTCGCGCACGGCCTCTTCCGAGAGGTCGCCTTCGGGCTGACGGTCGAGATAGTCCTCGCCGCATGAGGTGGCGATGAGGGCCGTCGAGAGCAGGGCGCCGTATTTGAGGAATTTATTGAGTTTCATAGTTGTAATAGTCGGGATGGATTAGAAAGTGAGCTGGATGCCGGCGGCGATGGTGCGTATGGCCGAGTAGTTGGCCTGCGACGAGCCGGAGATATACTGGCGGGGATCCAGACCTTTGCGCTTGCTGAAGAGAGCCACATTGTCGGCGGTCACGTACACGCGGAGGTTTTCGAGATAAGCCTTGCGCATGAGCTCGGCGGGGAGTGAGTAGCCGAGGGTGATGTTGCGGATGTTGAAGAATGAGGCGTCGGTGAGGAAGCGGCTCGAGGTGGTGTTGATGTTCTGGTCACGCTCGAGGAAAGGCACGTTGGTATTGGTGTTCTGTGGGGTCCAGGCATCAAGCATGTCGCGGTGGAAGTTGAAGCCTGCCTGCACGCCCATGAATCCCTGGTACATGTAGTCCATGCACTTGCCTCCGATCTGGTAGTTGGTGCCGATGGAGAAGTCGATGCCCTTCCATCCTAAGTCCATCTGGAGACCGCCCTGGAAGTCGGGGATGGCCGAGCCTACATAGTACTTGGTGGCGTTGGCATAGTTGGTGGTAGTCTCGCGGCCGATAATGTTGCCATGGTCGTCGGTCTTGTCTACATAGTAGATGTTGCGGCCCTCATCGTTGAGGCCTGCCCACTCGTAGGTGTAGAAGTCGTAGACCGAGCGGCCCTCGCGGATGTTGAAGAGACCGGAGGTTATGCCGTCGAGGCGCTTGTTTTCGGGGATGTCGGTCACCTCATTCTTGTAGTGGGTGCCGGTGAAGGTGAAGCCGAGGCGCCAGTCCTTGGGCATGGGGAGGTTGAGGCCGAGAGTGAACTCAACGCCCGAGTTGTTCATGGTCATGGCGTTTTCGGGGATGTAGCTCACGCCGCTGCTGGGGGGCTGGGGCACATTGTAGAGCATGTCGCTGGTGTGCTTGTAGAAGTACTCCACGTCGAGGTTGAGGAGGTTGTTGAAGAGCACGCCGGTGAGGCCTATGTTGAAGTTGGCCGACTTCTCCCAAGTGAGCTCGGGGTTGCCCTGATACCACTTCGACACGGAGAAAGCGCCGTCGGCGTTTTCAACGCTGTACTGGTTGAGGTAGGGGTAGTAGTTGGCATATCCGTCGGAGTCGAGGATGGCGTCGTTGCCCACGGTGCCATAGCTGGCGCGGAGGCTTGCATTGTCGAGCCAGCCGCGTGTGCCTTCCATAAACGATTCCTTGGAGAAGCGCCAGCTTGCGCCGAGGCTCCAGAAAGTGCCCCAGCGGTGGCCGGGAGCGAAGCGCGATGAGCCGTCGCCGCGGATCGAAGCGGAGATGTAGTAGCGGTCGTCGAAGTTGTAGTTGATGCGGCCGAATACCGATTCGATCGAGGTCTTCTGGGTGTAGGAGTTCATGTTGTCCATCACGATGGCGTTGTTGAACTCATCGATGGTGGGGTCGAAGAACATGTGCTTGGCATTGTAGAGGTAATTGTAGGCGTAGTAGTAGTTTTCGTGGCCTGCCATTACGTCGATGGTGTGCTTGCCGAAGGTCTTGACATATGTGAGGAGCTCGTTGATGGTATAGGTGTCCATGCGCGAGCGGGTCTTGTAGCCGCGGCCGCCTACCTGCTGGGCGTCGCCGAAGCTGGGGGTCATGAACTGGTTGCGGTTGATGTTGGTCACATCATAGCCGCCGTTGGCCTGGAATTTGAGTCCGTCCCAGATGTTGACGGTGATACCGGCGCGGATGCTGATATTGTCGGTGAGGGTGGAGTTGCGGTTGGCATCGTTGGAGGCCACGGGGTTCTGGTTGGGAGCGTAGGCGCGGGCGCCCATGGTGCCGTCGCCGAAGTCGTAGACGGGCTTGCCGTTTTCGTCAAGCACACGGTTGCCTGAGCGGTCGTACTGATACACGGGGTAGATCGGGGCAACGCTCTGGATAAACGAGAAGGGGTTGGAGTAGTTGGAGAGGCTCGAGATGTTGAGGGCGTTCTGCTCGCCACGTGCATAGGCTATGTTGCCGTTTACCTGGAGGTATTTGTTGACATCGTAGTTGCCGCTGGCGCGCATCGAGAGGCGCGAGTAGTCGGAGTTGGCCACGATACCCTCGTCGTCGAGGTAGCCGAGCGAGAGGAAGTGGTTGCTGCGCTCGTTGCCGCCCGACACGGTGAGGTTGTATTCCTGACGGAAACCGTTGCGGAGAGCTTCATCTTCCCAGCGGTCGCTCCAGAGGAGGCGTGCGGTGGTCACATTGCCGTTGGCGTCGATCATTGCGTCGTTGGCGCAGTCCCATGGGTTGTAGCCGAGGTCGCCGAATATCTGGGCGGCTGCGGCAGCGCCGTCGCCGAGGGTGTTTTTCTGAGCGAGCCAGTAGGCCTTGACATATTCAGCGGGGTCGGTCATGACGTCGTAGTTGGGAATGCCGCGGCTGTTGGAGCCCAGACGCACGTCGAGGGTCACCTTGGTGCGGTTTTGCGAGCCGCGCTTGGTGGTGATGAGGATCACACCGTTGGCGGCGCGGGCACCGTAGAGAGCGGTTGAGGCGGCATCCTTGAGCACATTCATCGACTCGATGTCGGCGGGGTTGATCGAGGAGATCTCACCCTGGAAGGGCACGCCGTCGACCACATAGAGAGGCGATGAGGAGGAGTTGATGGAGCCGATACCACGGATGCGGACGGTGGCCGAGGTGCCGGGCTGGCCGCTCTGCATTGCCACCTGCACGCCCGGAACGGCGCCTTCGAGAGCCTTGCTGACATTGCTGACGGAGAGCTTTTCGATCTGACCGCCCGAAATCGACGACACAGCGCCGGTGAGCGACGACTTCTTGGCTTGTCCGTAGGCCACCACCATCACTTCGTCGAGGATGTTGTCGGTCGACGACATCTTGATGATCATGGCGGTCGACTGGATATCGACGATCTGGGTCACCATGCCTACGTAAGTCACTTTGATCTTACGCACGTCTGACTTCACTGTGAGGCGGAAGTGGCCGTCGGCATCGGTTGCGACGCCTGAGCCTTCACCTACAGGCTGAACGGTTGCGCCGATCAGCGGCTCGCCGTCCGACGCAGAGATCACAGTACCGGTCACCGTGCGGCCCTGGGCCAATGCGGCGACGGTAGTGAGAACTACTGTCAGCAGTAAAAGAAACAGCTTTTTCATAAATGTATAAATAGATTGATTAAACCTTGCTGGATAATGGGTGGGTTGATTGCTCAGCCCTGTATGGAGAAATGTGTCACTGAATCGCTCCGTTTAGGTGGAAACGCGATATGAGCGGCAAAATTAAGTTTTGGTAACATATCTTCCAAATATTTCAGCAAAAATCGAGCAAAAAACACGAAAATGTTATCAAATTGAAATAAAAATACCTCCATTTGATGGCATAGGTGTATATTTTGCGGTGGAGAAGATGGTGTCAGTTTGATATATGCAACCGGGGCGGTTGCATTGTGTCGGTGGTCGGTATCTTGAGCCATAGCGCAGGATGAGTTTTAACGTCCGTTTTCTCTCTTTGCTATCATATCGGGGTGTAAAGAGAGAATTTGTATTGGATAGCCCTTGTTTTTGCTTCAAAAATGACTTTTGGAGGGCTGAAAACTTAAAATTTCTTTAATGAAAGTTGCATGGTGTGTTATAAAACCTTAATTTTGCCGTCGAATTATGATGTCCAGCATAGTTTTCCGTCATGGCCAGTGATGGCTTGGCGACTTATTTAAACGGACGTTTAATCTGTCCACCCCCCCCCTATCACACGCATTCAGCGTTCGCATCATTAAAGACGACAACACTTATATCTATTTAAATAATTTTTATGAAAAAGCTGTTTCTATTACTTCTCACGGTAGTCCTCACTACCGTCGCCGCAGTGGCCCAGAGCCGCACGGTGACCGGTACTGTGGTCTTCGAGGGTGACGGCGAGCCTCTGGCAGGTGCAACTGTCATGCCCGTAGGTGGCGGTCAAGGCACCGCAACCAACATCGACGGCGAGTTCTCACTCAATGTCCCCGCCAATGTGACACATATCCACGTGTCGTTTGTCGGCATGATCACCCGTAATGTCAAGATTGACTTCACCAAGCCTATGCGAATAGAGCTCGCCAATCACGACAATACCCTCGATGAGGTTATGGTAGTGGCCTACGGCACAGCTACCCGTTCCTCCTTCACCGGTTCAGCTTCAGTGGTCAACGCCAAAGAGATCGAAGGCGTGCAGGTGACCAACCCCGTCGAAGCCCTCAAGGGTAAAGTGTCGGGTGTGCAGATCAACACCGCTTCGGGTGCTCCCGGCAACTCGACCGCCAACATCCGCATCCGCGGTATCTCTTCGATCAACGCCGGCAATGATCCTCTCATCGTGCTCGACGGCGTGCCCTTTGCAGGCAATCTCGACAATATCTCCACACAGGACATCGAGTCGATGACTGTGCTCAAGGACGCCGCTTCCAACGCCCTCTACGGTGCCCGCGGTGCCAACGGTGTGATCCTCATCACCACCAAGAAAGGTCAGCAGGGCCAGGCCCGCGTGACCGTCGACGCCAAGTGGGGCTCCAACAGCCGCGCCATCGCCGACTACGACGTGATCTCCGATCCCATGCAGTATATGGAGGCCTACGGCCGTCAGATAGGCAACTACCTGACCAACCCCAACGGCCAGTTCAAGATGACCGAAGCCCAGGCTCTCGGCTATGTCAACCAGGCATTCTTCTCCGACCTCAAGAACGTGCCCACCGCAGCCGGTGGCGCCCTCGGTCTGAGCGCCTCGCTCGGCTACAATGTGTTCAACATCCCCGCCGGTCAGGGCGTGCTCATCGACGGATATAAGTTCAATCCCGCAGTGACCATCGGCAACAAGGTGGCCTACAACGGTATGGAATATTTCCTGACCCCCGACAACTGGGCCGAGGCAGCCTATCAGAACGCACTCCGTCAGGAATACAACGTGAACATCTCGCAGGGCAACGAGCGCGGCTCGTTCTACCTCTCGGCCAGCTATCTCGACAACGACGGTATCACCATCAACTCGGGCTACAAGCGCTTCACCGGCCGCCTCTCGGCCGACTATCAGGCAAAGACATGGCTCAAGGTGGGCGGCAACATGTCGTATACCAACTACAACTCCAAGTTCAACGGCAACGACGGTAACTCCGGCAACTCGGGCAACATCTTCTATGTAAACAACCAGATGGCCCCGATCTATCCCCTCTACGTGCGCGATGCTTCGGGCAAGATCATGACCGACGAATACGGCAACACCATGTATGACTACGGCGACGGTATGAACGCCGGTATGCTCCGCCCCATCTTCTCGGGTGCCAACCCCATCTCGGCCAACACCCTCGACGTGAGCAAGTACAATGGTAACGCACTCACCGCAAGCGGCTTCGCTGAAATCCGCTTCCTCAAGGACTTCAAGTTCACCACCAACAACAGCGTGAACCTCTACGACCAGCGCCAGACCTCGGTGACCAACCCCTACTACGGTCAGTACAAGACCAACAACGGTACTGTCTACAAGTACTCGACCCGCCGCATGGACTACACCTTCCAGCAGCTCCTCAGCTGGAGCCACCTCTTCGGCAAGCACAATGTCAACATCCTCGTAGGTCATGAGAACTACTGGAACAACTACGACTACCTCATGGCAAGCCGCAGCAACATGCTCCTTCCTGACAATGAGGAACTCGAAGGCGCCATCAACGACGGCAGCTCGTCGTCGTACCGCAACGAGTACAACAACGAGGGCTGGTTTGGCCGCGTGAACTACGACTTCGACTCGAAATATTTCGTGAGCGCCTCGCTCCGCCGCGATGCTTCGTCGCGCTTCGATCCCGAGCACCGCTGGGGTACCTTCTGGTCGGCATCGGCCGCATGGCTCATCAACAAGGAAGCATTCTTCGACGCTCCCTGGGTTGACCAGCTCAAGCTCAAGCTCTCGTATGGTGAGCAGGGCAACGACAACATCGGTAACTTCCGCTACACCGACACCTACACCATCGTAAACTCCGGCGGTGTTCCCTCGGCACAGCCCAACACCCTCGGCAACCGCAACATCTCATGGGAGAAGGGCGGCAACCTCAACTACGGTATCGACTTCTCGATATTCAACGAGCGCCTCTCGGGTACTATCGAAGGCTTCTACCGCAAGACCACCGATATGCTCTTCTCGTTCCCCCTCCCCCCGAGCTACGGCTACACCAGCTTCTACGACAATATCGGCGACATGACCAACAACGGTCTTGAAATCGACCTCCGCGGCGACATCATCCGCACCCGCAACCTCGTGTGGAGCGTCAACGCCAACATCACCTGGTATAAGAACAAGGTGACCCGCCTGCCCGACGAGCACAAGACCATGACAGTCGACGGCGTCGACGGCTACAGCAGCGGCAACTACTTCTACGGCGAGGGCGAGCCCCTCTACACCTGGCGCATCAAGCGCTGGGCCGGCGTGAACCCCGAGACCGGTGCAGCCCGCTGGTGGAAAAACGTTACCGACGACAAGGGCAACGTTACCGGCCAGGAGATGACCGAGACCTACTCTGAAGGCGACTTCTACCTCTGCGGCACCGCACTCCCCAGCGCCTACGGCGGCTTCGGCACCTCGCTCAACGCCTATGGCTTCGACCTCTCGCTCGACTTCACCTACCAGCTCGGCGGCAAGGTCTACGACAATACCTATGCATCGCTCATGTCGCCCGCCAACGCTTCGAGCAAGGGCTACGCCATGCACAAGGATCTTCTCAATGGCTGGAGCTCGACCAACAAGGGCAGCGGCATCCCCTACGTAGAGTTTGACGACCGCTACTCAGCCTCGACCTCCGACCGCTTCCTCACCAGCGCCGCTTATCTCGCTCTCCAGAACATCAACTTCGGCTACACCCTCCCCTCGAAGGTTACCCGCAAGGTGCAGATCGACCGTCTCCGCTTCTACTTCGCAGCCGAGAATGTTGCCGTATGGTCGAAGCGTAAGGGTCTGGATCCCCGTCAGAGCCTGAGCGGTAGCATCAGCAACTCCTACTATGCTCCTATCCGCACTCTCTCGGGCGGTGTCAATATCACCTTCTAATCTCAACGAATAAGAAAAGATGAAAAATCTTGCAAAATATACCGCCATCCTGGCTCTCTCCTCGTCGGTAGCCCTCACCGGCTGTATCGAGGAGGTGCAGCCCACCAGCTCCGTGTCGCAGGAGCAGCTCGAATCATCGGTGAAGGCCGGTGAGGCCATGATCATGGCCATGCCCGCCATGATGATCAACTGGAACACCCTCGGCGCAAGCTGGCACGGCGACTTCGGCTACTCATCGCTGATGCACATCCGCGACTGCATGACCGCCGACATGTCGCTCAACCCCAACGGCTCCAACTACAACCAGTGGTCAAACTACACCGGCATCGTGTATCTCGGCCAGAACTATGCCTCAGTGCAGCGCATCTGGAACATCCACACCAAGATCATCCTCGCCTGCAACAAGGCTGCGAGCGTGTATCCCGCCGATCTCGAGGACAACTACAGCCACGGCGCCCGCGCAACAGCTCTTGCATTCCGCGCCATGCTCTATCTCGACTTCGCACGCTGGTATGAGTTCCTCCCCAACAACAACACCTCGGCTACCAACGCCTACGGCAATAACGTTGAGCACCTCACCGTGCCCATCGTGACCGAGCTCACCACTCAGGATGAGGCCCGCAACAACCCCCGCGCAACCCGCCAGGAGATGTTTGACTTCATCCTCGCCGACCTCGACTATGCCGAAGCCAACATCAGCTATGCCAACTACGGCAGCCTCACCCTCCCCGACCTCGCATGTGTATATGGTCTGAAGGCCCGTCTCTACATGTGGGTAGAGGATTATGCTAAAGCAGCCGAGTATGCCCGCAAGGCCATCGCTGAGAGCGGCAAGACTCCTCTGACCGAGGCCGAGTGGCTCAGCACCACCGACGGCTTCAACAGCTTCCGCAACAACTCCTGGTTCTGGGGCATGAAGTTTGAGAAAGAAAACGACGCCGTCCAGACCGGTATCTGCAACTGGACCTCGATGATGAGCGCCGAGGCAGCCTACGGCTACGCCGGCATCCTCAACCTTCCCTATCTCGGCCCGGGCGCTGCTCCCACTGTTGCCAACTGGATGTACGACCGCATCGCCGACACCGACTTCCGCAAGCTCTCGTGGGTAGCTCCCTTCGGCTCGTCGCTCTCAGGCAAGACCCCTCTCGCCGAGGAGGCCAATGTGACCCTCATGGAGAAGTATGGCCCCTATTGCGCCATCAAGTTCCGTCCCGGCGAGGGTAATGGCGACGACTACAATGTAGGCTCTGCCACCGCAGTTCCCGTGATGCGCGTCGAGGAGATGTACTTCATCGAGATGGAGGCCAAGGCCCACACCAATCCCGCCGAGGGCCGTCAGCTCCTTCAGGACTTCATGACCACCTACCGCGACCCTGCCTATACCTGCAGCGTGAGCAGCATGGACGACGTGGTTGAGGAGATCGTGTTCCAGAAGCGCGTCGAGCTCTGGGGCGAAGGCACCACTCTCTTCGACATCAAGCGTCTGAACTACTCCGTGACCCGCCAGTATGAGGGCAGCAACTTCCTCGCCGGTACTGAAAAGAACACCGTTGGCCGTCCGGCATGGATGAACATGGTGATCGTACAGACCGAGGGCAACACCAACAAGGCTGTCACCGAATGGAACAACCCTGACATTCCCGACACCTATTGATCCCTCACCTATCAACGACTTTCAATCACTGAAAGCTATATAGATCTACGCAAGAGCGGGGCTGCCTCAACCGGGCAGCCCCGCTTTATCTATATGCCGACGGCATAATTTATCGGCTGCGGGAGCGTCTGTAATAAATACCGTATTACTAACCAATCACCATCCTACAGCTATGATCTATGGATATATCAGGGTGAGCAGCGAGAGGCAGACGCTCGAAAACCAGCGCTATGAGATAGCACGGTTCTGCACCCGCGAGGGGCTCCCCGCAATCGACTTATGGATAGAGGAGACAATCTCGGGCACCAAAGCGTGGAGCAAACGCGAGCTCGGCGCCCTGCTCCGGCGCATGGAGAGCGGCGACATGCTCGTGGCCACCGAGCTCTCTCGTCTGGGCCGCAATCTGTATATGATAATGGAGATACTCAATGTGTGTCTCGACCGGGGGCTTGAGATACGCACTGTGAAAGATAATTTCCGGCTCGCCAACGATATACCGAGCAAGGTGCTCGCATTTGCTTTCGGCCTGTCGGCTGAGATAGAGCGCAATCTTATCTCGCAGCGCACCCGCGAGGCGCTGGCACGCCGCCGGTCGGAGGGGCAGAAGCTCGGGCGTCCTAAAGGGCGCTGCAATGCCCCGGACAAGTATAAGCTGAGTGGCTCGGAGGAGCGGATAAGATGCTGGATAGGGGAAGGACGGTCGATCAAGAGCATGGCGCTCATGAGCGGTGTGAGCCGCACCACTATGGCCCACTTTGTCAATCGGATGGGTCTGAGGCATGATGATGGCGAAAAAAGTTGTATCTTTGCCGACGGATAGCGCTCCCGTCTGTGGCGATGGCGCCTCCAAAGCTCTCCCCAAAACTCCACTCAATGCATCTCAATCAGTCACACCCCACCATAGCGTGGCTCAGACGGTATATCCGCCCGGGCTTCGTAGTCACGGCCGCCGTGATAGTGTTTGTGTTGTTTTTCAACGACAATTCGCTCCTCACTACTTATGAACACGATAAGGAGATCGACCGCCTGCGCGCCGAGATAAAGGAGTGTCGCGACACACTGCTCCACTACGAGGCACTCAACCGCTCGCTCGACACCGATGTCGAGACCATGGAGCGGATAGTGAGGGAGCGCTACCACATGCAGCGCCCCACGGAAGATGTGTATGTGTTTGAGTGATCAATCGTCATATCCAGCAATTCATGAAACCGACAACAAGATATAACCTCACCCTCTGGGGTGCCAATGCGGGGATGCTCGTGATCTTCGTGGCCGCTCTGCTCCCGATCCTCCGCGCCGGAGGCGCCGACCTGTGGCGCTGGCTCTATGCCGCCGGTGCGGCGATAGTGCTCGTGTGTCGCATATTCCAGCCCATGGATGCTCCGACCCTTCGCGCTCGCCGCTTGAAAAAGATGGAGTTCTGGAGCGGCGTGGTGTGGGCCGTCGGGGCCTTCTTTGTGTTCTATCCCAAGGCCGGCCCTACCGATTGGCTTGCGTTTTTCCTTGCCGGAGGTGTGCTTGAGGCATATGCCTCATTGGCCATGCCGGCAGCCCTCAAGGGTGAAGAAAAGGGCCGTCGACGCAAATAAGCGGGTCGGGATGGCCGCATTATGATAAAGAAATAGTAATTTTGCCGTCGCAATGCCTATCAACCTGACCATCGACCAGGGCAACACAGCCGCCAAGATGGCGCTGTGGGATGGCGAGAGACTTCTCGACGAGGCCATTGAGCCCCATTTGACGCCCGAGATTGTCGGGCGCTACGTCGACGCGGCCCCGGGCCCTGTCGATGCGGCGCTCTACTGCTCTGTAGCCGAGCGCGGCGCGCCGGTGCTCGATATGCTCCGGGCGCGCGCCATACGCGCCGTCAGGCTCAGTGCCACCTCAGTGCGCCTGCCCATTACCATTGGCTACAGCTCGCCCCACACTCTTGGCGCCGACCGCATAGCCGCAGCCGCCGGGGCATGGAGCCTCCATCCCGGCAGCAACCTTCTGGTGGTCGATGCCGGCACAGCCGTGACCTACGACTATGTCGACTCCGACGGATGTTTCCGCGGTGGCAACATAGCCCCCGGGATGCGCATGCGTCTTGAGGCGCTCCATCGCTTCACGGCGCGCCTGCCCCGCCTTGAGGTGCCGCGTGAGATCAAGCCCGAGCGTGTGCTCGGCACTGATACCCGCGAGGCAATGATCCTCGGCGCCGTCTATGGCATTGTGGGCGCCATATCCTATTACCGAAGCCGCCTCCCGGCCGACACCGTAACGGTGATCACCGGAGGATGGGCCAACACCCTTGCCGGGATATGCGATTTTCCTATCGAGCCGGTGAGCAATCTCGTGAGCAAGGGACTCAACAGCATACTCCTTTTCAATGAACAATAATCATCACAACTCCATGCGCCACAACACCCTCTCCACACTCAAATCGCTCGTGGCCACGGCTATGATAGCTCTCTTCACGCTCTCAGCCGCCGCACAGGACACAGGCAGCGCCTATTCCCGCCTCGGCTACGGACTTCTCCGCAACAACGCCACCTCCATGCAGAGGCAGATGGGATCGGTGGGCTATGCCATGCGCTCAGGCCGACAGATCAATGTGCTCAATCCCGCATCCTATGCCGCCATCGACAGCATGACCTTCCTCTTCGATATGGGCATCGACTTCTCGTCGACCTCGATGGCCGAAGGATCGGTCAAGGAAAACCGTCTTGGCGGCGGCCTCGACTATATCACCATGCAGTTTCCGCTCGGCAAGTATATGGGCGGCTCGGTGGGATTGGTGCCATTCTCGTCGGTGGGCTACTCCTTCGGTAAGGAACTCGAAGGGGGCTCGACCATGCGTCAGGGCAACGGCGGCCTCAACCAGCTCTATCTCGGCGTGTCGGGCCGCCCCTTCAACGGCTTCACCATCGGCGCCAACATAAGCTATCTGTTCGGTTCGATCACCCATGATGTGCAGACCACCCCTACGGGCAACACCACCGCTCTCTTCGAGCAGGTGATCGAAGTGCGCGACTACGATCTTACCTTCGGCGCCCAATATGGCATAGCTCTGGGCCGCGACAATCTTACCCTTGGTCTCACCTACTCCCCCTCCAAGGCATTCCTGGGCCACTCGTGGGTCACCAAATATGACATGACCAACGATGTGAACACCAACACCAATACCATCCAGGCCGACACTGTGGTGGAGCGGGTGTCGATGCGCCACCACTTCAGCCGCCCCGAGACATGGGGCGCCGGTATAGCCTACAATTGGCATCAGCGTCTTAACGTGGAGGCCGACTTCACCTATCAGCCCTGGGGCAAAGCCAAATATTTCGAGATGGAAAACTTCTCGGGCACCCGTCTTGCCGACCGCTGGAGCGCTAACTTCGGCGCCGAGTACACCCACGCACGCCGTGGCAACTACCTCAGCGTGATGTCGTGGAGGCTCGGCGGATTTTACTCCCGCGACTATGTGATGGTGGGCGACAACCATATACGCGACTATGGTCTTACCGCCGGCTTCGGCCTGCCCGCACCCAATGGCAAGACCATGATCAATATAGGCTTCGAGTGGCGTCACCGTCAGGCTTACCCGCAGGCGCTGCTCACCGAAAATCACTTCACCGTCACGCTGGGCATCAACTTCAACGAGATGTGGTTCTTCCAGCGCCGCATCAACTGATCACACCGCAGTCATGACGGCCTGGGCAAGTACCGGACGCATTGTGGCGGCTATCGTCCTGGCAGCGGCTCTGTGGAGCTGCGGCGAGGATGAGCGGCCGTATCGTCAGGGAAGCATCGATCCCGATTATACCCCCACCATGACCACCCTGCGGGCCAACACCGTCATCACCGATTCGGGCTATCCGCGCTACCGCATCCTCGCTCCGACATGGCTCATGTTTGACGAGGCTGAGGAGCCACGCTGGACTTTCCCCGACGGGATGCACATGGAGCAGTATGACAACAGCGGCAATATCCACTCGACGATCGACTGCGACTCGGCCGTTTACTTTACCGGGCGGCAGACATGGCGCCTCGACGGTGCGGTGGATATAGCCAGCACCGAGGGGCAGCGCTTCCTGACCCAGCAGCTGTGGTGGGACAGGATCCACCATGAGGTGTATTCCGATTCATTTATCCATATCGAGCGCCCCGACCGGGTGATCGAGGGTTTTGGCTTCAAGAGCGACGAGCGCATGACCCGCTATATGGTGATCCGCCCTTCGGGCATCTTCCCCGCCTCGCAGTTTGAAAACAATCCCGGAGGAGACGAGAGCGCATCTACGTCGGCTCCCGCCTCCACCTCGGTCGACGCACCCTACGACGCCGAGGCTGCGGCCGCATCGGATCCCACCGATGCCCAGCGCACCGATTCGGCCTTCAACGGGGTGCCCACCGATACTATTTTTGTGAGCGACCAGTCGCGCAACCGCCCGCAGCGGCGCGCAGCGCGCGCGGTGCTCCGTCGCCGTACCCCCTACTCGCGTCAGCAGACCGACACGTCGGCCACGGAGCCTCGCAAGCAGCTCCCCACCCCCGCCACGGTCACCAGTACCAACACCGCCACCACCCTACAAAATCCTACGCGACAATGACACCTACCGCCTGGCTCATAGTGGCCATCATATCGCTTATATTCTCGGCCCTCTTTTCGGGTGTCGAGATAGCATTCATATCCTCCGATCGCGTGAGGGTAGAGCTCGACGCCCAGCGCGGCGGCCTCATAGGCAAGCTCATAAGCCGGTTTTATTCCGATGAGGATCTGTTTATCTCCACCCTTCTGGTGGGCAACAATATAGTGCTGGTGGTCTACGGTATGGGCGCGGCTGCCATCATAGAGCCCTGGCTCGAGGTGCAATTTTCGTCGCAGGCCGTTGTGCTTCTGTTCTCCACCCTCATCTCTACGGGTGTGATACTCATCACGGGTGAGTTTTTGCCCAAGTCGATCTTCCGCATCAATCCCAATCTGATGTTCAAGATCTTCTCGCTGCCGATCTTCATGTTCTACATAGTGCTTTATCCTGTGTCGCTCTTCATCTCGGCACTTTCCAAGGGCATCATGAAGCTTTTCGGCATCCATGCCGAGGCGCAGCGCATGGGGGTGCTCTCGGTGGGCGATCTCAACCAGTTTCTGGAGACCGCCATCGACGAGGTGAACCCCGATAAGGCTCCTGTGGAGAATGAGGTGAAGATATTCCATAATGCCCTCGACTTTTCGTCGACCCACCTGCGCGACTGCATGCAACCCCGCCGCGAGATAGTGGCAGTGGATATCGACGAGACCTCGCGCGACCAGCTCTCGGAGCTTTTCACATCGTCGGGCCGCTCGAAGATTATCGTGTACCGCGAGGACATCGACACCATTCTGGGCTATATTCATGTGAGCGAGCTCTTCGATCCTTCGCGCAACTGGACCGAGCATCTCAAGCCTGTGATCTTTGCTCCGGAGACCCTTTTGGCGCGCAAGCTCATGAGGCGTATGCTTCAGGAGAAGCGCAGTCTGGCCATTGTGGTCGATGAGTTTGGCGGCACAGCCGGTCTGGTTACGCTCGAAGACCTTATGGAAGAGATATGCGGCGACATACGCGATGAGCATGACACCGCCTCCGACATTGTGGCTTCGGAGGTAGAGCCCGGAGTGTATGAGTTTTCGGGCCGCATAGAGATCGACACACTGCGCACCACCTACCATCTCGACATTCCCGAGGAGGATGACTATCAGACCCTTGCGGGCTATCTGCTCCATGAGATAGGGTCGATACCCTCGCAGGGCGACAGTTTTGTGATAGGCGAGTATGAGTTTAAGGTGATGAAACGCAGCGCCACACGCTTGGAGCTTATACGAATAGAGCCCGCCAAGAAGGCAGGCTCGGAATCTAAATAATAGGATTTATTGCCATCAGAGGCGGCCTGAAGGCAATCTCGGGAGCAGATAGTCGCTCAGCCAAATTTGCTGATCTTGCGCAGGGCGGCCTCGTCGATGATCTTGATCTTCCGGCCGTCGACTATTATCACTTTCTCGGTGACAAGAGTGGTGAGGGTGCGTATGGCGTTGGATGTGGTCATATTGGAGAGGTTGGCAAGATCTTCCCTGCCCATGTACACGCGGAGAGTCATGCCGTCGTCTTCCACTCCATAGCTTTCGAGGAGCACAATGAGGCTCTCGGCGAGGCGCCCCCGGATATGCTTTTGGGTTAGATTGACTGTACGTGTGTCGGCGCTTCCGAGGTTGCGGCTCAGCTCGTGGATGAAAAACCATGCCACCTGCCTGTTGGCGTCGATGAGCTCCGACACCACTTTCATTGGCACAGCACCGATCACCGATGGCTCCATTGTCACAGCGGTGTGGACATACGGCTCTCCGGCAAAGTAGGCCCGATAGCCGAAATACTGCACCGGGCGGAGGAGGCGCAGTGTCTGCTGCCGTCCGCCGATACCGTCTTTATACATCTTGGCCTTCCCTTCGAAGAGACACCACAGATATTCGGCCTCGTCGCGCTCGGCATATATTATCTGGTTTTTCTTGAAGCGGTGGATAGTGATGGCATCGGTGATACGGCGCTTCTCTTCAGGAGTGAGCACCGACCAAATTTCCGACATGTCTTCACTGATCACTTGTTCAAGTGCCGCTCTGATCATAATCCGTTACCTTAGAAATGTGTAGTGTGGAGTAAATATATGTTGTAGAACATTGCTACAAAAGTAGTAAAATTGTGCAACAATGGCAAATTTTATCCGTGAGAGGGTCAAAAAAGTTAAAAAAGCATTAATTTTGTCGGCATTTTTCACCGATCTCTTTCTTGCCTGACGGCGTTTTTAAAGTCAAGATCAATCGATATGAACAAAAGTCTGATAGCCCTTGCCATGGGCACATTTGCCCTCGGCATAGCCGAGTTTTCGATGATGGGCATCCTCAACGATGTCGCGTCGAGCCTTGATGTCAGTGTGCCCCGAGCCGGCCATTTTATATCGGCTTATGCCCTTGGGGTGAGTCTCGGGGCGCTATTTCTCCTTTTCCTTCGTCGCTACCCGCTCAAGGCCATTCTCGTGGGTCTGGCGGCCATGATCACGGTTGGTAATCTGTGTGCGGCTCTCGCTCCGGGTTATTACACTCTGCTTGGCGCCCGCTTTCTGGCCGGGCTTCCTCATGGCTGCTATTTCGGGGTCGGAGCCATAGTTGCCCCTAAGCTCGTGGGTCCGGGCCGCGGGGCTACGGCGGTGGCCGTGATGGTCACCGGTATGACCGTGGCAAATCTGATAGGTGTTCCTGCGGCAACGGCGGTGAGCAATCTGCTGTCGTGGCGCTGGACCTTTGCCATAGTGGCGATAGTGGGGGCGTTCACACTGCTTGCCATCAGGGCGTGGCTCCCGCGACTGGCTCCGCTCCCACCGGTGGCCAATTTCAAGAGCCAGTTTGGCTTCCTGCGCCACGGCGCGCCCTGGCTCATCCTCGGGGGTACCTTTCTGGGGCAGGGGAGTGTATATACATGGTTCAGTTATGTCAATCCGGTGATGACTGATGTTGCCGGTTTCTCCACCGATGCCATGACGTGGGTCATGGTGGTGTGTGGTTGCGGCATGGTGGTGGGCAATCTTGTGAGCGGACGCCTCACCGACCGCTATGCCGGAGGCCTGGTGAGCGGAGTGATAGCTATAGCGCTCGTGGTTGTGATGCCCGCCATCTACTTTTGTGCGGCGAGCAAGGCAGCCTCGCTGGTGCTGGCATTTGTGGCCTGCGCCGGACTGTTTGGCATCGGCGGTCCGCTCCAATATATGATAGTGAGATTTGCCAAGGGGGGCGAGATGATAGGCGGCGCGGCGATCCAGATGGCTTTCAACGTGAGCAATGCCGTGTCGGCCATGATAGGTGGCGCGGCCATACACGCCGGGTTGGGCTTGGCATCGCCGGCGCTGGTGGGAGTCCCTATGGCTGTGATAGCGGCTGTGCTGCTCCTCACTCTCCATCGCCGCTATCGGGCGCAGGGCGCCTGATGGCGAGGCGGCCGTTCAGTTGGCTATGAAAGCCGAAATGGGTGCGGGGAGGGCCGACACCACAGTGTAGCAGCGGGCAAAGCTGCGGATAAACCTCAGGGTGTCGCTGTCGGGCCGCAGGGCTACGGCGCTGCTTTCGCGCTTGGCCCCGGAGGGGCCGCTGCAGTCGCGACGGCTGTGATTGTCGTGATTGGAAGGGGTAGAGGTGTCGGACATAGGCAGGTAGAGGATGGGTGATGTATATAATCAACGTCGCTCCTGCCTGATTTATTATCTATCGGTTGTGATTAAATCGCCGGGGCGCATCACGGGATGAGCACCACGGCCAGCAGTCCCCACACCACGAGGAGGATATTGCTCACGGCATATGTCACCGTGTAGCCGATGGCGGGGAGCGAGCTGCCGAGCGACGTCTGCACGGCGCCGAGGGCGGCGGTGCATGTGCGGGTTCCGGCGCAGCAGCCGAGGGTTATGGCCGGATTGAAGCGAAACACCTTGTGGCCGAGCCACAGGCCAGTGAATATCGGTATCATGGTGGCAATGGCGCCTGCCAGAAACAGCAGGGGGCCGACGGCCTTGATGCCCGACACAAACGATGGCGCCGACTCGATGCCTATCACCGCGATAAAGACATTGAGGCCGAGATTGTTCATTACCCACAGGGCGCCCTTGGGGATGTATCCGAAAGTGGGGCGACGCGACCTCAGCCAGCCGAAAAAGAGTCCGGCGAGGAGGGCTCCGCCGCTGGTACCGAAGCTCAGGGGGATGCTGTCGACCCAGAAGGTGAGGGCGCCGAAGAGGCCTCCGACGAAAATGGCGAGTCCGACAAACACCAGGTCGCTCGACACCGTCGGGCGATCGACATGGCCTATGTGGGCTGCTGCAGCGAGCACAATCTCCTCGCGTCCTACCACGGTGATGGTGTCGGCGAGTTCAAAGCGGGTGTCGGCATCGATTATCATTTCCTTGCCCCGCCTCACACCGTCGCGTATCACCACGCCTCGCATAAACCGCTTCTTGCGCAGTTCAGTGAGGCGAGTGCCGGTAAACCGTTTCTTCGACACGCGTATCTTGACCCTTGCCACCGGGTAGCTCACCAGCGGTTTGTCGTCGATCTCTCGGCCTATGTGGCGGTCGACATCGACCATATATTCCATACGGCCGCAGATCACCACATGATCGCCTTTGCTGATGAGATCGTCAAACCGGGGCATCGAGGTGTTGCCGCAATGCTCCAGACAGTCAACATACACCTCCAGTCCGTTGGCCCGCAGATATTTCTCGACTTCATTGACCTTGCGCGGAGTGTCGAAAAACGGAGAGTCGACACGATATGTGCGGTAGCTCACATCGCTTGTGGGCTTGATTATTGCAGGATCGTCGCTCTCGTTTCCCTTGCTGAGGGTTTCGGCCAACTCCAGAGTCTGAGCCTTCACCTTGTCGATACCTCCGAGCAGCCTTGGCCCGAGATTGCCGAGAATGATCACGGTGCCTAAAGTGCCGAATATATAGGTCACGGCATAGCACACAGGCACAATGTCGAGCTCGCGCTTCACCGTGGCGGCGTCGTAGCCCAGCTTCTGTATGGCCTCGGTGCCAACGCCGAGGAGCGCCGAGCAGGTCTGCGATCCGGAGAAAAGCCCCACCGTCTCCCCTTTGGAGTAGCCAAACAGGAGCGCGATGCCGAGAGTGACAAGGCAGCATGTGGCGCTCATGATCACAGCAAAGAGCGCTTGCCGCGCGCCCGATCCGCGGAGCGACCTGAAAAAGTCGGGCCCCACGGAGTAGCCGATCGAGAAGAGAAAGAGCATGAAGAAAAACATCTTTATCGGGCCGGAGATAGGAATCACTATCTGGCCTATGGCCACGCCGGTGAGCAGCACGCCGGTTACGCTGCCGAGCTGGAAAGAGCCTATGCGGATGCGGCCCGCAAGAAAGCCGATGCCTATGGTGAGGAAGAGCGCCAAAGGCGGATACTCCCTGAGTATGGATACAAACCAATCTATCATGATTGAGGTGGGGGATGAGTTGACGTGAGAATAAGCGGGAGCCTGCCTCCCTATACCCATATAAACACCCCGCCTCGGCCCCCTGTTCGCTCTGACATCCTTTCCGGTCTTTGACCGTGCGGAGGTGAGAGCGGATTTGGATATGTCGGGAAAAATGAGTATCTTTGTGGGCAGATGCAGAGCCGTTTGGCTCCCCATGCATCAAGAGATAGAATATAACAACTGAATTTCACCACCTTACATCTGTCACAGCCTATCGAAACATTACTACTCCAATCATAACTCCAAGAGGAACCATAGTAATGCAAAACATAGCCAAGCTGCCCGACGACCGTCTGGTAGCTGCCTACGCCGCCGGCGACAACCGCGCTTTCGACATACTCTTATCGCGCCATCAGCAGCGCGTGTTTGCCTACATATTGTCGGTAGTGAAGAATCGCGATGCTGCCAACGACATATTTCAGGACACCTTTGTGAAGGCCATCACCACCATCAAGCAGGGCCGCTACAACGAGTCGGGAAAATTCTCGGCCTGGATCTCGCGTATAGCCCACAATCTGGTGATCGACTATTTCCGATTCAACAAGTCGGAGAACACGGTGTCGGTCGACGACTGCGAGACCGATATGCTCAACCGCCGCGAGCTTGCCGAGGGGACGGTCGAGGATTCGATCATGGCCACCCAGACCACCAGCGACATACTCGATCTCGTGTCGGATCTGCCCGCCAACCAGCGCGAGGTGATCAACATGAGGTTTTACTCCGATATGTCGTTTAAGGAGATAGCCGATGCCACCAATGTGAGCATCAACACCGCTCTGGGCCGTATGCGCTATGCCTTGATCAATATGAGGCGCAAGGCGGGCGAGCGTGAGCTCATTCCGGCCTGAGTATCCCGATTTTAGATTATTTAAACCTTTTTATAACACTCCGGGGAGCCACATCGGCTCCCCGGAGTGTTACTCTATCAGAATTTGGAAACGTTTTAAATAATAGCAAGAGTTGAAATCATGGCATAAGAGAGACTATTTCCCCAACTCCGCCGCCGGATAGTGATTATTAGACGTCGGAGGCTCATAAATAAATAGTTGAAACGTGAGAGGAGGAGACGCAAGAACCCCGTAAGGGGCACGCGCCTCCTCCTTTTGCATATGTGTGGGTGTCAGCGTATTTGACTTTGAGCAGATGAGGGGGTCAGAAAGCGACGGTGGTGTCGGCTATTTCGCTCACCAGCGGGAATCCATCAATCGAGTCGGTGAGCCCTATCTCAGACGGCAGCGGGGCCACAAAGTTGGCGGATCGGCCTTCGACCGTGGCGCCGTCGGGAGTGAGGGTGACAATGGCAAAGAGGGGCTTATCGTAGGTGATGGAGTAGCGCAGCAGAGGGTAGCGCTTGTTGATGGCTTCGCTGTAGCGCTCTTCGGAGCGAGTGGGCACGTCGCACCATACATATGAGGCACTGTTGATCTGGATATAAGTTATGCCGTTGATCTCCTTGGTGTAGTTGCTGTGGTTGTGGCCCGAAAAAGCGAGCACCACTTTTTTGAACCCGGCATTGCGGTTAGCTTCCTCAAGGATGTTTCGCACGTCGGCTCCATTGTTCATATAAGTGTCGATGCTTTGATGGGAGAAGAGCACACAACGCTTGTCGGTAGAGGCGAGGTCGTCTTTGAGCCATTCCATCTGCTCCGGATCCATATGGGCCCGTTGTTCATAAGGCCGGTAGAAGTTGCCATACTGGTAGTGAGTGTAGGATGTGCCATCGTAGAGATTGTTTCCGTCGAGCACAATGAAGTGGAATCCGTCGCGGTCGAAGGAGTAGTAGCGGCCGGGCATTTCCATTCCGGCCACATACTCGTCGGCATTGTAGCTGTCCATGTCGTGATTGCCTATCACATGATAGGCATCGCCGGGAAATGAGTTCCAGATGTCGCGGAATTTACGGCTTGCGCTGTCGAGGCGGCAGAAGTCGCCGAGCTCTATAATGAAGTCTACATTGCGGTCGCGGGCAGTGTTGACAAACGCAGACAGATTTTCCTCGCCGGCGGGGATGTCGGGAGCATGGAAGTCAGATCCTATGGCAAAGGTGATTGAGTCGCGGCCTATTGATGTCAGAGGTACGCTCAAAAAGCCTACGGCAGCAGCAGCGGCTATTATTATGCGATGAGTCATGATGGATATTTATTGGAGTGAAGAGGTGCAAAGATATAAAGAACGGGGTGGCCACGCAATAGACGTGGCCACCCTGAGGATGGATAAAACTGCAAGGGGCACTTATCGGGCGAGGATCTCGAAATAGTCGACAAGGATTTCGGTGACGTTGCGCTTGATGGCGTTGCGGTCTTCCCACACCCGGGTGCGGAGGCGCCCCTCGATGTAGAGTTTGGCTCCCTTGCGGACATATTTCTCGGCGGTCTCGGCGTTGCGTCCGCGCATCACAATGCTATGCCACTCGGTGCGCTCGGGGATCTCGATCCCTTCGGCGTTGCGGTAGGCGCGCTCGGTGGTGGCGAGCGAAAATTCGGCGAGAGGCACAGTCTCGACATATCTGATGCGCGGATCCTGGCCTACATTGCCTAAAAGGATTACTTTGTTGACACTCATTTTGATGCGGGATTGACGGTGATGACGGATCCTGCCGAGCGGGCGGTGATCTCGGGAGCGTATTGCGAGGCCGCAGTGGCTATGCCCGAGGCAAAAGATCCGGCGTTGTTGACGTAGAGGTCGTAGCTCACCACATAGGTGCCCTTGGGCATGGTGGTGGCGAAGAGCGATGTGCGCGTGTCGCGCGGCTCTATGTAGAATATCACACCTTCGCTCATGGAGGTGGAGGGGAGCTGGTCGACCGGCTCGAAGCATGCGGCGCGGTCGTCGGTGATGGCCACATAGTTGAGGTTGCGGCCCACATGGATCACGAGACGCACGGTGACTTTATCGCCGGCGCGGAGGGTGTCGGGACCTATGATGCTCTTTTCGATGCGCAGGTCGTCGGAGCCTGATGCCTCGACCGAGGTGAGGGGCTGGAGCGAGCGGCGCATCAAGGCACCCCAAGCCGGGGTGGCGGAGCCTTTGGTGACCGATACCGAGAGCTCACGCGACGGAGTGGCGCCGAGGGGTACGCGGAAGTAGCCGGTGCGGCGGTCGATGGCGGGAAGGTCGATGCGGTGGCCGTCGGCCTCAATGGCAGATCCTTTGACATTGCCTATCCATTCCTGCGAGGAGGCCAGGATGGCTGCCACTACTTCGGTGGCGTAGGCCGAGGAGCCCCAGTCGGTGGCTTGCTTCTGCACCACGAGCCAGTGGCGCAGGCCGTCGATCTCGCTGCAGCCGGGGTCGATGAGGGCAAAGGCGCGGAGGGCGTCGGCGGTGAAGGAGATGTAGCCCGTCGCACGGTTTTCGATGGAGGGGAACCATGAGCCCTTGTCGGGGTCCGACACCATGAACTCGCGCATCGAATCCATGATGCCGGCGGCCACGCTGCGATAGTCGCGGCGCCAGAGGAGCATGGCGGCTTCGGGGCGCGAGGCAAGAGGCCACTCTTTCCAGCCCTTGACCACAGCCGAGGTGGCATCGGCGAGGATACGCTCGGTGGTGGCCGAAGCCTTGACGCCGGGGAAGAGTGAGCGGAGGGCTGCAAAGGCTATCTGAGGCGAGGAGGGATCGGTGGCATAGCGGCGGGCTGCAAGGGAGTCGAGGTAGGCTATGGCACCGGCGGTCATGCGTGCAAGACGCTTGTCGGAGGGGGTGAAACCATACTGGTCGAGGAGGGCAAGGCGGGAAGCCACTGTGGTGGTGGCCCATTCCGACGATTTGCCGCTGCCGGCTATCCATGCCCATCCGCCGTCGCTGCGGTTGAGCTTGCCGAGCAACTCAATGGCGCTCCCGATGGCGGCATCGACACGCCTGGAGTCGAAGAGGAGGGCGAGGCGCTGCATGCGCTCGGTGTCGCTGCGGGCATCCATCACCCATGGCGTGGCCTGAAGAAGGAGACCCTTGAGGTCGGGATTACGCTCAAGCATCGAGGTGAGCTCCTGTGCTGAGGAGCCGCGTGAGCTCCAGTCGGCGAGCGCTTCGGCTATGGCCGGGTAGCGCCCGATGAGGCCGCGGGCCATGGCCGAGGAGAATAGGAGATCGGCTGCCTGAGGTGCGGTGGCCGGATCAGACGGAGATATGCCGGGGAGCGCCGTTACAACATACCATACAGGATTCTCGCAAAACTCGAGAGTGGTGACTGCATCGATGGCATCGGTGGCTGCGGGGAGAGTAACCACTGCCTCGCGGGTGTCGGGGCCCATGTAGAATGGGGCCGAATCGATCACCGGGGTGGCGGCTTCAAGCACAGGCAGGATGGCCTGCTCGCCGTCGGCAAAGAATGGGGTGGAGGCCTTGACGCGGAAGCCTATCATGGTGAGGTCGGCCGGAGCGTCGAGTGTGCAACCCACTTCGGAGGTCGATCCTGCCGCAAGCTCTACTGCGCATGACGAGGAGCTGATCACACGGCCACTCATAGGATCGAAAATCTCGATAGCTACATCGGCTGTGACGGCAGAGTCGGTGGCGTTCATCACCGAGGAGAGCACAGTGGCGCTATCGCCACGGCGGAGGAAGCGGGGCAGATTGGGCTTGACCATCACCGGCTTGGCGGCCACTACTGATGCCGAGAGGGATGAGCAGCGCATATCGTTGGTGAAGGCTATGGCCTGAAGCGCCCAGGTGGCGTTGGCGTCGGGCATGGTGAAGGAGAGCTCAAGGGAGCCGTCGCGGCCGGTGGTGAGCATGGGGCGGAATAGCGCGAGAGGGGTCTCGGCGTCGCGGTAGGCGAAGGGGCGCGATTCCTCATCGCCGGCACCGGCTTCACCGCTGTCGGTCTCGACAGCCGATTCAACCAACATGGCGCCGCCAGCTGACGCTGGCATGGGAGCCGCCATATCGGCTGAAGCATACTCGGCCATCGTCACGGTCGATTCCTCAGCCTCAGCCTCGGCCATCTCGTCTTTGACCATCGTGGCTGCCGACTTGTACATCCGGTGACTTCCGCGTATCATGATGCCGTTGCGGGCAGTCTGTGGCGCGAGTGTCTGGCCGTAGAGTTGCCACGACGGGAGATTGACGCTCACGGCATTGTTGCGACCGGTGGTTGTGGAGTAGAGGTAGATGCCCTGGTTATGGCCCGACTCAGGGTTAGTGAGCCACAGGTTGAGCTCGCGGGGCGAATTGACATGTAGATACCACCGGAAGGGTGAGAGGGCGTCGAGTGCCTGATTGTAGAGGTCAATCATCACAGCCGATTCGACGGGAGTGCCGAGAGCGTTGACCACCTTGAAGGTCCACTTCTCGGCGGAGCCGGGCACAGTGTGGTCGCGCATCGACTCGGCTTTGATGGTGAGGCCGCGGGGGTCGATGGCCGGGCGGAGGTCTATGGTCACATTCTGAGAGGTGTAACGTCCTGCGGCAAAGAATGTGGCGCGCAGACCGGGCGAACCGCCGTGGTCGGTCACCACCGGTATGCGGTGCATACCGGCGGGGAGACTGATCCAGCGCCGCTCGATCATCTCCTCGCTGTCGTAGAGGGTGAAGAGCACCCAAGTGGTGTCCATCGAGGTGCCGAGGAGGATTTCAGTGGTGCGGTCGGAGCCGAGAGTAACCGAGCGGTCGGGGGTCCATATGAGATCCGCAGACGGGGAACGGTCGACCGACGGATTGTAGAGCGCTATCCCATAGCAGCTCCGGCTGTCGCCGTCGATGCTGAATGTGATATCGTAGGTGCCGGGAGCAATCGAGCTCCAGTCGGCCATGGGTGAGGTGCTGTCAAGTTGGCCTGATGCCACAGTGTCGGCCTGCTGACCGGTATGTGTCACCACATAGCCGATAGTGATGTTGCCGACGGGTGTGCCGGCGGGGCCGTAGACCTCGACCGGGAGCTTGACGGGAGCGGCGGTGTTGATGGCCTCAGGGAGATTGGCTCGGATACGGAGCGAGGGGCCGGTGGCAAACACCTGTCGTGCCTCATGACTCTCGCCTGCGGGCGAGGTGGCGGTTACTGAGGCGCTGAGCCATGCACCGCGTCCGGCGGCTTCCAGCGCGGCGGCTCCGGCCACGGCGGTCCACTTTCCTGAGGCGTCGGTGGTGGCGGTGAGGTGGAGTGGCTCAAAAGGCTTTTCGATGGCCGTGGGGCCATAGTGGCGCCAGATATATTCGCGCTGTATGGTGATAGCGATGGCTGCACCCTGTACCGGCATGCCGGAATAGGTCATAACGGTTCCGCTCAGCGTCACGGCGCCTTTTTCAGGAGTGTCGGTTGCGGCAGGGTCGAGAGTTATGTCAAACGAGGGGAGTTTATAGTCGGACACGGTGAAGTAGGTGCGGCCTCTTGCGTTACCATGTTTGACGACAATGGAGTAGCGACCGTTGAGGCGCCCATCGTCGGGGAGAGTCACTTCTCCCTCGATGCGCCCGAAGCGGTCGGCCACGGCCTCAATGGTGTCGACGGGCTGGTTGTTGGCATCATAGACCACTGCACTTACGGCAGCCTCGGCTGCAGCCTCAATGTCGCGCCCCTTGATGGAATAGACCACAGCGGCAAAGCGCATGGTGTCGCCTGGATGATAGAGGGCCAGATCGGTGAACGCTTCGACATAATAGCGCCGGAGGCTGTCGGGGAGCTGGCCGCGCTGCCACACTCTCACATAGGGGGCATAGCGGTCGGAGCCTTTCTCGGGACGGATGAGGAGGTTGCCGTCGGTGGTGCGCACAGGCGCGATGCCATCGGCTCCGGTGGTTGCTACCGGTTGCTTGGCTGAGGAGGTGAAGAGCGACGCTCCCTCCACAGGACGACCTGTGAGCGGGTCTACCACCAAGGCCAGAGTGGAGGGGCCATAGGTCAAGGCACCGGCGGCGAGGGATGTGGCGCGGATTATGCGCGGATTGCTCTCGCGCTGCATACCGGGTGCTTCAGCCACGAGGATATAGCAACCGGGCAGATCGACGGTTATGCTGTCGGATACTGAGGTCTTGAAAGGGGCTGTGCCGGGAAAGGTGAGCTTGCGCGATCCTACAGCCTTGAAGGTGGGAGGAATCTTTCCGTCGGGAAGGTCGCAATACTCGTTACGGTCGGTGTCGCGCGAGGCGGGCAGGCGATAGAGGGTCACGGTAACAGCAGGAGTATTGAACGATGTGGCATCGAAGTGGAGCGGTTGGCCCGGCACTACGAGGGTACGCACATCAATCTCAGCCCTCTTGCGGATGAGCGAGGCAAGGATGTTGCGCAGATTGGCTGCCCGGATGTAGGAGGGATATTTGGCAAGAAAGCCGTCGATGAGCTCCTTTGTGGTGCGGCATGCGTCGATATCGTTGGCATCGGTAATGTCGCCGAGGGCTATCAGAGCCTCTCCCGAATACTCCGAGGCACCCATCTCGCGGTAGAGGGAAGTGAGGCGATTGCGGAGTGCCGTCATGTCGGCAGGGTTATTCATTATCGCGGCAATGCGCCCGGTGATGAGCGGGGCAGGACGGTCGGCGTTGAGACGGTTCAGCAGGGTGCGGTATTCATCGGCCAAAGCGACAGCTCCCTGAGTGCGGAACGACGAAATAAGATCTATGGCTTTGCCGCCAATAAAGTCGAGAAGCGAGGGGTAGAATATGTAGGTGGCGCGGGCCTGTTTCGACGATACAGCCAACAGGGCATCATAGTTGCGCAGCGGGGTGGCGAGCAGTGCGTCGGGATTGGCGAGGGCCGAGTTGAGCAGTTCGCTCACGCGGGCCTCAAACTGGCGGCCGTTCCACTGAGTGTAGTCGTCCGGAGCCTGAGTGCCGGCGGGGAGTTCTGGCCGACGTTCTATGGTCCATTGCTGTGAACGGAAATAGTCGGTGTAGATGGTGGCTCTGATGAGATCGCACACTGCTTTTGGGGCAGGGGTAGAAAACGACTTCCCTATTGAGTCGAGGAGTTCGAGCGAGCGTGGCATCCTGTCGGAGTCGATTTCGTTTTGGGCGAGAGTGAGGTTGAGGGCAGCCCGCAGAGCGGCGGCATCGTTACCGTCGGAGAGGGCTCGGTCGAGGTCGCGGCGTGCGTTTTGGCTCACCTTTTCGGGAAAGGCGAAATCAGGGCGCGTCGGGGTCGATGCAGCGGCTGTCATAGCTGTGATGATAAGGGCGATGAGTGTGTTGAAAATACGCTTGGGTGTCATGGCTGCGTTGATTAATTGAGAGGGGATATAAAACGACATCAGAGACCTCTTCATCATCAGTCCCGGAGGAGGATCGATGGTGACGTAAGTCTCTGCGGCGCTAAGGCGGTGAAGCCTGGCAGGCTGAGGATGGATGGTCTACTTGTCGGCCTTAGGCTTAGCACCGTTTTTCGCGCCTCGGCCACGGTGCTGCATGAGCATTCGGTCGAATTTGCGCTCAACGTTGTTGAGCCGGTATAGCTGTCGCTTGGACAGAATGTGGCCAAATTTGCGGTAGTAGCTCTTTTCAATTTCGGCTTCGCGGGCGCGGAAGTTAAGATAGGCGTCGGTGGCCGATTCATAGTCGGCTTCGGTCGCGGCTTCTCCTTTTTCCTTGACCTTTTTAGCCACATTGCGGGCCTCGCGTGATTCCTTGGCCATCTCTTCGCGCATCTTATTGTAGAGAGGCATGAAATCGGCCCGCTGCTTGTCGGAGAGTCCGAGCTCCTTTGCTATGAAGTCGTTCTGGTGGCGCTGCATCTCGCGCATCCATTGTGCGCGGTCGGTCGGACCGTCGGGAGCCCCCCACGCGTTGCATATAGGGGAAGCCGAAGCCATGAGAGCCGACAGAAACAGTATGAGCGATAGGATGTGTCGTAGCATCAGTGTAGTTGTGGGGAAAAGAATTGGTTTTTGAAGCTGTGATGGAGGGGGGGAGGATTAATCGTTGTAAGAGAGGCTCACGGGGTTGAATCCCGAGGCGTAAAGGTCGTCGTAGAGATCGATGCGGTCGAAATTGTCGACGGCATATTCCGTAAACTCGCTCTCGCCCTCGTCGATGAGCTCGGCCACTGTGGGTATGGCTGCTGTGGTGGTTGCGGCGGGCACATTGCCTCCTGTGCCGAGGAGGGTCGATATGTTCATCATGAGCCATATGCCCGCAAACATCGCAGCCATATATACATATGGACGGACACGCTGCCATAAGGAGCGCGACGGCATGATGTGGGTGTCGGCCATGCGGGCCTCAGTCTCCCACGGTACTTCCGGGAGAGAATTTTTCATCCGGTCGGCAAACTGCTCGAAATAACCGTCGGGGACAGTCATTCCGCTCTTGCGGCCGATGCGGTCGAGTATGTCGGGGGTGTTATTCTGGTCGCTCATTACAGTGCATTGTCTTGATTGATGATACTTCTTTGACTATAATGGGGTGGAAAGGTTTAAGTGCGGTCGGAGAAATATTGTTCGATTTTTTTGACGGCGTGGTGATACGACGCTTTCAGGGCTCCGGACGAGGTGCCGAGAATCTCCGACATCTTGTCGTAGGGCATCTCATCGTAATATCGCATGTTAAACACGAGGCGCTGCTTTTCGGGGAGCGATGCAATGGCTTTGCGGAGCTCGAGCCGCAGTTCGTCGCCGTCGATATCGGTGTCCGACTCGATGGCGTGGATCACCCGGGCCTCGTCGTCGTCGATCGACACGTTGAGGCGCTTGCGCTCGCGCTCCAGAAATGTCAGGCTCTCGTTGATTGCAATCTTGTGGAGCCATGTCGAGAGGCGTGCGTCGCCCCTGAAGGCGTCGAGCGAGCTCCATGCTTTTAGGAATGTGTTCTGGAGCAGGTCGTTGGCGTCTTCATGGCTGTTGACCATGCGTCGTATCTGCCAGTAGAGAGGCTGGCTGTAGCGGTCAATCACCTCTCCGAAGGCACTTCGGGCGGTAAGGGGGTCGCGCAGGCGCTCCGTGAGCGAGGTGTCGGCTTGGGTGGGTGTCTTGGCCATCAGGGTCATTTCTGGTGAGCGGTGGAACCTGAGAAGAGAATGAGTGAGTCGGCGCGGAGGGCAGGCTCTGCAATCTCTTCGGGAATGAAGCGCCAGTTGGGTGTCACTGTCGGCTCGATCACTCCCTTTTCCTCGATGGCTTTCATGAGGTAGAAGCGGAGATCCTTGTCGGTGGCCGACACAATGCGCGAGGTGAGACTGTCGTGGGGTATTCCGGCGCCTTTGGTGAGAAGGTCGCCGCCACCGTTTCCGCGATAAGAGTTTATGGCCACGCGGTAGCGGCGCTTCATGTCGAATGGCTCGCCGGAGGCCATTGATGAGATGGTGATTTTCGAGCCTTTGGGCTTGGTCACGTCGACGGTGTAATTGATCCCTGCGGCCGAGTCGAAGTTGTACGACGGGTATTTGAGCCGGTTGTCGCCGGGGCGGGGATTGTCGGAGCCGAAGCGTATGATATGGTCGCCGGGACCGGAGATGCTGTTGGTCCAGAGGTCGTAGGATTCCTCAAGGTAGTTTTTGATCTCCTCGCCGGTGAGCTCCATGGTGTAGAGCAGATTCTCGTATTTGTAGAGGCTGAACATATCGGCCATGGTGACGGTGCCGGTGTCGATGGCGGCGTCAAACGACAGAGGGGCGGCCATCGACACATCGGCGTCGGCTATCTCGAGCTGCAGGCGGTGGATGAGATCCATGAATGCGCTCGGGCCGAAGAAGGCATCCCGGCTTAGGAAGGGGCCTGTGGCACGCCCTATCGGGCGCTCGACAAATGTCTCTACGGCGGCCATCTGAGGGGCAAAATGCTCCATGAAGCGGGGTGACGGTTCGAGATTGCCCACCGGCACAACCGAGCCCTCGATCTTCTTGGCCACCGGCTTGCCGTCGGGGCCGATGGTAAAGGTGAGGTCGAGTCGGCCTATGTTGACTGCATTGTTGGCTGGATTGAGTGCCACTACGGTGGCTCCCGAGGGGTCGGTCACCTTTTCGTCCCACACGCGGTGGTCGTGGCCCATGAGTATGGCGTCGAAGCCCTCCACTTGGCGGGCCACTTCGAGTGAGGCGTTTTCCATATAGCCGGCGGTTCGGGTGTCGGAGTTGCCCCCGGAGTGGAAGAGTCCTATCACAGCGTCGGGGTGCTCGGTGGCACGGAGATGGTCGATGGTGGTGCGGGCTGTCGACACCATATCGTCAAACCGTAGTCCGGCCCAGAGGTTTTCGGGGAGCCATGCCGGTATGGCGGGAGTGATCATGCCCACCACGGCTATGCGCACTCCTCCGCGCTCTATGATGGTATAGGGGGCGATGTAGGGCTTGCCGGTGGTCGAGGAGATGATGTTGGCACCGAGCACTGGCGCCGACGACTGGGCTATGAAGCGGTCGTAGACATCGTGGCCGGTCTCTATGTCGTGGTTGCCGAGGGTCACGGCGTCGTAGGCCATGAAGCGCTGAATGTCGGCTGCCACATGGGGCGACACGGTGTCGATGAAGTTGTAGTAATAGACGGTTGGCTGCCCCTGCAGGAGGTCGCCGTTGTCGAGCAGTATCACATTATCGGCACCCTTTTCGGCGCGGAGCGAATCGACATATGTGGCCACTCGGGCGAGGCTGCCAGGCCATTGGCTTCGGGTGATGTAGTTGGTGGGGAAGAAATTGCCATGTACGTCGGTGGTCTCCACTACGGTTATGGTCACCTCGTCGGGGGTGGTGGCGTGTGACATCAGTGATGCTGACAAAAGAAATGTAGATGCAATGATAGAGGATAGCTTCATGGGTCGGGATGGATAATGAGAGGGGATCATGGCTCAAGCAGACACATTATCTTGCCTATCTTGAGCTTTCCTTCGAGCTTGACGGGACGGTGGGGCGCAGCCGTCTCCACCCAGGTGTCGATGTCGTCGCTCGACTGCTTGCCGCCGTCGGTGGTGAAGCGGAATTTGATATGATAGGTGTCGTAGGAGCGGTTGTCGATCCTGACGGTCTCTGTTCCGGCAAAGGTGATGGTGAGGCGCTCCTTTTTCTTGGCCGAGAAGATGTTGATGATGCGCTGCTGCCCGGGTGCCATTTTGGCAAAGGGCATGGTGCGGGCATAATAGAAGGCGCTCACCATGTCGACGGTCTCGCCTATGGCCTCAAGCTCGGCATCGGCCTGCTTGAGCTCGGCTCCGGGGCGCGCACGACGGTATCGGCGGGTGGTGGCTGTGACTCGGTTGCCGTCGCGGGTGAATCGCACCACGTCGCGGGCATACTTGCCGTCTTCGTTGGCCACACGCTCGTAGTATTCGGGGGTGTGGTTGGCGGTCGACATGCGGGTGGTGAGGGTGTCGCGGAGATAATATAGCTTGTCGGCCCACGGCTCCGACCCTGCGTAGAGCACTGCGGTGGCTGTGGCGCCGGCAGGAGAATAGTCGAGGCGGGCCCATCCTGCTTTCTTGTTGATGAGACCCCACTTGAACATCACCTTATAGGAAAGCGACTCCCGGGGTATCGAGAGGGGAGTGGCCGGCCCGGCTGCTAATGCAGGAGCGTGGCTCATGACTATTGCGACAGCCAGGATTATGATGGCGCGGAGTAGCTTGGTGATGTGTGATGAAGTCATCGGGAAAAGGTGTGGAGGGGGTTGGTGAGTGGGTGGTGCCCCGGCGGTCAGTCGGTGTTGCCGGTGGCAGGGGAAAATTCGGCAAATGGGAGCGACATGCGCGCCTGCTGCTCGATACGTCGGTTGCGCCAGCATTTGCGGCACACGGCAATGTATCGCTCGTCGCCTCCTATCTCTACCTGAGCGCCTTCGGTGACTATGTCGCCTGAGGCGTCGATGCGGGCATTGACTATGGTTTTGCGTCCGCAGGTGCAGGTCGATTTGATCTCGTCGATGGTGTCGGCGATCTCAAAGAGTCGCCTTGACCCCTCGAAGAGCCGGCTCTGGAAGTCGGTGCGCAGGCCGAAGCATATCACATTGCTTCCGAAGTCGTCGACAATCCGGGCGAGTTGGTCGATCTGTCCGGCAGTGAGAAACTGGGCTTCGTCGACCAGAAACCAGTCGATCACCGTCATGTTTTGCTCAAAGAGGTTCTGGGCCAGGGCATAGATGTCGGTGTCGGGATAGATCCACTTGCATTCGCGCTCGATGCCGATACGGGAGCGGATCACGCTGCGGCCGCCTTCGCGGGTGTCGATATGCGGTTTGAGGCACACATAGCGCATCTTTCGCTCCTCAAAGTTGTAGGCCATGGTGAGGAGGAGGGCGGTTTTGGCCGAGCCCATTGTGCCGTAGCGGAAATAGAGTTTGCCTTTGCGGTTCATTGTCGGGAGGGGTGGGAATTGGGAGTGGGACTGCAAAAATAGCAATAAATTCCGTGTCGGGCGCCCACCCGGGATGTTAATTTAGCTTTACAAGCGGGGTGGCGGGTCGGCCCTGATATGTCAACGGCCGACAGGGTGGTATTGTTCGGTCACACCGACAGCGCCGCCATCACGACGACGGTGGTGAGCCCCACGGCAGTGGCCATGTCGGTGACACGCAGCGAGAGGCCTCCGGAGGCTGAAAGCACTCCGGTTGGTGGCAGGAGGCGTAGCCGACCGGGATTGGATGACAGCACCTCACCATTGTCGGGACGGGGAAGGGGCATTCCTATTATGCGGCGCACGGCTATGGCAACCGATCCGCCGCAGATTATGCCCACGATGCTGCCTGCGAGGAGGTCGCCGGGGTAGTGGACTCCGAGGTAGAGTCGGCTGTAGCTATTGACCACAGCCCACCCTATGAGGAAGGCGGCGAGGCGCTTGCGCGGCACCACGAGCAGCATGAAGGCTATGAGTGCAAAGGAGTTGGCGGCATGGCAGGAGGGGAAGCCGTAGCTACCGCCACGGTATCCGTCGACCACGGTCACGAATGCCGACAGTGGATTGTCGGGGTTGCTCGGCCTGAGACGTGCCACTACGGGGCGAATGAATGTGGCGCAGGTCTGGTCGGCGAGGGTGATTGCTATGCCTACCCCCACGAGCACTATCATGGCGCGGCGAAGGGGGAAATGACGGAAGATGATGAAGGCCAGGGCAACATACATCGGTATCCATATGAAGCGGCCCGAAAACATCATCATGAAGTGGTCGGCCCACTCGGTGTGGCAGCTGTTGGCAAGGAGCAGCAGCTGGCTGTCGATAAATTCTATAAGTGATAGGCTCATTGCGGTGAGGTGGAAGAAGATAGGGAAGACAGGTAAGTGTAGAGCTCCTGAAGATAGGCCTGGAGCAGGCGCGAGGCGCTGTCGGCCGGAGCGTCGGTGGTGGCTCCGGTGAGCGGGAGGCGGGTCATGGTGCCGTCGGGGGCTATGCCCGCGGCAAAGTCGGGCTCGGAGAAGAGGGTGAGCGCGGGGGCCGGTGTGGCGAGCATGTCGCGGCTGAATGGAAATTGAGATGCCGGGAGGCCGAGGGCGCGCAGCAGGGTGGCTGCGAGATCGCTCTGGGCAGCGGGAGTGTCGATGATGCCGCGGAGGGCGAGGGCGCCTCCGGTCATGACCAGAGGTATGTGGTGGCGACTGCGCTCGTCGAGTCCGGTGGGGTAGCAGCCATAATGGTCGGGGACGAGCACCACAAGGGTGCGTCCCCACCGGGGGGAGGCTGCGAGAGAGTCGACAAAAGCTCCGACGCAGCTGTCGGCATAGGCAAAGGCATTGGCGGCGGGATCGGCGTGGCGGGCAAAAGGCGCCACATCGAAGGGCTCGTGGCTGCTTGAGGTCTGCACTATGGTAAATCGCGGGGCTGCGTCACTGCGGTGGTTCTCATCGGCTATCACACGGCTCAGGAGAGGACCGTCGGCCACGCCCCATTTGCTCACTCTCTGGCTGAGGGGGAAGTCGGTGTCGCTCACAATCGAGTCGATGCCTGCCGAGAGCAGGTAGGCCCGTTGATTGGTGAAGTTGATGTCGCCTCCGTAGTAGTAGATGCTGCGATAGCCGGCGGGAGCGAGGGCGGCGGGCAGGCCCGGGAGGCGCTCGGCCACGGCGGTGTGTTTCATCACCGGCTCATCGGGAGCGGCGGGGAGGCCAGAGAGGATGGCGGGAATGGCGCGGTCGGTTCGGAAGCTCGAAGCATAGATGTTGCTCATAAGGAGGCCGGAGCGGGCTATGCTGTCGAGGCAGGGGGCAATCGGCTCGCCACCCTGCACCGGCAGGAGGTGGCTCGAGAAACTCTCGAGGATCACGAGCACTATGTCGGGGCGGTCGACCCGTAGCAGCGAGTCGGCGAGGCTCGCCTGATAGGTGGAGGGGGCCATGAGGGGGGCGGCGAGAGCCGCTGCCTCGTCGGGTTCCATGAATCGCATTCCGGAGTCGAATCCCGACGAGTGGGTGGCTGAGTAGAGGAGGCTGAAGAGCGGATTGACGGCGGCGTGGTTGAGTCGCTGGTCGGATGAGAAGTAGGCGCTCGAGAGGTTGGTTGTGGCCACTGTGAAGCCGCCGCGTATGGGGATGAAGAGGGCGGCGGTGAGGAGCCCAAGCAGGGCAGCCGAGGCGCCGGGACGCTTCACCCGCTGGGTGGCGGTGATGGGTGTGAGGCGCAGGGATGACCTGAATATGAGATATATGGCTGCACTCCCGGCTATCCATGCGGCCACTGCGGCGGCAATCTGCCACCACGGGGCGCTTGCCATGGCGAGGCGGGGCGATGAGGCGAAGTAGAAGAACGGAGTGGTGTCGAGCTTCATCCCCCAGTAGGAGTAGAGCAGGGTGTCGAGGGTCATGGCTCCCGCCACTATGGGCGCCACTATGGCATAGTAGGCACGGGTGATGCGGTCGGTGACGACAGGCAGAAGCCATATCGACATCACGGCTATCAATCCGGGGATTATGGTGAGGTAGGCGGCTATGGATCGGTCGATCTTCAGTCCGGCGCCAACAGCGGCCATGCGGTCGGACCATGGAATCGAGGAATAGATGCCCGGGAGGCAGGCCATGAAAATGATATGGCCGACCACCATGATTGCCAAGGCTGCGAGATACAGGACTACCAGACGGACTACACGCGACTTCATTTGTGCTGATTGGTATTAATGACCACAAAGTTAGCCATTTTTGCCGATACTCAGGCCGTCGGGAGTGTTAAAAAAGCAATTTGCCACCCATAAGAGTGGCAAATTGAGTGGTTAAAGCGATGGATGGGTGGAGTTCAGAGGTTTATGAGGTCTTTGCGCTGCCCGTTGATGTCGATCACCTCAAGGGTCATCGATGGGCCGCGCTTTCGGAGTATGGCGAGGGTGGCCGAAGCGGGTTTGTAGCCTCCGCCCACCATTACGGGCGCCGGGTTGCCGTCGATGGTTCCGGCGGGATGGAACTTATATTCGTGGGTATGGGCCGCAAGATCGAGGTCGATACCGGCATCGCTGAGTATCGGGCTCCACAGGGGAGTGCAGGGACGATACTTGTCGGTGTTGCCCCAGATGGGGATGTGGTGTACGAGCACCCTGCGGGCGGCGTTGCGGAATGGCTCGCCGGCAATCTCGGCGCGGAGGAAGTCGGCCTGGTCGCGGCGCAGGGCGTCGAAGTCGTTGAGGCCGTAGTAGACCCATGTGGAGTCGGGCTTGTCTTCGCCGCAGTCGAGGGTCACAAAACGGGTGTCGCCCCAGTTGAATGCGCCGTAGGTGAGCCCGCCGGGATTGTCGAAGAGCTCGGGCATGCCCGAGGAGTAGGAGTTGCGTATCTCATGGTTGCCACGGATGAATATGGCGGGGGTGGAGGAGAGTCCGAAAGGTGTGGCGGTGGCGTGGAGAGCCTTGATGGCGGCTCCGAGGGTCGGGGGCTCGGGCTGGCAGTCGCCGTTGAATATCACGAAGTCGGGGGCTATGGAGTCGGTGAGGCGGGCCATGGCGTCGACTGTTGGCTGGTAGCTGTGGGTGTCGTTGACTATCACGGCGGTGAAGTCGGTGGCCGATGGTGAGGGGAGGGTGAAGGAGCGGTAGGGTGTGACGAGCTCATCGGCGCCAAACTCCTTGTGGTAAGCTTGATTGACGGTGATCTCGCGGGCGCGCACGCGATAGAAATATGTGGCGCCGGGGGTGAGGCCGGTCAGGCGCACTTTATGGATCGGGCTATGCACCACTTCCTGGCCGGCATAGAGCTGACGGGCACTCATGACAGGGCCGGTGACGGTGTCGGCGGTCCACTCCACGAGGCTTGTGATCTGATGGCCTTCGGGAGAGGTAAACATCACGGTGATGGCATCGGGCGCGGGATTCTGGAGATAGGGGTGGCCGGTGAGGAGGCTGTCGGCGGGTAGGGCGGCTGCGGCGCCGAGAGCCGAGAGCGAGGCGATGGCAAAGCAGAGAGCGGATTTCATGATAGGTTGATAATGAGATGAATAGATTGATGTCGGAGGCAGACCCGACAAATCTTGCTCCCGGTAGCCTTTGGAGAGGCGACCGGGAGCAAGTGGGTCGGATTATAATCATTGGCGGGGCTGTGCCCGTCGATGTGGGAATTGCTGTGATATCAGATGCCGAGATCTTTCTTCACGGCCTCTACCTTTGCGGCAGCGTCGGCATTGGCGCGGTCGTAGTCGGCGGGGCTGTCGAGATGGCCTTTCACCTCGATGTAGAATTTGATCTTAGGCTCAGTGCCCGAGGGGCGGACAGACACCTTGGTGCCGTCGGCGGTGAAATACTGGAGCACATTGCTGGTGGCGGGCATGTCGAGCTTGGTCTTGGTGCCCTCGGGGAGCTGGGTGAGTTCGAGGCTCGCATAGTCCTTGACCACGGTCACGGGGCTGCCGCCGAGCTCCTTGGGAGGATTGGCGCGGAAAGCCTTCATCATGGCCTGGATCTCTTCGGCGCCGGCCTTGCCCTGACGCACCACGCTGATGCCACACTCCTTGGAGAATCCATATTTCATGTAGATGTCCTGAAGCATGGCAAGGAAGTCCATATCCTTGTCCTTGGCCCAAGCAGCGATCTCGGCCATGAGCGAGATGGCGCTCACGGAGTCTTTGTCGCGCACGAAGTCTTCGGCCAGGAAGCCGTAGCTCTCCTCGCCTCCGCCCAGATAGTGGGCTTTGCCTTCGAGGTCGCGGATCACGGCGGCGATCCACTTGAAGCCGGTGTAGCAGTCATACATCGGGCAGCCGTTTTTGTCGGCGATGCTCTTGATGGTCTCGGTGGTGACGATGGTCTTGACGATGTAGCACTTGTCATCGAGGCGACCGAGCTCGCGGTAGCGTGTGATGATGTAGTTGAGGAGGATCATCACTATCTGGTTGCCGTTGAGGAGCACATATTCGCCCTTGGCGTCGCGGATCACGGCACCGATGCGGTCGGCGTCGGGGTCGGAAGCCACCACGAGGTCGGCTCCGGTCTCCTTAGCCTTGGCAATTGCCATGGCCATTGCGCTGGGCACCTCGGGGTTGGGGCTCTCTACGGTGGGGAAGTCGCCGCTGGGAACATCCTGCTCGGGCACATGGATTATGTTGGTGAAGCCATAATTGGCGAGCGACTCGGGGATGAGCTTCACGCCGGTGCCGTGGATGGGGGTGTAGACAATCTTGAGGTCTTTGTGGCGCTCGATGGCCTCGGGGCTGAGGCTGAGAGTCTTGACGGCTGCGAGGTAGTCGCGGTCCATCTCGTCGCCGATGATGGTGATGAGGTCGGGATTGCCCTTGAATTTGATTTCCTCAGCGCCCTTGATGGCCTCGACGCAGCGAATGATGTTGACATCGTGGGGGGCGAGCACCTGAGCGCCGTCGGCCCAGTAAGCCTTGTAGCCGTTATATTCCTTGGGGTTGTGGGAGGCGGTGATGTTGACGCCGCTCTGGCAACCGAGCTTGCGGATGGCATATGAGAGCTCGGGAGTGGGGCGGAAAGAGTCGAAGAGATACACCTTTATGCCGTTGGCCGAGAACACATCGGCAACGATCTCGGCAAAGCGGCGCGAATTGTTGCGCACGTCGTGGCCCACGACCACCGAAATCTCGGGCAGGTCGGCAAAAGCCTCCTTGAGGTAGTTGGCGAGGCCCTGGGTGGCAGCGCCCACGGTGTAGATGTTCATGCGGTTGGAGCCGGCGCCCATTATGCCGCGCAGGCCACCGGTGCCAAACTCGAGGTCGCGGTAGAAAGCCTCGATGAGAGGGGTCTTGTCGTCGGCGTCGAGCATGGCGCGCACCTCGGCGCGGGTCTCGTCGTCGTATGCATCGGTGAGCCAGGTCTTGGCCTTGGCCACTACGCTGTCGATAAGCTGCTGATTGTTTTCGCTCATATGTATATGAAAAGAGGGTAGGGGTTGGTATTATTTCAATAGGGTAAGAATAACACCCGAGGCCGCGACAGCGGCATGGGGTCATTGGCAAAATTAATCTTTTTTTGTCAATCGCGCAAAAAAAGATTAACTTTGTGGCGGAGACCCCGCCATTTTGCGCGCGAGGGCCGCCGAGGGCGTTTCTTTCTTCTTACCGGCGCCCGACCATAATTCATCACAACCGAAAATAATCAACATACATATTAACCAATCATCAACCAAAGTATGAAACAACTTATACTTTCGCTTGTTGCCATCCTCGCCGCCCTCGGCATCCCCCTCCACGCCGAGACGGTGGCGTTTGTTGCGCAAGGTGCCACAGAGACCGAAGGGTATATAATTCCTAATGGGTCTATTATAGGCAAGGATTTTACCTCAAATGGTATCACTCTGAATTGGACTAAAAAAAATAATAGTGCATCCAATGTAACCTCAAATGCTGTAAGGTGGTATCAAAATGATTTGTTAACGATAACGTCATCAGTCGATGTGACAATAACAAAGCTTATTTTTGTTGTCGCTGATGGCTCGAAAGGCGCTTTTACAGCCAATATGGGTAAGGTAGAAGGTAGTGGAACCGCTAAAGACTCCCAGATTATTTGGTCTGGAAAAGCCGCCACGGGTACGTCATTGATTCTCACTGCCGCAAAGCAGGTGAGATTCTCCTCATTGACCATAGAATATGAGGAAGGAATGATACCAGATTTGAATACTGTAACGCCGTCTATCACCTTCGTAGGTGGAACTTACTCGGATAATAAGGCGTCAATTTCATGCTCAACTGAGGGAGCAAAGATCTATTACACCACTGATGGCACTGAGCCTACCAATGCGAGCACTGAATATACAGAGCCGTTTACTATCTACAATATCGGTACCGTTGTCAAGGCTATCGCTTACTCAGAGGGCCTTGATCCGTCGAGCGTAGCCAGTGCAACCTCGCCAATTAAATCTGCCGGCAATCCGGTGTTCTCGCCTGCCGGCGGCACTTACTCTAAAGCTCAGGATGTAACCATCACCTCTGCCACTACCCAAGCCAAGATCTATTACACGACCGATGGCAGTGATCCTACTGAGCAAAGCACTCTCTATACCGCGCCGATCAATGTGAGCGAGGCCACCACAATCAAGGCAATCGCTGTGCTCGATGGTAAGACGTGCAAAGTGCAGACTGCCGTTTATCAGATCAATGCGGCACTCAGCACCACCACTTTTGATTTCAACAATTTCAATCAGTCAGACCTCTCGTGGGCCGGTATAAGCGAAATGCCCAATTCCGGTAACAATGATAGTAAAGGCTATGTAGTGTCTCAGTTTGAGAAAGACGGTGTTGTTGTAGAATTTGATAATTCCGCAGCAACTCAAGAGTCAGCAAGCTACCGACTTTGGTGGACAACTGGAGGCATTCAGCTGCGATTGGCAAAATCGGGTGCCGCCCTTGGTAGCACTATGACTTTTGTAGCTCCTGAAGGTCGAAAGATCACATCGATAGTGTTTACAGACAATAGCAAATATTTCAACTATACCTGTGATAGCGGAGATATAATTAAAGATAATAAGGTTCACACATGGACTGGAGCCTCATCCACTGTTATCTTTACACCGGAGGGATTTGACGGTACCATGCAGCTCACCTCGATAATGGTTGCCACTGTTGAGTCGTTTGCTCCCGAATTTAACTGGGGTAGCGGTAAGTATTATGATGATTTCAGCCTCTCGCTGTCGTCGACTCTTGAGGGCGCCAAAATCTATTATACTACCGATGGCTCGACTCCGACCACATCGTCGGCTCTCTATAACTCGCCCATCGCCATCTCCCGCAATATGGGCAATGTGACGGTTAAGGCAATCGCCGTAGGTGTTAAGAATGGTGAGAGCGTTACTTCGGAAGTATCTTCGGCTACCTACACCTGGGGTGAGGTAGGCAAGACTTTCGGCAATATCCAGGATCTTTACGACTACTTCACCGAGACAGCCATTGTAGACGGCAAGTATGTGTATGTCCACACCGATGAGGCCGCCACACTCGACTGCCCCGTGAGCGTAGCCGCCGTAAGCAAGAATGAGCTTTATATCGACGATACATTCCAGCTCGGCGGTGTCAACTCCATTGCAGTGACCCGTCGCAACACCGACTGGACCGAGCTTTATAAGGCAGGCGATCTGCTTAAGCCCGGCATGGTGGTGACATGGGAGTGGATCAACGATGTGACCCCCTCGCTTGTGCTCCAGAACTCGCCTGTGGGTGTCGATACCGACTTTGGCGCATATGTTTTTGAGCCGGATGAAGCCACCGTTGCCCAGATCAATGCTTCGGCCGAATGGAACGAGGAAGATATCATGTTTGCCGAGATGGGTGGCAAGCCCGCTCCCATGATCGCGCTTCTCAATCCCGACCTCGTGAGCCAGTGTGTGCTGATCAAGAATGTAGAGTTTACCGCCAAGACCAAGGCCAATACCGTCAATACCCCCAAGGGCACCTTTACCGGCAAGAGCTCTGATGGCGAGAGCATCAAGTTTATCACCCGTCTGCCGGTGAGCGCATATGCCAAGGGCACCTACGATGTGACCGGCGTTGTGGGCTACACAGTCACCATCACCAAGGAGAAGACCGACGAGATTGGCGACATCACTCAGAAGGCCGACACCACCATCACCGCAGTGGTTTATCCCGTGTCGATGAAGGCCGTGACCGGTGGCGGCGAGATAGAGCAGCCCACCGAGGGCGCAACCTATGTCAAGGCAGAGAGCGTAAAGGCAGGCGAGTATCTGCTTGCGGCAGGTGAGTTTGCCTTCACTCCGCTGGCCGACGACAAGACCTTTGGCTACATGCCTGCCAAGGAGGTTAAGCTGTCAGGCGACAGCGTGAATGCCGATGCCGGCTATGCCATCACCCTCATCGCCTCCGACTATGTTGACAGCAATAGCCGCGCCGCCACCACATATTATTATATGCAGGATGCGCTCGGCCGCTACATCTACCAGAAGGGAACTTACAATACCTTCCAACTCTCGGCCACCCTCCCCGAAAATATCGCCGAGGCATCGTGGAGCGTGGAGATTGAATATGAAGGCGAGAATCCCGTGGTGAAGATCACCAATGCCGCAACCAGCAAGTATATCCAGTATGCGGAGCAGCATGATACCTTTGCTTGCTATTCCGACGCCCAGGGTGTGCTCCCGTCGCTCTATGAAGCCACCGACTCTACTACAGGCGTCGAGGGCGTTGAGATCGAGGCTGTTGACGGTCCTGTGGAGGTTTACAATCTCCAGGGCATCCGCATGGGCTCGTCGCTTGAGGGCCTGCCTGCCGGTCTCTATATTGTCCGTCAGGGCCGTGTGGTCACCAAGGTGATCGTGCGCTGATAGCGATATTCATACCAATAATAGCAACCCCGCCCGCCCGGCATCGAGCCGGATGGGCGGGGTTGACGTTTGTTGTTGGGCGCCGCGGCAAGGGGCTCGGCTGACGCTGAGCCATTCGCGGAGGGGCGCCCTTATCCCCGGGCTGCGGCGGCTACGCGCGCTCTTGCCCGGGTCTACCCTCAAGGTGCGCCGCTAATGCGGCTTGGCGGCTACGCTCGCTTATCGACGCCGGGTCGGATGCTCCAGGGCGATGAATTAGGGGCGACTGACGAGCCTCTAACGTCCGCTACGCGCACCCGGCGCGTAGCGCCCAAAGCCCCCTTGGGGGCGTCCCTGATGGTTAGGCCCCGGCAAGAGCGCGCGTAGCCGCCGCAGCCGGGGTTAGCGTGGCTCGATTAAAAAAAGCTCAGCGTCAGCCGAGCTCCCCACCGCGTCGCCCATGCCGCCCGAGGGGCTCGGCTGACGCTGAGCCATTCGCGGAGGGTCGCCCTCTTATCCCCGGGCTGCGGCGGCTACGCGCGCTCTTGCCCGGGTCTACCCTCAAGGTGCGCCGCTAATGCGGCTTGGCGGCTAACGCTCGCTTATCGTCGGCGGGGCGGATGCTCCATGGAAGCATCCCTACAAGTGGCTAACGCGCGCTCATCGTCGGCGGGCGGATGCTCCAGGGAAGCATCCCTACAAGTGGCTAACGGTCGCTCATTGTCGGCGGGCGGATGCTCCAGGGAAGCATCCCTACAAGTGGCTAACGCGTGCTTATCGACGCCGGGGCGGATGCTCCAGGGAAGCATCCCTACAAGGTAGCTGATGCTATGGGGATAGGATGCAGTCAGGGCCGTCGGGAATGCCTTTCGGCGCCCAACGGCCCTGACTAATGGGGATGATATGGGGGTTACAGAAGGAGATTATTCCTCTACGGCGCGGAGCTGCTGCACATACACAGCCTTCATCATCTTCTTGCGGTTGATAACCGAAGGCTTCTGGAAAGCCTGACGGCTGCGGAGCTCTTTAACGATGCCTGTTTTCTCAAATTTGCGCTTGAATTTCTTCAGTGCGCGCTCAATGTTCTCGCCTTCTTTAACTTGTACGATAATCATTTGGGTGGGTAAAGGGATATTGGTTGTTGTTTATTATATACGTTGATTGGGTGCAACTCTCCCCTACAAGGCTAATTGCGCGACAAAATTAGCAAAAATCTCCCAACTGTCAAAAAAATAAGTGCCCATTTTTAACAACTTTTTATCAACAACGAGAGAGACACGTCTGAAAGTGACATGATGGTGACAGTAAAGTTACAAGTTTTGGCTTGTCAGCCGATTGGTGTTAAATTTGCTAACGACAATTCATCTCAGAGGCCGACGCACGATTGCGCGGCCGCTACCCTCCCTTTTGTTCCCATGACTCTGCTACGTTCCCTTCTCAAGACCTTCCAGGGTATCGACCGGCCGCCGGTGTCGACGGCCCGTACTTTGGAGGAAAAGGATGCACTCGCCTCCTGGATCGTCAAGGCCTATTTTCAAAATGGGTCGTCGACGCTCGAGTCTGTTCTCGAGCGCGAAGCCGACATCCGCTTCTGTTCATTGCTCAGCTATCATATAAGCAAGTTGATATTTGGAGCATCGGGGAGCGCTCTGGCATCGAGGGTGGCCAATATCACCGAATCGATGGGCTATCGTCTGGCCGAACAGCGCTCGGGCCGGTTGGCCGACACCCGCGCCCACGCCAATATGTCGGTGCCGGTGAAATACCGCGGTTATGGCTCGACGCTCAATAATCCTGATGCGCGCGGTCATCTGTTTCAGATCAATATGCTTTGTTTTGTCGATCGTAACCCTCTTATAGGTGTGCATGAGATGCCCGACACCGACTCCATCTATCCCACCAAGGGGATGAAGGAGGCCGGGCGCAATGGTTTGTGGCGTCTGTTCCGTATTGATCCGGAGCTGAGCGATGACATGACAGCACTCATGGTCAAGCCCGATTCGGGCGATGTGAAGGTGGAGTTTGCCCACTTCAGTTCGCCCGACGACAAAGCGCCTGCAATGATCTACCGCATAAACACAGCCCGATGACCAATAATAGCCTGAAACATATAGCGCTTGCCGACGGCGAGGCGCGCGAGGCACTGCTGCCTCTCACTTTCACCCGCCCCGTGGCGGAGATACGAATGGGCATCCTCACCATGGCCGAGCGTCGTGGGATGGTGGAACCGGCCTGCTATTCGCCCCTTGTGGGGGCCGACTATCTCGCCGAGAAGTATCCTGCCGACCCCGAGGCCACGGCCACCCTCCCGGCTGCCGAGATTGCGGGCACCGACGATGGCAGCGGCTCGCCATTGCGCATAGCTGCTCTCCATGATATCTTCTCTCTATGCGGCGCAGCCATAGAGGTGGATTTCAGGTTGGTGACCAAGGGGCGCACTTCGGCACCGCTCAGCTCAACCAACACTCTCATCGGTCCGGCATCCAATCTGTTTATTGAAGAGGGCGCAACGGTAGAGGGAGTGGTGATCTCAACTACAGGGGGCCCTGTGTATATAGGAGCGGGAGCTTCGATAGGGGAGGGCACATGTATGCGCGGACCGATAGCGATAGGCGCCGGCACCATAGTCAATATGGGAGCGCGCATCTACGGTCCCACCGCCATTGGCCCACACTGCCGCATAGGGGGTGAGATAAACAATGTGGTGATGCAGGGCTACAGCAACAAGGCCCACGAGGGTTTTCTTGGAAATGCTGTGGTGGGCGAGTGGTGCAATATCGGCGCCGGATGCAATGCCTCAAACCTCAAAAACGACTATACAGAGGTGAAGCAATGGAGCTATCCCCACCGCCGCTTTGTCAAGACGTGGCTTATACACTGTGGCCTCGTGATGGGCGACCACTCCAAGGCCGGCATCAACACCATGCTCAACACCGCCACCGTGACCGGCGTGGGGGTCAATATCCACGGCACCGGATTTCCGCGCAATTTCGTGGCTTCGTTTTCCGAGGGCTCGGCGGCGGGATTCGACACCGTGCCCCTGAAGAAATTTCTCGACACGGCACGCCGGGTCATGGCGCGCCGCGACAAGGAGCTCACCCCTGAGGATGAGCGCCTGCTGACAGCGGTGTATAATCTCACCGAAACATATCGCTGAGGGGCCGGAAAGTCACTCAGCCGGCCCGGCGCCATGAAGAGGCGTCATATGATAGCCGAGGGCATTGAGCTCCATGGCCATACCGGCGAGATATAGCTGATGGAGAGCTGCGATGTAGCAGCCTAAGGCAGCTTGAGTGCCCGGCTCTACATGCTCATGGTTGATGAGGCTGAGGACTCTGGCGGCACATTCGGCTACCAGGCCGGATATCTTTTCGGCGGCCTCGCCCTTATAGCCGAGCAGATCCTCTACCACAGCTTCGTCCATATTGTCGTAGCCACGGAGATCGCGGACATACTCGTAGATGTCGTCGCGGGGTGCATACTTTTCCCAATCGGTGTCCCAGAAATATGCGGCTGCCATGCCGGTGAGCATCATCCATCCGAGCGACACTACCGGATATTGGCTAAATTCACGCGCCCCATCGGGGAGGTAGGCCCGGGCAATAACGCTCCATTTGTCTTCTACATCGGGGCATTCGGGTACATGGCTGTCGAGGGCTCCCTTTTTCTGAAGGAAGGCTGTGAGGTCGGCTTTTACGCGCTCTTCAAAGTCGGCTGCCTGCTGCTTGTCGTTGTTCATGATTTATATGGTTATGAATTTGGGTGGAATTGGGTGTCGTTAGGCCGATGATGTCAGTCGATAGGTTCCCATCGGTCGGGTATTGATGCGAGCTCCTCATTGACAAAGTCGAGATCAAACAGCTTGTCATCGACATAGGCTTCAAGCTCCTCTTGACTTTCGACTCCGAAAAAGTGGATCAAGATCTTGGTCTCCTCATCCGAACATTCCGGAGAGTGGGTGTGGAAATCGCGGAGCGCGGTGAAATAACACACCGGCATACTATCGACAGCCTGCAGATCGCTCTTGTAGCGGACGCACTGGGCCGTGTCTCCCTGACGGTCGAGGATGTCGGCCACGGTCACGGTAAATATCCAGTCGGTAGTGAAGTCGTAGAGATAAGTAAGCTTGTCGCCCTTTAAGGATAGAAACGCGGTGAGAGGGGTGTCGTCGGCGATGAAATTGCAATCGTCTATGCCGAAAGAGGAATCATGGTCCATAGGTACACCGATAATCGGTCCGGACTGATCGTAGGGATTGCGTTGAAACACCCACAGATGACAGTTGTCGAGCCCCATCACAGCTTGAATTATATAGTGGAGCTGAGAGAAGTTGAAGTTGGCGGGTACGAGCACCTCGCGCCACATAGGAGGCTTGACCACGCCTTTCAGCTGGATTTTGAGTTTGAGAGTCTTTGATGCGGCATCGGGCATGGGTGTGTAATCATAATCGCAATCGATGTCGTAGAGATTATCGATCTTTGTCGTCATTTCGGCGATATCATCAATATTGCATGATTTTAAAAAATCGGCATATTCCTGTGCTGTTACGCCATGAGCGGCCATGGCAGCCATGAGCACGTCTTTTGCGGAGAGTTTGCTGGGATTTTTCATAAACTGAATTGTTTGCTGTAAAAGAAACCGATGGCGATGCTCTTTGGTTGAGAGGTTGAGGGCTGATCCATATCATAGTGGAGTGCCACACACTGCAAAGGTAGCGATAAAAACCGGGAGCCGGGAAATAAACAGGCTGTTTATATTCCGGTCGGGGCTGTGATGTCGTAGAGGAGGTGATAAAATGGTGCGGCGGGGTGGAGATGAGGGGCTTATGTGGCGGATTTTTCGTAACTTTGCGGCGCTAAGCGTCGGCCTGCGTCGGCGCCGATCCCATAGATAACAACTACGCTACAACATATTACGCTATGAATCAGCTTGCTACCAAGTACTCGCCCGCCGAGGTGGAGGAGAAATGGTATGCTTACTGGATGGAGCATAAGCTCTTTTCCAGCAAGCCTGATGCCCGTGAGCCTTACACTATAGTAATTCCGCCACCCAATGTGACGGGAGTGCTCCATATGGGCCACATGCTCAACAACACAATCCAGGACATCCTCATACGCCGCGCCCGCATGGATGGCAAAAACGCACTCTGGGTGCCCGGAACTGACCACGCCGCCATTGCCACCGAAGCCAAGGTGGTGGGGCGTCTCGCCCAGCAGGGGATCTCGAAGTCGGATCTCGGCCGAGAGGAGTTTCTGAAACATGCCTGGGACTGGACTCACCAGTATGGCGGCATCATCCTCGAGCAGCTCAAGAAGCTCGGCGCCTCGTGCGATTGGGACCGCACCGCATTCACCATGGACGATATACGCTCGCGCTCGGTGATAAAGGTGTTTGTCGATCTCTACCGCAAGGGCCTTGTGTATCGCGGCAAGCGCATGGTGAGCTGGGATCCGAAGGCCTGCACCGCTCTGTCGGATATCGAGGTGATCTATAAGGAGGAGCACAGCAAGCTCTATTATCTGCGCTACAAGATAGTGGGCGAGGAGGGTTATGCCATCGTGGCCACCACCCGCCCCGAGACCATCATGGGCGACACAGCAATGTGTATCAACCCCTCCGATCCTAAAAACCAGCATCTGAGAGGCAAGCGGGTTATAGTGCCCCTGGTGGGCCGCGAGATCCCGGTGATCGAAGACGACTATGTGGACATCGAGTTTGGCACCGGCTGCCTGAAGGTGACTCCGGCCCATGATGTCAACGACAATATGCTCGGTCAGAAACACAATCTGGAGACCATCGACATATTCAACGACGACGCCACCATATCGGAGGCTGCCGGAATGTATGTGGGGATGGACCGCTTTGATGTGCGTAAGCAGATAGCCAAGGATCTTGAGGCCGCAGGTCTGATCGAGAAGATCGAGGACTACGACAACAAGGTGGGCTACTCGGAGCGCAACCCCGACACAGCCGTCGAGCCGCGCCTGAGCGACCAGTGGTTTCTGAAGATGGACAGCATGGCGCGTCCGGCCCTCGCTGCCGTGGAGGATGATATAATCCGCTTCGTGCCCGATAAATTTAAAAACACCTACCGCCGCTGGATGACCGATATCCGCGACTGGTGTATATCCCGCCAGCTCTGGTGGGGCCACCGCATACCGGCATGGTATCTGCCCGACGGCAGCTACGTGGTGGCAGAGACTGCCGACGAGGCGCTCGAACTGGCCCGCAAGGCAAATCCTGCTATCGGAGCCGACGACCTGCGTCAGGATGAGGATTGCTTCGATACATGGTTTAGCTCGTGGCTCTGGCCTCTGACCCTCTTCAACGGCATCCTCGATCCCGACAATGAGGAGATGCGCTATTATTATCCTACCGCCACACTCGTGACCGGTCCCGATATCATATTCTTCTGGGTGGCACGCATGATAATGGCCGGATATGAATATGCAGGCAAGCAGCCCTTCGACAATGTTTACTTCACAGGCATAGTGCGCGACGAGATAGGCCGCAAGATGAGCAAGCAGCTCGGCAACTCGCCCGATCCGCTCGATCTCATAGCCCAGTATGGGGCCGATGGCGTGAGGGTGGGCATCATGCTCTGCGCCCCTGCCGGCAATGATATTCTGTTTGACACCAAGCTGTGTGAGACAGGCCGCAACTTCTGCAACAAGATCTGGAATGCCTTCCGCCTGGTGAAGGGATGGGAGGTCGACGAGAGCGCCGCCCAGCCCGAGGCCGCCCGCCGCGCCATAGCATGGATGGATTCCAAGATCTCGCAGGTGGCCGCCGAGGTGGAGAGCCTGATGGGCAAATTCCGCATCTCGGAGGCTCTGCGCGAACTCTACCGCCTGTTCTGGGACGAGTTCTCAAGCTGGTATCTTGAGCTGGTCAAGCCCGCCTATGGCAGCCCTGTCGACGGCGCTACCCTTCGCTCAACCCTCGGATTTTTTGATTCGCTCCTGCGCCTCCTCCACCCCTTCATGCCCTTTATCACCGAAGAGCTGTGGCAGCATCTCACCGAGCGCCGCGAAGGGGAGTCGATCATGTATGCCCCGACACCACAAGCCGGAGCGGTCGACGAGAGCGCCCTGCTCACAGTCGAGGCAGCCAAGGAGATAGTCAACGGAGTGCGCAACATCCGCGCCTCCAAGGGTATCTCGCCCCGTCAGGCTCTGACTCTCAATGTGGTGGGGTCATGGCCTGTGGAGCGCGATGCCGTGATAGCGAAACTCGCAGGAGTTGATGCCATCAACCATAATGCAGCTTCCGATCCAGCCGCCGCTTCATTCATGGCCGGCTCGACCGAGGTGTGTGTGCCTCTGACCGATGCGGTCGACACCGAGGCCGAGCTCGCACGCCTGCGCAAGGATCTCGACTATTACACCGGCTTCAGGGCTTCGGTGATGAAGAAGCTCTCCAATGAGCGCTTCGTGGCCAACGCTCCCGCCGCCGTGGTCGATGGCGAGCGCCGCAAGCTGGCCGATGCCGATGCCAAGATCGAGACCCTCACCCGCTCCATCGAGGCTCTGGCCAAATAATCAAAAGACAACAACGCAATATCACAACCAATACAAATGGCATTTGATTTCATAGAAGAGCTGACATGGCGCGGCATGATCCACCAGATGATGCCCGGCACCGACGAGCAGCTCAAGAAAGAGCTCACCACAGCCTATCTCGGCATTGACCCCACAGCCGACTCGCTTCATATCGGCCACCTCGTGGGGGTGATGATGCTCAAGCACTTCCAGCGCGCAGGGCATAAGCCTCTGGCGCTCGTGGGCGGCGCTACCGGCATGATCGGCGACCCATCGATGAAGAGCCAGGAGCGCAAGCTGATCGACGAGCCTACTCTCCGCCACAATCAGGAATGTATCAAGGCTCAGCTCGCAAAATTCCTTGATTTTGACTCGGAGCAGCCCAATGCCGCCGAGCTGGTCAACAACTACGACTGGATGAAGGACTACGGATTTCTTGACTTCATCCGCGATATTGGCAAGCATATCACCGTCAACTATATGATGGCCAAGGATTCCGTGAAGAAGCGTCTGTCGGGCGAGAGCCAGCAGGGAATGTCGTTTACGGAATTTTCCTACCAGCTCCTCCAGGGCTATGACTTCCTCTATCTGTACCGCACCAAGGGCTGCCGTCTGCAGCTGGGCGGATCGGACCAATGGGGCAATATCACCACCGGCACCGAGCTGATACGCCGCACCGAGGGTGGCGAGGCTTATGCTCTCACCTGCCCGCTCATCACCAAGGCCGACGGAAAGAAGTTTGGCAAGACCGAGAGCGGAAATATCTGGCTCGATCCGAAGCGCACCTCGCCCTACCGCTTCTATCAGTTCTGGCTCAATGTGGCCGACGATGATGCCGAGAAGTATATCAAGATCTTCACTACTCTCTCGCGCGAGGAGGTGGAGGGTCTGGTAGAGGAGCAGAAAGCCGACCCCGGACGCCGTCCTCTGCAGCACCGTCTGGCAAAGGAGATCACCACAATGGTTCACTCGGCTGAGGCTTATGAGCGTGCTGTCGAGGCCTCGAAGATACTCTTCGACCCGAAAGCCGCCGATGCGCTCCGCTCGATAGATGAGGCCACACTGCTCGACATCACCGACGGTGTGCCCCGCCACGAGGTGGAGATTCCGGCCGAAGGTGTGAAGCTGATCGAGCTTCTGACCGATGCGGCCCCTGTGTTTCCCTCCAAGGGTGAGATGCGCAAGATGGCCCAGCAGGGTGGCTTGAGCGTCAACAAGGAGCGAGTGACCGACCAGAATGCATTGATCACACCTGCCGATCTGCTTCAGGGCCGTTATCTGCTCGTGACCCGTGGCAAGAAAAACCATTATCTGCTGATTGCCCGCTGATCTCTCCGTGACTCCTCCGGAGCGATAGCTATAATAAAACCCAACCGGGGGCGCAGTCCATATAGGGCGGCGTCCCCGGTTGGGTTTTATCTATTCGGGATCAGGTCCTCAGCGGGCTATGATTTCCTGGATCATGCCTTTGCCCGATAGCAGGAGCGAGGTGGCGCCTGCGGGCACTTCGAGGGTGGCATACTTGTCGCCATATATATCTTTGCTACCTACGTTGTTGCCTCCGGCATCAAACCACACGGCCTCGAGGGCCGCTCCATTCTTGTCGGAGAGGATGGTGAGCGAGGAGATGGCTTCGGGGATGGTGTAGCGCACGGTGCCGTCGAGCATCACTCCGGTGGTGGGATTGTTGTCGATGGCGCGGAGCCATTCGGGCGAGAGGAGTGTGAACATGTCGGTGGAGGCGAGGCCACGCTCTTCGGCGGTGGCTGGGTTGATTGACAGCTCGCGCACAGCGGTCCAGTTGGTGCGCTTCGACGAGTCGTCGCGACGTAGGCGGAGGTAGCGGGCGTCGACGGGCTCTCCTTTCCAGGTATATTCGTAGGTGCCGATGACAGGCTCGGAGGTAAGGGCGGTCCAGTTGGTGCCGTCGGCCGACACCTCGATGATGAAGGCATCGTAGTAGTCAACATCGCCTTCGTTGCGGCCCTGGAGGAGGTACACTTCGCTGACGGGAGTCATGACGCCGAGGTCAATGGCTATGCGGTCGCCGGGACGCTGGGCGTGGCCCGAATGGTAGTAGGTTGCGGTGTCGCCGTCGATCATCGAGTAGGCCTCGGCGGTGAGGAGGTTGGGATAGGTTCCGGCGAAACGCACGAGGGCGGGCTCGCGTCCGGCCACTGCTGAATAGAGGTCGCGGGCGGCTTTTTCAGTCACGGTGCGGTGGAAGGGGAGCAGGCGCAGAGTGCCAAGGGTGTGGGCATCGAAAGCCTCCTGCTCGGCTGCGGTGGGAAGTGCATCGGCGATGGTTGCCCAGCGGGCCGGGAGGTCGGCTGATGTGGCGCCGGGAGCGGTGAGGTCGAGAGCGGCGAGGAGCCGGGTGCCGAGCGCTTCGGCCTGGGCGAGCCAAGGCTCAATTTCGGCCACAAGGGGTGCGGCGTCTTTATCGGCGCGGAGAATGGCGGGGGCATTCTTTAGCTCGGTGAACTGGCGTCGGAGTGTGGCGCGGTCGGCGTCGGATAGGGCAAATGGATCGGCCACACGGGGCATCTCCCACGATTCGTCGCGGCGGTAGCCATTGCGGGTGTCGGCAGCGTTGATGGCAAAGGCACGATAGGCCGGAGCCGCTTCAGGACCTACGAGGTCGACTATCGAGCGCTCCCATGAGTCGAGGGCGTTGTAGTCGGCGGGATTCCAGTTGTAGTCGGCGAGCATGTAGAGGGCAGGCATTGATGCGTAGCCATGCTCCATGGGGTTGGAGAGCACTCCCACGGTTTCGTCGGCGGTGATGTCGGTCTCAAGGCCGTAGACGGGGCCGAGGAGGAGGAAGTTGCGGCAATAGTCGCTCACAGGGAAGTTCCACCAGAAATAGGCGGGGCGCTGGATGAGTGGATCCATGAACTGGAGTGTCTCATGGGTGAGGTCGGAGCATACCACATCGCCGGTGTAGAACACATTGATGCCCTTGTCGAGGGTCTGGCCATAGATGTCGTTGGCGCCGCCCGGCTTAGGATTGGCCCAGAGGCGTGAGTATTCGGTGGGGCACACGGAGAGGGGAGCCACATCGGGCTTCTTGGCCACGAAATCGCGGTTGAGGTCGTTGAGGAGCTCGGTCTGCTTGCGGGGATTGGTGCCTTCGCCCTCGATATCGTCGAAAAACACTGAGAAGCCTCTGACTCCGAGGTCGTACATGAGCTCGAATTTATGGAGGAGGCTATCGTAGTCTTCCTTGTTCCATCGGATATCCTTTCCGGGATGGATGGCCCACACGAAGTCTACGCCTGCTTTCTGGGCACGCTCGGCGAGCTCGCGTATCTTTGCAGCCTGATCGGCGGGATATGGTTTGCGCCAGTTGGGGGAGCTATGGTATGGGTCGTCCTTGGGGCCGTAGATGTAGGTGTTCATCTTGTTGCGGCCGAGCTGATCGATGAGGGCCAGACGGGTCTCGTGGCTCCATGGGGTGCCATAGAAACCCTCCACAAGGCCGCGCTGCGGAAATTCGGGCCAGTCGGTGATCGAGCACTGGGGTATGGAGGCGGGATGTGCGGCGTCGGCTCCCATGAGTTGGTCTAAGGTGTAGAGGGCGTAGAGTGCGCCACGGCGGTCGCGTCCTGTGATGGTGATACCTTTGGTGTCGACGGTGAGCTTGTATGCGTCGGCCTTGTCGGGCACTCCGGCTTTGTCGGCTGCTTTGGCTCCGTATTTCACTGTGAGAGGCAGCTTTTTGGCCGATGGGTCGGGGGTGACAGGGAGCGCAGGCACAGCATAGGCCAGCTCTTTGGGCACATTGAGCTTGAATCCGCCGAGGCAGCTCACGGTGAGCGACGATGAGATATCGGCCTGACGGGGCACGGGGTTGATGACAGGGGTGCCGGGAGCGCGGTCCACACGGTGACCTCCTACAGGATTGACTTCCTGGCGCTCTCCGCGCTGGGTGGAGAAGTCGAAATCGTTTTGGGCCACCACGGCTTGCGTGGCAAACACCATGGCCGCTGCTGCGGCGAGGGTCCTGACTTTCTTCATGGTATGGGTGAAAATGATGATTAATCAGCCTCCGTAGAGGCAACGGCTTTATTATCTACAAATTTAGGCATAAATCCCGAAAGTGCAATACGGATGGCGACACGACGCAGGTATATTTCACTATTTTTACGAAATATCTTGCCCTCTGCTCAGAAAGGCCGGGCCAGATAAAGCAACCGGCTCCGCTGCCTCAGTAGATGCTACAGGAGGCGGCGGAGCCGGTGGATGTTTATGTCAGGCTAAGCCCGGAGATCAGAGCTGGGGACCGGCGGCAACGAGGGCCTTGCCGGCAGCGTTGGTCTCAAACTTTTTGAAGTTGTTGATGAACATCTCGGCGAGCTTGGTGGCCTTTGAAGTCCATTCAGCGGGATCAGAGTAGGTGTCGCGGGGATCGAGGATCTTCGGGTCAACACCGGGGAGTTCGGTGGGAACGGTGAAGTCGAAGATGGGGATCTGCTTGGTGGGGGCGGTGAGGATGGCGCCGTCGAGGATAGCGTCGATGATGCCGCGGGTGTCGCGGATCGAGATACGCTTGCCGGAGCCGTTCCAGCCGGTGTTTACGAGATAAGCCTTTGCACCGCTCTTCTCCATGCGCTTAACGAGCTCCTCGGCATACTTGGTGGGGTGGAGCGAAAGGAAAGCAGCGCCGAAGCAAGCCGAGAAGGTAGGAGTGGGCTCGGTGATGCCGCGCTCAGTGCCGGCGAGCTTGGAGGTGAAGCCGGAGAGGAAGTAGTACTTGGTCTGCTCGGGAGTGAGGATCGAAACGGGAGGAAGCACACCGAATGCGTCGGCCGAGAGGAAGATCACATTCTTAGCGGCGGGACCGCGGCTGGGCTTCACGATGTTTTTGATGTGGTCGATAGGATAAGATACGCGGGTGTTTTCGGTAACGCTCTTATCGGTGAAGTCGATCTTGCCGTCCTTATCCACAGTAACGTTCTCGAGGAGAGCGTCGCGGGTGATGGCGTTGTAGATGTCGGGCTCGCTCTCCTTGTCGAGGTTGATCACCTTGGCATAGCAGCCGCCTTCGTAGTTGAACACGCCGTTGTCGTCCCAGCCGTGCTCGTCGTCGCCGATGAGCAGACGCTTCGGATCAGTCGAGAGGGTGGTCTTACCGGTGCCGGAGAGACCGAAGAAGATGGCGGTGTTTTCGCCTGCCTTGTCGGTGTTGGCCGAGCAGTGCATCGAGGCGATGCCGCGGAGGGGGTTGTAGTAGTTCATGATCGAGAACATGCCCTTCTTCATCTCGCCACCATACCAGGTGTTGATGATGAGCTGCATGCGCTCGGTGAGGTTGAAGGCAACGCAGGTCTCGGAGTTGATGCCGAGCTCCTTCCAGTTTTCAACCTTGGCCTTGGATGCGTTGAGCACCACGAAGTCGGGCTTGAATTCCTTGAGCTCCTCTTCGGTGGGGCGGATGAACATGTTGGTCACAAAGTGAGCCTGCCATGCCACTTCCATCACGAAGCGTACAGCCATGCGGGTGTCGGCATTGGTGCCGCAGAAAGCGTCGACTACATAGAGAGTCTTGTCGCTGAGTTCCTTGTCGGCGATAGCCTTGAGGGCATCCCAGGTGGCGGGAGTGATGGCCTTGTTGTCGTTTTTGTATTCGTCGGAGGTCCACCAGATGGTATCTTTGGAGGTGTCGTCCTTAACGAAGAACTTATCTTTGGGCGAGCGGCCGGTGTAGACGCCGGTCATTACGTTGACAGCGCCGAGTTCGGTCTCTTGACCCTTTTCATAGCCTTCGAGGCCGGGCTTGGTCTCGTCGATGAAGAGCTGGTCCCACGAGGGGTTATGGATCACCTGTGCGCCGGTGATGCCATACTGCGATAAGTCGATTGTGCTCATGCTTATATGCTTGATATAAAGTTGGTTATTTGTTTCGTTGCTGTTGATGGTCGGTAGAATCAAACCTTTTTCCACCTATATCGTTGCAAAGATAACACCTTTTACTGAAAGAAGGGCTTATGAAATACAGAAATTTTTCTTTATTAAACTATTTTTAACTATTTGTCAAAACCGCTTTTTTGCCTAACTTTGTAGCCGATATGACAAAATCACGCTTATATACACGCACCGGCGACGACGGCACAACGGCACTCGTCGGAGGAAGCCGGGAGATGAAGACATCGCCCCGCATAGAAGCCTATGGCACAGTCGATGAACTTAATTCATGGATAGGGCTCGTTGCCTGCGCTCCGGAGATTTCCAAGGCCGACACGGAGCTCCTCGGATGGGTGCAGATGCGCCTGTTCGACATAGGCTCGTATCTCGCTTGCCCTGAGCCGGAGCCGGGAGACGAGCCAATGCTCAGACCGGGCGTTGGCCCCGGCGCTATGGCTCGCATCGAAGCCGCCATTGACCGGCTCGACGCTTCCACTCCACCGGCCCGGCGCTTTGTTCTCCCCGGAGGCTCGGTTTCGTCGGCCAATGCACAGATTGCACGCTGCGTGGCCCGCAGAGCCGAGCGACGCATCCTCTCACTCCACTCGCAGGCTCCGGTCGACATCGCCGTCAGACAGTTTGTCAACCGGCTCTCCGACTACCTCTTTATCCTCGGACGCCATATCAATCACCTCAACGGCAGTCCGGAGATATTCTGGGAGCGAGACGACACCGGCGATCCGGTTGACGACGCTGGAAAATAAAAAAAATGCCGCATATATAGCTGCATATCGTACATTTTTTATAATTTTGCGTCCCCCTGAGCCGCCAAGCGCTCGGGATAGTAAATCAAACAACTCTAAAACAACCAAATACACCCATGTACTGGACACTCGAACTTGCTTCAAAGCTTGAAGATGCACCCTGGCCCGCCACCAAGGAAGAGCTCGTAGACTTCGCAATGCGCTCAGGCGCCCCCCTCGAAGTGATCGAAAACCTTCAGGAGATAGAAGACGAAGGCGACATATATGAGTCGATCGAAGACATCTGGCCCGACTACCCCACCAAAGAAGACTTCCTCTTCAACGAAGAGGAATACTAACCGAAAACGCCACAAAACGCGCTGAAATACAACCTCATCTACAAGGTGTTGGGGACGCAACCCGTTCTCAACATCTTCTTTTTTTGCACTAAATAGCTTGATTCACGTCCCCAAAATCGCTATCTTTGCGGAAAATATTCCTGAAAATTGGATAGTGACTCATGGGCAGACCGAAACCAACAAAGCTGAAAGGCAACCTCACACTTCGCACCGACCGCAAAGCCGATGCCAATGGTCGTTATTGTGTATATATAGATTATGTGTTGCAGTCGAAGCACGCAAAAGCAGCAACCGAGGTATGGGTTGAGGAGAAATACTTCGACAAGAAGAAAAAGGAAATCTCATCTACCCATGCCTTCGCTACCAAGCTCAACCGACAACTCGATATCCAACGTAGAGAGATTGACGAGCGTATATATGACTACTCTCTAAAACACCGCCTCACCATTGATGCGCTTAGAGCGTTGGTTCAAGGTAAGGTCGTGCCGAAAGGAGTCCGCAATACCGATGATTTTGTGGACTATGCCAAAATGGTAATTGAGGACGAATATAAATTGCAACGAATTGGAATCAGCGTCCGCGACAACGCTCTTTGCGGATTCAATATGTTTCGCAAATTCTTACGTCAGCAACATGGCGAGGACTCATTATATATAAAGGAGTTGTCGGTTGACCTCATTCGCGACTACATCTTTTGGAGGCAAGGCAACGGCAATACCAACGAGACAATCAATAAGGCTCTCACGCCAATCATCAAAGCGGCTCGCAGAGCCTCATCTGAAAAACTGATAGATTCCGCAATATACGATGAACTGACAAGAATGTACTTGCCCTCACGGTTAGAGCAAGGCGAAGAAGATGCGTCAGAAGTTCATTACTTGACTGAAGAGCAACTTCGGCAATTTGCCGACCGTTATAACAAATCCAAATACCCGAGAACGAAAGATTATATAGATTTATTTCTTTTCTCTTTCCACGCTTGCGGAATGCGTATCTCCGACATTATTACCCTCGAATGGAAATCCATCAACTTTGAGAAGCGAGAAATCCGTAAGGTGATATACAAGTCAGACCGAATTTTGACAATCCCCCTTAACGATGGTGCTATGTCAATATTGAAAAGGTGGAGAGAGCGAGACCTTGGACGGTTTGTGTTCGGCTTACTCTCTGATGATTTTGACCTCAGCGATGAGGCAGAATTAAAACGAAAACGCCTCAATAAGAATAGGGCTATCCAAACAAGTCTCAAGGAAATTGGAAATAAAATCGGACTGCCTTTCAATCTCACAATGCACGTCGCTCGACACACATTCGCTGTAATGGCTCTAAATAGGGGTGTCGATGTTCATGTAATCAGCCTCCTAATGGGACATACCTCTGTTTTAGTCACCGAAAAGGTATATGCCCAATTCTTACCATCTACATTACACGATGAGGTTATGGGGCGACTCAACTTCAATCTTTGACCTCATCACCTGCAAACGAACACATAGCTTTTTATCGCTTTTCGTGGCGTTTCATATCGCTACTGTAAAATAAATTTAATGCGCAATAGGATAAAGATTATTTAACATTATTTTCTTGACTTTGACTTTCTGGATGTTGTACCTTTGCATCGCAGATAAGAAAAAATGCGACATCGACTGCACTGCAATTCAGCAGTTTGAGCCGAGAAATCGGGGCAGGAGCCGTGCAACCTTCGTCATCAAGGTGCTACTCCGTTGAGATGCGCGACCCCTCGAGGAGGAGGGTTGAAATGGCAGAGAAGACAGTAATTAGCGACATGGCTTTAGTAAAGGTTAGTGAATTGGATAGCCTTGCTACCGCCCTCAAAGAGTTGGCAAGGGAAGTCAGAACCTTGCGAGAATTAGTAAAGCCATATAAAATCCTTAATAATAAGGAGGTTAAAGAACTTTTGGGTATTCAAGACAAACTCCTGAAAAAGTATAGGGACGATGGCTTGCTTGGATATAGCCAAATAGGTGATAAGTATTGGTATCAGCAGGATGATATAGATAAGTTGCTGTTATTGTGCAAAGTAGAGCCGATAATTTCTGCAGCTTGACACCTCAGAGGCTTTAGCTGAACATCCTGGGAGAGGTAGTTTGCTGGCTATATATAAGGCTACCTGCCTATCCCGCAATGACATAAGTGCTGTAACCTGGCTCTTGATATACTTACTTTTCAGTAAGTACAGCTACTCTCATACCGTGTACCGTCTGAAAATTTTTCTAATTCGGATTCCCACAGATTTCACTTTTCAAACTTACCATACTATTTATTTAATGAATAACCCTACATAACAATGAATACAACACCCCAAAGACAGTATCGCGAACTCAGCAACGTGACAAAATTGAAAATCTCTCAGTCAATGAAGGGTCGCTCCAAGAGCGACACCCACCGCGAAGCAATCAGCAAAGGAATGAAAAACTATTGGCAAGGTGTGCCGAGCCGCCCGACCTCAACACCTACCGAGCCAACAAAACCAACTATCCCTACTTCTCAATATGACAAAACAATCCAAAATGGAGTAAACAGCCATAATTCCCCACAGCAATGAACCGATTTGACAAAATCAAAATCATAGCCCCAATATCAGCCATTAGCGGCTATGAAGCCAATCCTCACTTTGAAGCAACAAGTAAAGGAGGTGAAATCCTGCGTTACAAATTTAACTACAATCGTCCTTCGCTACATGTGATAGTTACCCCTGCGGAATTTAAGGTAAGCATAGAATTTAGTGGCAAAATTCTCGGTGAGAAATACCCTCACCTCATCAGTGCCGAAACAATATCAGAATGCATCGACCGCATAAATAGCCTTGGGTTATTCTCACTCAATCCCCAACGAATAATAGATGAGGGTGTTGTTGGACAGTGCGATGTGACTGTTGACATCGACAACATTGACTCAGAACGACTCTCTCACTTCATACTTTCGCATATATCATCACCAAAATGGACGGTTGAGACATATCGAGGAGGTATTGTAATCCGCAAGACCGTCAAGACTTCAAAATACCAACGACGGCTCACAGTATATAATAAGGAGGCAGAAATGCAGAAGCAATCAAACCTTGACTTCCTCTGCGAGCTTGAAAATAGTCAAGAAGTTGTGGATTACTTCAAGGACAAGACTCGACTTGAGTTAAATCTCAACTCCATGCAAGCTATTCGCGATGCCCTCAATATTGAATCACCATCGGTGCAAAGTGTGCTTAATGCCTCAAACAATCCGATTCGTGAGGCGATTGTCTCTGCCGTAAAAATGTCAACTGAGGAAAAAGAGGTCAAGACACTCCGAGACTTTGAGAGATGCGCCGTACTTGAAAAGTTTGGCTATGACATTCCCAAAATCCGCGAAGCCATCAGCCGATTCTACGATAACCGCAACTCAGTTAATAAGACAATAGCCGTATATCGAGACCTCGCCCAAACCTTGCGCCCTGCTGATTACGGTTGGCTATACAACCTCCTCGACCAAGCCGCATAACCACCTCCGCGAATATTCAAAAACAGTTCAACCTCATTGGAAGTGTACATACCGATGAGGCTGACTTTAATCAAGTTGAGGTTGCGTTCTGCAAATCAGCGAGTTAGTCAGATTTGCAATATTCACTAATATCTATTTCTGAATAATACGACAATTTTTATGCCTCCACACAATTTCATACCAACCAGCGTTTGCATTATCAGCACTTGACACCGTGACACCAGAAGCAATATCTCCGACAGAACTATTCCAATGTTTATACGTTGGTCGTAATTCGAGTTTTGGGGCTACAAAATAGTAGTCATTATAGCTAAGCCTAAATGTACCATAATAACTCGGTGTCAAACTAAAACAACCAATGCCTTTATTACAATGTCGTATCTTTGACGTATAGAAATATTTCTCAAAACTATTGTCTGAAAGCAGTTGTTTTAACTCGGTATATTCACATGGAATAAAGATTTCGCCACCCTCTGACACACTATCTACTTTCAGTCGCAAATCTAAACCGTCTCCCTTTAGATACGCTTGGTCACCATTAAAGGTTATCTTTACATCATCTTCGGTTACCAATATCTTATCTTGTAGGTTCTGTAATGAATTTGCATTATAATAGCTATCAATAAACTTATGTTTAGGTATCACATCGGTTACATAGTTTACTCCTATATAAACTAAGCAAGAGATAAGAAATACCCCAAGGAAAGAAAATGAAACCACCTTGAATATACGAGGTCTCTTGATTGTAACAGCATAGCACACAATAAAAAATCCGCACAAAGACAACCCAATTTCAACGATATTTCCTCCATCAAGGCGATAGCTTCCCCACTTCGACACTATATATGGTAGCCATATATACGTTCCGTACACACCCGCAGCAAGAGTTAAAATGAGTATTGCAGAAAGTAAATTAAACAAGAATTTGCAATTCCTGATTCGTTTAGCTTCCTTTCTTTGCTCCCACGCAAGAGTATGACCACCACAGTGGGGACAAGTGAGAGTTTGGTCGGAAATGTCACGACCACACTCTCTGCATTGTATCAGAGCCATTAGAAATCTTCGTTTTCGGCTCTGTATTTTTCCAACAGCTCATGCACACGCGATTGTGCGGCCTTGAGGGTGGAATAAATCTCCCCTTTTATCACCTCGTACTGTTGAGTAAAATCATTGTACTTCTCAATGACATAGCGAGTCATATCCTCATCGGAGGGACGGCAAGTAAACTTTTGAAGACCCATAGTTTTCCTTTCGTGCATCTATGGCTCTCCGATGCTGTTAATGTGTTGATTATTGATAAGACACAAAAGAAAGTGGAGCCTCATTTCACTCGCCTAATCGCTGTGGGCTTCGACTCCCATAATACACGGCAAGTGATAGCAACTCCACTTTGACCGTATATCATAGGGGTATGACAATACAAGCCAAAGAGAGCGTACTTTCACCACCATTCCGTGTATTGTTGAAGTTGTCGAAGTTTCAGCGATTGGAACGATGCGAAAACGCTTTCCTTAATATGTCCGTGACTCCATTCGGAATCACGGTGCAAAGATAGCATTTTTTTGTGAAAGTACGCTCAAATAGAGCCATCTATTTAACCGACCGACCTAAAAGTCAAGCAAATCGTAGGTTTCCAAAAGCTCTTTTTCTCTCAATCCGAGATAGATTTTTGTAATTGTCACAGATGAATGGTTGAATAGTTCGGACAGTTTTACAAGAGCGAGTTGTGCATTCTCGCCACTCTGCTCAAACACCCTACGCCCGAATGCTTTCCTTAAAGAGTGGCATGAGAAGTTATCAACTTTTAGGTGATACTTGCTTTTTATCTCTTTCAACTTGACGTTAATTCGCTGTGTTGAGTACACCATATTTTTCCTTGACATGAAGCAAGGTTTGTCCATATCATCTACACCCAAAGCCGACATACATTTTTCAATATGTGAACGGAAGTCGGCATTTACCTTGACTACTCTACGCTTATTTGTTTTCTGTTCGTTAAGGACGAAACGGTCTGACTCAAGCAACATTTTCCAAGTGAGCCGACGCAAATCCGAAACGCGCAATCCGAAAAAGCAACCGCAACCTATAAAGAGGCTCATTGTATAGTCTCCATCTTTATAGAGCCGACGGATTAGAGTTAGCATTGTGTTCCATTCTATATAATCCGCTGTAGTTCTTGTTCCTTTAAGACTCATTTTTGTATCGTTGTTGAGGTTAATGTATATACCGTTTTATGTCGGTTGGTTAAAGTCTTGATATTGTTGTTTTATTCAATTCTCAAAGAAAGTGAATGTTGGGGACGGCTTCCAGAACCGCCCCCTCAGTTCATTAGAAAACTTGCACAAGATTTTCCCAACGGAACGACCGCCATTCGCCACACTCAACATCGAAGTAAGCGGTTGTTTTGTAAATCTCACGGCTCACACCTCTACCATTGATTTTTGCCGAAGCAAGATTGTGTTGCGTTGTCCCCCAAGCCTCACGATATGAGCCATCTTTTTTCTTAAAAATGAAGTGCGCGATGCCGTTGGCAAGTTTCACCTTGAGAGTGTCTATAAGCATTGCTTTCATCATGCCCATTTCGGCAGATTCGGTGCGAGTGGATATTACGGTGGCGCGATGAGCGGTGGAGTTGTTGATTACGATTGCGTTTATCATCATTGTATGGTGTTTGAGTTATTGTTTCTTGTTGACAATGCAAAGGTATGACATATATTTAATACCTGCAATCTTAGACAGCTAAAGAGTGTTAATTTTATGACATTATTTTAATATTTGCAATATTAGATATACCTTTGCCTCGACAAACACCCCCAATTATATGGAAAGAACAGTTATTCACGTTGAGGTTGACGGTCGGCATCACTACTTCGGAAGCCTTGCCTCAATCTTTGACATATTCACACCTCAACAATTAGGCATAACTTATGGCTCACTTCGCAACTACGGACTGAGCGAAGATAAGCCGTATCAAAATTCACATTGTACAATAAGAAAAGGAAATCTCATCACCAAGAGCGGAAATCGAGGACGCAAACCATCAACCGCAACAACCGACGAGGATAAATAAAGGACGAATATTCCCCTTTGTAATAGAGGAGGAATTTGCCTAATTTCGACCTCATCACCTGCTTCACACTGGTCTTTTACAGCATTTTATAGCTAAATATGCGTCCCCATATCTCAATAATTTACGGTTAGTTTATTGGTTATCAGTGTCGCATATTTGGTTCAACGAAGAGGAGTATTAATCGCTCCGGGCGACATAAACAAATTACAGTCAATCGGATAAACAACCTTGAGCTTGTTTGTCCGATTGATTTTTTAGTCAAATAATCTCATCGTTATGATAGGTTGCCAATCTGCGTATTGAGATTATTACGCCTCCCCAAGAATATACTAATGAACTATACTTAAATGAGAAGGAAAAAACAGATGAATAGCAACGAAGTTAGTTGTTGCAATTATGCTTTATCCGCAGGACTGGTTGTGATAACCGCAGTAATGTCACAATCTATACATAATGATCCCTTTGCACTTATAACATATGCGTGGATTGGACTGGGGTTTATTTTTATCATGTTCTTGTTATCTGATGCCAATTCAGGCTGTGCCTCAATGATCCAATGTAACCACTCGCCCATCTACGATGACAATTCTGTGATGGGACTCCTTGGTATCACAGAGAGCGATTTGAAAAGCCTACGCGACAACGGCCTCCTCGGCTACTCCCGTCACGGCGACAAATACTGGTACACCCAAGCCGACATCGACCGCTTCCTCGCTCGTTGCCACTACGCTCCTTTCGCTGACAAGCAATAAACATCCCTGTAATCCCGTCTTTGACCTCAAACCAAAGGCGGGATTTACTTGTTCGCCCGACATGGGCATAGTCTAACGGGTGCAAGTCCCTAACGTGGCCTAATAGCGGCAAGCGTACAGCCAAAGACAAGCTGCCAATGGCGACATTGGGTGTGAAGGAAGTCGGCGGCAAAGCACTGGCCTGACGTACAGAAACTTGATACTAAGGCATTTGCTCGTGGGTAAGACTGCAAGAGAAGTCAAAGCCCGATAGCTATTCGGAACGAGTGGCGTAAATCAAGCAGGTATAAGTGTGAAAGATTATGCTCTTAATCGGGGAGGTCTCACGGACGCAGTAGCGACCCAATTACTCAAAACTGCGGAGTAAAGCTTGCCGTGAGAAGTCAGCCGAAGTCATAGTACCGAATCACGGGTTGGTTCGGGAAGGACTGAACCGTGCAGTCAAGCAGTAACTGATGGTTTGATTAGAGGTCTTTAGTAGTCAGATGTCCGAAGAGGAGCTAACTGCCGGACGATAGGTCGGAAACCGACAATAGGCAGAAGTGACGATACCTTAATTGCGCCGAAGTCAACGCGAGACACCGAGTCGAGGATAAACAAAGTCGGTAAAGCACGGAACCGCCGTATGCGGAACCGCTTGTACGGTGGTGTGAGAGGACAAGTGAACACGAAAGGAGGCGAACACCTCTGATTAGTGTTCACCTCCTACTCGATTTTCTTGTTCGCCCGACATGGGCATAGTCTAACGGGTGCAAGTCCCTAACGTGGCCTAATAGCGGCAAGCGTACAGCCAAAGACAAGCTGCCAATGGCGACATTGGGTGTGAAGGAAGTCGGCGGCAAAGCACTGGCCTGACGTACAGAAACTTGATACTAAGGCGTTTGCTCGTGGGTAAGACTGCAAGAGAAGTCAAAGCCCGATAGCTATTCGGAACGAGTGGCGTAAATCAAGCAGGTATAAGTGTGAAAGATTATGCTCTTAATCGGGGAGGTCTCACGGACGCAGTAGCGACCCAATTACTCAAAACTGCGGAGTAAAGCTTGCCGTGAGAAGTCAGCCGAAGTCATAGTACCGAATCACGGGTTGGTTCGGGAAGGACTGAACCGTGCAGTCAAGCAGTAACTGATGGTTTGATTAGAGGTCTTTAGTAGTCAGATGTCCGAAGAGGAGCTAACTGCCGGACGATAGGTCGGAAACCGACAATAGGCAGAAGTGACGATACCTTAATTGCGCCGAAGTCAACGCGAGACACCGAGTCGAGGATAAACAAAGTCGGTAAAGCACGGAACCGCCGTATGCGGAACCGCTTGTACGGTGGTGTGAGAGGACAAGTGAACACGAAAGGAGGCGAACACCTCTGATTAGTGTTCACCTCCTACTCGATCTATATACACCGTGGTTTTACTATGAAAGTTAAACCGAGAGTTAAACCAAAACACTGGATTTGCAGGCTGCAAATCTCCAGACAAAAGAAGGGCGCATGGTAAAAAACCTGTGTTTAGGCATAGAGATTGCAGAGTCGGGAGATGAAGAATTTTGTATCGTTGACAGCATGCAATTTAGCCCGGAAGGCCTTTATTTTGGAGTTGATTGATCCTGCGGATACATTTGTTGAACGGTTGTCAAAATAGTTGATTATCTCATCTGAGTGCTCGTAGAATGTAGCGGCAATAGTGTTGAACGACCTGAACCCGTATTCAGCGACCCGGTTGTACCAACGTGCAAGATTTAACCTGACAGTATCAGCGGTTGACCTCTTATTGGAGATAGATTATGTGGTTGGAGATTAGTGTTTTCACCATAAATGCAGAAGGCAGGTGCGTGACCTGCCTTCTGTATAGATGATGTTTGTTTGTCAGTTCCCGATATGGGATTGGTTGTTGCTGTTATAGCGGTTGCCTTGGATAACTATTGTGTCGAGGGTGGCATTGATTTCTGCCATTTCCTCCTGAGTATAGGTTACATCGGCTGCTGCAATGTTGTCTTCAAGGTGTTTGAGGCTTCTGCTGCCGGGGATAGGCACAATCCACGGTTTCTGGTATAATATCCACGAAATGGCGACTTGTGCGGTTGTGATACCTTTCTTTTCAGCGATAGACTTGACAAACTCTACAAGAGCCATGTTCGCCTCGATATTTTCCTTTTGGAAACGCGGCACTGATGAACGGAAATCGTGTTTCCCGAACTTTGTGTCCTTGGTTATGCCGCCGGTAAGGAAACCTTTTCCGAGTGGGCTGAACGGCACAAGACCGATGCCGAGTTCTTCAAGAACAGGCAGGAGGTTATTCTCCGGTTCACGCCAGAAAAGGGAAAATTCACTCTGTACGGCTGAAAGTGGCAAGATAGAATTTGCCTCGCGGATAGTATTCACCCCGGCCTCTGACAATCCCCAGTGGAGTATCTTACCCTCGTCCATAAGGTCTTTGATTGTTCCTGCAACATCGGCAATGGGAACATCGGGGTCAACACGATGCTGATAGTAGAGGTCAATGTGGTCTGTGCGAAGACGCTTCAACGAGCCTTCAACCGACCGTCGGATTGTTTCGGGACGGCTGTCAAGCACTTGCTTGAAATCGTCCATATTCATGCTTATGCCGAACTTTGTGGCGATCTTCACCTCGTTCCGTATCGGTTCGAGAGCTTCACCGACAAGCTCCTCATTGGTATAGGGGCCGTAAACCTCCGCTGTATCAAAGAAAGTCACTCCCAAATCATGGGCGGTTCTGATAAGTTTTATCATCTCTTTCTTATCGGCAGGTTCTCCATAGCCGTGACTCATAGCCATACATCCAAGTCCGATGCTGGATACTTCGAGCGATGATGTCGTTCCTAATATTCTATTTTCCATATTTTGTATTTTTTAATTCAGTAAAAGAACAAACTTCCCTTATCTGAAGTATTTGAAAAATATCGGTAACTCTTACCATTTTTTCCTTTTCTCAATCTGCATATACTGGGGGGATTCCTGCACTTTCGTCTGTTTTCATATTCGTTTGCCAGAATTTAAGAGCATCATTAACCCAGCCGTCCGCAACAGTTCCTATGCCAATGCCAAATCCATGTCCTAATCCTTCATAGACATGAAACTCGGTTGGGATGCCCATTGCAGAAAGACGTTGCAGTCTGTTTTGCATAGTTCGCCAAGAAGCAATGCCATCATTTGAGCCAACGCATACATAAGTCGGAGCATCATATTGTGATGCTTGTGTATATCCGGTGTACTGCATAATTACAGCCGAAGCCTGTGGAATGTCAATACGGTCTGTCAGCTGCTGCAGATATGCCTGATTACCTAAAACCGCAGACATTCTTGCGCCGGCAGAGCCACCCCACAGAGAATAATCATCAGCCTTGACTCCTAATTCCGAAGCATTATCGTGTATAAATTCTATTGCCTTCGCCAAATCCGAATAAGGATCATCAGGTCGGTATATCAGCGCAAACGCACTATATCCGGCTTTACTTATTTCAAGAGAGTGAGGGAAACTGTCGTGCATAGCTCCGACATACATAAATCCACCTCCGGCATTGGTAATGGCGAACGGCTTTCCTACTTCCCCTCTGAAAAGGAATAATCCGGTATCCGCCTTTGAACGGTCTGCGGCTATTTCAGCATCTGAATACATCCGATAGAAAATCTGATTTCCTGCTGCGGCATCACTATACAGACGATTTATAATCTCCACAGTTTTCTCCGGCTGTATATGGCTATACCAAACATATACATTAGATGAACTGATGTCGGCAAGTGTCATAGACCTCGACACATTGCGGTCAACTGGAAATAACAGATAGCCAAAATCCCCGAAAGCCGGATCCGAAATGACTTCGGCAACTGTCGAATTAGAGTTAAATCTGTTTACGAGGGGTGTGTTATCGCTTCCGCCATTATTTCCGGCAGGTATTTCCGTATTTGGTTTCATAGGATCGTCCTCCTTCTTTATAATGTCCTCATCTTCTGCACATGATGCACACAGAAGAACAACTGACAATAAAAAGACATTCATTTTCATATCAAAAAACTAATTATCAGGTTTTCAATATGCAAAATTACAGAGATGGCCACGGATAGCACATACATTTCTTACGGTGAGTTATTCCTATTTTTCCGAAAAAAAGTCAAAAACAATGAATGTGGAAAAAAGGGTATCATACACCGACATTTTGATAGAACTTCCGCAAATCAAATCGAATAACTTTGTGAAACATTACCAGCAATCGTTCAAATATGAAAGCAAAATATATCTTTATACTACTTGTAGGAATATTATTTTGTTCTTGCAGCAAATTTACCGGCTCCAAGGAGCCTCTTTATATCGGAGATGAAATATCGACCGATACGACGCGCAATGTATTGGTAGCCTATTTCAGCCGAAGTGGGAACACCGAACAGATTGCAAATGCAATAGCAACACATTCCGGGGGTACGCTATATCGTATTGAAAGAAAAGATCCTTACCCGGAAGATTTCAAAGATTGTGCGTCGGAAGCAAAATCAGAATTGAACGACAGCGTTTTTCCTGCATTGAAAGATACCATCGCTGATTTTGATAAATATGACGTGATTTTTGTCGGCGGTCCCGTATGGTGGCACACTGCACCCATGCCTGTACTTTCTTTCCTTAAAAAATCCGGCTATGATTTCAGTGGAAAGATTGTTGTTCCATTTTGCTCATACGCAAATATGTTTCCTCATGAAACTTTGCTCGAAATTGTGAACGCAACACCAAATTCACTGCACCCCAACGGTTTTATCTCAGAAGAAGGAGATACAACCGGCATAGCTCAATGGCTCGATGATATAAACTTAAAACTAAAATAACAATGGTAAGATGTATCGTGACTTTTGTTGCAGCAATTTTACTTGCGACAGGAGTTCAAGCCCAGACACGCCAGTCAGAAGAAATGGCGTATAGGGTAAAAGACCAAGCCTTTAATCATTCTCAGGTTGAAGGCATCTCACATTTCATCACTGACAGACTCGGTTCGCGCCTTGCGGCATCAAAACAAAAAATGCGTGCCGAACAACTTGTGACGGACACATTGAAGGGTTTTGGATTCGATAATGTCCATACCGAGTTTGCCTCCGAATTTACAAAAGGCGGTTGGGACAACGAAAAAAACTATGTGGCAATGACTGCTCCATACTACTGCCGTTTCGCTGCAAATCCCAAAGCATGGTCAGGGAGTACCGATGGGTTAGTTGCAGGTGATTGCATCCTATTGGAAGCACCCGATACGACTTCATTATCAAGCTATCGCGGAAAACTCCACGGGAAGATTGTCATTATGCCAATCGCAAGGGAATATGAACTCTCGTTCCGTCCTATGGCAAAAAGATATACCGATGAGGAACTCTCCGAAATGACAAAGGATAATCGCCCTTCAAATCCGTGGGGACGATGGTCGTCCGGTTCAAACAAGGGCGTGCAACAGGCTATCGACTCGCTTATAAAGGCAGAACGTCCGTTGGCTGTAATTGTAGGCGACGGGACTTTCAATATCCCGGGTTCACGAGGTGTTAATTATAAAGTAGGCGATCCAGAACCTGTGCCGGAGATAGTTTTGCCCACCGAAGACCACGGCAGAATGGTTCGCCTCCTTAAAGGCGGTGATGAGGTAAAAATGGAGCTTGATGTAAGAAACACTTTTACTGACAATCAGAAAATCAACAATATCATTGCCGAGATACCGGGCACAGACCCAAAACTCAAAAATGAAGTCGTGCTTATCGGCGCACATCTTGATTCCTGGCACGGCGGGACAGGGGGTGCTGACAACGGCTCAGGCTGCATTACAATGATAGAGGCAATGCGCATCCTTAAAGCCCTCGATATAAAACCTCGTCGTACTATCCGCCTTGCTCTGTGGGGTGGAGAGGAACAAGGTCTGTATGGTTCAAGAGGCTATGCCGACCATAAGCTCTACGATAAGGAGCAAAAGAAAAAGTTGCCGGAATACGATGACTTCGCACTGTACCTGAACATGGATTTTGGTTCCGGTCGATTCAAAGGTGTATATATGGAAGAGAATGATATGGCATATCCATATTTTGAAGCATGGAAACAGCCCTTGGTCTCATTAGGCTTTGACACCTTTTCGCCCATGTCTGTCGGTAGTACAGACCATGTGAGCTTTACTCGCCTTGGACTTCCTGCTTTCCAATTCATTCAAGACCCGTTGGATTATTTCAGGGCTTATCACACGACAATGGATACATACGAACGCTTGTCGTTGGATGACTTGAAAGTTAATGCGGCAATCGTAGCATGGCTGGCATACAGTGCAGCAATGGACGACGGACGTATTCCGGTGAAACCGGGTTATCCAAAAACACCAGAAAAATAAATCCAATCACTTTTTTTCATAGAGAAAGGCGCAACCGTATAGTTCATGGTTGCGCCTTCATTTTTTCTTTCATATCTCGAATTATTCCCGGTAGTCGGAGGGGCTCATGCCAAGATTGTTCTGAACGTAGCGGCTGAAATAGCCGGGAGATGAGAAGTGGAACATGTCGGAGATCTGTACGAATGTCAGGCTCTTGTCGCGCAGCTGGCGTGAGATGTCGAGCGATGTGTAGCGGTTGATCCAGAAGTTGGCTGAGTGTCCGCTGACTTTCTTGCAAATTTCCGAAAGGTATTTGGGTGTGATACATAGTTCTGAGGCATAGTATGTCACTTCCCGGTGTTCGCGGTAAACGCCGCTATCAAGCAGAGCAAAAAACTTGTTCATCACGGCAGCATATTGTGGCGTAATGGAGTCCTCCCCATAGTTATAAGCATGGAAGTCGAAAAAGTCAAGAATCATGAGTTGAACAGCACAGCGGATGCTTTCTTCGTAAAACACAAATCCGGTGGTGTCATAGCGGTATTTCACCCCTTGAAAATCCTGAAGGCAGAGAGCGAACTGCGCTTCATTGAGTTTCATCACGGGGTTCATGAACAGAGCGAGTTGTCCCTTCATACCGTAGTTTGACTGCGGGGTACAATGCTCAACAAATCCGGAATTGATATATATGACCATCACCCGGAAATCATCAGAGATACGCATATTGTCAACAAGACCACCTTTGCGTACTATCATCAGGTCATGTCGCCCGAAAATGAAATGCTTTCCGTTGAAATCAAATTCCATGCTCCCGTCAAGACAAAGAGCATGAGCGAGGTAGCCTTCCATTTTTTCGGAGGCTATCTCGCTCAGGGAGTCGGTAATTATGATTTTGTCAAATAATTTCTCGTCTGCCATAATATGCCAATTATAATGGCAAAGTTACGAATTATTTTTGAAATTTCATATCGAGCCACTCGGCTACGAGTTTGGCTATCACATCATTGTTGAGTTCCTGCATGAGGAAATGGCTGTTGCCTTTTATTCCGATTTCAGGAAGAAGTACAAGAGTGGCATCGCCTCCGTGACGGTTGATTGCCGCGACAAACTCACGGCCCATCTTCAATCTCACCTCCCAGTTGCTTCCTCCAAGAGTGGTGGCGTTGCTTTCAGGGATGTAGTCGCCGAAGTAAATAACAATCGGCTTTTTTGTAAGCTCCATGAATTGTTCCATCGGCACGCCTACCCCTTTCAAGCCTCCGGTCAGACCGGGTAGTGGAGCGGGAATTTCACTATCGGGGAAAACATAACCTCCGGGTTCAAGGGCAACGACACCCTTCACTTCTGGATTGCGCATAGCTGCCATCCATCCGGGGAAACCTCCGGCGGAGTGCGTCACTAATACTTGATTTCCGATTTTCTTTGCCATTGCATCGAGTGCCGGAACATCAAGCTGATGATTGCTCAGATCGGGTACCATCTGACGGAAGAAGTTGCTGACGCTGAGAGAGTCTTTCGGAAACTGTGTCCCTTCATTCCATTCGGGCCAGATACCCATGCGCCAGATGTCGAACCAGAACATTTCGTCTGCTACCGGCTCGACTGTAACAGTAGAGCTTGTGCGGGAGGCGTGTCCGCGGCCGGGGAGGTCGAGAACGTATGTCGGATAACCTTCGGCAAGCAGGAGAGTTGCGAAACCGGGACGGTCATCAGGCGTAGTTTCCCAACAAACTCCGTCACCGCCATAACCATGCACGAACACCAACGGCATATTCTTCGCATTGGCAGGTATCTGGTAGCGGGCAAACGCATGATCGCAACGATAACTTTGTCCGGCTTGGTCTTGCTCAGCCCAGCCGACAAAAGTGTCGGGATTGAAAGTGCCTTCGCGCTGTATGGTGGTGCCCCCGATAGGGAACTGTCCTTGTTTTTTTATTACAATGCCTTCGGCAAAAGATGATGTTATTGCCATAGCTGATATTATTAGAGTTATTAACGTCCTCATCTGTTTACAATCTTGCGGATGGGTTCTGTTTTTGACGGACCGATATTATACTCGATGATGTCCAACAATGAGTTTAACTGAGGTGTGGTAACTCCGAGATGACGGCAGATGCCGATGTGGCCGGTTGCCATAGGTTCGACTCCACCGAGTGCGGTGAGCATAGACACAGTGGCAAGTTCCCGGTCTGTGTAGGGCAGCACTCCGCGACCGAAAATGTCGGCGAAAAGATGCTCTTTCAAGAAGCGGTTAATGCCGGGCGCGAAATCCTCGTACCATGGTGCCGGGGCATCAACAGGTATTCCTGAGAGTTCGCTGAGGGTCTTTGCACCTTGACCGTATTTGTCAATGTCGCTCACCACCGTTGCCGATTCGCCCTCCGGGTCGGTTATGCCTTTTGCCATACGCTCAGAGAGTAGATTTTTGAAAACACCGAGTGCTGACAAAGAGCGAGGGAAACCACAGTAGGCATATACCTGTATCAACAGCTCTTTGATTTCGTTGACTGTCATTCCTGCTGTCAAACCTTGCTCAAGAGCTTTTGTCAAGCCGTCGGTGTCACCGATGGCGGCATACGAAGCGATTGCAACAATAGCCTGTTGACGGGGTGTGAGTTCGGTTACGGTCTCCGGATTTTTTGTAGCATCAAGATAATCTGAGTCAGTGACCGGACCGAGCCAAGTGACCTCATTGTTTTCAGGGTTACATTCAATAGCCAGATGAGCAAACCAGCTGTCGGGAGCCGCTCCATGCCAATGTTCCACACCAGGTGCAATCTCTACGATGTCGCCGGGAAACAGGCGACGGGCGGCTTTGCCTTTCTCCTGATAATAGCCAACGCCGGCAGTGGCGATAAGTATCTGACCGCCGCTGTGACGGTGCCAGTTGTTGCGGCATCCGGGCTCAAATGTAACATTGAACATCGGTACATTGAGCTCCTTTTCATGGCTCAATGGATAGAGCCATGCAGTGCCGATGAAGTTGGGATTGCCATTCATCTCCGTACCTGCGGGATATGGTTGCTTGAAATCATCTATGTTCATTGCCATACATATTAGAGGTAAAAATGCAAGAAACGAAATAATCAACCGGTTCATGAGTTATAGTTTTTTGCCGAAGAACTCTGTAAGTTTGTTGACTTCCTGATCCACGTATTCAGGCACATAATATGTCTGGATATGGGTCGCGCCCGGAATGAGGAACAATTCCTTGTCGGTAGTACCGGTGGCTTTCTCAAAGGCATCTGAGGTCATGTAGAAGGTATCAGCCTTGTTTCCGGCCATCATAAGCAGCGGGGCGTTGATAAGGTTGATCTGGTCTGTCGCATCCCAAGTCATCAGGTCCATCAGACTTTCCATTGTGTAGCGGAATGTTGAATTGGGGTGAGCATGGGTGCGGTTATAATATATCGCGCCTTCACGGTAGAGGTCAAATGGAAGTTTCTCAATCTCCTCATCCGTCAGGTTCATATCACCAGTAAACACAATTTCGCCTGTGGTGACTCTCTTTTCTCTTGCATCGGAGGCTTCCTTGAGGCGTTGCTGAATTGTGGGCATGGCTGAGTCCATGAAGCCATTGCGGCGTACACGGCCGGAATTGAACATGCTGAGTGTAGCCACAGCTTTGAAACGCTTGTCACTTTTGGCCGCACCGAGAGTATAACCGCCTCCTCCGCAAATGCCGAATGCACCTATTCGCTGTGGGTCAACGCCGGGATATTTGGAGATATAGTCCGCCATACCGTGAATGTCGTTGATACGGAAATAAGGCTTGTCTGTGTGGCGGGGTTCACCACCGCTTGCACCCTGGTATGAGGCATCGGCGGCAATGGTTATATAGCCTTTTTCGGCCATCCGTTGTGCGAACAGCCCTGCGACCTGCTCCTTCGTACCCCCATTGGGGTGTGCCACGATGATAGCCGGATATTCCTTTTCATCGGGGTTATAATCGGCAGGGGTATAGACGTTTGCGGCTATCTCAATGCCGTCGAGATTGTATTTTACCGGGTGGATATTCACTTTGCCGGGTACGTTTTCGGTGATTGCCTGCTCATAGACAAGGCCCCACGGATTATCCTGTGCATGGAGAACCGTGCCAAAACTGATAGCTGATGCTGCCATGATTAAAATCGTTTTAAGTTTCATGTAATCTTGTTTTTTTGTGCCGAGGCACGATTATTAAACAATTTGTCGAAACACCATGATTTTCATTTTTCACGGTGCGTATTTCACTTTTTTCCGAAAAATATTTTATTCCCCCAATGTCTTAGTAAATACAAGTGAGGACAGAAGCCACTTGCCATTCTCACGGACAAATACCTCTGTTACGATGAATGGAAAGCGGACAGAATTACCACCGACTACTGAATTGAGATGAATGATACTGTAAACAGTCGCCGTATTCTCCGTGAATTTAACCTTCTGGTCATGTATCTCAGCTTTTTTATACCAGATACCACCATCCTTGATTGTGTTCAGCTCTTGCTCCTTACCCCAGTAACCACCCATGTGTACGAACTGTGATGCTTCATGGAATAAGTCTGCAAGTTTCTCCACGTTTTTATCCGACATCCATTGCCATTTGTCGTTGGAGAGATTGATTATTTCCTGTTCCTCTTTGGAGAAGGAATTTTCTTGTGCTGTAACTCCAAGTATAGAACTAATCAGCAGAACTGTAAGAACAAATACTTTTTTCATTGTCATATTATATTTATATATTACTGCATGGATATAGTCTTTCCGTTCTTTTTCAGTTTCTCAACAGCGTGTTCAAGTGATTCTGTCGGTTCGATAATGTTATAATCAGACCAATAATCCTCGTCCCAATACTGGTCAACGAGGTCATAAAATATCTGACGCGGTTTGAACGCATCCTTGCGAGTTATTCTTGCCTCAGTTCCTTCCTCTCTATTGACTACAACCATTTCTGTATAGGCTGTATAGGCAGAAGAGAACAGTCTGCGTTTCATATCGCATTTGAACCGCATGACATTCTGGATATAGTTAAGGTATGTCTTGCCATTGACCTGCTTGTATGACACTACAAAGTCTATCTTTTGAGGATTGAAACGCAGTCCTCTCGGTTTTTTGTGAAGGACAGCCGCTGTCATTTTTGCTTTATCACTCGGATCTATTTCAAATTCAGCTCTGGTAAACGCCAGAAGCTCTCTATCAATATATAATGAACCTCGGAATTGAGCATATTCTCGTTGAATCTTTGGTCTGAAATCAATTACGTACTGCAATCTGTCGTCGATAAGTTCAGGATTTTTTATCTTGAACTCATAATCCGACAACTCATTCTCTGAGAACAGAACATCCGCATTTTTTACGAAATCCACACAGACTGCAAGATTCGGACCTCCCACTATTTTTACAGCTATTGTGTCATTGCTCTTTTGGCTTACAAGGCGTCTCCCTCGTTCTATCTGCACGCGGTCCCCTGCGATTTCACGCTTGTTGTATGGCGTTTTGTAAACGTCAATAGCGGCTTCCGATACTCCGATAAAACGGCGTCCTTTTTTAATTGTTTCTCTGTAAAAAACCGAAAGAAGGTCATTGCTCAACGAATAATTGTCCGGTATTTTCTTGATAGCCTCTTCTACAATCTTAACAGGATCTCCACCATAGACAACAACCTCAGATAATTCAACGGCTTGTCTGTCCAATCGTATAATATTGCCGCCTTTCCTAAGACTATCTAATGGAACGGTTACGGTCGAATATCCTTTGATTGAGAAAGAAACCTTGCCAACAGACACTGTTGGGCATGTCAACGAAAAATATCCGTCAGAATTGCTTATTGTGCCTATATTGCTTTCCATTAAGGTAATATCAACACTTCCGATGCCTTTATTGTTGCGTGCATCAACTATTTTACCATTGATTGTCACATTGGTATCGTTCAGATTGGCTCCATATACGATATTGTCCAGACCGACGGTCAGACAGCAAATAAAAATGATAATGATTGATTTGAGATAATTCATAATTAGAAAATTTATCACGAAGCAAAATTACAAGTAGCCAGACAAATAGATACGAGAATATTTTCTGTAACTATTGCCATTTTTTCCGATTGTGTGATGAAACGGAAAATTTGGCAAAAACAACAGAACAAAGTGTAATGCCCGAGAGATGAAGTGACTGTAACTTTGCGGCGTAATTTGGAACAAACCATAATTATCGCACTTCAAACATAACTAAACAACGGGTATGAAAAAGATTTTCGCCTTATTCATGGTGCTCTTGACAATATTGTCATGTAGCGCGACCGAGAATGATGTGCCTCAGCTGGCCTCGGGAAGTGATGGAACTCTGTTTAACGGCAAAAAGGTTCTTGTCGCTTACTTTTCGTGGGGTGGCACTACCCGCCGTATGGCAGAAACGATTGAGGATGTGACAAAAGGTGACATTTTTGAGATTGAGCCTGTTGTCCCTTATCCCACGGCTTACACTCCCTGTACAGAAGTCGCACTTGAAGAAAAAAACAATAATGCACGTCCTGAAATCAAGAACCGCGTTGAAAACTGGGCAGACTATGATATTGTTTTCATTGGTTGTCCGGTATGGTGGTGGACAACTCCTATGATTATCCACACTTTCGCAGAAAGCTACGATTTTGAAGGCAAGACGGTTGTTCCTTTCTGCACTTATGCCGCAACTTATCGTGATGAAACATTGCAAGCCATCGTAGATATGACACCTGAAGCTGAGCACCTTGAAGGTCTTGGTACAACAGGTTCGACCAGCGGTGTAGAGGCATGGGTAAACCGTATCAGCGCAGTATGGGAAGAATCACATCCGGATAATAATGCCGGAATTGAAGATGTGTCAATAGATCTGAACTCCAATGATGTGACGATATACGATCTGAATGGACGCATCATAAAGGGCGTAACAAATCTTAAGGGTATATATATCGTAAAAAATTCGACAGGGAGATTTAAAATTATCATATAAAAACATGAGATGAAGGAAGAAGGACGGCAGTGATGTCGTCTTTCTTTTTTAGCGTTGAATGGATTGATTTTATTTTCGGAAATTTTGGAATTACGACCCGAAAAAAGAGTAACAATAGTCTCGGTGTCTGTCAGTAATTTTGCATCAGTAGAATTATAAATTCACAACAAGCATGAAGCATTATCTTTTTTTACTTCTTATGCTGCTGACTTTCACATCATGCAGTGCACATGAACCTGAAATGCCCGAACAGCCACAACCGGGCGAAGGAGGAGGCTCTGATTATTTTTCAGGGGAAAAAGTATTGATAGCCTACTTCTCATGGGGTGGCACAACCAAACGCATGGCCCAGCAGGTACAGGCAATCACCGGTGGAGATCTGTTTGAAATCGAGCCGGTCAATCCATATCCGACCTCATATACCCCATGCACTGAAGTAGCATTGGAGGAACGCGACAGCAATGCACGTCCAGCCATAAAAAACAGTGTTGCAAACTGGGATGAATATGATGTTGTTTTTCTCGGTGGCCCCGTGTGGTGGCATACCGCACCCATGATTCTTCATACTTTTGCTGAAAGCTATGATTTTGATGGTAAAACCGTTGTTCCCTTTACAACATACGCATCAACCTACCGTGATGAAACCCTTAAGGCGATTGTGGATATGACACCAGATGCCGACCATCTTGAAGGTCTTGGACTTACAAGCGGCTCTATCAATGAAAGCCGCATACAGACATGGATTGACCTTATCAACGAGCAGTATGGCAGTCTTAACCCCGGAGGTGCGACAGCACCGATGGAAGGGACAGTAGAACTTTGGCAACGAGGCAATATTCCCGGTTTCCGCGAGAATGTGAATAATTCCGATGGCCCTGACTTTATGCCCAATATGCTGGTATATACTGTGCCTGAGAATATTCAGCCCAAAGGAGCCGTGATGATTTGCCCAGGAGGTGCATTTGCTTTCCGCAGTATGCAGAACGAGGGCTATGACATAGCTGATATGCTTGTGCCGATGGGCTACCAGTGCTTTATTGTGAACTACCGCATCAATCCTTATTCCATGCAGGCCAGCGCAACTGACCTGCAAAGGGCGATACGATATGTAAAAGCCCATGCTGAAGACTATCGCATCAATCCTGAAAACATCGCGCTTGTCGGTTTTTCAGCCGGAGGTATATTGAACGGCGAAGTTCTGCTGAACTGGCGTGACCTTACCAACGCTACGGCTCTCGACAGCTCATACCGCCCCGATGAACTTGACAACGTGCCTGTTTCAGCCTGTGCCGTGGGCATGATATATTCTTTCTATGGACGATTGAGCGTGTCGATGAACAATGTTGAGACACTCCGTGCAGCTAACCTTCCTCCCGCCTTCTATTGCTGGGGCACACGCGACGGATTTGCCGGCCAGTTTACCCAAAACTCAAATGCAGTGAAAGAAGCCGGGGTAAGAGTGGAAACCAAGGTGCTCGAGGGGTACCCGCATGGATATGGCAGCGGAGGCAATGCCTCAATCTGGGGTAATGACTTCGATGCCTTTCTCACTCCGATTATGCAGGGCAACTCTGCGGCTATAAATACTATAAATGCAGATATGGCTGCAAACACACCTGAAACATACTATGACTTAAATGGCCGGGTAGTATCTCCTGATACTCTCAGCAACGGAATATACATCGTAAAATCCCGCAATTCAACTCGTAAGGTATTAAAGACAAACTAATGCTACAACTCAATCCTACCGGCACCAAGATTTTGAAAATCCTGCATTTGCTTGTAGTCATGACATGGGCGGTCAGCATTATTGCAATGTGGGTTCTTTCATGGATTTCTTATGATACAGGGCAGGAGCTTTTTATGTATTATAAGTGTATGGTTTGGATTGACAGATTTCTTACTGTACCTGCGGCGATATTGAGCATTGGTACAGGAATTTTTTACGGTATGTTCACGCCGTGGGGCTTTTTTAAGCAACGATGGATTATTGTTAAGTGGATAGTTTGTGGTGTCGTGATACTGCTTGCATCGCTGGTCTTTTATCTGGCTTGTCAACACGCTTATAGTACGATACTTCAAAATTATGATGCTTCATTGAACAACAATCAGGTACTTACCTCACTAAAAATGGCTCGAGACGCATCATTCTATCAAGCAATAGCATTGATTTTTCTTGTTGTAATCTCTGTTTTTAAGCCGTGGCGCAAACATCAACCCCTAACTAAATAAATATATCATAATGAATAAGTTTCGTATAATTTCCGGATTAACCGTATCCTCGGTGGGCCTCGGATGTATGGGCATGAGCCACGCATACGGCGCACCCGCTGATAAAAAGTCAATGAAAACACTCCTTGCAGATGCAGTGGAGATGGGTTACACATTGTTTGATACCGCTGAAATTTACGGCACGGATACAAATCCTCATGATAACGAGGAATTGCTTGGAGAAGCATTGAAGCCTTACCGTGATAAGGTTGTAATCACAACAAAATTTGGTCTTACATTCGACAAATCGCACGAGCCGGGACCTTATCCTCTGATTCCGGATTCAACACCCGATAGCATCCGGAAAGCTGTTGATGGCTCTCTACATCGCTTGCAAACCGACCATATCGACCTGTATCTGCAACACCGCATTGACCCTGATGTCGAGCCGGAAATTGTGGCAGATATTATGTCGCAACTGATACAGGAAGGCAAGATACTCCATTGGGGCGTATCGGAAACTACTGAGGAATATCTCCGTCGCGCCCATGCGGTATGTCCCGTAACGGCTATACAGAACCGCTATTCGATGATGGCAAGGTGGCACGAGGATATTTTCCCGACGCTTGAGGAATTGAATGTAGGCTTTATCGCGTTCTCTCCGCTTGCCAACGGTCTGCTGTCGGACTTCTATACCGCCGACTCAAAATTCAATCCCAAGAATGATTATCGTGCAGCCATGCCTCAGTTCAGCCGTGAGAGTTTTGAGGAAAACGAGATGCTGTTTGAACTTATACGTCGGCTCGCTGAAGAGAAACACGCCACGCCCTCGCAGATTTCCCTTGCATGGATGCTGTGTAAGAAGCCATATATCGTGCCTATCCCCGGCACACGCCACCTTTGCCGACTGAAAGAAAACTTCGGAGCAGCTGATATAAATCTATCAACAGAGGACGTTGCGGCTATCGATCGTCAACTTGATAGCATACCGATGAGCGATGTTTTTGGCGGATCAAAAATTGTAGAATCACAAAAAGCATAATAAAATATGACACCAAAAGTAATATGCCACATAATGAGTTCAGTGGACGGACGTCTGTTGCCAGGACGCTGGACCGCTCCATTCGACGGCACAAATCCGTCTGAGCTGTTCAAAGAATACGCTGCAATAGGCAAGAGCCTTGACACTGATGCGTGGATGTTCGGAAAGGCTACCACCTGCGAGGCTTTTCCGTACATATTTAAGCCTAAAGGCGAACCGTTGGGCGAAAGCGGAAAGGTATTTGTGGGCAACCGAACTTCATCGAGGCTGTTTATCACGATTGACCCCGATGCCGATATATTCTTCACCTCTGACCGTCTGCGTGGCGACAATATTCTTACTATTATAGGTAAGAATGCCACAACAGACTATCTTGCGGCTCTTGAAGAAAAGGGTGTGTCGTATCTTGTGGTGGATGATGTTCACAACCTCCGTAAGGTTTTCACTCTTGTCAAACATTATTTCAATGTCAATACCATATCCCTGCAAGGCGGAGGCATAATTGACGGAGCTATGCTTGCACAAGGCCTTATCAATGAATTGAGCCTTGTGATCTATCCCGGAATAGACGGGCTGACCACCGCACCGTCAATCTTTGAATACCTCGGACACTCGGAAGAACGTCCGGCGGAGGGTCAGGCTCTGGAGCTTCTCTCAGTGGAGCAAAAGCCTCACGGTATTGTCTGGTTACGCTACAAATTCCATAATATATCGGAGTAATCAATCATGAAAGGATTTTCAATATTGGCAGGTATCGCAATGGTATTGTTTTCTGCCACAGGATTGCAAGCACAGGATTCAATCCCGGCAAAAGGCTTTGCTGCTTTCGATGAAACGGGCGTATTCAAGCCTTACGGGTTCAACCGTCATGCTGTCGGTGATGATGAGATACAGATGGAAATACTTTATTCAGGTATTTGTCACAGCGACCTGCATAATGTTCACGGCGACTGGCGCAAGGAAGAATATCCAATGGTCCCGGGACACGAGATTGCAGGAAAGGTTGTCAATGTGGGCAAGAATGTCACAAAATTCAAAGTCGGAGATTATGCCGGTGTGGGCTGTATAATCAACTCGTGCCATGAATGTGATTTCTGCAAGAACGGACAGGAGCATTATTGCAGCCACACAGTTTCAACCTACCACGACCATGACCCTTATCATAATAATGAACGTACACAGGGTGGTTATTCCAATAACTATGTAATATCGGAGGACTACGCGATACTCATTCCGCAAAATGCAGATTTGTCAAGAGTCGCCCCGTTGCTGTGTGCCGGAATCACAACCTATTCGCCGATTAAATTTGCCGGAGTTAAAGCCGGCGATAAAGTAGGAGTTGCAGGTTTTGGAGGTCTTGGTTATATGGCAGTACGTTATCTAAAACACCTTGGTGCTGAAGTAACAGTATTTGATATAACTGAGGATAAACGTGGAGATGCCACAAATCTCGGGGCGGAACGGTATGTGAATGTCACTAATCCTGATGAAATGACAGGTCTTGACAACACCTTCGATTTTATTATAAGCACCATTCCAACTAATTACGACCCGATTCAGTACATGAAGATGCTGAAGTGGAACGGCCAGATGTGCATAGTCGGTATTCCGTCAAACGAGGATATGCCGACTATCTCAATGCGTTCTTTCATCGGAATGGCTGATCGCAGACTTTTCGGCTCCCGTATAGGTAGTATTCCTGAAACACAAGAGGCTATCAACTACTCGGTTGAAAACGACATCTATCCCGAAGTTGAGATAATTCCGGCTGATGCGGATAAGATAACTGAGGCATACGACAAAGTACGCGACGGCAAAGTAAAATTCCGCTATGTCATTGATATGTCAACTCTAAAATAATTAAATTTAATGGAAGAATATACTCAAAGCAGAATGACTGCTGTTCTGGATAAGGACAAGACCAACAAGGCGAATTACACTTGCAGTAATTTCCATTTCCAGACACCTATAAATGTATATTTTGGCAAAGATGCCGTATCGCATCTGCCGGAATTGCTGAACGGAAAGAAAAATGTCCTGCTCGTGTATGGCGGTGGTTCAGCAAAACGAAATGGAGCATATGATGCCATTGTTTCCGAATTGCAGGCAAATGGCATAAGATGGTTCGACTTACCTGATTGTATCGGACCACATTACGCCTTTGTCAAAAAGGGTATAGAGATATGCCGAAGCAATAATGTGGAATGTGTGATAGGGATCGGCGGCTGTTCCTGTATGGACATTGCCAAGATGATAGCTTTCGGAGCAAAGCATGACGACATCTGGGATTATCTTACATTCAAGAAACCGGTGACCGGAAAAGAAGACAGGCTTTTCATCGGAAGTGTCCCGACATATCCCTCCGGTGGTTCGGAAGCTGATGCCTCGGCGGAGATTGACGATCTCGAAACCGGTGAACACGGCTCGTTGTATGGCTTCTTTGCCGACTTTTCACTGCTTAATCCGGAGTTTACGTTTACTCTTGATGCCGTGCAGAGTGCATACGCCGGGGCCGTGACATTCATTCAGGCAAGTGTTCCGTTTCTTGGTGGCTCATTCCCATTGACTGACAGGTTTGGGCTAAGCATAATGAACACCGTGCGTGACAGTATAAAGGCCGTCCAGTCGAATCCGGATGATTACGATGCCCGTGCCGCTCAGATGTGGGCTTCGGCAATGACGACAAGCAAACTGTTGTATTGTGGCAAGCAGTTATCATGGTGTTTCAGTCTTTATAATGATGTAGAGATTATCCGCCTCTGTATGCCGTTGCATTACCGACAGGCATTTACAGTTCTGTTTCCGGAATGGCTCAGAACAATAGCCATACATCATGGTGAAGATGTCAAACGCTATATATGCTCGATATTTCCGGATAGCACTGAATCTGACAGCAATATTATCAACTATGGCTGTGACAGGCTTAAAGCCTATTTCAAAAATATCGGTTTGCCGACAAGTTATTCCGAATATGGCAGAGTGCCTGATGATGCGACATTGCGCAATGCGGCGGAGCAACTTGCGGGCGACAGTGCTTTGTCGGTAGATGAACTTGTGGATATGTTCAAGGCTTGCCTGTAATAAGATAGCATGAATCACGTAATCGCCATATTGAAAAACTGGACGCTGCCGATAAGTATAACGATGGGGACATTGGTGTTTCTTATGTTCCATTGCATAGATGTATTGGCTCCATTGAAGGCTCCGGTTGAAAGTTTTGTCGGATTCTTTATCCCGACATTGGTGTTTGTGATGCTGTTCATTACATTCTGCAAAATTAACCCGCGCCACATGCAGATAAAGAAATGGCATTTGATTCTTGTGCTGTTCCAGATACTGTCGTGCGTGCTGATTGCAGCTGTATTATTTTTCGATCCATCATTTCCTTACAGAACAGGAGCTGAAGGAGCGATGGTGTGTCTTATTGCTCCGACAGCAACCGCGGCGGCAGTAATAACAGGAAAGTTGGGAGGTAATGAAGCTTCGCTAACATCATATACAATCATCAGCAATATGGCTGCGGCGGTGTCGATACCGGTTGTTTTCCCTCTTATAGAAGGTCGTGGCGATGCAACATTCATTCAGCAGTTGATGGTTATAAGCCGACAAGTATTCCCTTTGCTCATCTTTCCTTTTTTTCTCGCTTGGGGCATACGCCTATTCTTACCAAAACTGTTGGAGATCATTCTTAAACATTGCGGTTCTCTCGCATTCTATCTTTGGGGGATTGCCCTGATGGTTGTTGTCGGTCAGACGCTACGGTCTTTGGCTAACAGCGATGCGACCCATGCAACAATATGGACACTGGCAATAATTGGTCTTCTGACGTGCTGCATACAATTTGCCGCCGGAAAAATCATTGGCGGCTGCTATAATGACCGAATAAGCGGCGGTCAGGGCCTTGGGCAGAAGAACACTGTATTCGCAATATGGATCTCATACACCTACCTTTTGCCAGTCACATCTATTGCTCCGAGTAGTTATATCTTGTGGCAAAACATCATAAACAGTTGGCAACTCTGGCATTATAACAAGAAAAATCAAAAAAATAAATCATATTAAATGGAAAAATTTACATATCAATATCCCGTAAAGCAATACTTCGGGAAAGGATGTGCCGAAGAAGCACTGAAAAAAGAAATGCCTGATATGGGCAGTGTTGTCATGCTTGCCTATGGCGGCGGCTCGCTGAAACGCACCGGTCTGTATGACAAAATACGCGGCTGGCTTGAAGAGGCCGGAAAGACAGTCGTGGATTTTGGAGGTATCATGCCAAATCCGACTTATGCCAAAGTTCAGGAAGGAGCGGCAGTTGTCCGTAAAGAAGGTGTGGACTTCATTCTCGCCGTTGGTGGTGGTTCGGTAATCGACTGCTGCAAAATCATCTCCGCTCAGGCAAAGACTGACGATGATGTCTGGGATATGTTCTATAATGAACACCGCCTGCCAACTGAATTTATTCCCTGCGGTGCTGTCGTTACAGCATCCGGCACCGGTGCGGAACAAAACAACGGAGCTGTGATAACCCACGAGGAAAAGAAACTCAAGCAGGCTCTTTTCGGCGCGTTCCACCGTTTTGCAGTTCTTGACAGTGACCTTACGCTCACTCTCCCGATGAAACAGGTGATAAGCGGGGCTTTCGACACTCTGAGCCATTGTATGGAAACCTATATGGGGCAGCCCTTCGCCACCAATGTTTCAGATGAAATCAACGAGGCGGTAATGCGCAACGTGATTAAAAATATCCGTGCCATTATAGCAAATCCTGATGATGACTTTGCCCGTGGCGAGTTGATGTGGGACTCCGCAATGGCGGAAAACGGGATGCTGAAACTCGGCAAAATAACGGACTTCCAATGCCACATGATTGAACACGCAGTTGGCGCTTACACCGACTGCAACCACGGTCAGGGTTTGGCAGTGATACACCCGGCACTCTATCGTCACTATCTGCCTGAAGGCGCACCCAAACTGGCACGGATGGCCCGTGAGGTATGGGGCGTGGACGACAGTGACGATTTGCGTGCGGCAAACACAGGTATCAATCTTCTTGAAGACTTTATTCAGGAAATTGGTCTGCCCACCCATTGGAGTCAGATGGGTATCACTGATGAAAAGGCGTTACGCGATTCTGCCGACAGCTGCGTGCTTACTCCCGGCTGCTGCAAGAGGTTTGCCCGTGATGAAATCTTTGAAATTCTGAAAGGACAACTCTGATAAGGTAAAATAGGTATAACTTACCGAAGTTTGTATTAAGCGAAGATCTCAGAGTTTTGTTTAATTTGCAGAACAAATAAAACTACCAATGAAGACAGTAACATTAAACAACGGGGTTGTGATGCCCCAGATTGGCTACGGAGTATATCAGGTATCTCCGGCCGAGTGTGAGCGTTGTGTTTCCGATGCTCTGAGTGTCGGCTACCGTATGATTGACACCGCACAAGCCTATCATAACGAAGAAGGCGTTGGAGCCGCCGTGAAGAAAAGTGGCATTGCCCGTGATGAACTGTTCCTTGTGTCAAAGGTATGGATCTCCAACTATGGCTTCGACAAAGCAAAGGCTTCCATTGACGAAAGCCTGCGCAAACTCGGCACAGACTACATTGATCTGATGCTCCTCCACCAACCATTCTGCGACCGCTATGGGGCATACCGAGCATTGGAGGCGGCATACAAAGAGGGGAAAGTTCGTGCAATAGGTGTAAGTAATTTCTACCCCGACCATTTCATTGACCTTGCAAGCAATGTGGAGATTGTTCCCGCTGTCAATCAGGTTGAAACCCATGTGTTCGACCAGCAGATTGAAGCTCAGGGCTACATGAAAGAGTTTGGCACCCACATGATGGCGTGGGCTCCTCTTGCCGAGGGACGCAACAACTTCTTTACCAACCCGGTGCTTGAGACAATCGGTGAGAAATATGGTAAATCTGTCGCACAGGTGGCACTCCGTTGGCTCATTCAGCGCGACGTGATTATCATCCCGAAGTCAGTTCATGTGGAGCGTATGCAGCAGAATCTTGATATACTCGACTTTGAGCTGTCGCAGGACGACATGGCTGCTATCGCGGGTCTTGATACAAAGCAGAGCCTGTTCTTCGACCACCATGCGCCCGAGGTTGTCAAGATGTTCATGGGCTGGAAATAAGAATGGTTATGAAAAAGAATTTTTCAAACAGAACCATCGTGACTCCGTTGCCGGTCTTGATTGTTGCCACCTACGATGAAAACGGTGTGCCAGACGCGATGAACGCTGCATGGGGTGGTCAATGTGGCTATCACGAGGTTGCTCTAAATCTTGCTGTGGGTCACAAGACAACAGAAAATATCCGTGCAAACAAGGCTTTCACTCTAAGCATCGGCACGGTTGACATCATGTTGTTGTGTGATTTCTTCGGACTTGTATCCGGACGAAAGGAAAACAAGATTGAGAAAGCCGGTGTGACCGCTGTAAAGAGTGAATTTGTCAATGCACCTGTAATCACTGATTTTCCACTGACAATGGAATGTGAGGTAATCTCAATCAATGATGAACTCGGCGAAACCCGTGTTGTCGGCAAAGTCGTCAATCTTCAGGCGGAAGAAAACCTGTTCAATGAAGCCGGACAACTGGATTTTTCACTGCTTCGTCCAATCTCATACGATTCTGAAACACGCAGTTATCGTGAACTGGGAGGCATAATAGGTAAGGCATTCCATGATGGATCACAACTAATCAAATAATAGAATGAAGATAAAAAACATAATAAACTCGGTCATGGCGATAGCCGCTCTGTTGTTCAGTTTCAACCTTTCAGCGACCGAACCTACCGCAAAAACAGAGAAAGAAATGAAATCGATAATAGTCTATTTCACCCACTCAGGCAACACAGAACTTGCCGCTAAAAAATTGGCCGAAGTTACAGGCTCGCCGATTGTGAGAATACTTCCGGCAGAACCATACACTGCTGAAGATGTAGATTGGGTAAACGAACAGTCACGATGCACTCAGGAACATCTGAACCAGACATTACGTCCGGCAATCAAACCATTGGATGTGGATTTCAGCCAGTATGACACCGTTTTTATCGGCTTCCCTATCTGGTGGCACGAAGAGCCGGCTGTGATCCGCACCTTCCTTGATAATACGGATTTGAAGGGCAAGGAACTTTATCCCTTCTGCACATCATACGAAAGCCCGATGTCGGAAGCTGACGCAACTTTGCAGAAAGGTTATCCTGCTCTCAAATGGCACACTGGCCTCCGACTTCCGGCAAGTGCCGACAAAATAAAAGAATGGATAGAAAAATAATTGGCTACGCCGAGCCCTTCGGGGTTCCGCACATAAAATCAGCCAAACAAACCCAAAAATGAAAGTCAGGCATCAAGTAGTGATACTCGGTGCCTGACTCTGTTATCATTTATTTCTCTTATTACGATACTGTTCTAATAGTCCACAAAGTTTTACACACTCTGCTTCTGCCTTTATACAATCGACCTCATCAAATATTTCGTGGCCTAAATCTATATATGTCTTTGTGATTTCCTTTTCTTCTTTTGAGAAACTTGATCTTTCGACAAAATCTTTTAGGATTTCTATTACTGCCTTTTTGTCATTACGATTTAGAGCCGCAATTAAAGCATTTGTCATTTCGTTTGTCATAAACCAGTCTGTTTTTATTTAATTATGTAAATATAGTGATTTTGGGTGTATCACAAAATTTGGGGTAATATTCATTTATATACGAAGATAAAATTGAAAAGCATTTGTAAATATAGGGAGAAAAGCGTAATTTTGTCCCTATGAAATCCGAATTGGAAAATTTAGTAGGGAGATACCGTGAGCTTGGCATAGACCGGCAGTTGGACTATGATAAGTTTTACCTGTACTCCATCATCACTCACTCCACGGCGATTGAAGGCTCTACCATTACGGAGCTTGAAAATCAGATAATGTTTGACAACGGCATTGCTTTGAAAGGCAAAAGCCTTGTCGAGCAGAACATGAACCTTGACCTGAAAGTGGCATACGAGCGGGCATTGGTTTTTGCCCGTGAACACGCTGATGTCACTGTTGAACGACTGAAAGAGTTATCGGCGTTGACAATGAAAAATACTGGTTCGGAATATCATACAGCATTGGGCGATTTTTCATCTGCCAACGGAGATATACGCCTTGTGAATGTCACAGCCGGAGTTGGTGGTCGTTCCTACATGGCGTTCAATAAAGTGCCGCAGAAGTTGAAAGAGTTCTGCGATATGCTCAATGCTATGCGCCGCAATCACGGATCAATGTCAATGCAGGAGCTGTATGAAATGAGTTTTGACGCGCATTATAACCTTGTTACAATCCACCCGTGGGCAGATGGCAACGGCCGCATGGCCCGTCTGCTGATGAACTGGCTGCAATTTGAATTCGGACTTATCCCGTCACGAATATTCAGCGACGACAAGGAGGAATATATCAAGGCTTTGGTTGCCACCCGTGAAAACGATGACTTGGACATATTCCGTCAGTTCATGACCGACACAATGATTGCACACCTCAACCGCGATATATCATCCTATCTGGAATCAATCGGAGAAGATGCCCCGGTAGAGCAACCAAAGAAAAAGGTCAAGACCCGCGATAGAATAATAGAACTGCTCCTCGAAAATCCGAAACACACTACCCGCTCACTCGCAGAAGAAATCGGCATAACACCCAAAGGTGTGGAGCGTCACCTCGCAATACTCAAAGCCGAAGGAATCCTCCATCGCATAGGCCCCGACAAAGGCGGCGAATGGCAAGTAATTGAATAATTACCATATGTCAGCGATTTTCCATATGAGTGCGCTGTATTTTAACAACCCACAAATTGATTTTTGAAGTTGAAATTAGTTTAAATCACTTCATTATGAGCTATTGTTGCGCTGCCGATATCAAATCGGCGCTATTAAGCATGGCTGATGCCCGTCAGGCTCAGCAGTTGTTGCGTTTTTTCAAGACGGGGCCTGGCCAATATGGAGAGGGCGATATGTTTGTAGGTCTACGTAATCCGCAAGTCAGGATGGTGGTCAAGGAAGCATGGAAGGACACTCGGTTGCCTGAAGCGGTAAAGCTTGTGATGTCGCCTATTCATGAGGTCAGGCTATGCGGGCTGCTGATTATGGTAGAGCAGTATATCAGAGCGATGAAAAGGAGTGACACCTGTTTCATGACCGAGGTGTTCGATGCCTATCTTTCTCTACATCCGTATGTCAACAATTGGGATTTGGTCGATCTGTCGGCCATAAAAATTGTAGGCAATCATGAGGTGTGCAATCCTGATGTCGACGTCATGGATCAATGGATCATACCTGATGGGCACTCGCTATGGCAACAGCGCATTTCGATGGTGAGCACTTGGATGCTGATTCGCAATGGACGCCCCGACGTTTGTTTCCGACGTGCGGTGTGCTTGCTGACAAGTCCTCATGATCTGTTGCACAAAGCGGCAGGATGGATGCTCCGTGAGGCTTGGAAAAATGGCTACAAAGACTCCTTGCGTGATTTTCTGGACGAAAATGTGAGTCTTATGCCGTCGGTTATGCTCAGCTATGCCAGTGAGCAGATGCCGGCTTCCGAGCGTCGTGCATGGCAGCTACGACGGAGAGGGCTTTGATGTGGGGCGCTCCATTGGCGGGGTGCGATCAAGCCGGGTTTGATGGCGATGGAAAGCGCTTTTTTATGCGACGGGCAAGCTCGCCGGGCTTCAGGTCGGCAGGATAGTCGGAGAAGGGGAGTAGGCAGGTGCATCCATCGGCATACCGGCTACAGCCGTAGGCGGCTTTGCCTTTAAGCATGTGGCCGTTGCCACACACCGGACACTTTACCTGATCGAGGCTTTTGATCGGTGTGGCACGCTTTTTCTTTGGCTTTTCCGCGGTTGCGGCATCCTTGGATGTCTTGGAGGCTGGGATGGCTGATGTCTCGGCGATTATGCGGCGCGAAGAATTGTCGCTCATCACATTGACCACGATCTGGCTGATAAGACTCTTGAGCTCATCGACAAACTCGGCGGGTGAATAATCGCCCCGCTCTATGCGACGCAGCTTGTTTTCCCACAGTCCGGTGAGCTTGGCGCTCTTGAGTAGTTCCTCGTTGATGGTGGCTATCAGGTCGATACCGGCCTGACACGGAACGATGCTCTTACGCTCGCGCCTGATATACCCACGCTTGAAGAGGGTCTCTATTATGGCTGCGCGAGTAGATGGGCGACCAATGCCATTTTCTTTCATTGCCTCGCGGAGTTCTTCGTCGTCGACCGTACGTCCGGCGCCCTCCATTGCCCGCAGGAGCGATCCTTCGGTGTAGGGTTTTGGTGGCTGGGTGGTTTTCTTGACAAGCGCAGGTGTATGCGGCCCTTGCTCGCCGGGTGAGAATGCGGGCAACACCCGTCCTTCGTCGTCCTCGTCCTGAGTTCCTTCTTTTTTTGCAGCCGAGGTGTCGGATGCGAACACTTTGCGCCATCCGGGATCTTCGATTATCTTGCCGGTGGCTTTGAATGGAGTGTCGGCCGCATGGGCGGTGACAGTGGTTGAAGCGAATGTACAATCCGGATAGAATGCGGCTATGAACCGCAGCGCTATAAGATGGTAGAGTTTGCGCTCGTCGCCCACAAGCGAGCCCGGATTCTGGCCTGTCGGTATTATGGCATGGTGGTCGGTCACCTTTGAGTTGTCAAACACCTTTTTGCTCTTTGGGATTCGTCCGGCAAGGATGCTTTCGGTGAGGGGAGCATAAGGGGTCATGCGTTTCAGTATATCCGGAATTTTGGGATAAATATCGTCGGATAGATATGTGGTGTCGACACGAGGGTATGTGGTGACTTTTTTCTCGTAGAGCGACTGTATGAGCTTTAGCGATGTGTCGGCACTCCATCCCCATCTCTTGTTACATTCCACCTGAAGGCTGGTCAGATCGAAAAGTCTTGGCGGCGCCTCGCGACCTTTTTTCTTCTCCACATTGTCGATCAGCAGAGGGTGTGGCGCTACGGCTGCCAATGCCTCTTCGGCCTCTGCGAGGGTTTTGTAGCGTCCCGATGTAGCATTGAATGGGGTTTCGCAGTAGGTGGTGCGGAGTTCCCAGAAGTCTTCGGGCCGGAATTGTTCGATCTCATGGTGGCGCTTGACGATAAGAGCCAAAGTGGGGGTCTGCACTCGTCCGATCGATAGCACTTTGCCCGGTTCGGAATAGCGCAGCGAGTAGAGGCGGGTGGCATTCATGCCGAGAATCCAATCGCCTATGGCTCGCGAGAGGCCTGCGAGATATAGATTTTCAAAGTCGCTCTGCGGTCGGAGGTTTTTGAAGCCTTCGCGTATGCTTTCGTCGGTGAGGCTGGAGATCCAGAGCCTGTAGACCGGACAGCGGGTGCCGGCTTTCTGCATTACCCACCTTTGGATGAGCTCGCCTTCCTGGCCGGCATCGCCGCAGTTGATCACCTCGTCGGCATCGCTGATGAGCTTCTCAATCACGGCAAACTGATGTTTGTAGCTCTCTGAGTCGATGAGCTTTATGCCGAATCGGTCGGGAATCATCGGCAGCGAGCCGATGCTCCATCTCTTCCAGCGCTCGGTGTAGTCGTGTGGTTCCTTGAGGCAACACAGATGGCCGAAAGTCCAGGTCACCTTATACTCGCCACAGTCGATGAAGCCGTCGCGCTTGGGAGCCGACGGCCCGGCAAGTATATTGGCGATGTCGCGGGCCACGCTCGGCTTCTCTGTGATGCAAACCTTCATCGTCCGACTTTGCGGGTTGGTTTTTCACCATTGCCTTTGCGCAGAGTCAATCCATACCATCCGTTGGGGTGGGTGATGCGCATATAGTACACATCTGCCTCAGGGACGGGATCGAAGTCGATCTCCACGGGGATGTCGCCATCGTCTTCCCACTGGAAGCGATGGGTAAACTCAAAGCCGTCGATGTCGGTGGCTTCATTCTCTACAATCTTTGTGCCGGGTCTCACATGCTTGGCGCTGGGCTGGATGAAAAAACCGTCGATGCGTGCCGAGGTGTGGGGTGTGCCGTAAAGATGGCCGTAGATGCGGGTCACGTCATTTCGCATCGCTATTGAGTCGACGGTAAATGTGAAGGGCATCCCCGGCATAGGTATGGCTGTGTAGTCGTAATGAGTGCGGGCATTAGCTGCCACAACGGCCACGGTGGCAGCCGTGATAAATGAGAAGATGCGGTGTAGGCTCATGAGTTCGGGGGGGTAAGAGGAAAACTAAAGAGGGGAGTGGTCAGATCAGAGACCGAGTCGCTTGGCTTCGTTCCAGTAAGAGTCCATCTCTTCGAGCGACAAGGTGCTGAGATCCCTGCCCTGCTCCTTGGCTTGCTGCTCGATGTGGTTAAACCGGTTGGTAAACTTGCGGCATGTATGGTCGAGGGCCGTGTCGGGATGGATGCCATAGAGGCGGGCGGCATTGACAAGTGAGAATATAAGGTCGCCCATCTCGTCGGCGAGGGCTTCGCGCGCCTCGGGCAGGGGCTTGCCTTTCTCGTTTTTCGGTGCTGCCACCGCCTCGGCCTCAAATTCGGCTATCTCTTCCTTCACTTTATCCCACACCTGTGCCGGTTCCTGCCAGTCGAAGCCCACATTGGCGGCTTTCTCCTGGATGCGGTAGGCTTTGATGAGCGAGGGGAGCGAGGCCGGCACGCCCGCGAGCACAGTCTTGTTGCCCCCTTTCTCCTTGAGCTTGATCTGTTCCCAGTTGGCCGATACCTGCTCTGGAGTCTCGGCATCGACATTGCCGAAGATGTGGGGGTGGCGGAATATGAGCTTCTCATTAAGACGGTCGGCTACATCGGCAATGTCGAACGCCTCCTTTTCCTCGCCAATCTTGGCATAGAAGAGGATATGGAGCAGCACATCACCGAGCTCCTTGGATATATTGGTATTGTCGGATGCCAGCAGGGCATCGGTGAGCTCATATACCTCCTCTATGGTGTTGGGGCGAAGACTTTCGTTGGTCTGCTTGCGGTCCCACGGACACTCCACTCGCAGGCGGTCGAGGGTATCGATCACTCTTCCGAGGGCTTCGATTTTTTCCTGACGGGTATGCATTTTGGTAATAATCGGGTGGGATTACTGAGCGGTATATTTGCTTATGCCTGAGGCGAGCCAATCGGCAAATTTTGCCACATTCTCGTCGTAGTAGTAGGGCACTGCGAGGGGGTTGCCGTCGTTGCCTATCATCACATAGTAGGGCTGTGAGTTGGCTGCGAATTTGTGGCGCTGCAGATAGCTCCACTTTTCGCCAACGGTGGTGATCTTGATGGTCTTGCCGGCATCCTCTACGGTGTAGGGGGTGTCGAGCTTAGTCTTGTCGTCGACCATGAGCTTGATGAGCACGAAGTTGTCGCGGATTATACCGGAGATCTCCTCGGTGTCAAACACGGCGCCTTCCATCTTGCGGCAGTTGACGCATCCGTAGCCGGAGAAGTCGATAAGCACGGGGCGACCGTTTTCGGCGGCGAAGGCCATGCCTTGATCATAGTCGTCAAACTCGCGGAATTCGCCTCCGGCATAGAGGTTGAAATCCTGAGTATAGAGTGGGGGTACGAAAGCGCTCACGCCCTTGAGGGGGGCGCCCCAGAGGCCGGGGATGAGATAAACGGCAAATGCCAGCGAGGCGAGCGAGAGGAAGAAGCGGGGGATTGCCACATGATCAACAGGTGAGTCGTGGCTGAATCGGATCTTACCGAGGAGATAGAAGCCAAGCATGGCGAAGATCACCACCCAAAGGCTCACAAACACCTCGCGGTCGAGGATGCCCCAGCCGTAGGCGAGATCGGCCACCGATAGAAATTTGAGTGAGAGGGCGAGCTCGAGGAATCCGAGCACAACCTTTACTGAGTTGAGCCATCCACCTGAGCGTGGCATGCCCTGGAGCCATGAGGGGAAGATAGCGAAAAGAGTAAAGGGTATGGCCAGCGCGAGAGCGAAGGCACCCATGCCTATTGTAGGGCCTGCGATATTGCCCACCGATGCTGCCTCTACAAGGAGGGTGCCTATAATGGGACCGGTGCAGGAGAAGCTCACCAGAGCTAAGGTGAAGGCCATGAAAAAGATCGAGAGCATGCCGGTGGTGGCTTCGGCGCGGGAGTCGACGCTATTGCTCCACTTGGAGGGGAGCTTGATGTCGAATGCGCCGAAGAAACTGATTGCAAACACCACCAGAAGCAGGAAGAATGCGAGGTTGAATACAGCGTTGGTGGCCAGATCGTTGAGTTTGGAGGCTCCGAAGATGAGGGTGATGGCCAGTCCGAGCACGAGGTAGATCACGATGATGGCGGCTCCATAGGTGATGGCGTCGCGGACAGCTTTACCGCGCTCCTTGCCGCCTTTTTTGAGGAAGAAGCTCACGGTGAGAGGTATCATGGGCCACACGCAGGGGGTGAGGAGAGCCACAAGGCCTCCGAGGAAGCCCCATATGAAGATATACCACCAACTCTGTTCGCCTATGGCTGTCTGTGCGGCGTCATCGCCTCCCACAGCGGCAAAGTCAACAGGAGTCCACCATCCCGAGGAGTCGCGGCCGGCCGATGCGGGAGCAGCGTTTTCGGTGCTTGCATTGTCGGTGGTAGTGGTGGCAACCGGTGCTGCGCTTTTGTCGCCACCCTTGAACGAGAAGGTCTCCTTGGTGGGTGGGATGCAGCTTTCGTCGTTGCAGCCTTGATAGGATATGTAGCCCTCGATGTTATATGCCGGAGCAGTGAGTCGGAAGGCCTGAGTGAGGGTTACGTCGCCAGTCCACCATCCGAGCTTGAGATGAAACACCATGTCGATGGTCTCAGGAGCGGGACGCGATGGGGTGAGCTCGCCCACCAGCTCAACGCCTTCGAGCAGATCGTAAGTCACTGAGGTCGGGTTGGGACCTCCGTCGGGGAGGGAGGTTGAATACAAGTGCCATCCCTCCTCAATCGAGGCGGTGTAGTTAATGACACCTTCGGTATTGGAGGTCATCTCCACCGAAGTGGTCCAGGTGACGGGGTTGAGAATCTGGGCCGAGGCGGCAATAACGGTCGCGATCATTGCGACCAGAGTCAGTAGCCGGAGCTTCATATCGAGGTCTGTTTGTAGGTGGTTTGAATTGTTTTTGTCGTATTATGATTTAAGGAGGGCAGGCGCGACGCTTGATTATTTGCTGCGCTTAACGTTGCGGAACAAGGTTGAGGTGGCCGGAGGGGCGCAGGTGTTGTCATCGCAGGCCATGTAGGTCATTTTGGCCTTTATGCGCCCCGACGGGCGTCCGTCGGCAATGCGGAATTTCACAGTAAAGCTCACCGGCTTATCCCACCATGTGAGTTTCATGCCGAAGAGAGGGTCGTCGACGGTAAGAGGCTGCGATGAAGGTTCAGGCATCCCGTCGAAGGTCACTCCGGTGGAGCCGCTTAGATCGATTGCGGTGGGTTTCGGCCCCCCTTCGGGAAGTGTGGTGCCATAGAGGTGCCATCCCTTTGCCGGAGTGGCGGTGATGGTGAGTACTCCTGAGTCGGTTCCCGTCATTTTAGCGGCTATTGACCACGCTACAGGGGGTTGCTGGGCCGGTGTCTGGGCCTTGGCTGCGGGCATTATAGCCAGAAATAACAGAGATATAATCAGTAAAAACTTATACATTGTAGAGGATTGGGGTTATTCGTAATGCAAAGTTACAGCCTTTTTGCGAGATTAGCGCCATAGAATGAATATTTTTAATATGCAAGCAAAATGAGATAAAAAGTTATTAACAATTTTATCAACAAAATGTCGACAATGTTGAAACCGGCGGTTGATAACATGGTTTGCCGAGGCAGTGGAATTAGTGTAAATTTGCAGGAGATATGACAGAAGATGTAATACGCCTGCTGCCCGATTCGGTAGCCAATCAGATAGCCGCCGGCGAGGTGATCCAACGTCCGGCGTCGGTGGTCAAGGAGCTCGTTGAAAACGCAGTGGATGCGGGAGCGACCACGATCGACATCATACTGCGTGATGCCGGACGGACGCTGATACAGGTCGTCGACAATGGTTGCGGCATGAGCGACACCGACGCGCGCATGGCTTTTGAGCGTCACGCTACCTCCAAAATCACTGCGGCAGCCGATCTTTTTGCTCTCCATACCATGGGATTCAGGGGCGAGGCGCTTGCTTCGATTGCAGCTGTAGCGCAGGTGGAGTTGCGCACCATGAAGCGCGATGCTACTGTGGGTACACGACTGGTGATAAGCGGATCCAAGGTAGAGACACAGGAACCCGAAGCGGGGGTGCCAGGATCAAACATGATGGTGAAAAATCTGTTTTTCAATGTCCCCGCACGCCGCAAATTTCTGAAAAAAGACACCGTGGAGCTCGGACAGGTCTTGAGGGAGTTTGAGCGTCTGGCTTTGGTCAATCCCGGCGTAGAGCTATCAATTACCCACAACGACACACTGCTCCATCGGTTGATGAAAGCTCCGCTCAAGCGCCGTATTGCCGACCTTTTCGGCAAGAGTCTGGAGTCGCAGCTTATCCCTGTGTCGACCGACACGTCGATAGTGCGTCTCGACGGCTTTGTGGGGCTCCCCACTGGAGCCCGCAAGCGCAATGCACTGCAATATCTCTTTGTCAATGGTCGCAATATGCGCCATCCGCTCTTCCACAAGGCTATAATGAGCTGCTATGAGGATATTCTTCCGGCCGATATGCAGCCAAATTATTTTATGTCGTTTGACGTGGATCCCGACACGATAGATGTAAATATCCATCCCACTAAAAACGAGATAAAATTTGAGAACGAGAGCGCCATATGGCAGATTCTTGTTGCGGCTGTCAAGGAGAGTCTGGGGCGTTTCAATGCGTCGGCCGGAATAGATTTTGACATGACCGACGCCCCTGAGATTCCGGTGTTTAATCCGGATGCCGCCGCATCCCATGGTGTGGAGCTCGATCCGGGCTACAATCCATTTTCGACATTCGCAACAACGTCGGCACCATCAGCGCCATCAGCAGCCCCGGCATCGCCACATGAAGGAGGTTATGCTCCACGCGCTGCGTCGAGCATCAACACCCGCAACTGGGAGCAGCTCTATGCCGATTTCGCATCCCGGCGATCGGAGCCGATGACCGAGATGGCGGCAACCGAGGAGTATGTATCCACAGCAGGGGATAACCAAGTCAAGCTACCCGAAGTGGTGGATAGCGCCCTCGATTTCGGAGCTCCCGACATAGCCGAGTCAAGAGGAGCCGCCGGATACATACAGCTCGACAACAGGTATATCCTCTCCCCCTCGCGCAGCGGTCTTATGATTGTAGACCAGCACCGGGCTCATATAAGGATACTTTTCGACCGCATTATGAGCGGAAGAGAGTCGCCGATGCTCACCAGCCAGGGGGTGATGTTTACTGAAGCCATTGAACTCACCCCTACTCAGAGCGCGACACTTAAGTCGATAGAGGGGGAACTGCGAGCCATGGGGTTTGACCCGACATATCTCGGTGGCACGAGCTGGAGTCTCAACGGTGTACCTTCGATTCTACCCGATGGACGCGTGGCCGAGACCCTACGCCGCATCCTCGACGATGCTATGGCCGACACCGGTGTAGACAGTGCCGAGGCCCTCCGGCGCACTACGGCTATAGCAATTGCCCGCGGAGCGGCAATTGCCGCCGGCACAAGGCTCAGTCATGCCGAGATGGAGGGAATCATGGCCGACCTGCTCAAGCTGCCTGAGCCAGACTATACCCCCGATGGTCTTCCGGTGATAGTCATAATCCCGACAGCCGATCTTACGCGTCCCTTCAGGTTTTTCGCCCAATGAGCCTGTGGCAGGTCCAAGGCTAAACCAACAGCCGACCCCGCGTGGTAGCTGATGATGCTCAGCTCCGGCGCGGGGTCGGCTGTTGGGAATGGGCTATGGTAAATGGATCACGGGATGAGAGCCGATGCCATGCCGCGAGCGGCGCGACGTCCGTCGCCCATTGCGAGGATCACAGTGGCTCCTCCACGCACAATGTCGCCTCCGGCATAGATGAAGCTGAGCGAGCTCTGCATGGTATCGTCGTTGACGTTGATGGTGCCACGGTGCGAGATGTCGAGACCGTCGACGGCATCGGGGATAAGCGGATTGGGGCTCACACCCACAGAGACGATCACGAGATCAACATCTATGGTATCAATGGCACCGGGGATGGGCACCGGGGCGCGGCGTCCGCTCTCATCGGGCTCTCCCAGCTCCATGCGTTGGATCTTCATGGCGCGGACATGTCCGCGCTCATCGCCAAGATACTCCACAGGGTTGGCGAGCGTAAGAAGTTCGATCCCCTCCTCCTTTGCGTGCTTGATCTCCTCCACGCGGGCCGGCATCTCGGCCTCTGAGCGGCGGTAGACGATATATACCTTTTCCGATCCCATGCGGCGGGCGGTGCGGGCCGAGTCCATTGCAGTGTTGCCGCCACCTATGATAGCCGCCACTTTGCCTCGGGCCACAGGTGTGTCGAAGCCGGGTCGCCCTGCGCCCATCAGGTTTATGCGGGTGAGGTATTCGTTTGACGACATCACACTGATGAGATTCTCGCCGGGAATGCCCATGAATCGTGGCAGGCCGGCGCCGGAGGCCACGAAGAGCCCTTTGAATCCCATCCCGGCGAGCTCACCGATGCTGAGGGTCTTGCCTATGATGGTGTCGGGAACGAAGGTCACGCCGCGAGCCTTGAGTGCTTCGATCTCGCGGTCGACAATGGCATTGGGGAGTCGGAACTCGGGGATGCCGTATTTGAGTACGCCGCCGATTTCGTGGAGTGCCTCGAACACTGTGACGTCGAATCCGCGCGAGGCCATATCACCGGCAAAGGAGAGTCCGGCCGGACCTGATCCGGCCACAGCAACCTTGATTCCTACCGGAGCGGCAGGAGCGGCAGGAGCAGTTTCGGCGGCGCTGTCGGCAGCAAAGCGTTCGAGATAACCTATCGCCACAGGCTCCTTGTGCATCCGGTGGTAGATGCACTTGCTCTCACATTGGCGCTCCTGCGGGCATACACGACCACAGACTGCGGGCAGGGCAGAGGTGAGGCGCAGCACTCCGGCCGCCAGGTCGGGGCGCGAGCGCTGTATGTTTTTGATAAATCCGGGAATGTCGATTCCGACCGGACATCCGGTGATGCACTGAGGGTCGGGACAGTCAAGGCATCGGGTGGCCTCGAGTACTGCCTGCTCGGCCGAGAGGCCCTGATTGACTTCGTCGGTGAGGGTGGTGACACGGTAGGTCGGGTCGAGTTCGGGCATCCTCACTCGAGGAATGGCGGTTCGCTCCTTTGCAGTGAGCGCGCTGCGGAGTTCTTCGCGCCACTGGCTGTTGCGGCCAGCTATATTGTTGGTTTCGTCGTGCATGAGGTAGGTGGTGATGGGAAGTGAATAGATCAGTTATAGGCCCGTAGGCGCATCATCATTTCGTCGAAGTCGACCTTGTGGGCATCAAATTCAGGCCCGTCGATGCAAACAAAGCGTGTGCGCCCATCGACCGTAACGCGGCAGGCGCCGCACATGCCGGTGCCGTCGACCATGATGGTGTTGAGCGAGCACATGGTGGGAATCTCGTAGCGGCGGGTGAGCAGGCTGACAAATTTCATCATCACTGCAGGGCCGATGGTGACCACTTGATCTACTTTCTCGCGTTTGATGACAGCCTCTACACCGTCGGTGACAAGGCCTTTGAGACCATAGGACCCATCGTCGGTCATGATCACTACCTCGTCGCTCCACGGGCGCACCTGTTCTTCGAGTATAATAAGCTCGCGTGTGCGGGCCGCCAATACGGTCACAACTCTGTTGCCGGCCTGCTTCATGGCCTTGATGATGGGGAGAAGGGGAGCCACACCTACGCCACCACCGCAGCACACCACTGTGCCTACACGGTCGATATGGGTGGCGCGTCCGAGCGGACCTACGACATCGGCAAAACAATCGCCAGGCTCGAGGGTATTGATCTTTTGGGTCGACACTCCCACAGCCTGCACAACGAGGGTGATGGTGCCGCGGGTGGTGTCGGCATCGGCTATTGTGAGGGGGATGCGCTCGCCACCCTCGGCCGCGCGGACAATGACGAAATGACCCGGCTTGCGGGCGCGGGCTATCTCCGGAGCTTCCACTTCAAATCTCACTACTGCTGAGCTGAAGTGTTGCTTGTCGACTATCTTATACATATCGTGATGAAAAAGCGTTTATATGGTATTTCCTTACAATCTACAAAGTTACGACAGTTGGCCGAATCCGCCAAATATTTTTATTTCCGCGGGCGGCGCGACGAGGCCATGCGCTCCCGCTTCTTGAGAAAGATGCGGAGCAGGATTATACAAAGCAGTGACGCACCGATGATGCCGAAATAGTAGAGATAATGGCCTGCTGCCAGTTCGCCACGGCCTATGTAGGCCATTACCCCTAAATAGATCAACAGGATGATAGGAAGGATGGTGGAACGTCGTATCTTGGATGCCATGATGGTGTGGGTGGGAATAGATGGATGATTATATTGAAAGCGCCCCGCCGGAATGATTACCATCCGGCGGGGCGAACATATTCATAGTCGAAACGATGGGAGGAGGATCAATGGTGAAATGGAAGATCCGGCTTCAGGGCCGGCTATCCGGTTTCACACTCCGGCAATCGAGAGGAGGCTATTGTAGAAGCAGCTCACGATACCAAGACCGATGATGCCGGCAACACAGATCCAGAGAGCAAAGCGCTCGGAGCCTGCGGAGCGGAAGGTAGGCACGGGACCCTGCTCGGTCGAGATATACATGGCCTTGACAACGAGGAGATAGTAGTAGAGAGAGATGATGGTGTTGATCAAGGCGATGAGCACGAGGATGTAGATCGCTACCGAACCCTGAGAGAGGGCCGAGGTGAAGATGAAGAACTTGCTGAAGAATCCGGCGAACGGGGGGATACCGGCGAGGGAGAACATGGCAAGCATCATGGTGAAAGCAAGGCGGGGGTTGGTGCGGTAGAGGCCGTTGTAGTCTTCCATCGACACGCAGCCGGTGTTGTTTTCGATAGCTCCGATCACGCCGAATGCGCCAAGGTTGGAGAAGATGTAGACCAGAACGTAGAACATGAGAGCTGCGGTGCCAAGCTCGCTACACGACATGATGCCGAGCATGATATAGCCGGCCTGCGAGATCGAGGAGAAGGCAAGGAAGCGCTTCATGTTTTTCTGACGCATGGCAAAGAGGTTGCCGATGGTGATGGTGAGGATGATCAGTGCGTAGAGCATCCACTCCCACACGTCGGCATAGGCAGCTGCGAACACCTGGCAGAGGACGATGAGGAAAGCCATGGCAGCTGCGCCCTTGGATATGACGGAGAGATAGGAGGTGACAGGAGTCGGGGCGCCCTGATATACGTCGGCGGTCCAAAGATGGAAGGGCACGAGGGAGAGCTTGAAGCCGATACCGCCGATCACGAAGGCAAGGGCTACAATGAGCATGAGGCTCATGGAACTCTCGGCTACGGCGATGCCGATGCGGTCGAAGTAGAGCGAGCCCACAAGGCCATAGACAAAGCTGAGACCCATAAGGAAAATAGCGGAGGAGAACACGGCTGTGAGGATATATTTCACAGCTGCCTCATGGCTCTCATAGCGATGCTTGTCGAAGGCCACCATGGCTGCAAGGGGGAGCGAGGCGGTCTCAAGACCAATGACGAAGAGAAGGAAGTGGCGGCTTGAGATCATGAGATACATGCCGAAGAGGGTGAGCAGGATGAGCTCGTAGAACTCGCCGCGGCGTATGGCCACGACATCCTGCTTGGCCCAGCGTATGGCCTGGATCATGATGATGAGGGTACCTACATTGAGTATGTTCTTGATTGCGGCCATTACGGCGTTGGTCGAGTACATACCGGCAAATGCCTCGGAGGGCTCAGACACCATGGGGCAGAAGCCAAACACGGTGAAGATCGTGAAGAGACCCACGGCGACCCATCCTGTGGCACCGGTGGCGCGGGCAGAAGCGAATGTGTCGTAGAGGAACACCAACAGGAACACGACCAGAAGGCCTATTTCCTGCTTCATAGCTAAAAACTGTGAGTAGTCCATTGTCAAATCTGTTGCAGAAGGAGTGGGTCAATTAGTTCATGCCGATAACGGCGAATATCTCGGGGCTGAAGGTCCAGCGGATCAGGCTCTCGAAGAAGTTGGGGAAGCAGCCGATGGCAGCAACGCAGATGATGAGAGTGATGGTGGATGTGCGCTCCCACCAGGTGGCGTCGGTGAGCGAGAGGTGGTGCTCGTCGTAGACGGGACCGAAGAGGAGCTTGCCCACAACGCGGAGGATATAAACCGCGGTGATCACGATGGAGCAGCAGGCGAGGATAGTGAATACACGATGGAAGGTGTCGGTGTGCTCAAACGAGCCTACAAAGATGGTCATCTCTGCTACGAAGCCCGAAAGACCGGGGAGACCGAGTGAGGCCATACCTGCAATGACGTAGCACACGGCCAGAAACGGCATTATTTTCATCAGTCCACCCATGAGACGGATGTCGCGGGTGTGAGTGCGACCGTAGATCATACCGATGAGGGCGAAGAAGAGGGCGGTCATGAGGCCGTGGGAGAGCATCTGCATGATGGCGCCGGTCATTGCTGTGGTGTTGAGCATGAGGATGGCGAAGAGCACCAGACCGCAGTGGCTCACCGAGGAGTAGGCGTTGATATATTTCAGGTCGGTCTGGACGCAGGCCGAGAAGGCACCGTAGACTACGGAAATGCCGGTGAGCACGAGGAAGATCCAAGCAAGCTCATTGGCAGCCTGAGGCATGAGGTAGATGGCAACGCGGAAGCAGCCGTAGCCGCCGAGCTTCATGAGAACACCGGCGTGGAGCATCGACACTGCTGTGGGAGCCGAGGCATGACCGTCGGGGCTCCATGTGTGGAAGGGGAACATGGCGCCGAGCACACCGAAGCCTACGAAGGTCATGGGGAAGAGGAAGCGCTGCCATTCGGGAGCGATAGCATCGGCTGCGGCAAGCTGGAGGAGATTCCAGGTGTGACCGCCTTGATAGTAGATGCCGATGAGGCCAAGCATGAGGAAGGCTGAGCCGCCCATGAGCATCAGGGTGAGCTTCATGGCCGAATAGTTCTTGTTGCCCGATCCCCATACACCGATGAGGAGGTACATCGGAATAAGGGCCACCTCATAGAACATGAACATGGTGAAGAGGTCGATGGATATGAAGAATCCAAACACACCGGTGGAGAGGAGCACCAGCCAGAGGAAGAAGTCTTTGGGACACGGGTCGATCTTCCACGATGCGAACGAGCCTGTGAGGAGAATCACAGCCGAGAGGATAATCATTGCGATGGAGATACCGTCGACACCAACGGCAAGGTTGATGCCAAGCTGGGGAAACCAGCTCCATGATCCGGTGTAGAGCATGGGCTCGGTGGCTCCGGCAGCGCGGAGGCCGAGATAGTCGACCAGCAGATATACCGACAGGCCGAGCAGCGCGAGGGAGCCGGTCACGGCAACCGCACGGATCTGCTTTATGTTCCGGCAGAGGGCAAGCCCCGCAAGCATCAGGAGGGGGATCACCACGAAGTAAATCAATATATTGGAGAACATACTATGAAAGGTATGGGGATAGCGGTAGATGATAGGATGGATGATTGGTATTCATGATCATGCCAGACACCAGGCGGTGATGACAGCCAGCAGGAGGGCACCGATGAGGTAGACAAGCACATAGTTTTGCACTCGGCCGCTCTGGAGGCCACGGATGGCGTAGGATGCCTTGTTGGTGACTGTGGCAAAGCCGTCCATGGTGCCGTCGATGATGTGGCGGTCAAACCATGCTATCGGGCGGCAGATGCCATTGAAGATGATCTTGTGGGTGATGAAGAGGTAGATCTCATCCCAGTAGAAGCGATGGTGGGCGGCGGTCCAGAGCCAGCGGCAGGAATCGGCCATGCAGCGGGGAGCGTCGTTTTCCTTGAGGTAGAGCTTGCGGGCTACGAGGATGCCGATCACGGCTACTACAACTGAAACGCTTGCCACTACCCAATCCATGTGGATGATATATTCATGACCCTGCCAGGTGACAAATTTGCCGAAGGGTATCAGACCGGCCACAACCGATACAGCGGCGAGGAATACCAGAGGAATGCTCATGGCGGGCTCGCCGTCGTGGGGACGGTGGTGATAGTCGGGGTTGTTCCACCAGAAGATGAGGAAGTAGATGCGGAACATGTAGAAGGCGGTGAGGCCGGCTACTGCGGTCATCCACACACCCCAGAAGGGGGAATAGGAGTAAACGGCCACGAGGATCTCATCCTTCGACCAGAAGCCGGCGAAGGGGGGGATACCGGCGATTGCCAGACAGCCGATGAGGAAGGTCCAGTGGGTGATGGGCATATACTTGCGTAGACCACCCATCGCGGTGTAGTTGTTGGAGTGGACGGCATGGATCAGGGCACCTGCACCGAGGAAGAGGAGGGCCTTGAACATGGCGTGGGTGAAGAGGTGGAACATCGAGGCCATGTAGCCGAGACATTCGTGGTATTCGGGTCGGGCTGCGCCGAGCGACACCATCATGAATGCAATCTGAGAGATGGTGGAGAATGCAAGGACGCGCTTGATGTCGATCTGTGTGCATGCCACGATGGCAGCGTAGAGGGCGGTGATGGCGCCTACTACGAGCACGAAGTCGAGCGAGAAGGGCACGGCAAGATATACCGGGAACATACGGGCCACGAGATATACACCGGCCACAACCATGGTGGCGGCGTGGATGAGGGCCGACACGGGGGTCGGGCCTTCCATTGCGTCGGGGAGCCAAATGTGGAGGGGCATCATGGCCGACTTACCCATGCCGCCTACAAAGATGAGCACCATGGCCCATGTGAGCACCGAGCCACCCATGAAGGTTGCGCCTGCGGTCGAGGCAAACACAGCTCCGGGGTTGGAGGTGAGGGTCTGGAAATCGAAGGTCTGGGTATAGAAGGAGAGCACGAGGATGCCGATAAGGAATCCGAGATCGGCGAATCGGGTCACGATAAATGCCTTCTTGGATGCTGATACGGCCGAGGGGAGGGTGTAGAAGAATCCGATCAGGAGGTAAGAGGAAGCGCCCACAAGCTCCCAGAAGATATACATCTGGAAGATGTTGGTGGCTACAACCAGACCGAGCATCGAGAAGGAGAAGAGGCTCAGGAAGGCGTAGTAGCGCTGGAATCCCTTTTCACCCTTCATGTAGCCCAGAGAGTAGAGATGGACGCAGAATGATATGGTGGGGATCACTATGAGCATCATTGCCGAGATAGGATCGAGGAGGAATCCGAGCCGGATGATGAGGTTTTGGGTGAATGCGAGCCAGTCGACATTGAAGATTACAGCCTGCTGACGCACACCTTCAGCTATAAACTCGGGGTTGCCGCTGAAGTAGTAGGTGAAGGCGGTATAATAGGAGAGAACGAGGACGGTGCCCATGCCGAGAGTGCCGAGGACTCCGGCGAGCTTGTGGCTCATCTTCATGCCGGTAAGACCGAGCAGAAGAAACATTCCGAGGGGAATGGCCAGGATTAACAGGGGAATGATGAAGTCCATGGGGCGCGGTTAGTTTTTCAGTTTGTTAAGGTCGCGGGCGTCGACATTGTTGACGGCACGGAACACATTGATGATGATAGCGATGGCAACGGCGGTCTCCGCAGCGGCTATAGCGATGGCGAAGAGGGTGAAGAACATACCCTCCATAGCCTCGGGATAGAGAAAGCGGTTGAACACCACGAAGTTGATGTCGACAGCGTTGAGCATGAGCTCAAGGGAGATGAGCATGGCTATCATGTTGCGGCGGGTGATAAACCCGTAAATGCCGCAGCAAAACATGATCATGGCCGGCACCAGGTAGTAGATAAGCGTTATATCCATATCGGTCGATGGTAGTGGGGGGTTAACGTTTGCGGGCGACAACCACGCCGCCGATGATACAGGCGAGGAGCAGCACACTGATGGCCTCGAAGGGGAGGAGGAGCTGACCGTCGCCGGTGCCCATCAGGGTTGCGCCGATTTCTTTCATGTCGGGATTGCTCATGGCCGGGAGCTGGGCAAACGCCATGGAACAGCGGCTCCAGAGCGCTCCACCTGCCACTACGAGAGTGGCCAGTGCTGCGAGGATGCCGGTGATGCGGCGGCGCGATGCGAGCTGCTCCGAGGAGTGGCCGGGGCGCGAGGTGAGCAGGATTGAAAACACGAACAGCACTACAATGCCACCGGCATAAACGGCGATCTGGACTGCTCCGAGAAACTCATAGTCGAGCTTGAAGTAGAGCGCCGCAGTGGCAAATAGGGCGAAAAGGAGAAAGGTGGCCGAGCGCAGGATCTTGCGCGTGGTCACTGTCAGTACCGAAAACACAATAATCGACAATGCGATTATCAGGTACATGATGATGCTTCCTACGGATTCCATAAAATGTATTGATGGGCTTATTTGTTATCGGGATTGGCGGGCGAGTCCTCAGCCTTTGCTTCGGCTGCGTCGATGGCTTTGGCTTCGGCGGCTGCCTTGGCCTTGGCGGCAGCGGCGGCTTTGGCAGCTGCTATGCGGGCTTCTTTTTCAGCTGCTATTTTAGCAAGCTCCTCGGGGGTGGGTTCCGGATCGGGCACCTCAGGACGGTTGTTGAGAATCTTGACGAGCTTGTCGCGAGTAAACACTGCCTGTTCAAAATCGTTGTCGAAGGCAATTGCTTTGCCGGGGACAGGACAGTTGGTGACACACAATTGGCAGAAAGTGCAGGAGCCGAGATCGTATGAATAGCGGTCGAGCTTCTTCTTTTTCTTTCCGTCGGGGGTGTCTACCATCTTTGTGGTAAGGTGTATGGTGCCGTTGGGGCAACTGCGTTCACACATACCGCAGGCGATGCATTTGTGGCGTCCGTCCTCGTCGTATTTAAGAGTGAGGATGGCGCGGAAACGCTCAGGCACTTTGACCGTGTTGCGGTCTTCGGGATATTTTTCGGTGATCTTAGGGGTGATAAATTCCTTGCCGGTCACCTGCATTCCTTTGAGGAGGCTTGAGATGCCCTGCCCTAATGACGAAAAATAGTCTTTAACACTACCCATGTCTGATAGAAAATTATGTAGGTTTTATGCGTTTATATTTGTTTTGAGAGATAGATCGCGGAGGAGAGAGGATAAATATCTTTTCAAGAGGTGGAGGTGGATGGTGTCATCGCACTTGTCCGCCGAGGATGTCGAGGAGTTCGTTGGTGATGCTCTGCTGGCGCAGTTTGTTGTATTCGAGTCTTAGCTGCTCGAGGAGTTTCTTGGCGTTGTCGTTGGCGCTCTGCATCGCCATGACGCGAGCGGCTTGCTCCGACGCCCGGTTTTCGGTAAACACTTCCTGCATCACCGAGAGGAGAAACATCGGGAGCACTGTCGAGAAGATGGTTGTGGCGTCGGGCTCGAAGAGGTAAGGCTTGAAAGAGTCGGCGACCACGCCGTTTGCGGTGAAGGTTTCGCCAACCACAGGGAGGAGTTGCTCATATGTGAGCCGCTGCCTGCTCACGCTTTTGAAGCTCATGTAGAGGAGATCCACCCGATCGGTGTCGGCCTTGACAAAGCGTTCGCGAAGATGGTCGATAAACACTCTCACGCCGTCGCCGGTTGTTTTGGCGTCGACCCCTTCGAGGCGGCACAAGTGGAGGTGCACATCGCCTGCTGCATATTTGCCGATGGCGTTGACCATCTTGTTGCCGATGGGGTAAAGGTCGATGTCGATGTCGTTGCCGAGTTCGGCACGCAGCTCTGCCACTTTGGCCACGAGCGCCTTATGGATGTTGATATTATAGGCGCCGCACAGGCCGTCGTCGGAACCAAACACCACAATAGTCAGGCGCCTCACATCGCGGCGGTCAAGCAGGGGCGATACAAAAGCTGCATCGGCCGATAGAAGGTTGGATATAATGCCCTCAATCTGCCGGCGGAAGGGGAGCAGCCTCTTGAGTCCCGACTCGGCCTTGTGCATCTTGGCCGAGGAGATCATCTTCATGGCGCCGGTTATTTTTTCCGACGAGGCCACGGAGGCGATGCGTCCTTTCAGTTCGCGGAGTGTTGCCATCAGGTTGTTGTGTTAAGGGGGTTAGGATAATCAGGCCTGGGAGTAGCGTGCGGCTATTTCTCCTGCGGCTTCGGTGAGCTTGGTTGTGACATCGTCGGTAAACTGTCCGGCCTTGATGGCGTCGAGCACCGATTCCTTATATTTGGCGTTGAGGAGCTGGAGGAAGAGATGCTCAAATTCAGCTATCTTGTCGGCGGGTACAGCCGAGAGAAGGCCTTTGGTGCCGCAGAAGATCACAGCCACTTCCTCTTCCACTGCCATGGGGTGATACTGGGGCTGGATGAGCAGACGCTCGTTTTTGCGACCCTTGTCGATCACGCGGGCTGTCACGGCGTCGACATCGCCGCCAAACTTGGTGAAAGCTTCGAGCTCGCGGAACTGTGCCTGGTCGATCTTGAGGGTGCCGGCCACTTTTTTCATCGGTTTGATCTGAGCATTGCCACCCACACGGCTCACTGAAATACCAACATTGATGGCAGGTCGGATGCCTCGGTTGAAGAGAGCTGTCTCAAGGAAGATCTGACCGTCGGTGATGGAGATTACATTGGTGGGGATGTAGGCCGACACGTCGCCTGCCTGAGTTTCGATGATGGGGAGGGCGGTGAGCGAGCCTCCACCCTTTACAATAGGTTTGAGGGGCTCGGGGAGGTCGTTCATCTTCTCGGCCACTTCCTGATTGTCGATGATGCGTGCGGCGCGTTCGAGCAGGCGTGAGTGGAGGTAGAAGATATCGCCGGGATAAGCCTCGCGGCCTGAGGGGCGCTTGAGGATAAGAGATATCTCGCGATAGGCCACGGCCTGCTTGGAAAGGTCGTCGTAGACGATGAGGGCGTCGCGGCCGGTGTCGCGGAAGTATTCGCCGATGGCCACGCCGGCAAAAGGCGAGTAATAGCGCATCGAGGCTGAGTCGGAGGCTGTGGCTGCTACTACTACTGTGTAGTCGAGAGCACCGTGCTGACGGAGTGTCTCTACGGTGGCGGCCACCGACGAAGCCTTCTGGCCGATTGCTACATAGATACAGTAGACAGGTTTGCCGGCCTCGAAGTTGGAGCGCTGGTTGATGATGGTGTCGATAGCTATGGCGGTTTTGCCTATCTGTCGGTCGCCGATGATGAGCTCGCGCTGACCGCGGCCTATGGGCACCATTGAGTCGATGGCCTTGATGCCGGTCTGTAGGGGCTGCTTCACGGGCTGGCGGAAGATCACACCGGGAGCCTTGCGCTCAAGAGGGAGGTGCATAGTCTCGCCCTGGATAGGTCCGCGACCGTCGATAGGCTCGCCGAGGATGTTGATGACACGTCCGAGGAGGCCTTCACCCACGGGGATGGAGGCGATCTCGCCGGTGCGTTTGACCGACATTCCTTCCGTCACCTTATCGACATTGTTAAGCAGGATCACGCCGACGTTGCTCTCCTCAAGATTGAGGGCTACGCCTTTGACGCCGTTTTCGAACTCTACGAGCTCGTTGGCACACACATTGTCGAGGCCGTAAACGTGGGCCACGCCGTCGCCTACTTCAAGGACGGTGCCTGTCTCTTCAAACGATACCTTGGAGTTGACACTCTCAAGTTGCTGTCGGAGCACTTCGGAAATCTCGCTGGGGTTAATCATTGATTGCTGAATATGTTGATAAGGAAATGGATTGGAGTGAGGGGGAAGTGGAAAGTCGGGGGGATTAGGAGTTGGAGAGCAGACGCTGGCGCAGCTGTTTCATCTCGCCGGCAATGGAGGCGTCGAGACGCTCATTGCCGACAGAGATGGCAAAGCCACCGATCAGCGAAGGGTCGACAGCATGGGCAAACTCGATCTTTGCCCCCTGGCCGAGGTGACGGCCCACGAGGTTTTTGATCCGGTTGAGCCCGGCGTCGTCGATAGGCGCGGCGCTTGTCACCTTCACGTTGAAGATATTATATTTGGCGCGGTAGAGCTCGATATAGGCCAGAGCTATGGCTCTGATCTGGTCGATGCGTCCGCGGGCTATGAGAAGCCTCATAAAGTCGTCGAACACCTCGTCGCTCCCTTTGGGCCGGTCTAAACCGGCGGCGGTGGCGATGAGAGCAGTCTTGTCGGCGGCGCTCACGAAGGGATTGGTCACGGCCTGCTGCAAAGCGGGCTGCGCCTCAAACGAGAGGGTGAGCTGCTGCATAAGGTCGTAGACCTTGGCCTCGGCTCTCTTTTCGCAGGCGAAAGCGAGGAGGGCTTTCGCGTAGCGACGTGGTATCAGACCTTCGTTCATATCTGTAGTAAAGGTGTTAAGGCTTGGTGGATGGGAAGTGGATTAGTTTGTTCGATCCATTTCATCGATGAGGGAGTCGACGAGCTTGCGCTGCGCGGCGGAGTCGGCCATCTGCTGGCGCACCACCTTGTCGGCCACGGCGAGGGCCATGGAGCTAACCTCCTTGCGGAGAGCCTCCTCGGCTTGCTTCCTCTCCTGGTCGATGGAGAGCTTGGCGGCATCCATGACCTTGCGGGCTTCGACTCGTGCGGCGTCGCGGGCCTCCTCGATGATACGAGTCTTCATCTTGTCGGCCTCGCGAAGGATATCGGCCTGCTGGCGACGGGCCTCGGCAATCTGTCGATCGGCTTCGGCGCGGGCGTTGTCGAGTTGTTCCTTTGCGCTCTGGGCATACTCCACACCCTTGTCGATAAGGTCGGCACGGCTCTCCACGCCTTTTATGATGACAGGCCAGGCCCACTTCCAGAGACAGAAGAAGAGGATGCCAAAGGCCACGAACATCCAAAAGATGAGGCCAAAATCGGGCTTAAATAGTTCCATAGGGTGGGTCTGGGGAATATAAGCTTGACTATCAGATGAAGAGGGCGAGAACGCACACGATGACAGCGAAGAGGGCCACACCCTCGATGAGGGCGGCTATCACGATCATGTTGCTTCGGATGTCGCCGGAGCTTTCGGGCTGACGTGCGATTGCTTCCATGGCAGCGCCACCGATTTTACCGATACCGATACCTGCGCCAATGGCTGCGATTGCTGCGCCGAGGCAAGCTCCAAGGCTGGCAAGACCTGCGATTTCTGCGATGATCATAGCTAACATAATTATGGGGGATTAGGGGGTTAATGAGTAGTAGAGGTTGATTCGATTATTTGTTTGCGGTGGAGGGGAGGGGCTCATGCTTATCTCCGTGGGCCTCATGCTCTCCGCGCTCCTGGGCAAAGGAGATGAAGATGGTGGATAGCATGGTGAACACATATGCCTGGATGAAGCTCACGAGCACATCGATAAGGAGCATGAAAATTGAGAAGAGCACCGACACCACTGTGGTGGCTCCGGTCACTACCGGGCCCATGGCGGCGAAGATGAATATAAGCAGCACGAGCACGATGACAATCATATGGCCGCCCATCATGTTGGCAAACAGACGCACAGTGAGAGCCGCGGGCTTGGTGAGCGCTCCGAAGAGCTCGATCACCGGCATGATGGGTATGGGAAATTTGAGCCACAGAGGCACATCGGGCCAGAAGATCTCTTTCCAATAATGCTTGGTGCCGAAGATGTTGGTGATGAAGAAGGTGATCACCGACAGCACGAGGGTCACGGCAATATTACCGGTGAGGTTGGCACCACCTGGAAATATCACTACGAGGCCGAGGAGATTCATGAAGAGTATGAAGAAAAACACCGTCAGCAGGTAGGGCGCAAACTTTGCAGCGCGGTCCTTGAGAGTGGGTTTGATCACTCCGTCGTAGATGAAGGTGATGATGGTCTCCATGATACCGGTGACACGGCGCGGGGCTTTGTGGCCGAAGCGTTTGTGCCATCGGGCCACACCCATCACAGCCCAAAGCACGAGGAGGACAGTGATGAAAAGAGCGCAGACGTTTTTGGTTATGGAGAAATCCCAGGGTTTATATTCCTGACCGTCGGACAGTATCTGCACCACCTTACCCTTGTAGGGGGAGTCGGCGCCCGCTATGCGGAATGTGGCGCCACCTGTGGTGTAGGTTGCGTCATGCTCCACCTTTGAGGAAAGGAAGATGTGGAGATGGCCCTCCTTGTCAAACACAATAATGGGAAGGGGGATGGATTTGTGGTGATTGAAGGGCACCTCCCAGCCATAACGGTCCATTAGGTGGTCGAAGATTATCTCCTTAGGATTGATCTTTCCGGATTCGGCCTCATCCTCCACGGCCTGCCCGTCGAGAGCCGCATCTACTTCAGGCGCGCCGGAATGCTCCGTGCCGGGAGTCAGGGCATGGGCGGCAGGCACCGCTGTCCATGCAGCGATGACAAGCATAAGGGTAAAGAGCAGTCTTTTCATGAGAGGGAAAAGGGTGTGCATTGATAGGGTGGAGGAATGAGTGAAAAGGAAGAGTTAGAAGATACAGACAGCCACCACGTTGCGGTCGATGTCGGCAATGCCGCCGCTTATATCGACCCCCTGACGGCCTCCGCCGGGGAGATCGTATTCCACACGTCCTGGAGTGAGGGTCGAGATAAGGGAGGCGTGGTTGCGGAGCACTGTGAAAGCGCCCTGAGTGCCGGGCAGATGCACGGCGCTTACTTCTCCCTCAAAGAGGATGTCTTCGGCTGATATTATCTTGAGAGTCATCGTCGGGTGGTGTGGGATGATAGGGTTGATGGCTGAATGGTGGAGTTACAAAGTTCAGGCGCCTACTTCGGCGAGCATCTTCTTGCCTTTCTCGATGGCTTCGTCGATAGTGCCGACGTTGAGGAAGGCCTGTTCGGGATACTGGTCCATCTCGCCGGAGAGGATCATCTTGAATCCGCGGATAGTCTCGCTCAGGGGCACCATCACTCCGGGGAGGCCGGTAAACTGTTCAGCCACGAAGAAGGGCTGGGAGAGGAAGCGCTGGGCTCGGCGGGCTCGGCTCACTACGAGTTTGTCGTCGTCGGAGAGCTCATCGACACCGAGGATGGCGATGATATCCTGCAACTCATTGTATTTCTGGAGGAGCTGCTTGACGGCCTGGGCAGTCTGGTAGTGCTCCTCGCCAATGATGTTTGGATCAAGGATGCGGGAGGTCGATTCGAGAGGATCCACTGCGGGGTAGATGCCGAGCTCGGCGATTTTACGCGAGAGCACGGTAGTGGCGTCGAGGAAGCTGAAGGTTGTGGCGGGAGCCGGGTCGGTAAGGTCGTCGGCCGGCACATAGATGGCCTGAACCGATGTGATCGATCCATTTTTGGTTGAAGTGATTCGCTCCTGAAGCGCACCCATCTCCGAAGCCAGTGTAGGCTGATAGCCCACAGCCGAGGGCATACGACCGAGAAGAGCCGACACCTCGGAACCGGCCTGAGTGAATCGGAAGATATTGTCGATAAAAAGGAGGATCTCCTTGCCGCCACCATCCTGGTCGCGGAACTGCTCGGCAACGGTAAGGCCGGAGAGTGCCACACGCAGACGTGCGCCCGGGGGTTCGTTCATCTGGCCGAACACAAGGGTGGCCTGACTCTTTTCCACCTCGTTCATATCGACGTCGGCGATGTTCCACTGATCCTTCTCCATACCCTCGGCAAATTTTTCGCCATATTTGATGACGCCGCTCTCGATCATCTCGCGGAGAAGGTCGTTACCCTCGCGGGTACGCTCGCCGACACCGGTGAACACCGAGAAGCCGTTGTGGCCTTTGGCAATGTTGTTGATGAGCTCCATGATGAGCACAGTCTTGCCCACACCGGCACCACCGAAGAGGCCGATCTTGCCGCCTTTGGAGTAAGGCTCAAGCAGGTCGATCACCTTGATGCCGGTATAGAGTATCTCGGTGCCGATGGTGAGGTCATCAAATTCGGGGGCTGGCTGATGTATAGGACGCAGATTGTCGCGGTCGAGCTGCGGGAGTCGGTCGATAGCTTCGCCGATCACATTGAGGAGCCTACCTTTGACCTGATTGCCGGTAGGAACAGCTATGGGGCGTTCGAGATTGTCGACGCGGGTGCCACGACGGAGACCGTCGGTGCTTTCCATTGCCACACACCTTACAGTGTTTTCGCCTATGTGCTGCTCTACTTCGAGTATCAGCATCGAGCCGTCGGGACGATCGACTTTCAGGGCGGTGTAGATGGGGGGCAGCTCGTCGGACGAGCCGTCGAAAGCCACATCGACTACCGGGCCGATCACCTGGGCTATGGTTCCGTATTTGTCGCTCATTGCTTGAGGGATATGAGGATTAGTGGGGGATGAAGAATCGGGAAAAGAGAGAGATGGGATCAGAGATGGATTCCGTAGACGATGATGAGCACCATCAGCACGAGATTGGCCAGATTGATCGGCAGGAGATATTTCCACTCGAGCGACAGGAGCTGGTCGATGCGCAGACGGGGGAATGTCCACTTGAACCAAATGATGATAAACGATATGGCGATAGCCTTGCCGATGAACCAGATAAACGAGGGTATGAGATCCATAGCGCCGTTGAAGGCATCCCATCCGGGAATGTGGAGAGGCATCCAGCCACCGAAGAAGAGGAGGGTAGCTACACCGGCCACAATAAAGAGGTTGAGATATTCAGCAAGATAGAAGAAGCCGAAGTGGATACCGGAATACTCAGTGTGGTAGCCGGCGGTGAGCTCACTCTCGGCCTCGGGCAGGTCAAACGGGCCACGGTTGGTTTCGGCGGTACCAGCTATGAGGTAGATGATGAAAGCTATGATTGCGGGAATGTGACCCTTGACGATAAACCAGAGGTCGCTCTGCGCCTCGACTATACCGCCCACCGACATGGTGCCTGCAAATGCAACCATGGTGAGTACGGAGAGGCCGATCGACAGCTCATAGCTGACCATCTGCGCACCCGAGCGGAGAGCGCCGATGAGGGTGAACTTGTTGGCCGACGACCAACCGGCGAGGAGGATGCCGAGGACGCCTATCGACGAGCAAGCGATCAGGAAGAATATGCCGATGTTGAAGTCGATGATCTGAAGCCCGTTGCCCCAGGGAAGGACAGCGAAGCAGAGCATCGAGGCCAGAATCACGAGGTAGGGGGCCAGAGCAAAGAGAAACTTATCGACATATTTGAGCGATATGAGCTCCTTGATAAGAATCTTGAACATATCGGCGAAGCTCTGGAGCAAACCCCAGGGGCCTACTCGGTCGGGACCGATGCGGCACTGGAAAGCGGCGCAAACCTTACGCTCGAAATATATGTAGAACAGAGCCAGCAGGGCGTAGAGGGTGAGCAGGACAACCCCGATCAACACACACTCGGTGGTCACGGCCAGCCACTCAGGCATGAACGAGGTCAGCGCCCCGTGGATCCAATTGGTGAGCAATGAGAAGTCAAACATAGCTTATCGCTTGTTAGAATGATTTGATTGGCTTATGGAAATGAATGAGGCGGGAAGGTCAACGGTCGATGTCGGGAACGATATAGTCCATTGAGCCGCCGATAGTGATGAGGTCGGCTATCTTGGCGCCACGGGTGATATGATCGACCACGGCTGCTGCGGGCAGACATGGAGGCGCTATCTTCAGACGGTAGGGCGAGGTGGTGCCATCGCTCTCGATGAAGATGCCGAATGCACCGCGGCAGCCCTCTACGCGGCGGAACCAGTGGCCCTGAGGGAGCTTGAGCACCTTGGGCACCTTGACGCAGATTTCGCCTTCGGGGATATTGTCGATGAGCTGTGCAATGATACGTGCGCTCTGTTCCATCTCGTCCATGCGCACTTTGAAGCGTGCCATTGCGTCGCCTTCGGTGCGTACAACTTCGTCGAACTCGAGTTCGGAATAGATGGAGTAGGGATCGGTTTTGCGGACGTCGCATGCCCAGCCTGAGGCGCGTCCTGAGGGGCCCGTAACGCTCCAGGAGATAGCATCGTCGTGGGAGAGCACTCCGACGCCTTCCATACGGTTTTTGGCGATTACGTTGCCGGTGAATATCTTGTTGTATTCCTTGATGTTGGCGGGGAGCACATCGAGGAGCTTGTGGACATCTTCAACGAAGTCGGGGGCGAGATCCTGCATGAGGCCGCCGATGCACTCATAGTTGAAAGTCATGCGGGCACCGCAAGTTTTCTCCATAATGTCGAGAATTTGTTCGCGAACGCGGAGAGTATAGAACAGCATTGTGGTTGCGCCGAGGTCCATGCAATATGTGCCGATGAAGAGGCAGTGGGAAGCAATGCGCGAGAGCTCGTCCATGATCACGCGGATCACCTGAGCGCGGCGCGAGATCTCAATGCCGGCAGCCTCCTCGATGGTCATACAGAGGCAGTGGTGGTATGGGTGGGCAGAGAAGTAGTCCAGACGATCCATGAAGTGGAGAGTCTGGGGATAAGTGAGCTGCTCGCAGATCTTCTCGATGCCACGGTGGATGTAGCCGCAGTAGAGGTCGATCTTCTTGATGGTCTCACCGTCGACAGCTGTACGGAAACGGAGCACGCCGTGAGTGGCAGGGTGCTGCGGGCCGATGTTGACAACAAAGTCTTCGGGGGCAAACACACGCACCTCCTTTTTGACCACCTTTCCTGAGGCATCTTCCACCCAAGTGTCGGTGAAGTCGGTCTGGCGCTCGTTTTCGGTCGAGACGGGATTGACAGCCTCGTCGGCGTCGTAGTCTTTGCGGAGGGGGAATCCTTTCCAGTCGATTGAGAGGAAGAGGCGGCGCATATCGGGATTGTTGATGAATACGATTCCGAAGAAGTCGTATACTTCGCGCTCGTATATTCCGGCAATAGCCCAGAGGTCGGCCACGGAGTGGAGCATGGGCTTGAGGCGGTCGGTGGTGGCGACGCGTATGGAGATGTGCTCGCCCGACTTGGTCGAGGTGAGGTAATAATAGCAGCCGAGCGACTCGGCCCAATCCATGCCTACGATGGTGACGAGCCAGTCGAAACCGAGTTCGTCGCGCAGGGTCTGGGCCAGTTTGTGCCATTGGGCATCGGGAATATTTACCACGAGGATGTTGGCGTCGTCAAATGAGGCGTCGGGAAACAGTCGGGCAATTTTTTCCTTCAGGTCAGCCATGGGGTGGTGTATTTGGGGTTAAGGAGTTACGTGATAGATGAATGATGGGGTGGAGTGGTTAATGTCGGATCGCAATCAGTCGTCGACACCCTCGATGGGATGAGCTTTGAGAAACTCCTCCTGCTTCTCCTGACGGTTCACGCCACCGAAGAAGCGCTCTACCTTAATCTTTCGGGAGAGCTGCATGATCGAGTAGATCATTGCTTCAGGTCTGGGCGGGCAACCGGGAAGATAAACGTCGACGGGGATGATCTGGTCGACACCCATCACCACGCAATAGCTCTTGCGGAATGGGCCGCCCGACACTGCGCAAGCGCCGCTGGCGATGACATATTTGGGTTCGGCGAGCTGGTCGTAGAGGCGACGCACAACCGGGGCCATGCGCTTTACGATGGTGCCGGCCACCATGATGAAGTCGGCCTGACGTGGCGACGAACGGGCTACCTCCCATCCGAAGCGGGCCATGTCGTAGCGGGCAGCTCCGAGCGACACAAATTCGATGCCGCAGCAAGAGGTGGCGAAGGTGAGAGGCCAAAGAGAGTTGCTTCGGCCCCAGTTGATGAGCTTGTCGAGCGATCCTACGATCACATTAGTGCCATTGTCCTGAAGCTCTTTGACAAGGCTTTCGATATATTCATTGTCCTTCCAGTCCTGGTAGGGCATGCTTTTGGTAGTTACTTCCATTCGAGCGCTCCTTTCCGCCAGGCATAAACAAGGCCCAGCACTAAGATACAGAAAAATACGGCAATGCTAAGAAGGCCGGCTCCACCGAGCTCGCGCACTCTTACAGCCCAAGGGAAGAGGAACACACACTCCACGTCGAACATCAGGAAGAGGATGGCGAAAAGATAATACCCTACCTTGAACTGAGCCATGGACTCGCCTCGGGTAGGGATACCACATTCATAAGCCTCGCCTTTCTGCGCGTTGAACGACCGGGGGCTGATCAAGCCTGCAATCCACATGGCAAGAGCCACAAGACCTATGCCCGTGAGGGCGGCCGTGACCGCAAGCGTGGAGCTTTGAATCGATGCTGCTATCATATGATTTGATACGTTGGGGTATATTTCGCTGAATAATGATTGGTAAATGCGCTACCGACCTGATACACAGGCAGAGAGGCTCGATGTAGGGCGCCGTGCTGTGTCCGGGTCGACGTAATGCGATGCAAATATACGGAAAAAATCACAATAAAAGTCGCTAACTGTGAAAAAAAACTCCTCCCGGCCGGGGTGTTGTCAGACCGGGAGGAGATGGGATTGAGAAAGGGTGTCAGAACGAGAACTGGCACATTGCTCCGATGCGGCGTGCCCATCGGCTTGAGTGGTCGAAATTGGACCGCTCGCCAAAGTTGAGCTCGGCTCCCACCTGCATGCGGGGAGTGAGATTCCAGAATATGTTGGCAGCAATATATGTGCCATAGCGGTAGGCTTGTCCTTCAGGACGATGGTCGGGCATATAGTGGCTTTGTCCGACAGTGGCCGATACAAACAGGTCGGGGCGAAAATTCCACTGCAGAGCGCCACACCATCCGAGAGCCCATGGAGCGTAAAGGCGACCGGGACGGTCGGGATCGGCCACAAGGTCGTAGTTGCCCACAAGCATATCTCCGCCGAGAGAAGCGGTGCCTTTTCCTGCGGTGACGGTGGCATAGACGGTGAGAGGGTCAATGGGCCGGAAGACCGATGAGAGTTGCAGTCCGACACCGGCCACGTTGAGGTTGCGCTCCTTGAGGAGGTCGCGGTAGGCGAGAGTGCGGTAGATTGCCGCGAGGCGCACATGCTCGCTTCTGCGCCATCCCCACTGGACAAAAGCAGCAAAGTCGGGCATCCATTCATCGCATTTTTTGGTAAGGCCATCGGTCTCGTCGGTCTGTTGTGCCGGAGTCTCGGCCGAGACAGCCACTGTGAGGTGCTTTCCGAAAGGCTTCATCCATCTGACGAGGACATCGGTCACTGCCATCTTATTGTTTGGGCCCTGTGCGTCGACAGTAGGGGGGAGTGCCGCCGGGTCGGAAAATGTCGAATTGGCATAGCCCACAGTCCAGTCGTTAATGATTGCATAAGCCTTCTTGAGATGCAAGTCGCGTCCATTGTAGCCATTGAAGTTGGTCTCTATGTAGATCTGATAATTGATGTTGGCGCGTGCATGGCCAATCACTCTGAAAAATAAGCTCGTTCCGGCGGGGGTGGAGCCGAGGCGCCGCATCTGTGTGGGGTCGGGCTGCATCGGAATGAGAGCCGGCACAAATCCATTGGCCGGGATGGCGCCGCCCCAGTCATACCATCCTCTGAGCCTGACGCAGCCGCCTATGCCCATAGCGAGGTTGGCGTCACGGCTCATAAACAGAAAATATGGAGCGGCCGGGTCCTGAAAGTTGCGGAACTGATCGTAGTAAAACTTGTCGATTACGCGGCGCATGGAGTCCATCGACACCGCTGGCTCGTTTCCGGGCAGAGGTATTATGCGGTGTGATGCCTTGAGTGAGTCGGTAAAAATGTCGGCGGGAGAAGTGGCAGAAGCAGATACTGAACCGAGAGCTACTGCGGCCGCCGCAATAATAATATTGCGTAACAACATAATAGAGGATGATGAATGGTGATGAATCTGTCTTATGACATCACAACACAGAGCAGAGGCAAAATGTTTCTTGCCTCTCTTTGGTGAGGAGCAAAAAAATAGGTACTTTTGCGGGTGGAAAAGCCATCATTTTTCACACCATATTCCACAAGATAGACATGGAAAGTCTGTTACCCTTCGCATTCATCTGCCTCACCTCCTTTTTCACCCTCACTAACCCTCTGGGCACGATGCCTGTGTTTCTCTCTATGACGCAGGGCCTTAGTCAAGAGGAGCGAACCCGTATCGTGCGCCGCGCCACCATCTTATCCTTTCTTATCCTGATAGGATTTACGATATGTGGTCAGCTGCTGTTCACTCTCTTCGGCATTTCGGCCAACGGCTTCCGCATCGCAGCCGGCTTCATTATCCTCAAGATAGGATTTGACATGCTTCAGGCCAAGTACAGCAACACCAAGCTCAAAGAAGAGGAGGTGAAAGTATATGCCGACGACATATCGATCACCCCCCTCTCTATCCCGATGCTCTGCGGCCCCGGCGCCATAGCCAATGCCATCATGCTCATGGAGGATGCTTCAACCATCTCGCTCAAGATCACACTCATCGCCTCGATAGCGCTCATATATACCCTTACTTACTTCATATTGCGCTTCTCGACCAAGCTCGACCGCATGCTCGGCGAGACGGGCAATAATGTGATGATGCGCCTCATGGGGCTTATCCTCATGGTGATAGCGGTAGAGTGTTTTGTGGCAGGACTGAGGCCTATATTGTCGGAAATCATCAGCAACGGCAACCTGCAGGCACTCCAGAGTGTTGTATGATAAACGGCATCGTGTCTACATTCCGGTATTACCCCTGCCGCCCCAACAGATCAAACCCCTTTTTTATCAGACCAACAGAATGCTACAGTTTATAACCAGGCCCGGAACAGGGCGCTACACCCCGGTAGAACAGATACGCCTTGTAATGGAGGCGGGCTGCCGGTGGGTAGAGATAGATATGCCCGGCGCTACCGACAATGAGGTGCGCAATGTTGCAATGGATGTCATCCGCGAGTGTGAGCAGACCAATACCATCCTCATTATCCATGGACACATTGATGTGGTGGAGGAACTCAGAGTGTCGGGTATCCATGTCCATACCATAGAGGAGGGCGAGGAAGCCCGCCAGCGCCTCGGCGCCCATGCTATAATTGGGGTCGACGCGACCGACGCCGACACTGTGAAAGCGCTTAAAGCCAAAGATCTTGACTATGCGAGCCTGCATATGTCGGTTCCTGATGAGCTCGCCGCTATAGTCGATGAGGTGAAGCGCGCAGGAGTGGATGAGCCGGTAGTGGCATCGGCGGGAGTAACCCTCGACAATATGGAGCAGATTCTCGCCACGGGAGTCAATGGCATAGCCGTCGGCAATGCTATTGCGTCGGCTCCAGATCCGATGCTCTACACAGGTCAGATGCTTGAAAAGCTGCTCAATGTCAAGCCCTGAGAAATCTTCTTGACGATAATAGATAAATAATCCGGGAGGCCGACCATCCATATCGGCCTCCCGGATTGTATCAAGCCTCAGTGAGGATTTTCCGGCGTGTCTCCCGGCGGAATATCTTCCTGATAGTTTTCCACTTGGGGAATATTGCCGCTGGGCGGATGGGTCCGTAGCTTGTCAGGATTATTATCAGCGAGAGGAGAGCAACCATGAGCAGCCAACCGTAGATCTCCTTCATGGAAACGATCAGGGCATGACGCTGCGCAAGGCCGTAGAACTGCCCCAGACGTGATGGGTCGGCTGCCCCAGAGCCCACATCGGTAAACCGGGCGCTGATAAGAGCGGCGTTTGAGGCCATGGTGTGGCGCAGAAATTCGCCTACGAGTGCCGGTCCGAGAGTGGCTCCCATCACCGCTCCTGTAAATCCGTTGACGGTGAGTGCCTGTGGAAATACAAAGAAGTGCAATCCGCTCTGCACAATAGAAGTTAGAAATACGATCGAGATCACTACCGAAGCGAAGCCTCTGGTGAATAGGGGTAGGAAAAGCATCTCCTTCTCAACACCATAGTCGATCATGAAATAAAACCATGCCAGATATAGTGCTGCGAGAGCAAAACCGATAGCGGTCATGGTTTTATATCTCCACTTGCGGGTGGCAAAAGTGAGGTAGGTGAACAGCGCTCCTGCCGCTATGCCTGCGAGAACATACCAGTTGAGGTCGATCAGGTTGGTCTCGTCAAAGCCGAGGATTGTTGCTGCATAGCTGTGTTCAAACACATGTTCCGTTGCCATGAGGGTGAAAAAGACGAGATACACAGCTGAAGCTCTGACCACATTGCGGTTGGTCAGCGCCGGGATGGAGATATAGGGATGATGGAGGAAAGAGGCTCGCCATAAATTTATGGCCAGACATGCAATCCCCAGCAGAGCGGCTCCTCGTATCTCAGCGGCATCCCACCAGTCGTAGAAGTTGCCGTAGACACAGATGAAAGTGAAGCAAAGCATGAATATGCTCCATAGGAGCGCTCCGATCCAGTCGATGCCGAGCAGAGGTATCTGCATCGGGCCCTTTACCGGCTTGACGAGGATGAGCACCATAATCATCATCAGGGCGAGTAGGCCACCCATTATCCAGTGCATGTATTCCCATTGCGAGAAGAAAGCTGTGTAGATCGTTGCTATGCCACTGAGCTGGATCACCCCGTCGACCACGAGATAGACATAGCAGAAAAAGATAGCCATGTCGCGCACCGGTGTGAGCCAGAGCTGGATGGTAGAGTTGCAGACAAAAGTGGCCCATATGCGGAACCAACCAGCCACAAAGCAGGTGGCCACGAGGAGAGGCACGCTGGTGGTGTTGGCACAGATAAATGTAGCGGCAATCAGCACAGCACCGCAAGCGAGAAGGCCTATACGGTTGGAAAACCTGAACTTGAGCCTGAACATTACCGCAAAGTTGATCGACATGCCAGTAAGCGAGGCATATCCCGCCATGAGAATATCTTCCTGCATCAGAGCCGTCGTGCCCACCATGTCGGTAGCGGCTGCCAGATACACACCGCCCGAAAACTGCACAATCAGCACAAAGAAGATAAAGAGCCACGGCTTGAGCCTGCGCGGCACATAGTCGGGGATATCTGGAATGTCGAAAGGGCCCTGAGGCCCATGCCAGTCGCCCATATCAATATTTCACCTCACATTCCACATTCATACCTGCGCGCAGGAGATCAAGCGATGCTGTGTCGGAGAGCTCGATCCTCACCGGTATGCGCTGCCTTACCTTTACGAAATTTCCGGCCGAATTGTCTTGTGGAAACATGGACAGGGCAGCTCCGGTGGCAGAAGATATTGCGGCTACTTTACCATAGAAAGTGGTGCCCGGAATAGCATCGACAGAGATCTCCACCTCGCTTCCGGGATGAATATGCTTGAGCTGAGTCTCCTTATAGTTGGCAGTGATCCATACCTCAGAGGCATCGACAAGATCGAGGAGAGTCTGCCCCGGCTGGACAAGCTGGCCGATCTGTATCTCCTTGCGCGAAGTGTATCCGTCGCAAGGTGCAGTGATGACGGTATATGAAAGATTAAGCTCGGCAGTGGCGAGGAGAGCTGCGGCCAATTCGATTCCGGCATCATTCATGGCAACACGTTGGCGGGTCTCGGCTGCTATTGAAGACGACGCAGAACGCTGACGGGCCAGCATCTCATAGCGTGCCTTCTTGGCCTTCCAATCGGTTTCGGCTCCATCATACTGCTGGCGTGTCACAGCGTCTTTGGCGAGCAGTTTGCGGTAGCGTTCCAGATCGACCGCCGCATTTTCCATGAGCACCTTGGCTTCGGCGATCGAAGCCTCGCTGACAGCTACATTTGCAGCGGCTACGCCTACCGAACGGTCGGCAACAGAGCGTCCGGCGAGAGCGTTCTGGTAGTCGGCGCGGGCGCGTGCGACATTGAGCCGCATATCGGCATCGTCGATAATGACGAGGGTGTCGCCCTTTCTTACAGGTTCATACTCCTTGAATCGGATCTCCTTGATGTATCCCTGCACGCGGCTGTTGACGGGCACTATGCGCCTACCTACCTGGGCGTTGTCGGTAAACTCCACATTGCCGACGTGGATAAACTTTGAGGCAACCCATATTGCAGCGCCGGCAATCACAGCGAGGGTAATGATGTATGACAGTATTTTTTTAGCTCGATGATTCATATTTTTCCAGAAGTAAACAGAAGTTTATAGTAATAATAGATGATATTGATGCGGGCATTGACAAGGCGCTGCTGGGCATCGAGTTGTGCATTGGCGGCGTCGAGCATATCGGTGATGAGAGCCATGTCGGCCGCATAGCGTGTCGAGACGGTAGAGTAATTCCGGTCGGCGAGCTCCACGCTTTTAATCTGAGTGTTGAGCTCCTCATAAGCCTCGAGGTATCTGGTATAGTCGGCTCTGACAGCCAGCCCGGTATTCTCGCAGGCAGCGGCGAGCATGTCGGTGGCATTTAAGGTGGCGGCTTTGCTCCGTGCGATCGCCTTATTGGTCTTGAAGAGCGAAGAAATGTTGTAAGAAAGGCCTAACCCTACATACCAGTAACTCAGATTGCGATTGATCGGAGGGACTTCGACCAGTATAGGGCCGTCGATGCTCCATCCGGCCTGCAGTCCGATCTTTGGGAGCCGCTCGGATCGGGTGAGCTTTTCGGCCTTGCGTGAAATGTCGACTTGTGAGCGCGCCAGCATGATCGACGGAGAGTTTGCAGCGGCTTCCGACTGCCAAGTGTCCTCGCTTACTGGAGCGACAGACCGGTCGAGGATAGCGGAGTCGGGGATCACAACGGTGCCGTCGGGGAGGCCGGCTATAGTTACGAGATTGTTGTTGAGAATGTCGAGGGTATTGTTGATCTTTACCAGCTGCAGCCCGAGATTTGACACAAGAAGCTCATAGCGGGTTATATCATTTCTGAGAGCCACACCCTGCTCATATCGGGCGTGCATCTCGTCGAGCACCTTGCGAGCGCGGGCCATGTTCTGCTCCACCACTTCGCGCAAGTTGGAGTATTTATATATGTCGAGGTAGAACCCGGTGATCTGAAAGCGGATATTGTCGCGTTTGAGCTCGGTAGCATATCGCGAGGCGGTGAGCTTGAGGTCGGCGAGCTCAATTCCCGATGTTATGGCACCACCTGTATATAAAGGTTGGCTTACACTTATTGACAGCGCATTGCCATAGTGGGGTATTGGCGCTTTCTGATAATCGGAGAAGTCGCGGCGCGTGGTAAATCCATCGCCGATGTAGCTGAATGAGAGTGAGGCGTTGATGTCGGGCAGACGTCCGGCGCGGGCCACGCTGATCTGATGACGCGCCTCATCTTCGGCCGAAAACGAAGTGCGAAGCTGGATGCTGTTTCGCTCGGCGATCTCAAAAATCTCTTCGAGAGAGATTGCAGTGGAATCCGTGTTTGCGACAGCACACACCCAGGCGCCCGACAGAGCGGCGGCAAGCAGCCCTGTGAGCAATCGATGATTGTTCATGAAAAGGGTAGGGGAAAAATGTGGAAATGATTGGGGTGGATGGGAGCCGCAGTCCGTCTATTTCCCGACGGGGTGCGGCCTGTCTGAAATCATGTCAGAGGTGTCAGATGCTGAAGTGGCCGGCTGTACTCTTCCAATTCTCCTTGAAAGCGTAGTTCTGGACATGCGCTGAAAAGGCGCTCTTGATAGTTGATATAGCAGTCATTTGTAATGCCGCTCTTTGTGAACGGCACTGCAAAATTACAAAAAAAAACGTTTTCTCCCGACTTTAAAACGCATATAGGATATGACACCACCTGCATGGCGGAGTGGGGGACTCTCGGAATGCAGGTGGTGTGGGAGGATGGGAAATGGCGGATCAGTTGCGGCGTCCGCGGCCCCCTTGCCGGGGTTGCATAGGCGCGCCATCGGCGGTGAGTTTGAGCTCGGAGCCATTTGAAAGCACCACCTCGTATCCGCCTCGCTTGCGGGCTATCTCGACTATTGATAGCCCACTGAAGTTGGTGCTGACATATTTGGCTATGCCGGAGGGGATGATAGCAGCCGGAACAGCCTGACCGCGGGCAGCCTTCACCTCTTTCCATTCGCCGTCGGAGGTAAATTCGAGCTCGGCGCCGCTGGTGAAGTCGACTTCGTATTCCATGCCTCGGCGGCCATTGTCTTTCTCTACCTTCTTCACTTGCTCGGAAGCAAAGTGTTTTGTGATAAACGAGCGGGCCGCCTTAGGGAGCTCAGACTGATTGATGGGTGTGCCGGCAATGATGATAGCCGATGCTGATGCTGCCACTATGGCAAGCATCAGCGACATGAGTCTTTTCATGATCAAAATGGGAGTGTAGTTAGTGTTGTGATTATTGTGTCTGGATTATGTTGCCGATATTATTGAACACCTGAAGATATTTCCGTCCGGCAGGGATGGGCCGTGGAAAATTGCGGAGGTAGATTGTGCGGTTTGAAAACTTCTCGATGAAAGCCACAGCAACTATATATGAACGGTGGATGCGGATAAATCCCGACTTCGGGAGCATAGCCTCTACCTCCTTCATTGTGATCTGGCTGACGACTGTGGGAAGTCGGTCGCGATATACCTTCACATAGTTGTCCATAGCTTCGATGAGGATCACATCGCGGAGAGACACCACCACATTTTTATGGTCGGCTCTGAGGGTTATGCCTGGCGAGGGAGTCGGTGAACCGGTGTGATTGATATACCGCATGGCTTTGTCGATGGCCTTTTCAAATCGCGGATAGAAGATCGGCTTGTGGAGAAAGTCGACAGCATCGACATTGAACCCATCGAGGGCATAGCTGGCATATGCGGTTGTGAATATGAGGCATATGTCTGGCGGGAGCTCCCGAGCGAGAGCCACCCCATTGTGGGAGTTCATCTCAATGTCGAGAAACAGGATGTCGGGCTTGTCAGATCGGATGGCCTCCATCCCCTCCACAGGCGAAGTGAAGCATCTGAGGTCGATGCCGCCGTGGCGGTTGCAGTATTCGCGAATTATACTCAGAGCAATAGGCTCGTCGTCAATGGCCACACATTTAATCATACTTTGAGGTCGATGCTAAGATTCACACGATAAAACATATTGTCGGGGCTTATGTCGAGGCGATGGGATCCGGGATAGAGCAGGTTGAGCCGTCGTCGACAGTTTTCGATACCCATGTGCTCGCCTATGCGCTTGACAGGGAAAATGCGGTTTGAGGTAGAAAATGATAGCTTTCGGTCGCACTCCGTCAGGATAATTGAGATTTCGCTCTTTTCGACAGGCGAAACCCCGTGTTTAAAGCAGTTTTCAACAAAAGTGACGAGCAGCATGGGTGGTACAAGCAGGCCTTCATGCTCAATGTCGATGTGCAGACCTACCGTTGTCATGTCATTGAGACGCAGCGATTGGAGAGCCACATACTGCCGGATATAGTCGGTCTCGGCAGCGAGAGAAACGAAGTCGCGCTGCGAGGTAGTGTTGACATATCTCATCATTGAGATGTATTTTTCGAGCGATTCGAGTGCCTTGTCATCGTTGGTGATGAAGAGTCCGTAGAGAGAGTTGAGGGTGTTGAACATGAAGTGCGGCTTGATTTGGGCGCGGTAAAGCTCAATCTCGGCCTTGTCGCGCTCGGCCTCCACAGCCCTGCGGCGTGACTTCTGGAGATTGGCCTGAGTGAGCAATCCGATAGCGAAGCTGAAAGCCTCGACAATCATGAAGAGCGACCACACAGCCTGCTGATACTGCTGCACCGACGGCAGGATACGCACAATGCCCTCATCATGTATATTTGGCTTGGGATTGTAGAGGGAGATCTGCGAGAGCCCAAATGTCGCTACGAGCGATAGGATGATAAGAGCTATCCCGACTCTGCGGCGAGCGCGATTGCCAAACAGCATAGGCACAGTGACGGCGCGGTTGAGAAAATAGAGAGCGTAGAGCCACACGCCTACCGTGGTCACATACCATGGAAAATTGTGAAACCACCGTTCAACCGGGAAAATGATTGCCATCACAGGGAGGACAATCAGGCAGAAAGCGAGATCGATGTAGGCAGTCACATTCTTCATGGGAGGGAGGCTGGTTAATTGCGTCGGCAAAGTTAACTGTTTTAAAGTGAATGGAGTAGGGTGGGGTCAGTCCGTTTGCCACTATATCGGGGCTGTTGGTCATTTTCTAATAAGACTCGTTCGGAGTCACAAAGTTTAATGGCTTAAATTTGCTCGAAAATAATAATAGCAATGACAGTAAAGACATTCATCGATCGCCCAATACTTGCGGGAGTCATATCAGTTCTAATCCTGATTCTCGGTGTGACAGGGCTTTTGCAGCTCCCTATCGAGCAATTTCCAAATATAGCACCTCCGACAGTGAGAGTGCAGGCATCATATACCGGAGCCAATGCTGAGACGGTGATGAAAAGTGTGATAGTGCCTCTGGAGGAATCGCTCAATGGAGTGGAGGATATGATGTATATGACCTCTACCGCTACCAATACAGGCACAGCCTCCATCACAATATATTTCAAGCAGGGCACCGATGCGGATATGGCTGTGGTCAATGTGCAGAATCGTGTGGCCTCGGCCCAGGGGCTATTGCCGGCGGAAGTTACCAAAAGCGGCGTGACAGTGAGGAAGCGTCAGAACAGCACTCTGAAATCAATCACACCTTCGGTGGCGGTGTTTGGCGAGCAGGGAGATGGGTATAGTTCAGGCGATGCCATCAAAGCCATTCATGAGCGTATCGCGCCGCGTAGATATCGCTGCAAATGGTGAAATGAGGTGATGCGTTTTACCCATCCAATTGTGTCGTTTGCCAAGTATGTCGAAAGGGTGGTTTGTGTAATACGCTGCTAATCAGGAATTAATAGGAGGATACTCATGATTGGGTATTTCAAGGCGTGATTAAAATGGCGAACTTTGCAGCCTAAAACAGCATAACCAATGGCAATCTGGAAACAATTATTGATCTGCTTATTTGTCGCACTTGCATCATCATCATCACCGGCTTTGGCACGCCACGGCTCCGGTATGTTATCAGGCAAAGTGCTGTCGGCCGATGGCGACCCTATCGACTACGCTACAGTGTTTCTGAAAGGTACAACCTTGTCGAGTACGACCAATGAGAAAGGTCTGTATCACATCTCGGCGCCAGCAGGCGAATATACGGTAGTGTTTTCATCAGTCGGTTTTGAGAAATATGAAGCTCATGTGGTCATAGCAGCCGATGGACGCCGCAAGCTCAATGTCAAGTTGAAGCCTTCGACGCAGCTCGCAGAGGTGATAGTGGTGGCCAGTCCTCTCAGTAAGGTGAAAAACTCGGCATTCAATGCCACAGCCGTCAATACCAAGGATATGGTCAACACCACGCGAACCCTGAGCGAGGCACTCAGCAAAGCACCCGGCATGAAGATCAGAGAGAGTGGCGGCGTAGGTTCGGATATGGCTGTGACGATGGACGGCTTCAGCGGCAAGCATGTGAAAGTGTTTATCGACGGTGTGCCTCAGGAGGGGGTAGGCAGCTCTTTCGGGCTCAATAATATACCGGTCAACTTTGCCGAGCGCATAGAGGTTTACCGAGGTGTGGTGCCTGTAGGTTTTGGCTCGGATGCTATCGGTGGAGTGATCAATATCGTCACTCCCCGCCGACAGAGACGCTGGTTTGTCGACGCTTCATATTCATATGGCTCGTTCAATACCCATAAGTCGTATGTCAATTTCGGTCAGACTCTGCGCAATGGCTTCAAGTATGAGATCAATGCATTTCAGAATTATTCAGATAATGACTACAGTGTAGACACTCCGGTGGAGGATTTCACCACCGGTGCCATCAACCGCAAAAAGCTGGAGCATGTGAAGCGCTTCAACGATACCTATCACAATGAGGCTATAGTGGCTAAGGCAGGAATAGTGGACAAGAGCTGGGCCGACCGCCTGATGCTTGGCTTCACTTACTCTCATATGTACAAGGAGGTCCAGACAGGTGTACGGCAGGAGATAGTGTATGGAGCAAAGCACCGCCACGGATCGTCGCTCCTCCCCTCGCTTGAGTATTCCAAGCGCAATCTGGTCCTGAAGGGTCTGGATGTGTCGTTGAATGCCAATTACAACCGCAACACCACCACCAATGTCGACACCTCGTCAGTGAAATATAACTGGCATGGGGCCACGGCGCCCCTTAACTCGCCGGGTGAGCAGTCGTATCAGAATTCAAAGGCGATCAACAACAACTGGACGGCTACAGCCACCGCCAATTATCGCGTGTCGGCCCATCATGTGGTGACGTTCAACAATATTTTCAACACCTTCAACCGCAACAACGAGGACCTGCTCACCACGCCCCACGGCAAAGATGAGTTTTCAAAAGTGACGAGCAAAAATATAGCGGGACTGTCCTACCGCTATATGCCCGACACACGGTTCAACATCACAGCCTTCGGCAAGCACTATCACCAGTATGTGTCGGGCCCTATGGCCACCAGCTCGGCTCAGGACCAGTTTGAGCTTACCAGCCGGTCGCTTGATTACTTTGGCTATGGCGCGGCGGGTACCTGGTTCATGCCTCTCGGTTTCCAACTCAAAGCATCGTATGAAAAAGCGTATCGGCTGCCGACAATCGAAGAGATGTTTGGCGATGAGGATCTTGAAGTGGGCGATATAGCCCTGAAGCCTGAGTCGAGCCATAATGTCAATCTCAATCTGAGTTATAATGTGACCTTCGGAAACAATATCATCTATGCCGAGGCCGGTCTGATCTATCGCGACACCCGCGACTATATCCAGCGCAACATTCTGGCACTGAGCGGAGGCAAATCGGCCGCGACATATGTCAATTACGGGAAGGTGTCGACAAAAGGCATCAGCATCTCGGCACGCTACAACTTCGCTCAATGGCTGAGCCTCGGAGGCAATTTCACTCAGATGAACGTGCGCGACAATATGCCTACCGCTCAAGGCAGCACTGTGGCCAACATAGCCTACAGGGAGCGAATGCCCAATCTGCCCTATATGTTTGCCGACACCGATATCAACTTCTATTGGCGCGGGCTCGGACGCCGCAGCAATGTGCTCACCGTGAGCTATGACAATCAGTTTACCCACAGCTTCTGCTACTATTCGGCCAACATAGGATCGGACAACAGCGACTATATGGTACCCAATCAATTTGCCCACAATCTCACCATCTCCTACGGGATAAAGCACGGGCGCTATAACCTGTCGCTGGAGTGCCGCAATTTTACCAACGCTCGCCTTTACGACAACTTCAGCCTTCAGAAAGCGGGCCGAGCTTTCTATGGAAAAATCAGAGTATATTTTGGAAATTAAATCAACATAATGGACATCAAAGTATTTACGATCGCAGCCCGAGTGGCAGCTGCTGTAATTGTTCCGGCAATGGCTCTCAGCTCCTGCACCGACTCAAAAGATGAGCCCGACCAGCCGGGCACCGACGAAGAGACCAATGGCAAGTATGTGTTTGCCGCCACCATCACCGGCAGCAATGGCACCGCCTATGACCTTGTCACCGGCACCTCGCTCGACGAGGGGGTTATCCCTACCGTCGACAACGGTCTTCTCAACCCTGGCGCAACCCAATGGGTGTTTCATAACAACTATCTCTATGCTCTGACCTACAATCAGGGCAATGCAGGCACGACCCGCAGCTATATCCTCGGCGCCGATGGCGAAATGGTTGCCCGCGATATTGAATACCGCATAAGCCGTTTCTCATCCTACGGCACCTACAATGACTATATCCTCACCATGTCGACAGGCGATGGCCCCGCAGCATTGGCCGACAAGCAGGGGTATCTGCCCAAGACCCTGCTCATCACTTATCTCGACGTTGTCAACGAGACCTCGCGCAGCAACAACACCTCGACCGGAGCCTACTCGATGGAAAACTTCCTTGGCAACGGCGAGTATGTAACACTTTCAGGTGCCGAGCAGAGCGGATCGAAGATCTTTTGCGGGGCTGTGCCTATGGGGCTCAGCCAGTATGGTGTGGCTTATGAAGACCGCAAGTGGGTGCGTCCCGGATTTGAACATCTCGTTCACGATGAGGCAGGCGGCAGTGGCTCAGGTGCCTACAAAGCGGGAGAGCTTGTGGGCACCCAATATCCCGACGAGTGCTGGGTGGCCATCTACGACAATGCAGACATGACCAATCCCACACTTGCCAAGACCGACAAGATCAGCACGCCCTGTGGCCGCTATCGCTCGCAATATTATCAGACGGTGTGGTCGGTCGAGAACGGCGATGTCTACGTGTTCTCGTCAAGCTATGCCAAGACCATGACCGATCCGGGCCAGCAGACCACCCTCCCCGCAGGCGTGTGTCGTATTCCAGCCGGAAGCACTTCCTTTGACGATTATTATTGCAATATAGAGGCACAGACACCTGGTGGCAACCGCTCGTTCATGCGCTGCTGGCCAGCCGGAGGCAATGCATTCCTGATGGTTATGTATGACCGCTCACTCACCGAGAAGAATCCGGCCGCAACTGAGCTGGCCATCTTTGATGCTGCATCCAAGAAGCTCACTTATGTAACCGGTCTTCCTGCCAATGTGACCTCGATAGGCAAAACTGTCTATAGTCAGAATGGCAATGTCTACATTCCTGTGAATGTGGAGAATGATCAGCCTGCCATATATGCCATCAACACCACTACCGCCAAAGCCTCCCGTGGCGTCACCATACAGGCTGTAGATATCACCGGCTTCGGCTATCTCACCCCCATCCAATAATCTGTTTCAGGTCATGATCAAGCTATTCAGAAAGATCCATCTGTGGCTCTCCGTACCCTTCGGCATTATCATCACGCTGGTGTGTTTTTCGGGCGCGATGCTTATATTCGAGCCTGAAATCACCCGGGCGATAAAGAGCGACGTGTACTATGTGTCGGACGTCAAGGAGTCTCCTCTCGCCATGGGGGAGCTTATGGAGGGTGTCAAATCCACTCTTCCCGACAGCATATCTATCACCGGGGTGACCATAAGCAGAGATCCTTCGCGCACCTATCAAGTCAATCTGTCGAAGCCGCGCCGAGCCTCGCTTTTTGTTGATCAATATACGGGAGAGATCACAGGCCGCTATGAGCGCCTGGGATTCTTCTCCACCATGTTCAAGCTTCATCGGTGGCTTCTCGACAGCGCCAATCCCCACGGCGATGGTGTGAAAGTAGGAAAGATGCTGGTGGGAATATCCACTTTGATTTTTGTCATAGCGTTGATCTCAGGCGTTGTGATATGGTGGCCGCGTGCCCGAAACAACTTTGCCCACAGCATGAGCATACCCTTTACTCATGGGTGGAAGGGATTCTGGAAAGGCCTCCATGTGGCAGGCGGCATGTATGCGCTGGTCTTTGTGCTCGCAATGGCTTTGACTGGTCTTACATGGTCGTTTGACTGGTATCGCACGGCATTTTATGCCGTGTGTGGAGTTGAGCATACTCCCCGCAGCTTCGCTCAGGCCGGAGGGGCGCAGAACAAGTCGGGAGAGGGGCGTGGCAGCGGTAGTCGCGACGATCAGAGTCGCGGCCGTGGCGGTCGTCATGGCGGAGGTAGGCCTGACGGTGATGTACGTCGTGAAGGTCGCCGTCATTCAGAGTTTGGCCGTTGGCAACAGGTCTACGACAACCTGAAAGCCCAGAACCCTGATGCGCCTCAGATCACCATAGGTCCGGAAACAGCCTCTGTGACACTCTCCACCACCGGCAATTCACGCGCCGCCGACCGCTATGAGTTCAACAAGCGCTCGGGCGAAGTGACCCTCACCACAAAGTATGCCGAGGCAAAAGAGGCCGACAAACTCCGCGGCTGGATCTACTCGATCCACACAGGTAGTCTCGGCGGTGTCCTCACCCGTCTGATTTGGCTGCTCGGGGCCCTGCTCGGGGCCTCTCTCCCGCTTACAGGCTATTACATCTGGATCAAGCATCTGCTGAAGAAGAAAGATCCGGCAGCAACACACTGATGCACTGATAATCAACACTCAGGGATGTGATGAAATAGAGCCCGGCACTATATGGTGTCGGGCTCTATTGTAACGGGGTGGGGGAGTGGAGGATTATTTATGCTGCCGGAAGAGCCACTCTCTTACCGGGGAAAGGCGGTAGGCATAGTCGAAGGAATACATATGCTCGCTTCCTTTGCCATCGTCGGGCAAGACTGATCTGGGGGTAAAGTTGATGATGTTGACCTGAGCACCTCTGTCTAAGAGAGCTTGAGCAAGAGAGTCTTGCTGCTCGATGGGCAATTTTGCGCTCCATGTAGCGTACTCATACTTCACCCCATCTTTTTCGGCGGCTTTCTCAAGCGCGTTTATATTGCCGAATGAACTACCGGATTTACCGGCTGTGATGTATGTAAAAGTATGGCGTGCCAGTTTATCAAACTTTTCGGTGTCCCAGTGGCAATCGACAAATACCGATGCGGCAAAGAGGTCGGGGTATTCGATGTTGTAGTACATGGAGATCATGCCGCCCATCGACTGTCCGGTGGTGTAGAGACGGTTGGAGTCGATGTTGCGGTCGGCGACGATGCTCCGGAGGAGACGGATCACTATGTCAACCTCGTCGGTGTGTTGATAGGCGTCGTTGACAGCTACGCCTGAAAACTGCGGCACCAGCACATAGCAAGGATTGGCATTCTGAAAATCGTCAGTGGCCCATACCAATGCGCCGTAGCCTTGTGTGAGGGGTCGGGCAATGTCGGATCCTGGAGTGGAGGCGTCGGCTATGAACAGAACAAGTGGCAGATTGCCCGACGTTGATGCCTCCTTGGGTACAAACAGATTGTAGGCCATGCTCTTGCCTGTTACGGTGTCGCTGAAGGAGAATTGCTTGAATTCGGGCACCACGGCCTTTATCATGGCTTGAAGTGTGGCATCGGCGCTTTTGTCGATAGCGGGGCCTCCGCCGGGAGAGCCGAGCTGCGGACCGCCAATCTTGCCCCCTTTGTGTGAAATGCCGGAGATGGAGTCGGAGTTTTTATTTTCAGTAGTGGAGCCACCACCTTTACATGACGAAGCTACAGCGGGCACAGCGGTGGCAAGTGCTACCGTCAGTATTGCTTTCAGGATAATATTGTTGTTTAAAGCCATATGGGATAGATGTAATGATTCACTATAAGAATAAGATGGCGATAATGGAAAAAGGTTTACCGACTGCTGGCCGACGACATCTTTCCGGTGGTTTAATGCCTATTGTGGATGAAAATTAATGGCAGGTGTGGAATAAGTTGCTAATGCCAAAAAAAAGTTGTAGCTTTGCGCTACGTTTTGGTTCGCGGCAACGCGATTAATAGGGAATCCGGTGAGAATCCGGAACAGACCCGCTACTGTAATTCCTACAACAACTCACCGGCATTAAGGCACTGTCGATAATAGCGATGGGAAGGCGCCGGGGAGCAGGATAAGTCAGGAGACCTGCCAGGACAACATATTGTTTTGAAGTTTTCGGGTCATATTACAACAAAACAGCCTAAAGCCTCCTTTCGATGCCGAGCCGCTATCGCGGCCTATGGCTAAGGGTAGGGGTATGCTGTGAGAGTATGTGATATCCCCGGTGAATTAATTACCTATAGCGACCTACCTTATGAGGCTCAGACCACTATCTTCGCTTATATTCGGGCTTGTGCCACTTGCCTCCGCAGGTGGCCGGAGCTGTGTGCGCGCCCAAATGCGCAGCCGATTGGTGGAGCCATAGATAAGACATAACGATTCTTTTCATTTTTTTTTTCTGCCCGTTCCCCCGGGGCATCGTTTGTTCCGGGGGAATATTTTTTTCTATCACATTGAACAGGCACCCCGCATGATGTTCCTATGAAACGATTGACTCCCATTTTGCTTGCCGGCACCGGCAGCGATGTAGGCAAAAGCCTTATTGCTACCGGCTTGTGTCGCATCTTCCGTCAGGATGGCTTTGCTCCGGCCCCATTCAAGGCCCAGAATATGGCACTCAACTCCTACGCTACGCCCGAGGGGCTGGAGATTGGCCGGGCTCAGGCTGTACAGGCCGAGGCGGCAGGGATAGAATGCAGCGTGGATATGAATCCCATACTCCTGAAGCCGTCGGGTGAGAATATGTCGCAAGTGGTGATCAACGGTAAGCCGTGTGGCAACCGCGATGCCTATTCCTACTTCAGGCGCGAGGACAAAGAGGCGTTGAGGCGCATAGCCCATGAGGCGTTCGACCGACTTTCGGCGCGGTATAATCCGGTGGTGCTGGAGGGTGCCGGGAGCATATCCGAGCTCAATCTGCGCGATGGCGACATAGTGAATATGTCAATGGCCGCATATGCCGATGCTGATGTGATCCTTGTGGCCGATATCGACCGTGGAGGAGTTTTTGCAAGCGTCTACGGCTCGGTGATGCTCCAGACACCCGCCGACAGGGCACGCATCAAGGGTGTGGTGATAAATAAGTTCAGAGGCGATCTACGTCTATTTGACGAAGGGCGCCGGATGCTTGAGGAGATCTGCGGAGTGCCGGTGCTTGGGGTTGTGCCAATGGCTCCCCACATCCATATCGACGAGGAGGATTCGGTGGCGCTTGCGCGTAAAGACCGTCATGCACGTCGCGATAAGGTCAATGTGGCGGTGGTGCTTCTGAGCCATATCTCCAATTTTACCGATTTCAATATGCTTGAACGCCACCCGATGGTAAATCTGTTTTATGCCGCCACGCCCGAAGATCTGAATGCAGCCGACATAGTGATTCTCCCCGGGAGCAAAAACACCATCGGCGATTTGATTGATCTGCGTCGCCGTGGCATGGCCGCCGCTATAGCTGAAGCCGCCAAAGATGGCAAGACCGTGATTGGAATATGCGGCGGCTATCAGATGATGGGGCGCCTTGTATGCGATCCTGATGGTGTGGAGGGTGCGATAACGAGTGTACCGGGACTGGGTCTGCTGCCAGTTGAGACTGTGATCACGGGATATAAGACCACGCGGCAGGTTGAGTTCAGGTTTATGGACGATGAAAGGGTGTGCAGGGGCTATGAGATACATATGGGCCACACTGACACTCCGGCCCCATTGGTCACCTTTGCCGATGGTACCCGGGAAGGGTGTATGGCAGGCCCCCGGTGTTTCGGGAGCTATCTCCACGGCCTCCTAGACAATCAGCCGGTGATAGACTATATCCTCAAACCGTATGATCGGGGAGGGGAGTGTGTTGTATTTGATGCTGCTGAATTTAAGGAGCGTCAATATGACTTGCTGGCCGACTGGCTTCGGAAGCATATGGATATTCAGAGGTTGTATGAGATAATGGAACGACGATGATAGACGGACATGGCGACGACCTGTTTCGCTACGGCGGGGCGGTCAAAGTGAATTTCAGCACCAATATACCCCAAAGGGTCGACCATTCGGGGCTGCTTGACCATCTGTCGCGCCAAGGTGATATCTTCAGAAATTACCCGGAGCCGGCACCACTGAGCGTTGAGCGAAAGCTCGCTGCTCTGCATGGACTTGATGAGCGCAACGTGATTGTGACCAACGGAGCTACCGAGGCTATATATCTTCTGGCCCATGCCTGGATGGGCAGACGCTCGGTGATAATCGCTCCGACATTCAGGGAGTATCAGGATGCCTGTTCGGTTTTCGGCCATACTGTGAACTTTGTCGGGTCGCTCGAAGAGCTTCCGGAAGGTCCGGATATGGTGTGGCTATGCAATCCCAATAATCCTACCGGGCATGTATATGACCGGGAGGCGCTTCTGGATGCTGTAGATAGTCATAAGACGACGGTATTTGTGGTCGACCAGGCCTATGCCGCCTATTCGGTCAAGGAGGTGCTCACGATAGACGATGTAGAGGCACGCGACAATATGGTGATGCTCCATTCGCTCACCAAGCAGTATATGGTGCCCGGACTGCGGATCGGCTATGCCGTGGGCTCAGGCGCAATAATGGATCGCTTGCGTGGGCTGCGTATGCCGTGGTCGGTCAATTCGGTTGCCATCAGCGCCGCACATTACCTGATAGACAATTCGTGGCAGTATAGGATCGACGCAGTTCCGCTCCACAATGAGGCTTGTCGACTTGTGAGGGCGCTCAGAGAGATGGGAATCGAAGCGGCCGATACTGATTGCAATTTTATTTTGGCCAGTCTCAAGCGCGGCTCGTCGGCAGCGCTCAAGACGTGGCTTGTGGGCCATCATGGGCTGCTCATCCGCGATGCCTCCAATTTTGAGGGTCTTTCGCCGCGTCATTTCAGGATAGCGGCCCAAAGCAGGGATGAAAACAATCTTCTGATCAATGCAATGGAGCAATGGAATATGTTGTAGCGTTCGGACCGCTTGTGGCGGCTTGGATTATGGATTGTCTGATTGGCGATCCGTCGTGGTTCCCTCATCCGGTTGTGTGGTTCGGGCGAGCTATAGGTTTCTGTGAGCGCAGGCTCAACAAAGGCTCATTCCGCAGGCTGAAAGGTGGCATTGTGGCTATAGGGCTTATAGTGGCCGTTTTTATGCTGACATGGTGGCTCTTGCAGGTTGTGTCGGGCTGCGTGTGGGCCGACTTTGCTCTGCAGGCTATCCTGATTTTTTTCTGTTTGGCCGGCACTACTCTTATACGTGAGGTGAAGATGGTGTTTAAGGCTGTGGATAAGTCGCTCGACGCCGGGCGCCTTCAGGTGGGGCGGATAGTGGGGCGCGACACGGCGTCGCTGTCGGCCTGCGAGATACGCACTGCGGCACTTGAAACTTTGGCCGAGAATCTGAGCGACGGAGTGGTGGCACCGCTCTTCTGGTATGCGTTGCTCGGAGTGCCGGGAATGATGGCCTACAAGATGGTCAACACACTCGACTCGATGATAGGCTACCGAAACAAGCGCTACCGCCTCTTCGGCATGATTGCGGCACGAATTGATGATGTCGCCAATTATATTCCGGCACGGATCACGGCGTTGCTCATGATAGCTGTGGCCGGAAGGTGGCGCCTGATTCGATTTGTGAGCCGCTACGGATCGGAGCATGCGAGTCCCAACAGCGGGTATCCGGAAGCGGCTCTTGCCGGTATACTCGATTGCCGGTTCGGCGGGCCTCACGACTACTTTGGAGAATGTGTCGATAAACCCTACATCGGCACTACCGAGCGCGATTTAGGAAACGCCGACATGGAGCGTGCGGTAATAATAAACCGCCGGGTGGAGGTTGTGGCGATTGGCATGGTGCTACTTCTCAAGTTCATAGAAGTGCAGTCGTCGTCAGTGCTCATTTAGCTTGCGATGGTCGAGCTACTATATTCTGCGCCGCGTGTCTGAACCTCCGAATTGAATGAGGGAACCTATCAGAGGCTTTCATTATCTGACGCTGAAAGACAGCGTTGCAGATATTGTTTTTCTAATCCTCAGATGTGGGATGACCTCAGATGCAGGCGCTCTTTATGGTGTCGGAATTTTGGTTGTAGGCCTTGGCTACGCATTTCCACTCGTCCCCGACCTTCAGGAGCAGAAGGAAATCAGTGAAGTCAATGCGTCCGCCCCATCCTTCTTCAAGAACACGCACCACAGCGACGGTTTCTTCTACGGCAATGACATCTATGCGGGCATGGAAGTTGTCGCCGGCACCGACAGTGTCGACATTGTGGTAGAATTGTTGGATTGATCCATGCTCAAGCACTCCGTCGAGTATGCCGAACAGCACTGCATCGTCGGTGAATAGTTCTTTAGCATAGGCACTGTTGCCCTCGGCAACGCTCTTTACAAATTTTTCAGCGGCTTTGGCCACTGCATCGTATTCCTTGAGTTTGTCTCTCATAAGTGTATTTGTTTGATTTTGTGAGTGCAAAATTACAATGGTAATCAATAGCAGTCAAGTACTGAAAAATTTTTCGTGTATGGAAAGATTTTTCGGTATGCTGACTTTCAGCGATATTCACTACCTTTGCATCTCAAAACCAGCATTAGAATGGCCTACGAAAAGAAAATCCCTGTTGACTTGGACTGTCCGCTCAGGCTCACGATGAGCCTTATAGAATCGAAATGGAAGTCGTGTATACTTGATGAGTTGCGCTCGGGCGCCCCTATGCGCCCGAATGAGATTCACAAATCACTTCCTGAGGCAACCCCAAGAGTGCTTGACATACAGTTGAAGGAGATGGTGGCCGATGGTCTTGTCGCCAAAACCATTTATGCGGAGTTGCCCCCACGCTCTGAATATGTGATTACCGAGCTTGGCAAGTCGCTTTTGCCTATAATCGACTCAATGCTCCAATGGGGAGAGGACCATTTCGATCTCTTTGAAAAGAAGTATGGCAGTAAGAAATAGATTTTTAGCTATAATCGTATGCGCGGTGACGGTGTTGTCGTTGTGCGCTCAGACCCCTAATATGGTAGAGAAAGAAAAGATGGGCCCAGACGCTATAGTCAGGCTGTCAAAAATAGAGGTTTATCCTCAGTATCTTGATGAATATATGGAATTTGCGGTTGAGGTGGGGACAAAATCACTTCTCACCGAACCGGGTGTGCTGACCATGTATGCCATGCAGGACAAGGAGGACCGATGCGTGATCACTATCCTGGAGACATATTCGTCGCAGGAGGCATACAAATCACATATAGCATCTGACCATTTTCAGAAATATAAGCAGGGCACTCTCCACATGGTCAAAAGCCTTGAACTTTGCGATCAATCACCACTGAATCCGTTCAACAAACTTATCAATACGATAGCCCGATGAAACATATGCGAAGAGGTGAAGCGAGGAGAGATTCCGGATGGGCGCTGGAGGTGTTTGATAAGGCGCCGTTTGTCACATTGAGTATGGTCCGCCCTGACGCTACCCCCTATGGAATCCCACTGAATATGGTGCGCAAAGGTGAGTCTGCTTTTTACTTTCATTGTGCGGCAGAGGGTGAGAAAATGGATTGCCTCATATGTAATCCCACTGTGAGTCTCTCGGCTGTGAGCAGATGTATGCCAAAGTTTGAGGAGGCGAAAAACAATTTCACCGAATATTATCATTCGGCTACCGCTATCGGCAAAGCGGAGATTGTGACGGATGATGCGGAAAAGATAGAGGCATTGCGCCTTATCTGCGAGCGTTTTCTTCCCAGATATATAGACCATTTCGATAAAGCTGTAGCCGGAAGCCTCGACCACACAACGGTGGTGAGAATCACGCTGACTCAGCCGCCAGTAGGAAAGTCGAAACCGTAAGATCACCACATGGCTCTATTGTGAATGGTCGTTAATCATAGAGTGGTGGCTCAGGAAGCATCAGGTAATCAATGGCTGCGATGATCCCATAATATGGGCTGTGGAGTCTGCATGATCATGTTTGTTGCCGGTGATTGCGGTTGCGTTCGATAATCTCAGCAAATGATTTGGGCAGCCTGACATTGTACAGGTCGTAAGCCTCATCAAAGAGGGGGGCAATCTCCTCGTCGGTAAATCCGGCTATGCCGCAGCCAATACGGGTGACATAAAATGTGTTCTGGTCCCATTCGCGGGCCAACTCGATGAATTGGTCAACATATGGCTTGATGGTCTCTACGCCACCTTGCATTGTAGGAATGGCGTAGGACTGACCTTGTATGCCAACCCCCTGGCCCCAAACGGCGCCAAACTTCTCGTAGGCTACCCGGGCCGCTCCACCCATGTGGAGTCCGTCTAGATTGCTACCGAACACAAAGATGTCGTCCGGTTCAAGATGCGTTATATTCTCAGGTGTATATTTCTTGTTCATATACCTTAAGGGTTTGATGAGTTTCATAAATCAATAACTATAACAAACCAAGAGCCGATTTATTTGAGTCGTGAAGTAGTTAAACACTTCCAACTTCCTTTTTTTTGTCGACTATAATCCCGGGGTTGTGTTCCAGCAACGCTTCAACAAATCCATCCCGATCTGACGGGCCAAACCTGAATGGCTCGACGCTTTTGACATATTTCCGCTCAAAATATACAGCCAATTGGAGTCTTGTGTTGGGAGGGCAGCGCCCCCAGTCTGTACCGAGGTCAATATAATCTATTTTCTGAATCTTGTCGATGGAAAAACGCCTTGTCTTAGTCCAAAACATCTTGACAATAATTTCATTGCCGGTCACTATATATTTGCCGCCACGAATAGTCATGTATTGAAGCCATATCATAAAGACTACCGGGGCCAATAGTCCAAGCCCCAGAAGCGGAATTGCGGTAAAGGAGACCGCTATAATGGGCGACAGCATCAGAGCGCCGGCTATGGGCATGATACGGGTGGCTTTGCTCCACCCCATGATAAATGATTTGTCCATAAAAAGGGTCGTTTGGGTGATGTATATTGAATGATATTGCGAGGGGTGTAATTTGGCTTGTCGCGAAGTCAGGCCATCAAATCGTTAATCGGCAGGTGTCGTAATTTTAGGGTTGATTTTCACGAGGTTGGCAATGAATCCATCGCGATCGACAGGAGAAATTTCGAGAGGCATGGCACTTTTAAGAATGGAGCGGTCGCCGAATGTGATTGAAACACGCTTGGTCGATAAAGCCGGGGCAGATAAAATGCCACTCGTTTTCTTGATCGAAGAGATTTTATCAATCGGAAACCAATCCCAGTGGTATAAAGTATTTCTAATGCCGAGTTGGTTTCCACGAATCTGATATTTTACACTGGCAAACATCACAATCTCCATTGCGCCAAGCAACCCACCGACAATGATGCCTACAACAAAAATATCTCCGTCGATAATCGGGCCGATAAAGGCCACCGACATGGTGAGGATGACAACGGCTGGTATCCACCAATCGATCTTTGAACTGTAAAACGTTGCATCCATATCATCCGGTGGGTTGAAGCGCCCCGGAGGCATAGTGTTGCGTCCCCGGCAGCTACTTAATTTTGCGATTCTTTTTGTTGTCATGCTGCAAAGTTAACGCATTCTCATTAATTGTTATTAACTTTGCAGCCGGAATAAAACAATTACCTACAATGACTAAAGCAGATATAGTTACTGAGATCACTAAATCCACCGGAATTGACAAGGCAAGCGTCCTCTCGGTGGTTGAGAACTTAATGGAGGTTGTTAAAGACAGCCTCGCGCACGGTGAGAATGTATATCTCCGTGGCTTCGGAACTTTTCAGGTCAAGAAACGTGCTGAGAAGACGGCACGAAACATCTCCAAGAACACGACCATCATAATACCAGCTCACAACATCCCATTTTTCAAACCTGCCGACAGCTTCAAAGAAGATGTGGCAAAATAATTTGGCCGTAGGGGAAGATTACGGCGAGGATGATGGAGCTTCATCCAGTGGCTGCCAGATTATCGATCGTGAATTACTTACCTGAGATATATTACTATAGAAAGGCGAAGCGGCCCAATAAAACAATGGGCCGCTTCGCTAATTTTTTATACTAATGGCCGCCAACAGGCTGCGTTCTTCTTTAAACGGTCTCATCTCATCGCCGGACATTCGTAACATTGGTTGACCTTGTCAATCCTCAATCCATATTATATCATTCCGGTTCTATCCAGGACTGTCCACTTGCTTTATCTATAATCTCCCGGAATAAATATCCAAGAGGACAATGATTTCCAATGTCAGCCCATTTCCAGGCAAAATCACCCTCCCTGAAATTAGTCAATTGCTTTCCACTGTTTGAAAACAACGCAGCCTTTCCTTCCTTACGTATGACTATGCCTGCACAATTGAGAGTATTGTCTACTCCGTCAATTGCATCATCAAGTAAGGGAGTTCCCGTTTTAGAATTTATCAAAGTTGTTTTTCCGTTGATTTTAACCAACAGAAAATGTCCAATTTGTGTTGTCATCAGAATCTCACACTCTGGATGCAGAGCCTCCAAAGATGCAAGTTTGTCTATGCTTTCTTCGAAATTGTCGAGATATTTTTGTCGATAATCATAGTACACTCTCTTATCGGACTCAGCTGTATATAATGGCATATCCTTAGCATGGAAAACAGGAATGTCTTCAATAGACGCAAATGTCTCTGTTTCATCACAGCTGTACTTGACCCAATCTTCAAATGTACAAATCTCTTCGTCTAAACGACTATTCCAACTGTTGAATTCCGAACATATGAAAGCTGATTTCAATCCCATTGCTCTGACTGCGTCAAAGACTAGATTTCTGTACCACCACTGGTTATTTTCATTACGCCAGAAATATCGGCTGTAGTTCCTATACGTCTCAATACACCAGTAACCATTCGTGAGATAAAAGGTCATATCTAAAGGAGTAAGACGAAAAGAATATTCACCGGATTCTGGATCTATGACAACTTCATCGGATACGTTTTGCATACCAAACCACGCGCGAAATTTATCGAATGTATTTTCGATATATTCACGTACTTTTCCCTCATTTCTGAAATCCTTGAAGTCATGTGGCACTATAATACTCAAATTTATGCTCATGTCAATTCTATTTGAACATTAATAATATCGTCAATCCGTGACAATCCATCGTCCAGACTTGGTAGAGCCTTCGCGGACGAGTCGACCGCATTCTGACGGTTGTTGACCATATTCCAAAAGTCTTTCAGCAACTTATGAACGTCTTTCAGCCCCTCTATCAGCAATGAGCCATCCTCGCGCTCCTTGACACCGAGCACGATGACACCGCCATCGCTATTAGCGAAAGCGGAATATGTCTCCCAGAGGGAATTGGGCAGACCGCCCTTGGCCGACTTGACTTCAAGCCGTTTTCCCTCCCGATAGGTCTTCAATGATTCTATGCTGATTGTTGCTGATTTCTCCATATCTATTGATGCTGAGTCAATATGCAAAAGTACATAAAAATCCTGGGATTTTTACACCGGCAGAATAAAAAGGTCAAGGCCTCCGCAACTTATCTGCCTTTAGATACCGTGCTCTTGGCACATTTTTCGTAAATTGAGGGCGATAACCTAAATA
>CAJTUF010000003.1 GCA_910579675.1 uncultured Muribaculaceae bacterium | reverse complement strand
GAAGCATATTGGCTTTCTCAACATCTCCGGGCCATCTTCTCCAATAAGAGGTCAACCGCTGATACTGCCAGGTTAAATCTTGCACGTTGGTACAACCGGGTCGCTGAATCCGGGTTCAGGTCGTTCAACACTATTGCGGCTACATTCTACGAGCACTCAGATGAGATAATCAACTATTTTGACAACCGTTCAACAAATGCATCCGCAGAATCAATCAACTCCAAAATAAAGGCCTTCCGGGCTAAATTACATGGTGTCAACGATACAAAATTCTTCATCTTCCGACTCTGCAATCTCTATGCCTAAACACAGCTTTTTTACCATGCGCCAGGAAAAGTGGCCATCGGGAAGGATCCCGGTGGCTTTTTATCACCTGCCATAAAAAACAAAAACCGATAGCTTGACAATATCAGAGACTATCGGGATTCAAAAACTAAACCCCGAGGTTTGTCTTTCAACAGGGACACTCGGGGGATTCCGTTGCAAAGTTAAGAGTTTTTCCGTAATTTTGCAAATTATAATAACTTAAATTCGCAAATGAATTACAAAGACTATGAAAAAGCCTTTTCGCCTGCTCGATTGAACCGCTACCTCGCGGCCTGTGGAGGCAATAGAGCCAAAGCCTTGACTCTGTATAGGCATAACGTGAAACTTTGCCAGAAGTTTTACGGGATTCTCAATGTATTTGAGGTAGTACTTCGTAATGCAATAAATCTACATTATCAAGCTCATTTCGGTGACAATGATTGGATTCTCAATCAATGCACAGATGGAGGTATGCTTTCTACTGCCCCACAACGTAACGAGCTACAGAGGTGTGCCACTGAACTAAGACGGCATGGTAGATATTCAAACGACCGCCTTGTGTCTTCAGTTACATTTGGTTTCTGGACTTATCTTTTCAATAGGTTGCCGTATCGGGGAGGTGAGAACTCTCTTTTGAAGGTATTCCCGAATAGAACACCAGGATTAGCACAGCGCCCGATTTTTAATGAGCTTCAACAAATCAAGTCATTCAGAAATAGAATTGCCCATCATGAGGCAATTTGTTTCAATTTAAACGGAGAGGTTGATTTGTCTTATGCAAAAGCCAATCTCGAACTAATTAAGAAATATGTGCATTTCCTTGGATATGACCCAATCAAACTGTTTTGGGGAACAGGAATACGGCCATATTCAATATTTGAAAAGATTTCAAATGCTTGTCACCGCCAACAACACGCTTGTTCCGAAAGTGACTGAATTTGTGAGCATCATGATGAGTTGGTGCAGGCAAACGCCTGACTCGCTTACGACATCGCACGTCTGTCGGCTGATTATTGAATCGATTTGCTCTCGATGGCTCATGTAAAGGGGGATATTGATGAAAAATGGTTATTTATAGCCATTGCCTGAAATGTGGCTTAATCTTAACTTTGCAAAGTTAATGATTCAAAACAGTAATACGATGATGACCGAAAAAGAAAAGATGCTTGCCGGCCTCCCCTACGATGCAAACTACGACAGCGAGCTGATCGCTGAGAGGCTGGAGTGCAAGGAAAAGTGCCGCGACTATAACTACCTCCGGCCCAAAGATACAGAAGGGCGAAACCGGATGCTCCATTCCATTCTTGGACATATAGCAGGAGAAATTCTTGTGGAGCAACCGTTTTACTGCGATTACGGCTACAACATCTCGGTGGGCGACAGATTCTATGCCAATCATAATCTCGTGATTCTTGATGAGGCTGAGGTCACGTTTGGCGACAATGTGTTTGTGGCCCCCAACTGCGCCTTCTATACCGCCGGGCATCCTCTCGACGCTGTGGAGCGTAACCGAGGCATAGAGTATGCCCGGCCCATCACGGTTGGCAACAATGTGTGGATCGGAGGAAATGTATGTGTGCTGCCGGGCGTCACTATCGGCGACAATTGCGTGATTGGAGCCGGAAGTGTGGTCGTAAAAGATATTCCCGCCAATAGTGTTGCCGCGGGCAATCCTTGCAAAGTAATCAAAACTTTGTAATCCTTAATATCTCAATGAAAAATCTTTTGGCAATGGTGCTTTTGCAGCAACTGCGCTGGGATTGGATGCCCAGACCCTGGAAAAAATGAACTGGTTTAACGAGCCGGCCGAATGGACTATCGGCAATGGAAAGTTGACCATGGCAGTCACTCCCAAGAGTGATTACTGGCGTATATCACACTATGGCTTTACTGTTGATGATGCTCCTTTCTATTATGCTGAATATGGAGGAGAGTTTGAGGCAAAAGTGAAAGTGACCGGCGACTATAAGGTGCGTTTCGATCAAGCCGGCATGATCTTGCAATGCTCTGGGTAATCTGTAAACATTTATATTCGTCGTGTTGTATATATTATGTATATTTTATACCTTTGCATTGTTAAACTATATAGATTATGGCGACAGCATTAAATATCAAACGAAAGAATATAGACCTCCCCGTCGATACGCTGCAAAAGCTATCCATTCTGGCTGTATCGCAGGGCAAGAGCCTAAAAAATTACATCGAGACAATCCTCATAAATAAGGCCAACTCGGTATCAGTAGAAGTGAGTGAAAATCCTTCTCCGTCCGGCGACCCTTGGTTTGACAATCCTGAAAACATGGCATCAGTCAGACGAGGGATTGAAGATATAAAGTCGGGACGATGTCGTGCTTACTCTATGGATGAAATAAGAGCTTTGTTAGGTGTATGATTTACCAACTCATCTTATCCGACGAAGCAAAGGACCATTTGATCGAGTGGAGAAAGTCAGGGCAGAAGAAAACGCTTAAAAAAATAGCCGATTTGTTTACCGAACTTCAAGAACACCCTAAGACCGGAACCGGACAGATCGAACAACTCAAAGGCGAATTATCCGGCAAATGGAGCAGGAGAATAACAAAAGCCGATAGATTGATTTATACCATTGAGGAGGATAAGGTTTATGTTACCGTCATCTCTCTAAGAGGACATTACGGAGACAAATAGAGAAATATATCTACTCCTCGGTTTGCAGGCTTAAAAATTGATATGGCGTAAACCTATCGGCATATCAGATTATCTGCCTATAGTATCGCGGAGACACCGTGGCTTAAAGCCGGGGTGTCTCCGCTTTCCAATAATCTAAAAAGGGCACATGGGGGATCAGCGACCGATGGTGAACCGCACTCCGAAGTCGAGGCTCAGATTGAGTGGATGGTCGCCATAGATAGTCTGGGTGCGCGAGCCATTGTCGAAGTAGTAGCTGAGGCCTGGCTCGGCATATATGCCAAGCGACGGGAGGAGGTCAAACTGCACGCCCGCCGATGCTCCTACCGACATCTGAAGCGGCTTGACGCGTACATCGCGGGTAGCGGTGGGGATGCCGTCGCGCCCGTCGGCAAGCAGGCGGAGGCGCATACGGCCCGACACACACTTCTCAGTAAGAACTGACGCGGAGCCATAGAGACTCAAGCGTTTCCATTCAAGGAAGGTGTAGCGCACTCCTACGGGGATGCCTATGTAGTGGAGAGTCTGAGTGCCGCCAAGCACATCGCGCGACATGTCAATGTCGGATTTGAGCATGGTGTAGCTCAATCCGCTCTCGATAGAGAGGCGTGGTGTGAGACGATAGGCAACGGAGGCGGTGACGCTCACGGGCTGGTGGTGGTGCATCCCGGCTATCGAGGGGAAGTTGGGGTCGATGTATCCGAAGTCGGGTCGCTCAGGGCCCGGCTTTATGGGCGACACTTTGTCTTTGGTTGGCATAACGTCGTAGACACCTCCTACGGGCCCAGGCAATTGTCCACGGTTGACGGAGATACCATCGCCGCTCATATCCGATGTGACCGGTATGTTGGGGTTGACCACGATCGGAGGCAAATTGCCAGAGGCAAAGTCATTACCTGGGGCCGATTTAAGCATAGCGCCATTATTGCCGGCCATCTTTGTGGCGCCCGATGAGATGCCGAAAGCAAGCCGGCTACCCATATCGCGGGATCCGCGCTGGCGGTTGGCTGGTGTAAAGCTACGACGGTGCGACCGGGGGGCGGATGCTGAACTATGGTTGGAATGAGGTGGGGGCACAGGTGTTGGATCTGTGGCGGAGGTTGGCTCCGGAGCCGGATTAGCATCGGATTCAGCGGTAGTCTCAGCCTGCGGAGCGGAATGCTGTTGCGTCGGCTGGAGGTGTAGGCCGGTCGTTACGGCTGCAATCACGCCCGGCGGTGTCGGGTCGGCTGCCACAGTCACAGCTGCATATCCATCGGCAGGCGGAGCGACAGAGAGTGAACTCAGGCGCCCCACCGGCGCAGTGATATCGTCGGTAAGCGGAAGCAGCATCCATGTGGCGAGCGCAAAGGCCAGCATAGCAGCCACTCCAGCTATCTTGCGAAGGGGGGCGTGCATCACATGGACCGCAGGTGGAGCGTCGACATCCTCCAGGCGGTCAGCTATGCCTTCCCACAGACGGTCGGGCTCCTCAGTCTCAAAGCCGGCCATCTTGCTTCGTATATCGTCAAGCCAATTGTTGTCGTTCATAGCTGGTGATAATAGTTTTCAGATTGGATTTTTTTAAGTCGCGATGCGAGGAGGGCCTTGGCCCTCGACAGCTGGGAAGCCGATGTGTTTTCCGAGATTCCCAGCATCGCCGCAATCTCCCGATGGGAGAAGCCTTCGACCACATAGAGGTTAAACACCGTCCGGTAGCCATCGGGCAGCAGACGTATCTGCTCGTAAATCACCTCGGCGGGTATTGAGCCGTCGGGGGGAGCGCTGTCGTCGGGTGGATCAAACCCGTCGGCATCGCCAAGCTCCGTAAAGGTGATGCGCTGCGACTGGCGGATAAACCGCAGCGCCTCGTTGACCACTATGCGCGCCATCCATGCCCTGAGCGAGCCCTGACCACCTCGATCCTTGAATGAAGCTATGGCACCAAAGATCTTCACAAAGCTCTCCTGCAAAACATCGCGGGCATCCTCGCTGTCGGCCACATATCGGCCACACACTGCCGCAAGATACCTCACATGGAGAGTGTAGATGGCTTTGCGTGCAGCCATATCGCCCCTGCCGGCACGTTGTGCCAGCATCATCTCGCTGATTTCGGCTTCTTTGGCCATGATGAATGAAGATGTGGGAGGGTCGGGGGGCTGCTTCAACGCCTGAAGCCGGCCCCAGGATAAGCGGGACCGGACTTTCATTGCGTAAAAGCTTCGAAGGGTTAACGGAGCTTGGTTGTGTATTAGTATAGATCAGATAATTGCTCAGAGGAAAATATCCATGGGGAGATGTCGCTCTCGCCGCCGCGGCTGACCGAGCCGCCCCTTAGGTGGAGGGCGATCTGGCGGTCGGTAGGACCATCCGGTGATGTCCACCGTAGGGTGAGGTAGCTGTCGTCGGTCAGAGTGTCAAGACCGTTGAGGTTGAATGCTATCACCGGGTTGGTGTCGTCGTACACCGCCGGGGTGGCCTCAGGATCATAGTGCAGCACCAATACTTCCGGATGATCGGCATCGGCACCGGCCAAAAGCCGCAGACCGTTGAGATTGACGCGACCCGAGTCGGAGTTGAAATAGATCGTAAGATAACCGTCCTGGATCAGAGTGGGCCACTCCCAGCGAATCGACAAGGGAGACGATGAGGTGAGTGAGTCGGCTGCTGCGGCGTCGATCTCCAGCGGAAGCTTGGTGTAGATGCTGTTGACATAATTGACGTGGGCCTCGATAATATTTATCTTTCCGGCATTGGCACCGGAGGCACCTACATAGTCGTAGGAAGATCCAATCTCATGGTAGCTCACGAAGCAGCGCTGCTCGTCGGCACCAAACAGACGCTCGGTGGCATTGAGTGCTCTGATCACAGTAGATCCATCGAGAATAAAGCAATAACCTGAGGTGCCTTCGGGCATATAGGTGGCAACGGCAAGGAACGGTTTGGACGTGATCTGGTGCTGCATATTATCCACATCGGGGTCAAAATCCTTGCAGCCACCCATAGCAAGCGCCAGAAGAGCCATTACCGGAAGAAGCCAATGCGTAAGCCTGACATATGGGTTGTGGTGAGTCATTGCTGTAATGATTGCGATGGATTAATCAGATTTCGGCCGAAGAGTCATTGTCGGCATCGTGATCGGAATGTCGGTCGGCCGACCTCGCAAGCAGCAGCGATCCTATCGCTATGGCCGAGATGGCAACCGATATCATGGGTATGAATGATGTGGTCATGATTGGTGGATATAATTGAGGTGAGAAAAATCGTTTCTGACTATATAATCCTCCACCCGCCGATTCCTTGCACGGCGGGAGTCACTTTTTTTCACTTTTTTTTCGTCGGGGGCCGATAACGGTTTTTCACATTATAGGGGTCAGACTATTAAATCGCGTTAATTTAAGGCTTTTTAAATTTTTACCATTAAATTATCGCCTACTTTTGCTGTCAGAAATTATGCCAGTTGGTTAAATTAACATTCAACGTTTAACATTCACCACCTATCAGCATGAACATAAAATCAATCCTTCTCACTATAGCGGCCGGCGCCGCATCGGGCGCCCTGACCGTGTTTGCGCTCAACCACTCCGACCGTGGAGCCGAAGCAACTGACACCTTCCTCGCGGGTGCCGATGCTGACAGCTTCGTGACCCGTGTGGCCCATCGCCCTCCGGTCAATACCGATTTCACCCGGGCAGCCGAAAGCACAGTCGAGGGGGTAGTGTCGATCAAGAGCTTCGCCACCCGCGGCGGATCATCGTCGCGCAGAGGCAGCAACCAGGTGCCGCAGGAGTATCTCTCCGACCCTTTCTTTGAATTTTTCTTTGGCTCGCCTCAGGTGCAGCCGCGCCGCAGGCAGCAACAGCAACCCGACAGCGAGCAGCCCCTCGGACTCGGATCGGGTGTGATAATATCGAGCGACGGCTACATAGCCACCAACAACCATGTGATCGACGGCGCCGACCGTCTGGAAGTGACGCTCAACGACAACCGCACCTTCAATGCCACCGTGATCGGAGCCGACGCCGCTACCGATCTCGCCCTCATCAAGATCGAAGCCGACTCACTCCGGGTGATACCCATGGGCGACAGCGATGCGCTCCGGGTGGGTGAATGGGTGCTCGCAGTGGGCAATCCTTTCGGATTCACCTCCACCGTCACCACCGGCATCGTGTCGGCCAAGGCCCGCTCCATCTCGTCGACCCAGAACTCACGACCGATGGGCATCGAATCATACATCCAGACCGACGCCGCCGTCAATCCCGGCAACTCGGGTGGCGCACTTGTCAATATCGACGGAGAGCTGATAGGCATCAATACCGCCATATACTCTCAGACGGGCAACTATGCCGGATACTCGTTTGCCATTCCTGTGTCGATCGTGACCAAGGTGATGTCGGACATGAAGCAGTATGGTGCGGTGCAGCGTGCCGTGCTCGGCATCATGTACCGCGAGCTCACCCCCGCCCTTGTCAAGGAAAAGAAAATCACAGGCATCAACGACGGTATCCTCGTTGAGGAGGTGACAGAGCGCAGCTCGGCTGCCGACGCCGGCATTGAGCCCGCCGACATTATAATCTCGATCGACGGCAACCCCACCCATACTGCCGCACAGCTCATGGAACAGCTGGCACGTCACCGTCCCGGCGACACCGTTACCGTGGGGTATATACGCGACGGTAAGAACCGCACAGCCAAGGTGACTCTCCGCAACTCGCAGGGCAACACCTCCATCACCAAAGCCGGCAATGTGGCGTCGCTCGGAGCCTCATTCAAGAAAGCCTCCGACGATCTCCTCAAGCAGCTCAATCTGCGATCAGGCCTCCAGGTGACAGAAGTGGCCGACGGCAAATTCCGCGACGCCGGCATCCGCGAAGGGTTCGTGATTGTCGACATAAACAATGGCCGCGTCACCTCGCCCGACGATGTGGAGCGTATCTACAAAGCCATCATGCAGGCCGAGGAGTACGATAAGGTGATGTTTATCACTGGATTCTATCCCTCGGGGCAGAAAAAATACTACGCTGTAGACCTCGCCGACTGACAGATAGCCGGTCGGCAACCCAGGGGTCATTCTCCTCTCTCTCACCCCGCCCGGCGACACAGCGCGCCGGGCCCCCTCTCCTCTCTCTCCTCCTCAAATCATGGACATATTTTTTTCATGACAATCAACCGCCCCGCATCGCTGCGACAGCCATGCGGGGCTTTTGTGTGGGAATGAGCCTTTTTTGCTTGAAGAGTTGCAAAATATTGCCTACTTTTGCAAAAAATACCTTCGATTCTGCTATGACCTACGATTTTGATACCCCGATAGACCGTGGCGGCACTTGCGCGATGAAGCTTGAGGCTCTTCCAGAGATGTTTGGCCGCACCGATGTCACACCTCTCTGGATTGCGGATATGGACTTTGCCGTATGTCCTGAAATCAACAAGGCTCTCAATTCACGTTGCAATCACCCCGTGCTTGGCTACTGCTCCACCCCCGACAGCATGTGGGAGGCCGTGATGGCATGGCTCCGCAAGCGCCACGGCATGGAGACCCGACGCGAATGGCTCGCTTTCGTGCCCGGAATAGTACGCGGCATCGGCTATGCCATCAACCACTTCACCGCCAAGGGCGACAAGATTGTGATTCAGCCTCCGGTGTATCACCCATTCCGCAACCTCACTGTGGGCAATGGCCGCGTGGTGGTGGAAAATCCGCTCATACAGCAGCCCGACGGCCACTACACGATGGACCTCGAAGGACTTGCCGGGATATTTGCCACCGAGAAGCCCCGCATGATGATACTCTGCAACCCCCACAACCCCGGCGGAATACAGTGGGATACCGACACACTTCGCACCGTCGCATCTCTGGCCAAGCGCCACGGAGTGGTGGTGGTGAGCGACGAAATCCACGGCGATCTGATGCTCTTTGGCGAGCGACACATACCTTTTGCTTCGGTGAGCGACGAAGCCGCCGAGGTGTCGGTCACCTTCGGCGCCCCCTCCAAGACCTTCAATATAGCCGGCCTGGCCGCTTCATGGATGATGGTGCCCAATCCCGCCCTGCGCGATGATTTCTATCACTGGATGGAGGTCAACGAGTTTTCGACCCCTTCATTCCCGGCATTCACAGGCGCCGAAGCCGCTTACCGCCACGGCGAGGAATGGCTCTCGCAGTGTCTGGCCTACATCGAGGCCAACATTGTGGCCGTAGAGGAATGGATGGCTGCCAATCTTCCTGAGATCAAGCCTATCCGCCCGCAGAGCTCTTTCCTGATATGGCTCGACTGCAGGGCTCTGGAGCTTGACCAGCCAGCGCTGGTCGACCTCTTTGTCAACAGCGCTCATCTTGCCCTCAACGACGGCACCATGTTTGGCAGCCAGGGCGCTGGATTCATGCGCCTCAATGTGGGTCTGCCACGCAAGGAGCTCATCAAGGCCCTTGAGCAACTCAAGAAAGCTCTTGTGCCTGCCGAAACTGTCTGAACCAACCCCTACCGATGAAGAGCCGTAATCATCACATACGCGGCATCTTGACTGCATTGACCCTGGCGGCCACGCTTACTTTGAGCGTGGCCCCGGTTTTTGCGTCGGGACGCCGCCAGCCCAAGGCGGCAAAGACGGCCAAGACCGATTCACGCTCCGACAATCTGCTCTCTATTCTCGGGCCAACAGAGGTGTCGGCCGACAGAATGTGGGCATTCGTGGCTTCTGTCAACCCCGACTTCTCGCCCGACATTGCCCGCGCCTTCTACGACATCGGTCGCCGCTACGGCATCCGGGGCGATGTGGCGCTCTGTCAGGCCGTGATAGAGACAGGCTGGTTTCGCTTCTCGGGTGGCACCGCGGTGACGCCCGACCAGCACAATTACTGCGGTCTCGGAGTGACGAGCCTTGGCGTCAAGGGCCATGCTTTCGAGTCGGTCGAGGAAGGGGTCACCGCCCATATGCAGCATCTGTATGCCTATGCCACCCGCCTGCCGCTCCCGAAGGGTGAGCGAGTGGTCGATCCCCGCTTCACTCTCGTGAGGCGCGGCGTGGCCTCGTCGTGGACCGATCTCAACCGCCGCTGGGCAGCCAACGACCACTACGGCGAGAGCATAATGGCTCTGTTCGAGCGGTTGCTCAACGACGATCCGCCTGTTGCACCGGCCTCTGCCGAAGGGGAGCCAACGGTGCTTGAGCTCGGTATTCCCGACGAATATATACAGTGAGCTGCGCTCAGACCTCCTCGATGGTGAAGCCGGCGGCGGCAAGCCCCTCCCAATAGCCGGGATACGACTTGGCCACTACTCCGGCATCGCGAACCGTGATACCGGGAATATACAGAGCCACCGGAGCAAGAGCCATGGCCATGCGGTGGTCGCGGTAGGTGTCAAACTGCGGCGCTTCCGTAATGGGCCTGCGCGAGCCATCCCAGCCCATGGTCAGGCCGCGGAGTATGTCGGAGTGGATCTCTACAGCCACCCCGAGCTTGAGCAGCTCTATTCTGAGCGCCTCCAATCGGTCGGTCTCCTTGATGCGCAGGCTGTCGAGCCCGCTTATCGAGAAGGGTGTGCCGAGCATGGCACACGTCACTACCACAGCCTGGGCCATGTCGGGTATATGACGCATATCCATATCGAGGCGCGCATCGGCATCGGGATTGCCCGAAAGCTCCGCGTCGCCATCCTCCACCTCATCCCACGAAGTGGTCACTCCAAGGCGTCCGAACAGATCGGCGGCTGCGGCATCACCCTGCAGCGAATCGCGCTTCAGGCCACCGGCAAGAGTGACCCATCCGCCGGAGAGAGCCACAATCTCATACCAGAACGCGGCAGCGCTCCAATCGGCCTCGACAGGCAAGCCGCACGAGGCCGAATAGCTTCCGGGAGCAACCGCAACCACACCCGCGCGCTCGTCAAACTCAGCTCGGGCTCCCCTCGCGCCCATCATGGCGAGAGTCATCCTGATATACGGAAGCGACATAATCTCCCCTTCGAGATGGAGCGTGAGTCCGCGCTCCATACACGGAGCCACCATGAGAAGAGCCGAAACATATTGCGAGCTGATAGAGGCCGGCACGGAGATCTCGCCTCCAAGGAGGCGCTTGCGGGTGATGCGCAGCGGCGGATAGCCCTCGCGCCCGACATAGTCGATCGAGGCTCCACAGGCGCGGAGAGCGTCGACCAGCGCACCAATCGGACGCTCGCGCATCCGCTCCGACCCGTCGAGAGTCACCACTGCAGCCCCATCCGCCGCCCCGGTGGCGGCAAAGTAGGCGGTGAGAAAACGCATGGCGGTGCCGGCTGCGCCTATATTGATGGTGTCGGCGCCGGAAGCGAGGGCCGACACCATGGCATCGGTGTCGTCGCACTGCGCCACCTCGGCGAGGGGCGAGGCACCCTCGGTGAGCGCATTGATGATGAGAGCACGGTTGCTTATACTCTTTGAGAGAGGGAGATCCACTCGGGTCTCGATAATCTCCTCGGGGGGATAGATGCGATAGTCCATATTGACCGCAAAAATACATAAAAATCCATCTACCTAAACATTACAATCCGGCAAAAAAACACCTTATCACAGTCGCTTTGTATAAACTTTCGGGCTCCGCGATATGTTTTGACTTCAGTTATCAGCACTATTAACCCCCAATAATCAAAGATATGGATATACAGAACATATTGTCTGAACTGACTTCAAAATTCGGAGGGTCGTTTGACATCTCGGCCGTGACCGAGCATCTGAAAGGCATCGACCTCAGCAACTTCTCGATGGAGGAGATTGTGGAAAAAGTCAAAGGCTCAGGCCTCATAGGCGACCTCGACGGCGACGGCGTGCAGGAGAGCGTCATCGATGAAATCAAAGGCAAAATAGGCGGTCTTTTCGGCAAATAATAGCCCTGCCGTCTTACAACTACACTATGGCCCCGACGCATCATCAAGCGCCGGGGCCACTCTATTCAGAAGCCGGCCGGTAAGGCAGGAAGGAATCAGAAGGGCAGCCCGACTGCGAAGTGGAATGTGGCGTCGCGCTTCCAGTTGGGGTCGATGATGGGCCATTCTTTCTGGCCCATTGCGGGATTGTGGGCTTTCATGCCGAGGTCGAAGCGGAGCAGAAAGTAGTCGAAGTCGAGGCGCAGGCCGGCTCCGTAGGATGCAGCGAGCTGGCGGGGCACATCGCCAAGATGAAACATTCCGCCGGGCTGGTTGGAGTAACTGTGGATGGTCCATATATTGCCGGCATCGACAAAGAGGGCGCCATCAAACACCCAAAAAAGCTTAACGCGGTATTCGATCGAGAGGTCGAGGCGTATGTCGCCACACTGGTTGATGAAGTCGGCCACCGAGTTGCGGCTGTCGTATCGACCGGGGCCGAGGGTGCGCACGCTCCATCCTCTCACTCCGTTTGCACCTCCGGCATAAAAGCGCTTCTCAAAAGGCACCATGCGGGAGTTGCCGTAGGGCACGGCGACACCCGCACCTATATGAAATGCAAGGGAATGGCGCCGACCGGGGAAGTTGCGGGTGAGGGTGTAGTCAAATTCGGCTTTGGCATATTGAGAGAAGGGGATACCGAGGATACGATACACGCCCTGGCCCGCCTCGACGTCGGATGGGTCGGTGCCGTAGTAGCGCTTACGCCCTGCAAGGGCTGAGATGGCATATAACAGGTTGCCGGCCACTTCGGCCGATGCGCGGATATTAAATATGCGAGGTTGCTCTACCGGAATTTTCAAGCTCCCCGAAGGGATGCGACGGTTGGTAAATGAATATGTGTAGCCCATGCGCATGATGAAGTGGTCTTCGTAGGCATAGCGCAGGAGGGGGTTGGTGGGGGCAATGGTGTTGATGAAGTCGAGGGTACTCTCGGGGAGTCGCACATAGTTGATGTCGAGCAGGTCGAAGGTGCGCCGCTGACGTCCGCCGCGTGTGGTCCAACGGTATTTGTAGGCTGCGCCGGCTATGATGCGGGTGTATTCAGGCCGCTCCTGATAGCTGAAGCTGAGGGTGGTCTCGGTAGATGCCTTGACCCTGCGGCGCCAATTGCGGCTCAAGAATGGAAACAGAAATTGGGGCATGGTGATGCCCACCTCACCCGCAAACTCGGTGTAGCGGTTGTTGATCAGTCCGGAGAGGTTGCCCGACAGGCTTTCGTAGTTCATCCGGAGCTTGGCGGTGAGCAGATTGGAGGCGTTACCGAGGTTGCGGTAGCGATAGCCGAGTCCGAGTCCAAATCCGAGGTCGCCCTCCGAGTTGGTACCCTCCACTTCCAGCGTCACCCCTTGCTTTTTGTTGCGGGTAAGCATGATGAATGCGTCGACGGTGTCGGGGCCGGTGGGGCGCATATCGATGTTGATCGACCTCAGAAGCGACAGTCGCGATAAGCTCTCATAGGTGCGGTCGACCTCGCTGGCATCATATTTCTCGCCGGGGATGAGGAAACATTGGTCTTCGAGCACGGTGGGTTTAATATAGCGGTCAGGGCCATAGACCACTGCAATGCCCGATGAGGTGACCACAGTGTCGCGCGCGGCGGCTTCTTCGGCTGTGGGTGTCCGTCCGGGTGTATAGTCCGTTATAAAATATACCTTACCTATGGTAAACTGGCGGTGGGACTGCGGGGCAGCAGGTGGCTCGGGGATCCCTGCCTCGATCTCCTCGACTATATCGACAGAAGGCTGCGGGGCCTGTGCGCGCGGCGGATTGACGGTGAGAGTGAGGTCAACATCGTAGCTTCCGGCTGCAGTGTCGGCGAGAAAGGTGATGTAGTCTTTGGTAAAGGCATAGTAGCCGTTGTTGCGGAGAGTCTGGGCCATACGGGCGCGCTCTGAGTCGAGCAGGTCGCGGTCGAGGAGCGATCCGGGCTTGAGGGTGAATCGTGCCGAGTCGGCCATGATCACGGCTGCGACCGCTGTGTCGGCAATCTCGTATGTCATCGTGCGCACCCTGTGGGGCTTGCCGGCGGTGATGTTGTAGTGGACTTCGGCTTTTTTCCGCTTGGGATCGAGGATGGTGTCCACTTCGACCGATGCGCCCATAAATCCACGGTTGATCAACGCTTGCCGGAGCTGTCTGGCCGAGGCATCGGTAAGGTCGGGCGAGAAAATTACCGGAGGCTGCCCGAGGCGGCGTATCCAACGGTTGTGCCATCGGGCGGTGTCGTTGCCCGACATATTGTAGATGCCGAGTTGCAGCTTGGCAAATCCGAGCACCTTGTGGTTGGGCTGCTGCCTGAGATAGTTGACGAGCTGCGTGGCGCTGACATCTTTAGGCTTGTCGGTAAACTCGATTGTGACCTTGTCGAGAAGGTAGCTGCTGGCGGGTACATGGCGTGTCGAGGCGCAGGCGGTCAACAACATGACCGTCAGAGCGATGCCGACAGCTCTCAGTGTCGGGCGGCATAGATATTTACACCAACCGTGCATAGGGGGTTACAAAGGTAGTGAGAAATAGTGGGATATGCAATTAAGGGGTCATTGCTGAGTCGCGGAGCCATCGGCCGAGCATCGCGGGCAGAGGCCGGTGACCACATAGTTGACCGCCTGTGGCAAATAGCCGCCCGGAAGGGTGAGAGAGGGCACCGGGGTGTCGTGCAGACACACTGTTGCGCCACACCCGGTGCAGTGGAAATGGGCGTGGAGATGAGCTGGCGAGCAGGCATGACGGCTCCGGCACAGCTCATACTTTGTGCTTCCCGACCCGTCGTCGATCACATGGACGAGATCGGCCGACCTGAATAGATTGAGCACACGGAAAATAGTGGAGCGCTCAACGGTATCGAGAACGGTCTCGAGCTCGGCAAGGGCCACCGGATGAGTGGCATCCATCAGAGCACGGGCCACAAGGATGCGGTTGGGAGTAGGGCGTATGCCTCGGTCGACGAGCACGCCCTCCGTTTCAGAGTGATTCATTGCAGTGCAAAGTTAGGCATAAAAGGCGAGAAAAAAGGTGTGGGAGGAGCCAGTGGGACGCCATCGAATGTCAATAAATGCAAAAGGGCCGATTTTTTTTGCATTGCGGCCTCAAAAGGTGGATAAAAATGAACGCCAAGAGCAAAAAAATGTTTACCTTTGTGTCGCGTAATCTGTCAAAGATGCGGCGCTGTGATGCCGTGCGTGTCACATATCAACGAAAACAATCATAACCCCAATAATTTAAACAATCAATAACCGAACACTATGACTAAAATAGGTATTAACGGCTTCGGTCGTATCGGTCGCTTTGTGTTCCGCGCCTCCACCAAGCGCGACGACATCGAGGTAGTAGCCATCAACGACCTCCTTCCCGTTGACTACATGGCTTACATGCTTAAGTACGACACCATGCACGGTCGTTTCGACGGCACAGTGGATTGCGATATGGAGAAGAGCCTCCTCATCGTCAATGGCAAGCCCATCCGTGTTACCGCCTGCAAGAATCCCGCTGAAATCGGCTGGGGTGCTGTTGGTGCCGAATATGTAGTTGAGTCGACCGGTCTCTTCCTCACCAAGGAGAAGGCTCAGGCTCACATCGAAGCCGGTGCGAAGTATGTGGTAATGTCGGCTCCCTCGAAGGACGACACCCCCATGTTCGTATGCGGTGTTAACCAGGACAAGTATGTAAAGGGCACCCAGTTTGTGTCCAACGCTTCCTGCACCACCAACTGTCTCGCTCCTATCACCAAGGTGCTCAACGACAAGTTTGGCGTAGTAGAAGGCCTCATGACCACCGTTCACTCCACCACCGCCACTCAGAAGACTGTCGACGGCCCCTCGATGAAGGACTGGCGCGGCGGCCGTGCTGCTTCCGGCAACATCATCCCCTCGTCGACCGGCGCTGCCAAGGCTGTAGGTAAAGTGATCCCCGAACTCAACGGCAAGCTCACCGGCATGTCGATGCGTGTCCCCACCCTCGACGTATCTGTAGTTGACCTCACCGTCAACCTCGCCAAGCCCGCTACCTACGAGGAAATCTGCGCTGCCATGAAGGAAGCTTCCGAAGGCGAGCTCAAGGGTATCCTCGGCTACACCGAAGACGCAGTGGTTAGCTCCGACTTCCTCGGCTGCCCCCTCACCTCGATCTTCGACGCCAAGGCCGGCATCCAGCTCACCCCCACCTTCGTTAAGGTTGTAAGCTGGTATGACAATGAGATCGGCTACTCCAACAAGGTGCTCGACCTCATCGCCCACATGAAGAAGGTAAACGGCTAATCCAAGCCCTTACATAAATCAACAAGCGGAGCCCCGCAGCGACCATCGGTTGCTGCGGGGCTCCGTGGGTTTTATCCGGACGGAGAGGGTCGGTCAGTCGACGCTGTCGAGCGCTGTGACTACTGTGGTGGAAGCCCCGCGCCAAGGGAGCATACCATAGTAGCGCTCAGTGGTGAGAGTAACCCGGCGACCGGTGCCTTGAAGATCCTGCAGCTTGCGCGCTATCTCCGGTGAGGGGATGCTCACCGTGATATTGCGCGAGTAAAGGCGAGTGGTGTCGGTGAGGGCTTGCTCAGAGATAAGATCGGCCTCAAATGTCTTGAATAATATCCCCCGACGCTCTACACAGCCCACATAGGCGGTGATGCGCGAGTCGGTGACATAGGGATTGAAATAGCGCAAGTAGCCAATGGCCAGGAGCGCTACCACGCAGATGGTGATGATCCACGCCAGGACGCGTCGTCCGCGGCTGTGGCGCCGAGGCTCGCCGCCACCATCGCCACCATCGAAGTCGAGAGTCGAGCCTGCATGGCTCGGCCTGGGCGCATCGGAGTCACTGCCGCTGTCGGTAAAGTAGTCGGGGCGGTCTTCGTCGAGGTCAAACATAGTTGCTGAAAATTATTTATATAAGGAGGTGGGGAGGAGGAGGAAGGGTGCGGGCCGGTTCAGGATGCTTCCTTGCTGTCGGCGCCGCGCCGCTTCATAATGGCGATGCACACAAAAGTGAAGATGCCGAGCAGGATGAGCAGAAGGGTCTGACACCCCATCACGAGATTGGCAAAGGTAGTGGCATAGCTTTCGGTCATGGCGGGTATGTCGCGGGCAAACATGCTGAGACCGAATATCACAGCCCATTGCCAGGGTCCGATGCCACCGTTGGAGGGTACACCCATGGATATGCTCGAGAGCACGAAACACACCAGTGGCGCCACTATGCCGTAGCGCTCCACCACTTCAGTAGTGGCGGGGAAAGCAAAGAAAGCGAGATAGAGCTGGAAGAAGTAGCAACCCCATAGCAGCACAGTGAGGAGGAGCCATTTGCCCTTGCCCTCCATGCGCGCTATGACTGCAAAACCTTCCCAAAGCCCTTTGCAGAATCCCTTGATTTTGACCAGGAGGGGATTGCGCGGATAACGGATGAAGATGAATGCCACAACCGCCACAGCCGCTATCACTCCGGCCCATAGCCACGGCGATGTGGCCAGAGCTATAAGCCGTTCATACATGGCAGTGTTCTGGCTCAGATAGTCGAGGAGCTGGCGATGGGCAATGATGAAGGTGAGCCCGGTGATTATGAGCACCGTCACAGTGTCGGCCAGGCGATCGGCCACCATTGAGCCAAACACTGTTGTGAAAGGAGCTTTCTGACGCTGGGATATCCATCCGGTGCGCCATAGCTCGCCGAGTCGCGGGAGTACGAGATTGACGGCATATGTGCCGAATATCGAGAGTGTCAGAGGAAACAGGCCGGGGCGTATGCCGAGGGCGGCCAGCTGGATGCCCCAGCGGGCACCTCGTATGACGTGGCTTATCACAGCACACACCAGCGCTATGGCTATCCATGTGAAATTACACTCGGTGCGTATGATACGGGCCATCTCGCCGAAGTCGACTCCGGTAAAGAGCAGATAGCACAAGCCTATCGACACGAGCAGAGGAACGCCGTATTTGAGCAGGAGCTGCCATATGCCGCCGCTGCTGCGGGGTTTCTGGGCGGGGACGGGAGAGTGGGTAGATGAATCAGATGACATTTCCGGGTAAGGGTAAATGATATGAAAATCGTTGGTAGGAGTGGTGAAGGAGGGTCAGTGGGCTTCGAGCCAGTTGGATGCGGTGCCGGCGGCTACCTCGAGCTTAACACGCCCGGTGTAGGCATCGGCCATTGTCGACATGACGAGAGTCTGAAGTTCGGCCATCTCGTCGGGCTTCACGTTGAATATCAGTTCGTCGTGTACCTGCATTATCATGCGCGACCTCAGCCCTCTGCTCTCTATCTCGCGCTGGATCCTCACCATCGCGAGCTTGATGATATCGGCCGCCGAGCCCTGGATAGGCGCGTTGACGGCATTGCGCTCGGCAAATGCCCGGACGGTGGCATTGCGCGAATTGATGTCGGCAAGCATGCGCCTGCGCCCCATTATGGTGGTGACATATCCGTCGGTGCGTGCCTGCTTGATAGCGTTGCCTATATACTCGGATATATGTGGATACGAGGCAAAATAGCCTTCGATGAGGGTCTTGGCCTCGGCGCGTGGGATGCCGAGACGCTCGGCGAGTCCGAATGCCGATATGCCGTAGATTATGCCGAAGTTGGCGGTCTTGGCGTTGCGCCTCATATCGTCGGTCACCGCGTCGGGATCGGTGTGGTAGATTCGGGCGGCTGTGGCACGGTGTATGTCGGCCCCGGCTGCAAAAGCTGCTATCATGTCGGGATCGCCCGATAGGTCGGCCATCAGGCGCAGCTCTATCTGCGAGTAGTCGGCGCTCATGAAGAGGTCGCCGGGATCGGCAATGAAGGCACGGCGTATCTCCCTGCCATTCTCGCTCCTTACAGGTATGTTCTGGAGGTTGGGTGCTGTGGAGGATATTCGTCCGGTGGCGGTGACGGTCTGGTTGTAGGTGGTGTGTATCTTACCGGTCGAGGGGTTGACAAGAGCCGGGAGTGCGTTGATGTAGGTGGTGAGGAGTTTCCGCAGCCCTCGTATCTTCAATATCAGATCGACAATGGGCCAGTCGGGAGCATATTTGGTGAGTATCTCCTCGGTGGTTGAATATGCTCCTTTCTTGGTGCGCTTGGCCTTGACGTCGATTTTGAGGCGTTCAAAGAGTATCTCGCCCACCTGCGATGGTGAGCTGATATTGAATTTTGTGCCGGCGAGCTCATAGGCGTGCTGTTCCATGGCCCGTAGACGTTCGGTGTAGTCGATTGACAGGCGACCGAGCTCGCCCGAGTCGATACGCACACCTGTAAACTCCATCGATGCGAGTACCTTGACCAGTGGCAGCTCAATGTCGATGAGGAGACTATTGAGGCCTGCGCTGTCGATAGCCTCAAGCAGAGGCTTCTCCAACTCGAGAGATGTTGCAGCTTCCACAACGGCATTGTCGGTCGTCGAGCCCGATTCAGTATCTATATTCTTGCCGAGATATTTGTAGGCGAGGAGATCGAGGCTATGTTTCATCTCAGGCTCAAGGAGATAGTGGGCGATGGCGGTGTCGGTGAAGTCGGCGTCGACGCTGATTTCCTCACGCATGGCCACCACTATCTGACGCTTGAAGTCGTGGGCCACCAGATGGGGGCCGCCGGCCGCGAGCAGTGGCTGGATGAGGGTTAGGATGGCCGCGCGGCGAACCGGATCGGCCGGCACCTGAATCACTACCGGCTCGGAGCCCTCCGGAGCAAGTGCCACTCCCTGCCACAAGGCGCTCATGGCATCGGCACCGGGGGCTATTAACGCTATGCCACACCGGCGAGCTCCTATGGCTCGCCTGCACGCCTCGGCCACTTCGGCTTCCGACGAGGCAGTGGCATAAGAGGGGGTAGGGGCAGCCACTGTGTCGGGCTCGAGGTCGAAGAGGCTCCCCATACCATCGGAAGCTGAAGCTGCAGGCTGCTGCGCAGTAGCGGGCGAGGCTGTGGCTCCGGCGTTGAGCCTCCGCAGGAAGGTGCGGAATTCAAGCTCCTCATAGATGGCAGTCAGCTCGGCTATATCGGGCTCACGCAGTATGAGCGATGAAAGCTCAAGATCGTCGAGAGTGGGCACATCGGTCTTGATAGTGGCCAGAAACTTAGAGAATACTATTTTTTCGGCATTCTCGGCAACCCTGCGTCCGAGCACACCCTTGATCTCCCCGGCATGGGCTATGATGTTTTCCACCGATCCATATTCGGCGATGAGCTTGGCAGCGGTCTTCTCCCCTACACCGGGACACCCCGGTATATTGTCGGAAGCGTCGCCCTGAAGAGCCAGAAGATCGATCACCTGTATAGGCTTGCTCACATGAAACTTCTCACACACCTCCTGCGGACCTCTGATCTCGAAGCCTTCACCCTTCAGGCTCGGCCTATACTGGAATATGCGGTCGGTCACAAGCTGTGCATAGTCCTTGTCGGGTGTCATCATGTAGGTGGTGAATCCTTCGCTTTGGGCCTTGGTGGCGATAGTGCCTATCACATCGTCGGCTTCATATCCCCGGCGCTCCACTACGGGGATACGCATCGCAGCGAGAATACGCTGGATATATGGGATGGAGAGAGTTATATCTTCAGGTTGTTTCTCCCTCTGGGCCTTGTACTCGCTGTAGGCTTCATGGCGGAAGGTGGCTCCATGAGGCGGGTCGAAACACACGGCTATATGTGTGGGGCGCTCCTTGCGGAGCACTTCGTCGAGGGTGTTGACAAAACCCATCACAGCCGAGGTGTTGAGGCCCTTGGATGTGATCCGCGGCGAGCGGATCATAGCGTAGTAGGCTCGGTAGATCAGTGCGTAGGCATCGAGCAGGAAGAGGCGTTTGTTGTCCATAGGGGAGCATAAATGGGCAGGCGGCCCGGCGCGGGTCGCCTTATTTATCCGCAAAGATAAGTAAAAGAATCGAAATCCGTGCCTTTGCCGTCCCATAGTTGCAGCGTAGTGAGGTGCAGGGGTGCGAAATTATAGCCCGAAGCTATTGAAATACGGCTGAAAAAGCGTAACTTTGCACCCTAAAAACGGAAGGGGGCCCTCCCCCGGCCAATAGTACATTTTCCCCCAAAGCGGGTGGAGTGCATTGTCGCTGAGTCCTCGGGCGTCCCGGCGCCCCTGATAGATAGACTGTTGATTGCAGGTCATGACCGTCAGTTCGTGAGATCCTGCCTGACTCTCTCCCCCTCTCTACATTTCGCCACACCTCACTTAGATATGAGATTTAGCCATAATCATCCCTGCCGCGCCAATCAACGCCGCATATGCCCTCTCCCCCAGAACCAAGGGGTCGATGACGCCATATACAGCCGGGCTGCTGCATTGTCGCTTAACCTGTTTTGCTCTGCTGCCACCAACCGATGAAAAGGCTTATCCTACTGCTTACAGTTATGTTCTCCATGATATGGAGCGCAGAAGATCTTGCCGCGCATGAGCCGCTCGACAACGACAGTGTGGCTGTGGAAGCTCCCCGTGAGTGGACACCCCGGCCATGGACTCTCGATCTGTTCATGGGTCTCGACTTCAATTACCGTGACATATGGCTTAACGACAACCGTGTGTTTGACCTCCTGATCAATCTCACTCCGGGTGTTAAGTGGCGCCTCCCCTACCGCTGGGAGATAGCAGCCCAGGTGATGGTGCCTGTGGTCAATCAGTATGGAGATTATTACAAGCATGTGCGCCTGAACATGGCCTCTGTGTCAAAGCAGATGGCTATCGGAAGCCGCTGGAAGACCAAGCTCTCGGCCGGACTGTTCAGCGCCGAGCGCTACGGTATCGACTGGAAAAATATGGTGATCATCAACCGGTGGCTCGCCATGACCGCCCAGATAGGTCTCACGGGCCACTGCTATCTCGGCAACGGCTGGACCGCGAGCACCATGAAGCGCATCAGCGCAATAGCCGGCCCCGAAGTCTATCTCCGCCCCTGGGACACACAGATAGCTCTGCGCGGTGGCCGCTTTGTGTATGGCGACTATGGGGTGGAGCTTGAGGGTTTCCGCCATTTCAGGCATGTATCTGTGGGGGTATATGGCTCCTACAGCAACAAAGGCAAGGAGAATGCCGGCTTCAAAGTGGTGGTGATGCTCCCCCCTTACAAGCGCCACCGCCGCGCGGTCAACTTCCGCCCGGCATCGGCCTTCCGGCTCACCTACAGCGCCGAGGCCGAAAGCCGCGCCAACATGAACTATATGACCGATCCGGAGGAGAACGAGCGCACCGGATGGTTTGACCGCGACCTCCTCCCCTGGGGCATCGACCTCAAGCAACCCGCCGACTTCACCGAGGCCACCCCAAAATCCAAACAAAATAAGAAAACCACCACTGACCGATGACAACGCTGCGACACCTGATAGCAACCCTCTGCATGATGATGGCGGCGCTGACAGCCGGCGCCCAGCACTTCACCGGTATGACCGGTCTGATCAACACTCCGTCGGCCGACATGAACAGGGCCGGCGATGTCATGATAGGCGGTTATTTCCTCAACAAGCACTTCACACCCACCACCACAGGCAAAAGCGGTTTCGAGCTCGATGGCGAGAAATATAATACCTGCGACTTCTATGCATCCATCACCCCATTCAGCTGGGTTGAGCTCGCTTATACCTTTACCCTCTTCAAGAGTGTCGACGACGGATATACCAAGCCGTCGTACAACCGCAAGGACCGCTATCTCTCGATCAAACTCAATCCTCTGCGCGAGGGCCGATGGTATCCGGCTGTGGCTATAGGCGCCAACGACTTTCTCGGCTCTCCCACAAAGACTCATGCCGGCGGTTCGCACGATGCGGGTTACTTCTCCAATTTCTATATCGTGGCAACAAAACACTTTGCTCCCTGGAGCCAGGATATAGCCGTGAACCTCGCCTACCGATACTGCCCCAACGGCCACACCAAGAAGTGGCAGGGAGTGGTCGGAGGCCTCACATGGCGTCCGAAATGGGTGCCCGATCTCAGAGCCATCGTGGAATATACCGGCAACGAAGTGAATATCGGCGCCGATGTGCTGCTCTGGAAACACCTGTTTTTGCAGGCATGTATGCAAAACGGCAAACACTTTTCGGGTGGCGCTTGTTTAAAAATGAACTTATTCTGACAAAATCAAATAATTTATCCAATCCCCCTTTCTAAGTATGAAAGAATATTTCAAATCAGGAGCGCTCGCGCTCCTCGCGGCTGCACTGACCGTAAGCGTCAGCTCCTGCCATGATGATGATCCCGATTACGACAATGTGACCCCTCCCACCGTGGCTCAGGTACACGTGATCAGCGGATCTGTAGCTTCAATCAATGGCACAGGTATCAGCGGCGCCACCGTCAACATGTCGGGCGCAGCCACCGCATCCGTCACTACCGACTCCCACGGCTACTTCATCTTCAATGATGTCAAGCCCGGCACATACACCCTCTCCGTATCGGCCGCAGGCAAGCTCCCCAAGGAGACTTCCGTGACTATCAGCGACAGCGGCAAGGGACAGAACGCCGTATGGAATGTAATGCTCGCCAGCGAGGAGACCGTGACCAACGTATCGGTATCGGCCGACAACGGCGGTGAGGGCGAAGTTGTGTCGGAAGCAATCACCGGCAATGATCTCGCCGAAATTCCCATCGAAGTGGAAGCCGACGCCAACTCACTCGATAAAGATGCCACCATCACCATCGCTCCCATCTACAGCGAGAGCGAGGCCGCCTCGCGTGCCGACAGCCACACCATGCTCATCGGTGCCACTGTAGGCTGCACCGACAACTCTGTGAAGATCGTGAAGCCCATCGAAATCTCGTTTGAGGTGGATCCCGAGACCATCAATGCTATCCGCACCCAGAAGTATGTCAATGGCTCATGGGTCGATGTTGACCACACTGTCGATGGCAACAAGATCGTGATCGGCGCCGACGAGTTTACCTCCTACGCTCTCTTCGGCAATGTAGTGTTCTCTACCACCAGCCGCAGCGAAAACCTCACCTTCACCCCCTCACAGTGGGACAACCTCTATGGCAGCGCCGACATGAATGCCACTGAGGCAGCCTACACCTACAAGGTAGGTATGGATGTCCAGACCCGTGGCACAACCGTGTTTACCGCTCTTCTCGTCGAGGCTCTCGTGCGTCACTACGGTGCCAACTCCTATACCACATCGGCCTCCTATCCCCTCAATGTTACCGTTCCGGTCGGCACATATCTCGGCATCAGCGGCGTGCAGCAGTACAATACTGTCACCGCATCGCTCGGTGGCCGCAGCGTGAGCGGCATCCAGTATGGTGATGTCACCATCACCACAGTAGCCGCCAACCGCCAGCACAATGGCGGCGGCAGCCTTCACTAATAATTAGGCACGGATATACACTACCCTTATCAATCGACTCCCCGGTCTGCGAATCTGCAGGCCGGGGAGTCGAATTATATTGTCGTCAGTGAGCGATCAGGGATGAGGGAGGTAGGGCATAGTCAAGGCATGATCTCGGTGCCTGACGGCTACCCCCGTAAGTGGCTTGTTATTCCAGATGAGGGGGAGCCCACAGCGAGGATAACCTGGAGATGGATGGCAACCGGAAGAGGAAAACAAGCAAAAACCCCCTGCCGCAGGGGACTCGGCAGGGGGATAGATTGCAGCTGAAAGATGACTCAGCCCTCGATACGATGGTCAGTGTCGGATACTCGGTTGCCTTCGTCGATGGCGGTGTTTCGGGCGGCGGAGTAGGAGGCGGTGTACTCAAGCACAGAGTTGACGGCCGATGCCACGAGCGCTATGCCTGTGATGAGCACCACCACGCTGTTCATCTCTCTTACAGAGCTTGCCAAAATCACTATTCCGGCTCCTATCATCAGCACCGGAATGACATAAAACCAGAATGGAAATACGAGCGGCTTGAGCCAGTAGCTCATCATTACTATGTGGTATATGCCATAGAGCACGAGTATGGCTCCGAAAATGTAGGCAAGGAGTCCGGCAAAGAATGATGGATCGACCACCATCCATACGCCGAGAGCGATAGCGGCCACTGCGGCCCAGAGGGTTGAAGTGCGCGCTGTGCGCCCGGTTTCTTTACCTTCGCCACGGCGCTTGCGGCCAAGAGCGATGATAAAGCTGTAGAGCGCGGGTACGATGAGGGTGATACCTACAAGGATCACAACCCATTGCAGGATGTCGATGCGGGAGTGCCAAGCGATAAGGAGCACACCCGCGATGAAGACGACGAGAATCGTCAGCCAGTTGCTTCCGGAATTTTTCATAAGTCAAAACGTTTTATATTACTATTATTACGCGCCGGAAGCATGGTTTGTTCTGGCCGGAGGTCAGAATGTGACGATCTGCGACGGGGGTGCGTCGGTAAGTATGCGCCACGATTGCCGATGGAGGTTGTTGGCCCGGTTGCCGAGGTTTTTGACAAAGCCGAGTGGGAGGCTCTGGTGGATGAGCAGCACAATTCCCCGCGGTGTACCGTCGGGAAGTCGGATTGCCTCATGACGCAGATAGGCGATGGCTGTGGCAGCATCGACTTCAGCTTCGGGGAAAGCACCGCGTTTCATTGCAGCCGATAGGGCGAAAGAGGTGTCGGGGATGAGATCGCGCCCCTTGATGGTGCCGAGTGTGACGGCTGGGCGGCAGGCCGAAGCTATCTCGCGTGGAAGGAGGGGCGATGCGGGAAGGAGATCGATCATACCGCTCCCGTCGCTGCGGCCCATGGTGACAAATGAAGCCGGATCTGACAGCAGGGCGTCGTAAGGGCCGGGCTTGTATGGCCGCTTGCGGGTGGGGGCTGGGATCTCGGCAGACAGAGAGCCGGGCTTACGAACAACGGCTGCAAAAAGGCCCTCACCGCGTATCAGACCGGGAATAAACCGCATGGCGGGCCACGGGCCTTTGACAGCTCCTGCTATCCCCCATGACGGATCGGTTGCTATGGCCACGGGCTCGCCGCCGAGGGTGTCGGCTATCCATGCCAGATTGTCTTCATTCTCGGCGGTATTGAAAGTGCATGTAGAGTAGATGAGGTAGCCGCCCGGACGGAGCGACGGCCATACGGCCGATAGGATCTCGCGTTGAAGAGCGGCGCATTGGGCCACCAGCCCGGTGCTCCACTGGGCGCGTGCATCGGCATCCTTGCGCATCATCCCTTCGCCCGAGCAAGGGGCATCGACGGCTATGATGTCGAAGGTGTCGCGATGGTGGCTGAAGCGGTCGACCGGGCCTGTTGTGACCACGGCCGATGGGTTGCCCCATCGGGCGAGATTTTCCGACAGCGCGGCCACGCGGCCGGGTGTGTATTCGTTGGCCACCATCACGCTCCCCGGTGGAAGGACGGCGAGCGCAGCAGTTGTCTTGCCGCCTGGAGCTGCGCATGCATCGAGCATAGCGAGCGGGCGCTCGGGGAGAAGCGGAAGGAGTGAGCGCAGGATGTGTCCGGTTATCATCGACGATGGATCCTGCACATAATATGCGCCCTGATGGAGGAGCGGATCGAAGGTAAACGGCGGGCGCTCGGCGAGATAGTGACCCCACGGCTCCCATGCCACGCGCCCGGCTCCGAGTGAATCTACTGGCTTCATGTCGCGGCACTTGGCCGGGTTGAGTCGTATGGCCACCGATGGCGCCTCCCCGTCGAGAGCGGCGGGGAGGCGCTGGAAAATGGCTGAATCCTCGCCTGCGAGCATCTCAATGAAAGCCGAAGGCAGGGGAGGCATCGAGGGCTGAGCGTTGTGTGACATCAGATCGAGAGGCGGCGCAGGGTGTCGAGCAGCTCGCGGTTGATGGGCTTGTCGTTTTTGATTGCCTTGTTGAAGGGCACGTATACAATCTCGTCGTTGGCAATGCCGATCATCACATTGCGCTGGTCGTCGTTGAGGGCATCAATGGCAGCGGCACCCATGCGGGAGGCGAGGATACGGTCGCAGGCTGTGGGTGAGCCACCACGCTGGAGGTGACCGAGGATCGACACCCTTACGTCGTAGCCGGGATATTCATTTTTGACACGCTCGGCCAGCGCCATTGCGCCACCAGTGACGGGGCTTTCGGCCACCAGTACTATCGATGAGTTTTTGGATTTTCGGAAACCATTCTGGATGAGTTCGGCCAGCTGGTCGACCTCGGTCGAGATCTCGGGGATGATGGCAGCCTCGGCACCGCTGGCAATAGCGCCATTGAGGGCGAGGAATCCTGCATCGCGGCCCATCACCTCGATAAAGAAGAGGCGCTCGTGGCTGGTAGCGGTGTCGCGTATTTTGTCGACACACTCCATGATGGTGTTGAGAGCGGTGTCGTAGCCTATGGTTGAGTCGGTGCCGTAGAGATCATTGTCGATGGTGCCGGGGAGTCCGATGCAGGGGAAATTAAATTCGTTGGCAAAGATACGGGCACCGGTGAGCGAGCCATCGCCTCCGATCACCACCAGAGCGTCGATGCCGTGGCGGCGGATATTGTCGTAGGCGAGCTGGCGCCCCTCCTTGGTGGCAAATTCAGGGCAGCGGGCTGTCTTGAGTATGGTGCCTCCCATCTGGATGATATTTGACACATTCTGGGTCTTGAAGTCGACAATCTCATCGGAAATCAGGCCCTTGTAGCCTCGGTAAATGCCCTTGACGGTCATACCTGAGAAGATGGCCGAGCGGGTCACGGCGCGGATGGCTGCATTCATGCCGGGAGCGTCGCCTCCGGATGTGAGAATGCCTATACACTTTATTTCTGACATAGCTGGATGATGAAAACGGGGTGGTGGATGGAGTGATTGTGTGAAATTGAATTATTGGAAACCTTTGGAACGCGCATCCGAAACAACGAAACTCCCTCCCGGAGCATTGGCCGGGAGGGCTCAAGACACCTGGGAGGGAGCTTCAGTATGTTTATCGTGAGGAGGCTGTGATGTCAAGCCCCTGAGGGTTTATCAGTCCTCTGCAACGCAGATGGCAACGCGGTTCTTCTCGATGCCGGGGAAGGGCTGTACGGTATCACCCTTGGCGTCGGTGGTGATGCGGTTGGCGGCGATGCCTGCAGCTTCGAGAGCCTTGGCAACAGCTGCTGAGCGGCGCTTCGAGAGGGCCATGTTGTAGGCGGGATAGCCGGTTTCCTTATCGGCGTAGCCTGTTACTTCAACGCGGGCTTTGGGGTTGGCCTTGAGGTATTCCACGAGCTTGTCGATCTTTACCTGCTCGGCTTCGCGGATCACGGAGCTGTCGATGAGGAAGAAGATGTTCTGGGTCATGGGTTCTACCTTCTTGGGAGCAGGTGCGGGAGCGGGTGCAGGCGCGGGTGCGGGTGCGGGTTCGGGTTCGGGCTCGATGATGATCTCCTCATATACTGCGGGGATGGTCTTGTAGCCCTTGCCAAACTTGATGGTGAGGCCGACGAGGCCGTTAAACTGCCAGTCGATGTTGGAGTCCTTGCCATGCTTGGAGTTGAAGCGGTCGGTGATACCGTTGGCGTTGGCCTCGACGTTGAGGGCAACGATGTCGCTCAGACGGATGTTGACACCGAGACCACCGCGGCCGGCGAATGCCCACTTGTGGGAATCCCAGAGATAGCGGAAGGGGAAGCCGGTGGTGCTGGCGATGTTGAGCGCGTCGTTGTTGTGGAAGCGATCGTTGGCGCCTACGCCCACAAAGGCATAGAAATCAAGTGTACGGGTAGGATTCCAACCGCAGAAGAGATTGGTGAGGCTCACCATAGCGTCGACATTGGCCTGGATGTAATTGTACTTATAGATATGATTTGCGAAATCATAGTGGGCGCTGCCCTTGGCCTGCCAGCCGCTTGCGCCGGCACGGAGAGAGAACACAGGGCTGAACCGGTAGCCGAAGCTGAGAGCTGCTGCGGGGGAAATGAGGTCGCCGAAGGAGGCTTCGCCGAGGGTTTCGGCTGCGCCGGCCTGGGCCTGCATGAACCAGTGGGGAGCAAAAACAGTCTGTTCGGGCTCGATAAGGCGTCGCTCGATAGTCTGAGCGGAGGCGGCAAATGTGCTAACCAGCACCGCGCCGGCCAAAATGAGAGACTTAAACTTCTTCATTTTCGTTGAATAATGGTTAGGTTGGGAATATGTCCGCTCATGAATCAACTTGGAGCGGCGGGGTTAATAGTTTCGCGTGAGCGACAGGCGGCTTTCCGATTGGTGGGCTTTCTGTCATATTATTTTACAAAGTTAACAATTAAATCGGGATTTTTGATTAACCATTATTCGATTTTTATTCGACTTTTTTAGTTTTTTGCTTTCCGACGATTTGCAACCAGCTTATTGTCAATGGTATAAAGATGTATAACAAAAAGCCGGCCGGACACCCGGGCACGAGGCCCGGGGCTCCGGCCGGCGGCATTGGCGGGGGTGCCCTCCGGCTGCGGGATGGTCATTGACCGTCGGGATCGTCGCTGCCGCTCCCCGAGATGCCGAGGATGGCGGTAAGAACGCGCGCGATGGAGGCAGCCAGCGAGGCTACCTTGTTGAGAAAGTTAAGGACAGTGTGGGTCATGTCGGTGTAACACATATATTAATTAAACATAAAGGGTTGATTGGCGGGGAGGAGAAGAGCCGATGAGGTCGGCGACTGTCGGCTCCGCGCCACCATGCAAAAGTAGTGCCGATGCCGATGAGGCAGAAGGTCAAATCGTCGGTAGCGGAGCCTCTTTTTCGCCACATCCCTCTACGTCGATAGAAAATAAGTGTTAACTTTGCACTTCAAACACAGGGATGCGTGCGGCGGGAGCATGACCCAGTTCCGCCGCGTTATCCCCTCATCACTCTAACCCATTCATATCACAATGCAGCTAACGTCGCTCACCGCTATCTCGCCTGTCGACGGCCGCTACCGCTCAAAGTGCGCCGTGCTGGCCAACTATTTCTCCGAATACGCCCTGATCCGCTACCGTGTACGCGTCGAAGTGGAGTATTTCATCGCCCTATGCAGCATACCCCTTCCGGCTCTTGCCGGAGTGTCGGAAGCGCGCAGGCAGGAGCTTCGCGACATATATCTCAACTTTACCGAAGAGGATGCACGCCGCATCAAAGAGATCGAGAGTGTGACCAACCACGATGTCAAGGCCGTTGAATACTTCCTCAAGGAGCGCTTCGATGCCATGGGGCTTGAAAACTGCAAGGAATTTATCCACTTCGGCCTGACGAGCCAGGATATAAACAACACCGCGGTGCCGATGAGTGTGGGCGAAGCCCTGCGCGAGGCCATCTATCCCGCCATCGAGTCGATCATAGCATTTCTCGATGAGAAAGCCCAGCTGTGGTGGAACATACCCATGCTTGCCAAGACCCACGGTCAGCCCGCATCGCCCACTCGTCTGGGCAAGGAGATAAAGGTGTTTTCTTATCGTCTCGCCACCCAGCTCGCTGCGCTCAGGCGTGTGCCCGTAAGCGGTAAGTTTGGCGGTGCGACCGGCAATTTCAACGCCCATCTTGCAGCATTTCCCGGCATCGACTGGCGTGCGTTTGGCGCCGACTTCCTGAAAAACAATCTCGGCATAGAGCGCGAGGAGTGGACCACCCAGATATCCAACTACGACAACTTTGCCGCAATCTTCCAGGGCCTCGAGCGCATCAACACCATCCTCATCGACCTCGACCGCGACATATGGCAATATATATCCATGGACTACTTCAAGCAGCGCATCAAAGCGGGCGAGGTAGGATCGTCGGCCATGCCCCACAAGGTAAACCCCATCGACTTTGAAAACTCCGAGGGCAATCTCGGCATAGCCAACGCCATACTCTGCCATCTTGCCGGCAAGCTCCCCGTGAGCCGCCTGCAGCGCGACCTCACCGACTCGACAGTGCTCCGCAACGTAGGCGTCCCCTTGGCCCATATCCTCATTGCCACCGCCTCCACCCTCAAAGGGCTCAACAAACTCATTCTTAACGAAGAGGCCATCTATGCCGACCTCGACAGGATGTGGAGCGTAGTGGCCGAAGGAATCCAGACCATCCTCCGCCGCGAAGGCTATCCCAATCCCTACGAGACCCTCAAGGCCCTCACACGCGTCAACACCGGCGTCACAGCCGAGAGCATATCAGCCTTCATCGACACCCTCGAAGTGAGCCCATCGGTAAAAGAAGAGCTTCGCCGCCTCACCCCCCACACCTACACCGGCTATTGATCACCGCAACGCGCGTATAAATAGCCCGCGATCAAACATCGGCCCCGTCGTCTGTCAAGAGCGCCGGGGCCGACGCTTTTAAGCCCGATGTGGCTTGTTCGCACCTTGTTGGAGGTCTTCGCGAGTCGGGGATGAGATCGGTTTTCTCATTTTTTTGAAAAAAACGGCAAAAAAATTTGGTGGAATGAAAAAGTCGCCGTAACTTTGCAGCGCAAAAGCGAAAGAGACACGCCAATGCGACAACAAAACTGACTCCGTAGCTCAGTTGGTAGAGCAAATGACTCTTAATCATTGGGTCGAGAGTTCGAGCCTCTCCGGGGTCACCTCCAAGAAATCCAATCATCTGATAGATGATTGGATTTTGTCTTTTAGCCCGATTTGCCATCGCCAAACCGACTGAGGCGGAAGCCGGAAAATTACGTTGTGGAGTGGTGACGTAGCCCCCTCTGTAACTCCTCCAATTTTATGAACTTTGATTTAGACTACATACTGCAACTCGCCCAAAATCATGAGGGCGTTGACGTTGAATTTAAGGAAACCACCGGGCAACTTGACCGAGGGATGGAAACATTGTGCGGTATGCTCAATGGCGATGGCGGCATTGTGGTCTTTGGTGTCAAAAATTCGGGCAAGATTGTCGGGCAGGAGATTGGCGACAAGACAACACGCATGATTGGCGAGGCTCTGCGCCGCTTCGAGCCATCGGTTGATATTCAGCCTCGCTATATCAAACTGCCTGATACGGATAAATATCTGATTGTATTTGAGTCATTAGGCAATAATCCGTCTGCGCCTTTCGCGTATGACGGCAGGCCATATCAACGGTTTGACAGTGTGACATCCGTTATGCCGTTGGAGAAATTGATCCGTCTGCATGAGAAGCGCAAAGGTCTAAAATATTGGTGGGAGAAGGAGGTTAATCCAAATCTCAAGATCTCGATGATTGACGAGGGTCTGTTGCTGAAGATGATTTCAGCCGCCGTCAATGAGAACAGGCTCACAGGGTTGGCTCTGCGTGATGATGCCACAACGGCGTTGCGCCGTCTTAACCTGATGACCGAAGATGGACTGCGAAACGCGGCAGCTATACTTTTTGGAAAGGATATGCGTGTTGAATATCCACAATGCTCGCTGCGTATGGCACGATTTAAGGGTGTCAAGAAGGTGGACTTTCTCGACAACCGTTGGGTCGAGGGCAATATCTTTGAACTTATGGATGCGGCGATGTCTTTCTTCTTCAAACATCTTTCGCTGACTGGTACGACGCATCACCGCATTCGCCGCAAGGAGGAACTTGAAGTGCCGTCAAACGCTTTGAGAGAGGCTTGCCTTAATGCCTTCACCCACAGGGCTTGGCAGTTTGACAATCTTCAAGTGAATATAGCCATATATGACGACCGTGTGGAGATTGAAAATCCGGGGCGTTTCCCTGCTGACATCAATCCCAACGAGCTTGAAAGGAACGAGGAGGAAAATAAGAAAAACACCTCCCAGCCGCAAAATGAGATTATCGCCAATGTTCTTTATCTCACCGGCACTACCGAACACTGGGGTCGTGGACTTGCGCTCATGTATGACGAGTGCGACCGCACGGGTGTGGAACGCCCCCGTTATTTCAACAGCGAAAATTTCGTCCGCATCGTATTCAAGCGCCCCGATATGTCGAAGTGGACTCATGACGGCTTTGTCAATGACATAGTAGCCACCGAAAATGACACAGTAGAAGAAAACAAGGATATAAGACGGGATATAAGTGAGAATATAAGCCAGGAAGCGGTTGATGCCAAAATTCTGAAGTTGATAAATGCGATTGGCGAGAATTGGTATCCACTCTATAAACTTATGGAAAATATGGGCTTTGCCTCTCGTCCAATGTTCGTTAAGAACTATTTGAATCCGGCTATTACGCTTGGTCTGATCAAGTTGGAGAAACCTGAAAGTCCGAAAGCCCCTAATCAACGATATGGATTAACCGATAAAGGAAAGTCACTCTACTATCAGAAGTAACAATACAAGTAAGAGTACAAGATTGAGTACAAGATTGAGTACAAGTAACAGTACAAGTAGAGCACAAGTAGAGCACAGGTAGAGTACAAGTAGAGTACAAGTAGAGTACAAGTAGAGTACAAGTAACAGTATAAGTACGAGTGCAAGTAGCATCATGTTTTCAAGGTGGCAACTGAATGCAATTTTTAACGCCTGAAATAGCCGTAAATCAGCCCGAGTTGCCATCGCCAAACTAAGGCGCATGGAGAGCCAAGCAGGAGTACAAGTAAGGCTGAGCAGAATACAAGTAACAGCTTAAGTTGCACCCTCAATTATGACGCGGTAGTAGGATATTTACGTTGTGGAGTAGCGTCGTGCCGTAGCGTCGTTGCCCCCTCTACCGAACATTTATATTATCCGAAAGTTTCTTAAATAAGAAACTTTCATTATATTTGCGGTATGAATACAAACTTCAAAGATATCGGGGAGCTGCTGTGTCTGCGGCGTAAAAGCATGGGACTTACCCAAGATGAGGTAGGTGCCATGATTGGTGTGCAGAAAGCGATGGTGTCGAAGGTGGAAAACGGATCATGTGTGAACTTCAATACAATCAGCCGGATTGCGGATGCTCTGGAGGTGGAACCTCTTGTAGAACTAAAACCGAAGAAAAAAGCAGATAAAAATGTCATCGACTATATCATGACGGTGATAATCGAATTCTCAAAAAAGCACAATCTTACAATCCGTGAGGCAAGCAATTACCTTAATCGCTTCAAGGGAATTGATTTTCTGACCGAGTTTTATGACGTGGAACATACACTGTCGTTCAATGACTGTGTTGATGACCTGACGGTTGTCTGCCGCAACAACGGAGGGGCTATAATATGATACTGTATCATGGTTCAAACACTGTAATAGATAGGATTGACCTCGAAAAGTGTCGTCCTTACAAAGATTTCGGAAAAGGATTTTATCTTACCGACTTACGGCATCAGGCTGAAAGGATGGCGGCAAGAACAGCGAAAATGTTCAGGGGTGTACCGACATTAACAACCTTTGAGTTTGATCTGGAAAATGCTGTAGCAGTAGGGTTGAAGATAAAAACCTTCAATTCTCCTGATGGGGAATGGGCGAGGTTTGTGATGTCAAACCGCGATATAAATGTCTTGCAGCCATGCCATGACTACGACATAGTAATAGGTCCGGTTGCTGATGATACGATTGCCCGTCTGCTCCGTATGTTTACTGAAAATTTCATCTCAGAGGAGCAACTTGTAAAGGAACTCACATTCTCGCAAGTAACCTCACAATACTTTTTCCACACGGAGGCAGCGATCAAAATTCTGAAGAAATTATGAAAGACCGCAACGCACGTTATTTATTTGAGGGCATATCTGCTGATGTTGTCCGCTATCTTGTGGAACGGGAAGGAATGGAATTGACGGAAGCCATTTCAACTTTCCACAATTCAGAGACATTTTCCAAACTGGAGGACTTTTCCACAGGATTGTATATCGAAAGTCCGGCATACGTCTATGACTTGCTGCTGTCGGAACTGAAGAATGGCCGCCTTGTGCCATAACCGGTGTTAACCCCGATGAAAAACTTTGCATCCAAGCTACATTCAAATAGAATATCGCCGCATCAAGATTGCCATTCTCAAAAATATGTGTCGATAATGGTGCAATGATGTCCCCATGGAACTAAGAAGATAAAATCGCCAACAAGTTGTTGCAGCTTGTATTGGTCTGTCTGTAAAACAGATACATCATCTTCATATATTGAAGATTCTGTCGGGAGAAACCATCATTTCCTCGTCTATATCTCGATAACGGGCGAAAGCCCTACTGCCCTCTTTGTGTGCGGATAGCGCTCCGACAAGATTAGGATCGTTGACTTTCTTGTAGATACTGCCTATAAATGTGCGGCGGGCAAGATGGGCACGACTCGTGTAGGGATACAAAAAAAAGGGTAAGCTAACTACATCGCACCGCTCAACCCAGGCCCGCTGCTTCGATCAAGATCTGACGGATTACCCGGGGAGCCAGTCGTGTAGGACTTACCCGCTGCAAAGTTACAACTTTTTTCCGAGCCTCCAAAAAAAATCGTTAACTTTGCAGTATCCAAGCGTGTGCCTGAAGGGCGCCCGCAACGTCTATCCACAACTATGTCATTCATTAAACGATTATTACTCACGTCTTTCGCTGCCATAGCCGCCGCATCGGCCATGGCGACAGAAATGCCTTTCGACTCTATCTTCAGCGGGCGCACCCTGCGCGCCGACTACACCATGACCGGCGGCAACGGAAATGTTGCCATCAGCCTCAACCGTCAGGCCACTATGCCGGGTTGGGCCGGACGCCGCCACCATCTGTCGCAGCTCCCCCTTGCAGGCGATGCGCAGCTCACCATGACTGATGCCGCCACCGGCGACACAATCTACCGCACATCCTTTTCGACCCTCTTCCATGAGTGGCTTTCGACTCCGGAAGCCTCTGAGCGTGCCCGCACATTCGACCACACCGTGTTGCTGCCCGAGCCGCGCCGTGATGCCAAGGTCAATCTCACATTTACCAACCAGCGCCGCACTCCGATGGGGTCGATGACCTTCACCTACTCCCCTTCCGACATCCTTGCCGAGCGCCTCGATGGCCGCACTCCCCTCCCCCACCGCTATCTCCACCGCTCACAGCTTCCGCCTGAGCGCGCCGTCGATATTGCTATCCTTGCCGAGGGCTACACTGCTGCAGAGATGGACTCCTTTTATGTCCATGCGCAGCGTGCCGCCGACGAGATCCTCTCTTACGGCCCCTACAAGGACCGCGCCGACCGCTTCAACATCATCGCTGTTGCCTCGCCGAGCGCCGAGAGCGGCGTGAGCGTGCCGAGGCTTGGCGACTGGAAGCATACCGCTTTCCGCTCCCACTTCTCGACTTTCTATTCCGACCGTTATCTGACGGCGCCTTCCGTGTCGCTGATCCACGATGCTCTGGTCAACATACCCTACGAGCATATTATCGTACTGGCCAACACCGACGAATATGGCGGCGGCGGAATATACAACAGCTACACCCTCACGGCAGCGCGCCACCCGCTTATGCGCCCGGTGGTGGTGCATGAGTTTGGCCACAGCTTCGGCGGTCTGGCCGACGAGTATTTCTACGTGGGCGACGTGATGGAAGACAGCTATCCATTTGACGTTGAGCCCTGGAATCCCAACATCACCACCCTCACCGACTTTGCTTCAAAGTGGGAACGCCTGATGCCTGAAGGCACCCCGGTGCCCACCGATCCCAAGGATGCACAGAAATATCCCGTCGGGCTCTACGAAGGTGGCGGCTATTCGTCGAAAGGGGTATACCGTCCGGCCGACGAATGCCGTATGCGCAACAACACCTATCCGACGTTCTGCACCGTGTGTGCCGACGCCCTTGGCCGCCTCATAGATTTCTATACTGAAGAATAATCCTCTATCCCACCCTATATCCACCGTCATGGAAAAGAAATTCAGCCGCACCCTCATCACCACGGCTCTGCCCTATGCCAATGGTCCCGTTCATATCGGCCATCTCGCCGGAGTATATGTACCCGCCGACATCTATGCCCGCTTCCTGCGCCTGCGCGGCGAGGATGCCATCATGGTAGGCGGCAGCGACGAGCATGGAGTACCCATCACCCTGAAGGCCCGCAAGGAGGGCGTCACTCCTCAGGATATCGTAGACCGCTACCACACTATCATCCGCGACTCCATGAAGGAGCTCGGTATAACCTTCGACGTGTATTCGCGCACCACTTCCGACATCCACCGCGCCACCGCCTCGGAGTTTTTCCGCCGTCTCTACGATCAGGGTAAGTTTGTGGTCAAGACATCGATGCAGCCCTACGACGAGCAGGCAGGCGAGTTTCTGGCCGACCGCTATGTGGTGGGCACATGCCCCAAATGCGGCAAAGACGGCGCCTATGGCGACCAGTGTGAGGCCTGCGGCAGCTCTCTGAGCGCCACCGAGCTCATCAATCCCCGCTCGGCGCTCACCAATGCCCCCATCACCATGCGCGAGACTACCCACTGGTATCTCCCCCTCGACCAATACGAGGAGGCGCTGCGCAAGTGGATCCTCGACGGACACAAGGAGTGGAAAACCAACGTGTATGGCCAGTGCAAATCGTGGCTCGACTCAGGTCTCCAGCCACGCGCAGTGAGCCGCGACCTCAATTGGGGTGTACCGGTGCCCGTGGAGGGTGCCGAGGGCAAGGTGCTTTATGTGTGGTTTGACGCCCCGATAGGCTACATCTCCAACACCAAGGAGATACTGCCCGACAGCTGGGAAACCTACTGGAAAGATCCCTCTACCCGCGTGATCAACTTCATCGGCAAGGACAACATTGTGTTTCACTGCATAGTGTTTCCAGCCATGCTCATGGCCTACGGCGACGGTTTCCAGCTCCCCGACAATGTGCCGGCCAACGAATTTCTCAACCTCGAGGGGGACAAGATCTCGACCTCGCGCAACTGGGCCGTGTGGCTCCATGAATATCTCAAAGATTTCCCGGGCAAGCAGGACACACTGCGCTACGTGCTCACAGCCAACGCCCCCGAAACCAAAGACAACGACTTTACCTGGGCCGACTTCCAGGCACGCAACAACAATGAGCTGGTAGCCATCCTCGGCAACTTCATCAACCGCGCTGTGGTGCTCACCCACAAGTATTGCGGAGGGTGCGTGCCCACCCCCGGCGAGCTCACCGACATCGACCGTCAGCTCTTTGCCGACGCCCGCGCCGCCGGCGAGGCCATCACCTCGTCGATCGAAAACTTCCACTTCCGCGAAGCTCTCAAAAACGCCATGGAGCTGGCGCGCCTCGGCAACCGCTATCTGCAGGAGACTGAGCCCTGGAAGGTGGCCAAGACCGACCCTGCGCGTGTCGACACCTTACTTTGGGCAGCCCTCGAGCTCTGCGCCTCGATAGCCGTGGCCTTCACTCCCTTCACACCCTTTGCCGCCGGCCGCCTCGCCGCCATGCTCGGCATGGGCTCCATGGACTGGGAGATGATAGGCAGCGACTCCATCCTCGCTCCCGGACAATCCATCGGGCAGCCCGAACTCCTCTTCGACAAGATCAGCGACGAAGAGATCGCCGCCCAGACCGATCGGCTGGAGCGCATCAAGAAGGAAAACGTAATCAAAAACTTCAAAGCCGAGCCCCAGGCGCCCGATGTTGACTTCGACACATTCTGTCGCTCCGACATCCGTGTAGGCACCGTGCTGGAGTGCAGCAAGGTGAAAAAGGCCGACAAGCTGCTCCGGTTCCTTATCGACGACGGCATGGAGACCCGCACCATAGTGAGCGGCATAGCCAAGTATTACAACCCTGAGGATCTGATAGGCAAGCAGGTGTGCTTCATTGCCAACCTCCCGCCGCGCAACCTCAAGGGAATCGAAAGCCGGGGCATGATCCTCTCGGCCGAAAACGCCGACGGCACCCTCACCGTCATCGGCCCGACAGCACCGGTAGTGCCCGGAGCTCAGGTAAAATGAGCGCCGCCTACACCCGGCCGCAGGATCGCGTGCCGCGTATCCTCCTTATCTACACAGGGGGTACGATAGGAATGATCGAAGACTCGGTGAGCGGCGCCCTGCGCCCCTTCGACTTCTCCCACCTCATCGACAATGTGCCCAAGCTCGAAAAGCTGGGCTACGACATCGAAAACATCTCGTTTGAGCCTCCTATCGACTCAAGCGACATGAATCCCACGCGCTGGAAGGAGATAGCCCAGCTGATAGCCGAACGCTACAACGGCTACGACGGATTTGTACTCCTCCACGGCACCGACACCATGGCCTACACGGCATCGGCGCTCTCATTTATGCTCGAAGGACTGCGCAAGCCGGTGATCATCACCGGCTCGCAGCTCCCCATAGGCGAGGTGCGTACCGACGGTGAGGAAAATCTTATCACCGCTGTGCAGATCGCAGCGGCCACCGACACCTCAGGGATGCCGCTGGTGCAGGAGGTGGCAATATTGTTTGAAGACTATCTGTGGCGCGGCAACCGCGCCACCAAGATGAGCGCCGACAACTTCAACGCCTTCAAGAGCAACAACTTCTCGCCGCTGGCCAAGATAGGTCTCGACATACACTTCAATCCCGATGCCCTCTATCGTCCGGCCCCGGGAGTGCCATTCTCGCCCCGCTACAATCTCGACACCGGAGTGATGTTTGTCGATCTGTTCCCGGGTCTGCGCATCTCCACCCTCAACCATCTGCTCTCCACCCCCGGCATCAAGGGGATAGTGATGCGCACCTATGGAGCCGGAAATGCCCCCACCAACGACGATTTTATCGATGCAATACGCAGCGCCGTCGACAACGGTCTGGTGATAGTCAACGTCACACAGTGTGTCAACGGCGGTGTCAATACCCGCTACGAGGCGGGTGATAAACTGGCATCGGCCGGAGTGACCTCAGGTCGCGACTCCACTGCCGAGGCGGCCATAACCAAGATGATGTATCTCTTTGGCCAGGGGCTGAGCCCCGAGGCGGTGAGGTATCAGTTTGACCTCCCGCTGCGCGGCGAGATAAGCTGACGCCGGCATCTCAGCGTCCGGTGCCCCAGGCACCTATCATACCATCGACATTCTGGCCGTCGGGCGACAGCACCGGCGCAAATTCCGACGCCATTGCCTCACCTTCGGCAGGGCTCCCTTCCTTGACATGATAGTCGAATATATAGCGGGAGCGGTCGAGAAGATAGAGAGGATCGGTGTCCCAGAGGCAACGCACAAAATTATCGTCGTCGGTACCGCTGCTCTTGAGTATGCATCTGGCAAAAGTAACATCCATGTCCTTGAGCGACACCTTAGCCAGATCGTCGCCTAATCCGTAGATTATCGTATTGGTAAACCGCGCCTTGAGCTGTGATGGTGTACCCTGACGGAGATCCATCTGTATGGCCGGTCCACCTATGACGCTGAACAGATAGTGGTTGGCCACCGTGCAGTGGTCAAACCTATATGAGCCACCGCTGAGAGCTATCACGCCGTCGCCCCCCTCGGCTATCTCGCATCCGGCGGCTGTGACTTCAGCAGCCACGGCTAAGAGCGGATACGACGCGGCATTGCGCAGGATGGCACCGCGCATATCAAGAGTGGCGAGCGAGTCGAGCATCACGCCATAGGCCGAGTTGCGCACTGTGGTGAAATGCAGCATATTGCCTGTTGAACCGGCAGCGAAACGGAGGCCGCCCCACTGATTCGACATTATATCGTAGGGGATCGATGCCACGACCGAACCGGTGCGGTCGCCGGTCATATCTATCCGTCGGTCGGGGCTACCGAGGGCCACAAGCGTCCCTCTCACCGTCATTGTTGCCTTGTCGTGGAACAGCAGCCTGACGCCCGGTTCAAGGGTAAGGGTGGCCCCAGACATGACTACGAGCGAGTCGGTCACACCTATAGGATATTCGGCAGTGAAAGTGGTGTCGCTCGTGATCACCGCTGCTTTAAGCCGTTTCAAGTCGCAAGCGTCGGCTGTAACGGCCACAGTGGAGATCTGCCCATTGACCAGAAAGTCGATATGCGATGTGACGGCCACACTCTGTGGAACTCCTGTCGGGGGCAATGTAGCCTCGACAAACACGAAAATTGAATCGTTTGGGCGCACCTCCACATCAGTGATCTCCCGACCTGCAGTGCCGTCGACATTGAGACGGAACGCATTGTAGGGATCGTCGCGGAAAGATACGCGGCTGAGATTAAGAATCTTGTCGTGGGGGTTATAGACTGTGAAACGGCAGGTGGGCGAAGGTGTATCGGTCCAGACCGTACCGAGCTTGAGAGTGTCGGTAGAAAACTGCGGGCGATCTGATGGCGAAGTTGTGACTCCGTCTTCGATACACGACTGCAGAAGAGTGAAGGCTGCTATGGCCATGCAGAGGAAAAAGAGTGTAGGTCTCATACACTCTTCAACGGACAGCGGGGCTGTTTATTGCCCTCAACGTCTGAGAGCAGCAGCGGCGCGGAGGCTGATTGAGCCGAGCATGACCCTGATGCGTGCATTGAGGAGCGAAATGCCCTCATGATTGGCGATCTCGCGGAAGCGGTAGCCTGCGGCACGCATAGTCACAGCCTTGTGGTAACGGCCATCAAGAATAGCATTGAAATAATCGTGAATACGGTCTACACTCTCTGCACCCTCCGGCTTCTCATCGAAGGCATCGGCGGTGGCCACCGACTGCGGCAGACGATAGGGACGTGAGCACACTTCTATGCGGCGGCGTGTGGCCCGCGAGCTGTAAGTAGTGTCGAAAATACGCTTCATGGCTTCGAAGAGCCCTTCGCGTGTCTTATATGCCTCCGATTCCGACATTGCAATGATGGTGGTGTCGCGGAGCAGACTATAGGCATCAGTGCGGTTGCCCGTGAGGGTGTAGGCAAGATTGAGGAGAGGAGCCTGTAACTCCATTACGATAGGTTGTGTGTTGGGATTCATAGTAGCAGGAGTCATGTTTCAATGCGGGTTTAGAGGAATTTTTGATATTGCAAAATTACTCCCCCGCAAGTAGATGGGAAAAGAATAAGTGTCAACAAATGTTAATTTTGTTACCACCATATTACAACTCAATGTCTACAGTGTGACACTTAGCATTCTTTCAACCCATCAGATCGCTGAAACTCAACCCCTCGAAAGATTTTATCACCATATCGGCCAGCGGCTCTATACGCTCGCGTGGAAAAGTGGTGGCAAGCCCAATCACCCTAGCGCCCGAAGCGCGTCCGGCCTGGAGGCCCTGGATCGAATCCTCAAACACGAGGCAATCGGCAGGATCTACCCCCACTGCGGCGGCGGCCTTGAGATAGCCCTCCGGATCGGGTTTGGAGCGGCTCACCATCGACCCGTTGATGATAACATCAAAGAAAGAGGCAAATCCTGGATGCTGCCCGAAGAGATAGTCCATCTTGACGCTGTCACTGCTTGTCACTATGGCAGTAGAGATCCCCTCGGCCCTGAGCGAGCTCAGAAAATCGTAGACACCTGGCATCACAGGATATACCATCGTGTGCTCGAAATCGTGGATGGCCTTCACCACAGCAGGTCGCAACTCCTCAGGATAATTGCCGAGGATGCGAGTGAGGGTCATACCCTTGATATTGACAGCATAGTCGGGATCGCCGGTGGGGAAACGGTGTTCCATTTCCGACCAGAAAGCAGTGTAGAGCGACTCACTGTCGATCAGCACACCATCGAGATCAAATAAAGCGCCAAAACGTTTCATATATATAATTCAGGATTGGATTTATGCCGCAAAATTACTCAAAATGAAGTAACTTTGCAATCATCATCAGATATGTCGCACACCAACTCACCCGCAGCCGCCGGCAATAAATCGCCGCTCTCGCTTGGCACCCAGTCAATCACCAAGCTCCTCATCCAATATTCAGTACCGGCCATCATAGCCAGCGTGGCCACGAGCCTCTACAATATCATCGACTCGATCTTCATCGGTCGCGGCGTAGGGGCCATGGCGATCGCAGGCCTGGCCATCACCTTCCCGCTGATGAATCTGCTCATAGCCTTCTGCACTCTGGTGGCAGTGGGTGGAGCCACTATATCGTCGATTTTTATGGGCCAGAAATCACTTGACAGAGCCACCGACGTGGTCAACAATGTGATGTCGCTATGCCTGATCCATGCGGTGGTTTTCGGCACTCTCTCCTATGTTTTTCTCGATGAGATCCTGCTGTTTTTCGGCGCCACCGCCGAGACCATCCCCTATGCCCGTGAGTTCATGCAGGTGATACTTCTCGGCACTCCGGTATCGTATATCTTCATCGGACTCAACAACCTTATGCGCGCCACCGGCTATCCGCGCAAGGCCATGGTGTCGGCCCTCCTGTCGGTGGGAGCCAATGTGGTGCTCGCCCCGATATTCATATTTCATTTCGACTGGGGAATACGTGGCGCCGCCCTTGCCACGATTTGCAGTCAGGGTGTGGCTTGCGTGTGGGTGGTGTGGCATTTCATGAGCCGCTCCTCATTTATCCACTTCGAGCTGCGGCGCCGATGGTTTACCCCCTCTATCATCAAGCGCATCTATGCCATAGGCATGTCGCCGTTTCTCATGAACATATGTGCCTGCGTAGTGGTGGTGTTTATCAACAAGGCCCTTCTCGACTACGGTGCTGAAGCGGGCAATCTGGCAGTCGGAGCCTACGGCATTGTCAACCGCACCACCATGTTTTTCGTCATGATAGTATTTGGCGTAACGCAGGGCATGCAGCCTATCCTCGGCTTCAACTATGGTGCCCGCCAATGGTCCCGCGTGAAGAGCACCCTGCGCATAGGCATCTTGCTCGGCTTAGGGGTGACAACCGCAGGGTGGCTGGTGACAGAGCTGCTGCCCGACACAGTGACAGCTCTGTTTACCACAGATCCGACCCTTATCGAGATAGCGCGCACCGGCTTCCGGATCTACTTCATAGCCTTCCCGGTGGTGGGCGCCCAGATAGTGATCCAAAACTACTTCCAGAGCGTCGGCCATCCTAAGATCTCGATATTCCTTTCCCTAACCCGCCAGCTTATTTTTCTCATCCCGCTTCTCCTTATACTCCCCCGCTACTGGGGCATCGAGGGTGTGTGGGCTTCCATGACAGGCTCCGACATCCTTGCCGCGATTCTGGCCATAGTGACTGTGATAATAAGCATACGCCGCGAAAACATCAGGATGGGCGCCACTACTGCCTCACCCTCTATTACCGAATAATGAATCTACGCACCAATCCTCAGACCGCAGCCACGCCCGGGATGCTCAAAGCGGCGGTGGCCCGCGAAGCCGGCGTGAAGCCCGGCGATATAGAATCCGTGACCATACGCCGCCGCTCCATCGACGCGCGCCAGCGCAACATCATGGTCAATCTCACCCTCGACGTGAAGATAGCCGGTCGGCCATGCGAGGCTGCCCCGTCTCCATCGCCCCTGCCAATGCCGACGCTACCGCCCGATGCCCCGGAAGCAGTAGTGGTGGGCGCCGGTCCGGCAGGCCTTTTTGCCGCTGCCGCCTTGATAGGTCATGGCATAAGACCCATCCTGCTTGAGAGAGGCAAGGATGTAGACTCCCGGCGTCTTGATGTGGCGCAGATTGCGCGCACTCAGGAGATAGATCCCGAGAGCAACTATTGCTTTGGCGAGGGTGGTGCCGGTGCGTTTTCCGACGGCAAACTCTACACCCGCTCCAAGAAGCGCGGGCCGGTCGACACCGTGCTTGCAACCTTTGTGGATTGCGGCGCCGATCCCGACATTCTGGTCGATGCCCATCCGCATATAGGCACCGACCGCCTCCCCTATATCATACGCACCCTGCGCGAGAAGATCCGCTCGGCAGGGGGCGAAGTGAGATTTTCCACCCGTGTCGACAGCCTCATCTTAGCCACTGGCCCCGATGGAGGCCGCCGCTGCGAGGGTGTAGTTACTCAGGAGGGGGAGGAGCTGCGCGGCCCCGTGATCCTTGCCACCGGCCATTCGGCCCGCGATGTGTATGAATTTCTGGATCGTCAGGGGGTGGAGCTGAAAGCCAAAGGTATAGCCGTGGGTTGCCGCGTGGAGCATCCACAGACCCTTATCGACTCGATATTCTACCACAATCCCAAGGGGCGCGGGCCCTATCTTCCACCTGCCGAGTATTCGCTGCTTACCCGCGTGGACGGACGGGCTGTATATTCATTCTGTATGTGCCCAGGCGGTGTAGTGATACCCGCTTCTTCAGGTCCGGGACTACTTGTGGTCAACGGCATGAGCCCGGCACGCCGAGGCTCGCGCTGGGCCAATACCGGCATGGTGGTGGAGGTGTTACCCGACGATGTGGAGGGCGATTCCCCCCTGCGCATGATCGACTATCAAGAGCGCATAGAGCGTCGTCTGAGCGAAGCAGTCGGAGGCACACAGCATGCACCGGCTCAGCGTGTGCCCGACTTTGTGGCCGGCCGCATCTCAACCGATCTGCCCCCGTCGAGCTACCCTCCGGGTGTTGTGGCCATGAGGCTCGACAAACTGCTGCCCGGCCCCATATCCCGACGTCTCAAAGGCGGCTTGCAGGAATTCGGGCGCAAATACAAGGGCTATGCGGGAACGGAAGGACTCATGATAGGGTGTGAGACCCGCACCTCAAGTCCCGTCACGATAGTGCGCGACCCTGAGTCGCTATGCCACACCTCAGTGGCCTCCCTCTACCCCTGCGGTGAGGGAGCCGGCTATGCGGGCGGCATAGTAAGCGCGGCCATCGACGGTATCCGGGCCGCAGCCGCAGTGGCCGCAGCCTTGTGAGTCATCTGTGCCGAGACTCGGTTACAGCAATTTTTTCAGTTCATCCATATCGGGGAGGGCATCCTTCAATGCCTCCGGTGCTTCTTTGGTTGTGGTGTATGTTGCCACGCCCATCGGTTTGTCGTAGTCCTGCATCACATATTCCACAAAGCTACGATTTGCCTCCTTGCAGAGAACGATGCCTATCGAGGGGTTCTCATGAGGTTTCTTCACCTTGTCATCAAGGATTCGGAGATATGTCATCAGTTGGGCAAGATAACCGGGCTTGAATTTTCCGGTTTTCAATTCAACGACAACGAGCGCATTTATTTCGCGGTTGAAGAACAGCAGATCCGGGAAAAAATCTTCCGAGTAGATTTCAAGATGATACTGGTTTCCGACAAAAGCGAAGTCTTTGCCAAACTCCATTATGAACTTCTTGATGTTGTGGATGATCTGCTTTTCAACCACACGCTCGTCAATGTCCTCCTTATCTCTTTCGCCGATCTCCTCGGTATTGATGAAGTCCAGAATATAAGAGTCCTTAAATGCGAGGACAGCCTTACGAGCCATTGCTTCGTCATTAAGCACCACGCCAAAATTATTAGGCAGATTAGCGAGCTTCCCAAAATCATCGTTCTTGATGATTTGCGCCAATGCTTTGGCTGACAGCTTTTCTTCAGCACAACGGTGGATATAGTAATATCTGGCCTTTGTGTCTTTTACGCCGCTGAATATATGTATGTGGTGGGTGAAAGGGACCTTGAAAAAGTCTTCGACCGGAAATTCTGCCGGATCCGGTATTCGTAATTCCCGAAATATATCTATCTTATCATCAGCTGATTGCAATTCGGTAATCGCGATTACCGAATTATCTGACGTGAACTTTATTTCTTCAGCGGTGTCAGCATCAGTATCAAAAATCTGCCATTCCTCGTAAAACTGACGCATCTTTTTGAGGCTCTCAGCTGAGTAGCCGCGCATTCCGGGCAGCAATTTATATAATTGCTCACTGATTCGTCCTAATGCGCCTGTCCCCCAAAAGCCGGCGCGCGTATTTCTGGCAACATATTTACCAATCCAGTAATATGTCGCGAGTTGAATCCGATTTACACCCTTCAAGGCCTCATATTGGCCTTGAAGTATAGCCGATTTTATAACCTCGGCTGCGTGATTGTATCGTCTTGTTACCTCTTGATTCTGTTCCATGTGCGAATATACGACTTATTTTTTAACGGCTAACAAAATCGGGTGGCCATTTAAGACCACCCGATGCTGAAAGCGTCTTTTTTGAGACGCAATGATCATTATGCTTGTCCCGCAGGACTTGTGACTGACTTACTTGGTCGAAGTGCCTTTGTCGTAGGTGTTGACCGACGTGCCTGCCGGGGGTAGCATGAAGAAGCGGGTATAGGCATATCCACCGAGATCAAACAGCTCTGCATCGGCAGTGATGCGTCGCTGGAAGTCGGGCCAGTTTTTGAGTTCGGCGGGAGTCCACCCGGCCTCGGCTATAGCCAGAAGTCTCGGGAGAGCAAGATATTCGAGATATTCGGGATCCGACACATGCTCGGTCCAGAAGGTTCCCTGCACTCCGCGGAGCAGCGAGTCGGAGCCGGGAGCGGCAGTTGAGAAGGGCACAGTGGTGTAGGTGCGGCGCACGTCATCGACACCATATCCGGCGCCGGGAGGCTCGTTGGCACCCTGGGTGCGGTTGATATAATAAGGGCCCCAAGGGGTATAGATGGCGTTTAGTCCGAGGGTTGTGGCCTCATTGACGGCGCGGTCGGCTCCTACCCAGCACATGATGGTAGGGTTGATGTCGCGGATAAGATCGCGGTCGGAGCCGTCGGCGGTGAGTGCCTCATTCCATACGAGGAGCTCGCGGCCATTGCTCTTGATAAAGTCGGCCATCTCACGGGTGAAGCGGCTCTGGAGCTGACGGTAGGACGACAGATTTTCATTGTCGACCACAGCCTGACAGGCTGCGTTGGCCTCCCATGCGGTGGTGGGACATTCATCGCCACCTATATGAATATAGCGCGAGGGAAATATCTCCATCACTTCGGCAAGTATATCCTTTGCAAACTCAACAGCCTTTGGGTCAGCCACATTGAGCACATCGGAGGAGATGCCACCGTCGCTCCACACCTCGCGCTTGGCGGCAGGGTCGGTGCTGAACTCGGGATAGGCGCAGAGAGCTGCCACGAAATGGCCGGGCATATCAATCTCGGGGATCACCTCGATATGACGTTTGGCGGCATAGTCGACTATGTCGCGGAGTTCATCCTTGGTGTAGAAAAACGGGCCGTAAGGCTCGTTGACCCATGTCTGGGTCTTGGCGTGCATATCGGTGAGGCGCACCTTGGGTGCGGTGGCGCCAACAGAGGTGAGCTTAGGATACTTGTCGATCTGTACGCGCCAGCCCTGATCGTCGGTGAGGTGGAAATGAAACTTGTTGAGCTTATAGTAGCTCATCATGTCGAGCATCTTCTTCACCTCGTCGACAGTGAAGAAGTGGCGGCTCACATCGAGCATGAATCCGCGATAGCCGAAATGTGGCTGATCGGCAATGGCGAGGCACGGAAGGGAATAGCTGCGTGTAGAGGCTGCGATCTTGCCGAGCACCACCTCAGGCCCGAGGAGCTTCTTAACGGTCTGGAAGGCATAGAACAGCCCGGCGGGTGCCGAGGCTCCGATGCGGATGCCTGAAGCGGTGACATCGAGAGTATAGCCTTCGGGGGCGATTGCCGGGTCGAAGGCCACAACCATGGGGGCTTTGGCGCTTCCGGTGGTCTTGACCTTGAGGCCGGTCGAGAGATTGAGATCCTTGACAAACGCTGCCACTTCGGCTTTCATGGCCTTGTCGAGTCCTTTGACGCTGATCTTCATCCCCGCAGGCAAAGTGAAGCTACCCTCACCGGCCACAAGGGATGCTGGCCGGGGGGTGAGATTAAAAAAAGGGCCTTCGGGGAGCGGAGCGGCAGTAAACGACAGTTCGGTGGCAGGAGCCTCGGGGATGTAGCTGTAGCGTCCGCCGGTGATCTCCTCTATGGGGAGGCGCTTATAAACGATGGAGTAGGGATGACCCGCTTTAGTTATCTCCTCATAGAGGAAACCTATGGCTCCGTCGGCCTGCTGGATCATGGTGGAGTAGGCCGAGAGAGTGTCGCTTACCTGAAAAGAGCCTTCCCAGCCGTCGGCAAAGTCGGAGGGGGAATCATAGTCGGAGGGGGAGCGGAGCGATTTGTAGAAAATGCCCACATTCTCGCGTCCCTTGCTCATGGGCACCGACTGGAGCACGAGGTAGCAATCCTCGGCATTTTCGGTCGAACGGGCAGGCACTATGAGCACCTCGCCGTTGCAGGCATTGATGCCGTCAAGCCCCATGTTGGTGAGCACAACATCGTCCCACTGGCCTTCGGCCTTGACGGGATCGGAGTAGCGGAAGATGTTGAAGTGGCGTCCGCCGCGGCGGCCACGCGCAGCGAGGAGCACCGAACCGTCGGGTAGCTCTTCGGCCTTTGGCTCATCGCCGTCGACCGGCACGGGAGCCTTCATCGGGTCGCCGAGGATATGCCACGAATGGCCGAGATCGTCGGAGTAGAGCACATAGTTGCGCATGGTCTTTCCATGGTTGTTCTGCACAGAGTTGACAGCATAGAGGCGGTAATGGTCGCCCACCTTGATGCGGCTGCTCTGCATCACTCGACCGGAGCCGATAAACTGTCCGTCGATCTTACCTTCGGGGATGGTTCCGTCGAAGAGGCCGTAGATCTCCTCCCAAAGGGAGTAGTCGGGGGCGGTCCAAGTTTCGCCACCATCCTTGCTCCACCAGCGGGCCGATGGCTGGGGATTGGCGCGAGTGGAGCGGAAGAGATTCTGACGTCCGCAGCATGCAAGCATCATGATCTCGCCGGTCTCGCGGTCCGACACTATTGCAGCGTCGCCAAATCCGCAGTCGAGATTGGTGATAGTGTCGCCCGGAGCACCGGTGCCCTGAGCCACTGGATTACCGGCGGCATCAAGGAAAGGCGCGGGCGCCGACCATGTGGCGCCATTGTCGTCGCTATAGGACATGAGGAGATCAATACGGCCTCCGCCTATATCCTGCTTGCAGTAGCGGTAGTCGGCCACGGCGATGAGACGCCCGGCGTGCGGGCCGGCGTTGACACGGGTAATTGCGGGGATACGGTAGTCGATATCGTAGCCGGGAGTGCCGTCGAAGCGAAACACCACAGTACCTTCGGGCACTGCCGCTATTGCTGCTGTACATGCCATGATCAGCATGGCAGCCATGAGAAATATTTTCTTCACTATGATATTGATAGATAAAAATGGTGGAGATCAAATCTTTGCCTTGTATCGGCCATCGGTGATAAGCTCTATGGGCAGATTCTTATACACGATATTGTAGTAGATGCGTGGAGCAGGCTCCTCTTCATAGAGAAACGCTATGTTGCCGTCGGCCTGCTGGATCATGGTGGAGTAGCCTGAGCCGGTGTCGCTCACCTGAAAGGTACCGTCCCACTGCGAGAAATCGTCGGGCGAATCATAGTCGGCCGGCGAGTCGAGCACCTTATAGAGCAGACCCACATTCTCGCGCTTGGCGCTTAGGGGCACCGACTGCAGAGCGAGAGTGGTTTCCTTGCCGCTGGCAGTATCGATCACGGGCACGATAAGAATCTCGCCATTGCAGGCGGCGAGTCCGTTTTCATAACCCATGTTGGTGAGTATGGCTTTGCCCCATTGTCCTTCAGCCTTGGCGGGATCGGAGTAGCGGAAAATGTTGAAGTGGCGGCCATAGCGGCGTCCGCGGGCAGCGAGAAGCACCGAGCCGTCGGGGAGTTCCTCGGCCTTGGGCTCGTCGCCGTCGGCCGGTACGGGAGCGATCATAGGATCGCCGAGGATGTGCCATGAGCGACCGAGATCGTCGGAGTAGAGCACATAGTTGCGCATGGTGCGGCCATGGTTGTTCTGCACCGAGTTGACGGCATAGAGGCGGTAGTAGTCGCCCACCTTGATGCGGCTGCTCTGCATCACACGTCCGGAGCCGATAAACTGACCATCGATCTTCTTTTCAGGAATAGTGCCGTCGAAAAGGCCGTATATCTCCTCCCAAAGGGAGTAGTCGGGAGCGGTCCATGTGTCGCCGCCATCCTTGCTCCACCAGCGGGCAGATGGCTGCGGATTCTCGCGTGTGGAGCGGAAAAGGTTCTGACGGCCGCAGCACGCGAGCATCATGATCTCGCCGGTCTCGCGGTCCGACACTATTGCAGCATCGCCAAATCCGCAGTCGAGATTGGTGATTGTGTCGCCGGGGGCTCCGGTTCCTTTTGCCACAGGATTTCCGGCGGCATCAACAAAATCAGCGGGGTTAGACCATGTGGCACCATTGTCGTCGCTATAAGCTATGTGGAGGTCGATGCGTCCGCCGCCTATATCCTGCTTGCAATAGCGATAGTCGGACGCGGCGATAAGACGCCCTGCGTGAGGGCCGGCATTGACACGTGTAATGGCCGGGATACGATAGTCGATATCATGGCCGGGGGTGCCGTCGAAGCGAAACACCACAGTGCCTTCGGGCACAGCCGCTACTGAAGCCGACCATGCCGCCGACAGCAACAACACAACACTGAGAATAATCTTTTTCACTATGATATAAGTTGGTTCATGTAATTAAATCTAAGGCAGGGAGGGAGAGGGAGAAGAGAGGCGGGGGCAGCCGGCTGCCCCCGGAGGGAGATTATTTTTTCTGCTGATCTCTGAGGAGATCGCGGATCTCGGTAAGAAGCAACTCTTCCTTAGTAGGCTCTGGGGCCGGGGCGGGAGCGGGTTCCTCCTCCTTCTTGCGACGGAGCTGGTTCATAAACTTGATCATGACAAATATACAGAACGCCACGATGAGGAAGTCGACCACAGTCTGGATCCAAGCGCCATAATTCATGGTCACCTCAGGCTGGATCACAGTCTCACCTTCGGTGATGCCCTTCTGCACGACCCACTTCAGGTCGGTAAAATTCATGCCGCCGGTAACAACTCCAATGAGAGGCATTATAATATCATCGACAAGCGACGAGACAATCTTGCCGAAAGCGGCGCCGATGATCACACCGACCGCCATATCGACCACATTGCCCTTCATGGCAAAGTCCTTAAACTCTTTGAGTATTGACATATTAATGATACGTGGGGGTTAAAGTGGTTATAATTCGATAAATTATGCAAATATACAGAATTTTGTCATACGTAGTTACGACAAAACCTATAAATAAACTAAAAAACCACACGGAAAGTTTACCGGCAGAATATGGAATCGTGGCGCCACTCACTTCCCATTCATCTCCCACATTATTACCGTAATCAAACGCCCAATACGATTGATGGGTCAATATTGAGCTTAGTGCTGATTATACGCGCCTGTCGCAGAGTAGGCTCTTTTTTTCCTGAAAGGTATTCGCTGATTCTCGAAGGAGCAATACCAAGGAGCTTTGAGAGAGCGACCTGAGTAAGCCCCATTTCATACATCCTCAGTTTGAGCATGTCGACCAACGTCGGCTCTCCAATAGAGTAATGCTCGTCGGAATAGTCGGCAACAAGACTTGAAAGCAATTCAAGTTCGATGCTATTAGGATCAGACAGTGGAGTATCATCCTTGACCAAAGGCAGAATTTCCTCCACTCGGCTGAGTGCCCAACGGTACTGCTGTTCGTTTTCTATCTTAGTCATAATCAATATTCTGTTAAATTGTGGATGCGTCAATTTTATCGTACTCTTGATGAGTACCGATGAATCGTATATACACCCATTTGATTGTAAACTTTATCACAACTATCATTCTATGGTTATTACCACGAATATTGAACACATAATGTTGATTGCCTACATTGTCAACGCTGTTGAAGTCTTTCTTGATATCAGCATAACAAGACCAATTGGCTTTCTTCACTATTTTTAGCCATGCTTTTAAAGCAGTTTCCGTGTCAGGATAGCGTGATATGTAGTTTTTCAACGGTTCTTCGGTTATAACTCTCATCGTATGGCATTGGTTTTATCTAATTGCAAAATTAGAAATAAAATTCCAAAATAAGAAATAATCGCCTTGACTTTTTATAATTCGATACTTTGTATATGTGGATTACCATCATTCTCAGAAATACCCCTGGATATTTTGCATATGGCTGTCAAACCTACTTTGATAGGCCTTGCCAGGGTAGGGCGAACAACGCAGAGCAGCCCCTGCGGCGCTAAGCCGAGGGGCTGCTAAATGGTTGCTGATATATCAGATGTGATCAGGCGAGCTGGGCGGCGATAAAGTCGCGCATGGCGGGAGTATTGTCGAGCACGGAGTGGAAGAGTGCGAGCTGGTTGTGGGTGCGCACGAGGTTGTGCTCCGGATATTTGATCTTGTAGTATGTGTCGCCGTTGATGTAGTCGGCGAGGAAACGCACTGCCTGCATGTAGGGGAAGAGGGCTGCGGCATAGGGGAGGTTTTCGATCTCCACAGGGAGGAGGAAGCTCTTGGCGCTCTCAAGATAACCTTCGGTGAAAGCGCGGAAGATGTCCATATCAAACTCTACCTTGTCGATTGCGGGATCATCTTCAGCCACCTTGTTGGCGCCGGTGCGGAGGAAGTCGCCGTAGTCGGAGAAGATATACGAGGGCATCACGGTGTCGAGGTCGATTACGCAGAGCACATTGCCCTCTTTGTCAAACATCATGTTGTTGACCTTTGTGTCGCAGTGGCAGATGCGCTTGGGGAGCTTGCCTTCGCGGTGGAGGCGCTCGGCGGCGGTCATCTCGTCGGCGTGGCTGAAGATATCGTCGAGCTCGGCCTTGACTTCGGCTACACGCCCCTTTGGATCGGCCTCTACAGCCTCACGAAGCTGCTTGAGACGGAACTCCATGTTGTGGAAGTCAGGAATGCTCTCGGTGAGCTCGGAGTCGATATCGACGAGGCTCGCCTCAAACTGGCCAAACGCACGACCGCAGTCGCGTGAGCTCTCTGGAGTCACGGCTTCTTTTGTCACTGCGTCGGGAATAAACACCATCATGCGCCAATAGGCATCGGCGTCGGCATCGTAATAATAAGTTTTGCCTGAGCCGTCGGTCAGGGGCACGAAGGCGAGTACCTTGCGGTCGATATCAGAGGCGCCCTCAGCTTCGAGCTTACGGCGGATGTGGGAGGTCACAGCCTGAATGTTACGCTGCAGGCCCTCTACATCGGTGAAGATGTGGTGGTTGATGCGCTGGAGCACATAGTCGGGATCGGTGCCGATGGTGGTCACCTTATATGTGTCGTTGATGAGGCCGTTGCCGAGGGGTTTCACCGCATCGACAGTACCTTCAATGGCAAAGCGGCCAATGATTTCGTTGAGATTGGAGGTCATGGTATACTGGGTTTGTTTGTTAGTTTATATAATCGTCTGGAGATAAATGATTGTCAGAGATGGTAGGTGAGGGTACGCGAATAGTCGGGCTCGAGGTCGGCCATTCCACCCGACAGGCGCTGACCGTTGCGTTCAAAGCGAGCGAAAGCCGAAGCCCTCTCCGGCTCAATCACAATGGCCTTGAGGAAGGTAGCATCGGCGGGGAAGAGGCGGTCGCCCTGCTCGTAGTCAGATCCGTAGCGCAGGCTTTCGGCCGGGAAGTAGCGCTTATAGACATTGCGTCCGTCGTCGGTCGAGTAATATATAAAGAGGCCGTCGATGCTGCGCGCGGGGGTGACAAATACTATCTCGCCACCCGAGATGCGACCCTGCGATCCGAGGCGGGAGTAGTCGAAGCGTATGCCATGACCCGACTTAAACACCACCAGCAGATCGGCGTCGGCCTCCTCCTCGCGCATACGCAGAGTGAGGAGCGAATCGTCCTCATAGGTCCATTCGGCGTCGGGGCTGATGGTATAGGATCCGTCGGGGGCCGTGATGTAGAAAAACGATACCGGCTCATGGAAGGGGGTGCCATTGCAGGTGTCGTAGTGGCGGTTGTCGCGGCGCTCAGAGGTGGCTATAGTCCCTTCCGGGGCCGCGACATAGGCCTCGGATCCTGGAATCGCCTCCGATTCAATCACTTGAGCTTCTACGGTTACGGATTCGGCTTGCGGCTCCTCTTCATCGGCGGGAGTGGCGGCGTCGTGGAGCGGGACCACATCGGCAACAGGAGCGGGTGTGGAAATGGGGACAGGAGCTGGCGTGGACGCAGGTTGATCTCCACTGTCGGACCACACAAATTCGAGTGGCATCGAAGTGTCGCGTCGCATCTCAAGGAATCCGGCCTCGAGTTCGGCGGGCACGTGGCGTGTAGAGGTGCCGTGGCGCTGGAAATATTGCCCTTCAAGGGGCACCGGCATACGCGACGGACGCACATCGACCACATAGACATTCTTGCCGTCGTATTCCCGCCATGATGTCTGGATAAATCTGAATCGGTCGACCATCTTGAAATACTTGTCGACAGCATTGATGAGATGGAGATCCATCTTGTCGGTGGTCTTGAAATATTCGAGATCCTGATTCACGCCACGCACATAACCTTCGTCAGAGACACCGACATAGAGTCGACCGCCAGCAGTGTTGAGAAATCCAGCAATGATCTGAAGTATCTCGCGTGTCTGGCGCCTGATGTCGCGACGCATGGAGTTGCCGGCGGGGTATATGAGCGAAGTCTTGAACTCTACAGTCTGGCTCTCATGCCCACCCTCGATCTGCTCGGGGAGGGTGTCGGGCACCAGATGCAGCTCATTGTATATCTGCTCGCGTATGGCCGAGCGCTCGCGTCCGAGCTTGAAGCCGTCGAGAGCGTTGTAGGCGAGGATAAGTCGTCCGAGCTTCTCTATCTGTCCGGAGGCAGTGGTGCGTATCACCTCCCACACCTTGTCGGAGCGGTCGGGGCGGTCAAGGGCAGCGAGGAGCTTCAGCTTCTGGGCCTCGATGGAGGAAGCTGTCGACTCGATGATCATCTCGGAGAGGGAGTCGACACGGGCGAGGTCAACGCGGCCATTGGAAGCAAACTCGTCGAGCACCTCGATGATGGAGCATCGCCGCGCATAATAGAGCGACTGCTGGTCGAGACCGAGGAGATCGGCCAAAAGACGGGCGAAACAGAAATAGTTGTAGGCCTTGACCATATCGGTCTCAAGGTCGGCCAGGCGGGCTATGATATGCATCAGCTCTCCAACCTTAGAGTCGGAGATTGGTTCATCCATCTGTCCGGCGGAGTCGGAGTCGTCGTCGGTGGCGACGCCGTTGAGAGCGGTGTTGGTGTCGGCGCTTCCTCCGGGGATATATGCCTGTCCGTCGCAATAGCTGTAGATGAGAGTCGAGAAGGCATCCTCAAAAGTCACGCGCTCGGGAAGATGGCAGCTGATACATGTGGCCAGGATGTCGGTGCGGCCACCGGTGCTGACGGAGTCGATGCGCACCCCCACAGTCTGTCCGCAGAAGAGCTCGTCAGTAAATTCGGCTCCGTCGAGCCACACTGTGTAGCCATGCTCGGTGAGCACAGTGAAGCGATCGGAGTTGTAACCACCATCGGCCGCCGGCATGGCCATCACCACTCCGGTCACCTCCGCTCCAACTTCCACATTGGTGTTGATGAATCGGTTGAGCTCGTCGATGATTGAAAACGATAGAGAGTCGTCGATCTGGGAGCAAGCCATGACGCGAGCCCTTAATCTCAGAGGGCGGTTCATCTCGTCGAGAAATGCCGTGACAGGAATGGCGTTGTTGCTCCGGTTTATGTTCATACGGTCGAGGAAACCGGTGCCCCGGAATCCCTCTTCCACCACCCGGCAGGCAAATCGTTCGGCCCCTTGATTGACCGGCACAGAAGGATCTATGACAATTTCAACGGTGTCGCCCGGATCGGGAAGCATCTTCATCCTTTCGCGGCGCGGCTGAGCGGGAGCGGCTTTGCCCTTTGCCTTTCCGCTCCGGTCGGGGATGACCTGCGCACCATCGCGGAGAGCCTTCTGCACCGATGCAAAGGAGTCGCGGAACTGAAGGATAGTCGACGGGTGGCGACGGTCGGGCGGGAGAGCTTCGTCGAGCCATACCTGCAGCCCGTGCCATAGGCCGAGCCTAAGAGGAATCACCGGATGAGATGCCTCCTGAGTGTTGATACGCAGGTCGATCGAATCGGCGCTTACGGTGAGTGCCGCCTTGTTTGGAACAACAAAAGTGTAGCGAGAGCTGTCGAGTGGCTGGGTAGATACGAGCTTACGGGCGAGGCGACCGAGATCTTTGGTGTCGTCCCACGTAAATTCATTGTCGGGTATATCGCCCGAAACCGCTACCTGAAAGGCTTTTTCCACCATCTGCGGTTTGGAGCAATTGCCTTTGAAAGTAAAGTAGCGGTAGAGGCGGGATCGGTTGACGGCAAGCTCATCGGCGCTGTCGGCGGTAGCGGCGCCGATGCGGCCTGCGGCGAGAATCTGCTGTATGGCAATAGCGGCCAGCATCTTGTCGAGTCGGCTCTCGGCCTCATCGCCGTCAATGTCGGATATATTGTCGAGTATGGTGTGGCAGGAATCAATGTAGAGCTGAAGCTGCTCCACAAAAGCCGAGCAGAAGGGCTCGGCGAGCCACGACGAGAAGTTGCCTTTATGGATGATGCTTATCAGCTCGGTCATCTTGGCGTCGATGCTGTCGGGGTCGAGAGAAAACACACACATCAGCGTGCGCAATTTGCTCTCGGGCCGGTAGAGGTAGCCCGATGCCGACAGCTTGGCCATCATGTCGGATATATATTCGCCCTGACGCCCCTCTGCAACAATGTTGAGGGCGGTGAGCATATCATCGCAATGGCTCACGAGCCTGGCTATCTCCTCGCGAAGCGATATCCGGCGAGGTGCGGGAAAAGCTCCGAGGAGCACACTGTCTTCAAGGATATATGCGGCCACCGAGCGGAGAGTGGCCACAATCGACGCCTCGGGCGATCGTCCCGACGAGAAAATATGCTCGCGGCCTGCACGCAGCGCCTCAAGCACCCACTCGGGATTGCGGCTTTTGAGCATCTGCTGAGCCTTGAGCTGACGGGGCTCCTCGGCGAGAGCCTCCATCAGCGCGCCATAGGCCTCCTCACCGGCATGGGCGGCCAGTTCGGTGGGCTTGACCAGCACCATCGGAGGCTCGCCGTGGCGGTCGAGCACCTCCTCGATATGCAGGTTTAGATTGATGCCTTGAATCTTGCCCACGCGACAGCGCACCCTGTCGCCATGGGAGAGCTTCAGGCCCCGCTTGGCGGGGAGGAGCACCCAGTAGCCCACCCCCTCCTGCGTCACACGATAGTGGGGCAGACCGGTCATGGTCATATCTTTCTCGACAATAAACTCATACGACTCACCGGTGGTGTAGCGCGCGGCAAAAATAGGAGCCATGTCCTGCTTGAGAAAAATCGTGGAGCCTTCGGCTTTGTCGACAATACAACTCAGCCGTTCGGGAGTCTTGTCGTAGCGCTGAAAATCAAATTTTTTTACTTTAAGCATCTGACCGTCGCAATCGACGGTGTAATATCCATACGAATCGGCGGTGACGTCGAGCGTCAGCCGCTGGCCTTTGGTTAGATTCATGGGTTTAACTTATTAAAATATAATGGTATACAAAATGAGGTAAAAAGGTTGCCACTCGCGATGTGGCAAACGGTCAAGCAAATATAGCAATTTTTTCCGGTTTATCATCACCGCAACTGATATATCGCACTGAGGGCGATATTTTGACAGCGGTGGCGGGAAAGGAGCTGCGTAACTTTGCAACGTAGGTCGGTCACCGGTATCGCCGCGACCTACTGACTCTCTCTATCTACAACAATCCCAACCTAACACCAATCCCACTATGAACGACACACCTGTCACCTCTATCTCGGAAGAGCAGAGCGCCGCCATCTATGGTGGAGCAGTATCTCCCACTCAGCCTACAGATCAGATTGCCGCCAGCGAGCCCGCCGGCGAGGAGAATGCTCCCGAGCCCGTCACCTCAGATATCGACAATCTTCTGGCCGAGGCTGAACAGCGAGGCTATCTGCGCGGACGCAACGAGGCCGCTGCCGAGATGATGAACCGCCCGGCTATGTGGCAACCGGTAGATCCCTCGGGAACCGCCGGACGTATCACAGCCGCCACCGATGCCTTTCTCTCCGGATTGAAACCAGGAGTGTGGGACAACTGACCACTCTTCAATACCATCATTCAAGCCGACTTCGACAATCAACATACAACAAACTTCACTACACAATCAACCAATGAACGAACCAAACACACAGATTATCAACGGCGCCGCAAACTCAGGCACACACATTGCCGACGGCCCTCTCACCGCCACCCTCGCCAACTCTCATTCGCCCGGTCTGCTCCTCAACGAGATCGAGCAGCGCGTGGTGAGAGTGCGACCCATGTCGACTCCTGTCGACCAGATCTCACGCATGATAGGTAGCCGCAAGGCGGGAGCCATGTGTGTCGATTATTTCAGCGTCGACACCAAGCCCACCGAGGCCAAGGTGAAAAGCTTCACACCTCTCACCGGAGCATCGGCCACCTACAGCGGCAAGCCCTGTTTCCGGCTCGTCACTACCGACGATGCAATCTTCGCCCCTACCGAGACTATCCTCGTGCCTGATGTCGCAGGCGCCCACGACGAGGGTGAGACACTCAAAAACCGCGCCGCACTCGTGCTCTATGTCGAGAGCCGCGCGACCGACGGCGAAGGCTTCAACGTGGTGGCCATCAACCCCGATATCAATTCGGAAGGAAGCCCCAATGTTGCAGTGGATCCCGACACCCGCCTCATACGCATGGGCCGCGCCGCCTCGGAGCTCGATATGCAGACCTCGCAATTTGAGTCGCTCCCTGTCAGAGGATCCAACAACTGCCAGATCTTCAAGGCCCAAGTGGAGCAGAGCACCGTCATGAGCCTCACCCGCAAAGAGGTGGGCTGGAGCTTTTCCGATCAGGAGGAGGTGGCAGTGATGGATATGCGCATGGGCATGGAGCGCAATTTCCTCTTCGGCACGAAAGCTCGCCTTACCAACCGCCGCACAGGCGATGAAACCTTGCTCACCGAGGGGATCTGGTCGCAGGCTCGAGGCTCGGTGATGCTTGCCGAGGATGAACTCACCCATGCCGGCCTGGTGGCCATGATGCGCAAAGCTTTTACAGGCGCGGCTGCCGGATCGACCCGCAAGATACTCTTTGCCGGATCGGGCCTTATAGAGCGCATAAACCGTCTGGAGCCCTACCGCACAGTGGGCGCAGGCGACAAGACTACCCGCTGGGGCATCGACTTCAGCGAGATACACTCCAAGTTTGGCACCCTTTACGTGGTCCACAGCGAGGTGTTCGACACCTGCAACCATGCCGACGACGGCCTGATCATCGATCCCGAGTATATCACCAAATACACATTCATGCCTCTGAGCGTGGAGTGTCTTGATCTCAAAGGCTCAGGAGTGAGAAATGTCAATGCCACCGTGATCACCGAGGCGTCGTGTCTTGTGCTGCGCCATCCCCTCACCCACCTCAGAGTGATAGGCTGACCCATGCTGAGATCATTCACCCGCGCCGAGCTGCTCCGGGAGTGGCTCACGCGCCGTGGCTATCAGCCTCTGCGCAGCGATGTGGCAGCCGATCTCACCACCGGAACCGACCTCGCGGCCCATATGGGTCGCGAGGTCGCCGACTGGTTGAGGCATATCTACGCCACTGCCCCGCCCCAACTGCTGCCGGTGGCCGACGGCTCTACATCAGCCCGCCTTACAGTTGTCGACAGCACGTCACGAAGGGCCCGTATGATTCTACCGTCTGAGTCAACCCGCGTTCTTGCGGTAAGGCTCACTGGCTGGAGCCGCGCCGTAGCCCTCTCGCCACCCGGCTCCGAGGCCGACCTTGCCGCCGACAATCCGTTTTTGCGGCCCGACAGTAAGCGCCCACTTGCAACATCCGATCCCGACGGGTCAATCCTCGTGTGTCCGGCTCAGGAGGGAGCCACCGTTGAGTTGCTCACTTATGTGGCGCCGGCGCCCGAATATGACGCCGACGACGAAGCGGAGCCGATAGTTTTCGACCCTCTGCTGCTCGCCTCGATGGCCGACTTCAATCCATCATCAGCCAACATCCATAACCCTAACCCAATCTGACCCTATGCCCTTCGATTCCGCTTGCCGGGCCTACCAGGCCCTCGCCGGGCTACGACAATGCCGCAGCCGACAGATCGACTACACATTCGGGCGCCAGTGGCGCGATCCGATCACAGTCAACGGACGCACCATAACCGAAAAAGAATTTACTGAGCAGAGCGGCAAGAAACCTTTGGCCAACAATCTCATACGCCAGATGGTGAAAACCGTGGTGGGGCGCTACCGCTACCGGGCCGAAACGGCTCGCAAGGAGAACCTGACCCATGGCCCTCTCGAAGCCATAAAGCGCGCCAATATGCTGGGCGAGCTCGACTGCCGGATGCTCGAGGAGTTTCTTATCTCGGGATGCGCCATCCAGCGCATAGTGAGCGAACGGCGCCCCGCCGGATGCGGCGTATGGGTCGACAATGTGGATCCATCACGCTTTTTTGTCAACTCATTCACCGATCCGCGCGGCTGCGACATCGAGCTGATCGGTATGACCCACGATATGAGCCTTAGGGAACTCACTGGGCGATTCGCTCCCGAAGGGGGCGACCGAGCGGTGAACCTGCGTCAAGCCGCCACCGGCCGACACGACACCTTCGGCGCCGCGACATCGCCATTCGGCGCCCCCGCCCCAGGCCGATGCCGTGTGGTGGAGGTATGGACACTCGATGCCGACACAACCCTGCGATGCCACGACCGCGCCACGGGCCACTACACCGAACTCCAGGCCACAGATCAGCGTCCGGAGCTCGGAGATACAGTGGCGGTGAGAAGCGACACCTCGCTCACATGGCAGTGCCGATGGTATCTGCCCGACGGCACCATGATCGCATCCTATCCCTCACCGTGGGCCCATGGCTCACATCCGTTTGTAATAAAGCTCTATCCTCTTATAGCCGGAGAAGTTCATTCGCTTGTGGCCGATGTGATCGATCAGCAACGTTATGTCAATCGGCTCATCACATTGATTGATCACGTGATAGGCACCTCGGCCAAAGGAGCTCTGCTCTTTCCGTGCGACCAGATTCCACGCGGCCACGACATTGCCGACATAGCCCGCCAATGGGCGAGGCCCGACGGTGTGATACTATATAAACCGGGCGACCCGGGCCACACGCCCCGCCAACTTGTCAACAGCAACGAGCCCGCATCGGCCTATCACCTGCTTGAGATGGAGCTTAAACTCATGCAGCAGATAAGCGGTGTGAGCGATGCTCTCGGAGGCCATGCCACCACCGATAATTCGCGCTCGGCAGCCCTATTTGAGGCCCAGATGAATGCCTCGGGGATAGCTCTGCTCGACACCTTTGCCGCTTTCGACTCCTTTGTCGATGCCCGCGACCGAAAAATCGCGGCACTAATACAAAACACATCTCGTTAACACTCGTTAACCTTTGCGGGCCGCTATCCTGCCACCCATCTGTTGTAATTTTGCCAACACAACACAACAATATTACAACTTCGACTTGTACTATGAACCACACACCATCTACTATCCATCACACCACACGCCCACCACTCATCGCTTCCAGCGATCCCACTCGATTCGCAGCCGAGCGCAGCCGCGACTTCGTGAGGCTCTGCCGCCTCATATTCCGCCGCTCGCGCGTGGCCATGAGTCAACGGGAGATAATCGGAGCGGCCCTCGCCCACGAAGCGCCCGGCTATTATGTCGACTATGACTACGCGCTCAGAGTGGTGGGCAAAGTGATGGCGATGCCTCCGGCCACTGTTGCCCGCTACGGACGGGGCAAGTGGCTGGAGATCGCCACCCGTTGCCGCGCCGAACTTGAGGCAGGGAGGGCCGATACGCTGTCGGGAGCGTTGGCTCTGGTGCTCTCGGCCGGACGCGCATCAAGTTTTTTCATTTCTCCCGCCACAGCGCTGCGCATACTCCAGCGGGCCAATACCCGCGACTGTCGTCGCCCTTGACTCACACACCTTGACAATCAATTCCTCATCATGACATTCACACTATCTGTCGAAGCCATGCTGCGCCAGCTCTATGCACGAGGCGCCATGGCATGGGCCGGACGCCGCGACCGTCTGCCCGACCTACTCCGTCCGGCCCATGAGCCAGCTCTCCGCGAGCTCCTGCGCGGCTCATTCGCGCGCCTCGCCCTCGATCTGATGCCACTGGTCAAGTCGACCAACCTCGACGAGTCAGATCCCGCCACCGATCCATTCCTGATCATCGAGATCGACCTTCCGGCCACGATAGACGCCTCAGTGCTAAGAGCTGCCATGGAGCAGGCCACGGCTCTGAGGGCACTCACGGGAGCGCTCACCGGGGTGGCTCCCGACGAAGCCGCCGAAGTGGCCCGCGAAGCCTCGTCGGCAGCTGCCATGGTGGCATCGGTGGCCGCCCTGCGCGGAGCCACCCGCCCTCAGATACTCCCCTCATGGGCATGACCCTCCGGTATGATTAACGGGCCCCTGACGCATAAGAGCGTCAGGGGCCCGGCCGGTGTTTATCGTAATTAACAGCTGTCAGTATCAGTCTTCGGCCACAGAGAAGAGGTCGGCCTCCTCATCATCGGCAAAATCATCGTCGATATCGAGCTCGCCATCGTCGATCAGATCATCGTCAATAGGCTCATCATCTCCGGCGGGAGCAGCGGGAGCCTTGGCGGCCTTCTTGCCACCTTTGGCCTTTGCGCCCATATCATCTGCACCCTTGAGGGCGGCTGCTATCTTCTCTTCAAGCTCCTGGGCCAGCTCGGGATTGTCTTCAATAACGAGCTTGGCTGAATCACGGCCCTGGGCGAGCTTCGAGCCGTCGTAGCTGAACCACGAACCGCTCTTGGTGATGATGCCCAGCTCCACTCCGAGATCTATAATCTCGCTTGAGCGGGAGATGCCCTCGCCAAACATGATGTCAAACTCGGCTCTCTTGAATGGAGGCGCCACCTTGTTCTTGACCACCTTCACCTTGGCATGGCGGCCGAGCACATTATCCTCCTTGTCCTTGAGAGTGGTGGAGGGACGGATATCAATTCGCACCGATGAGTAAAACTTTAGCGCATTGCCACCCGTGGTGGTTTCCGACGGGCCAAACATCACTCCGATCTTCTCGCGGAGCTGGTTGATGAATATGCAGCAGGTATTGGTGCGGCTGATGATGCCGGTGAGCTTTCGCATGGCCTGCGACATGAGGCGCGCCTGGAGGCCCACCTTGCTGTCGCCCATATCCCCCTCGATCTCGTTTTTAGGAGTGAGCGCGGCCACGGAGTCGACCACCAGAATGTCGATGGCGCTCGAGCGGATGAGCTGCTCGGCAATCTCGAGAGCCTGCTCGCCGTTGTCGGGCTGGGAGATGAAGAGGTTGTTGACATCCACCCCCAGCTTCTCGGCATAGAAACGGTCGAAGGCATGCTCGGCATCAATTATGGCAGCAATGCCACCGAGCTTCTGGGCCTCGGCTATGGCATGGATGGCCAGAGTGGTCTTACCCGACGATTCGGGACCGAAGATCTCAACTATTCTGCCGCGCGGGTAGCCCCCCACGCCCAAGGCATTGTTGAGACTGATCGAGCCGGAGGGGATCACCTCGACATCCACTATCGAGTCGTCGCCGAGCTTCATGATCGCGCCCTTGCCATAGTTTTTCTCGATCTTGCCGAGAGCTTCTCCAAGGGCTTCGAGCTTGGCCGCACGGGGATCGGCCGCATCTTTTTTCGACGCGCCGGCCATCTTCTTTTTGCTTTCTTTTGTTGCCATATATATGATGGTGTTGAGGTGTATATTCGTGTTTACGCTGCAAAGTTAACACAATTCGGGGGCATATCATATGCCCACATCTGTTAATTAACACTAATCATCGCTCCTTTGCTTGGTTTATATCATAAACCGAATTATCTTTGCAACTGAAAACAGAGCGGCAACGCGCGACCGCTCTTTTTTAAGCCGCCTATGGTTTATGATATAAACCTGTTTACAAACCCCCAAAATCTCCCAAGCATGGAAGACAAAAAACTCACCCCTCAAGAGAGCATGGAGCTGATAGCCACCATGATTCAAAGCACCAAACACCGCATAGCGGTGCCCGACCTCCGCATATCTGTCATGTGGGCCGTGGTGACTATCGTCACAGCGGTTGCCGCGTGGATTCTCCTCTCGACCACCCACAATCCGTGGTTCAACTTCATATGGTTTGCCATCCCCGTTATCGGCATCCCGGCCAACATAATTCTCGCAAACAGCAAGCGGAAGAAAATCGCCTCAAAAACCTATCTTGACCAAGTGAGCGAAGGCTTGTGGAAATGTGTAGGCTATATAGCCATGGGCCTGACCATAGCCTGCTTCATCGCCCAGCAATGCGGCTATCCGCAGGCTTGGCTCGCCATGTTCTACTACGCATTTATCATCGTAGGCATGGGAGCGACTGTCAGCGGGCTGCTGCTCCGCGAGGGCTCCTATCTGTTCGGAGGATTGTTTTCGGTGTTCGCTGGATTTGCCATCATCATCTGCAACCTTTGTCAGATACCCTTGCTTTACTCTTGGGTAGTTCCGCTCTATATCCTCTGCTTCCTCCTCATGTTTATCATCCCGGCATTCATCATCTCCCGGAAAATCAAATCTGCCCGTTAATGAAAGAACTCGACCCACTGCTGCACTCCCAACTACGCCTTGCCGTGATGTCGATACTCATGAATGTCGAAGAGGCCGATTTTGTTTTTCTCAAAGAAAAAACCGATGCCACCGCCGGCAATCTCAGCGTTCAGATCGACAAGCTCCATTCTGCCGGATATATCTCTGTCGAAAAGGGATTTGCCGGAAAAAAGACGCGCACCGTGTGCCGCATCACCGGGCAAGGCCGCCGGGCATTTGAAGACTATGTCGAAGCCCTGCGGGAATATCTGAATCTTTGACCATCCGCATGAAAGCGATGGAAAGCCAGCCAGACTGCAAAAAGGAAAAATCTCCTGTCGCCGGGATTTTTTTTCGTGGCGGCCGAACCTTTTTTCCCGCCCTGCGTTTACAAGGTACATAGCAGAAATACTTTTTCCATTGCAAGAAATGTGATAATGATTGGTTTATTATCTAAGCGAGGAGACGTTGTGAAACATCTCCTCGTTTAGTTTTTCATATTACCCGGCCATTATCATTTCAGGCGTTGGTCCTGCCTTTCCATTGTGTGCTCCGCCGAAAATCTTTTTGTGCGGAGCACGTTTTTTTATTATCTTTGCAGTCGGCCAAGGTGTGGCCCATATCAACCTGCAATCACATTTATCCATGAGCTACGACGAGGACGAGGAGCTGAATTCCACCACCGACAACGACGAACTGACCGACGAAAACGAAGGCGCCGCCGAAGGGGGTTTCGACGCCGTGACCGTCGACCTCTCCGACGAGAGCGCACGCCGGCAGCTGCGCGGCATGTATCAGAGCTGGTATCTCGACTATGCCAGCTACACCATCCTCGACCGTGCCATTCCGCATATCGACGATGGCCTCAAGCCGGTGCAGAGGCGCATCCTTCATTCAATGAAGACCCTCGACGACGGCCGCTTCAACAAGGTGGCCAATATCGTCGGCAACACCATGCAGTATCACCCCCATGGCGATGCATCGATCTACGGCGCCCTTGTGGCGCTCGGACAGAAAGATCTGCTGGTGGAGACCCAGGGCAACTGGGGCAACATTCTCACCGGAGCGTCGGCTGCCGCCGGACGTTATATCGAGGCGAGGCTCAGCAAGTTTGCCCTCGATGTGATGTTCGACCCCAAGGTGACCCGCTGGACCATGAGCTACGACGGGCGAAAGAAGGAGCCTGTGACGCTCCCGGCCAAGTTTCCGCTGCTCCTCTCGCAGGGGGTGGGAGGCATAGCCGCTGGTCTGTCGTCGATCATCCTGCCCCACAACTTCAATGAGATCATCGACGCCTCGATAGCTTGTCTGCGCGGAGAGCCTTTCGAGCTCTACCCCGACTTCATGACCGGCGGCATGATCGACGTGAGCCGCTACAACGATGGCGCCAGGGGCGGAAGGGTGCGCATACGCGCCAAGATCGAAAAGCTCGACCAACGCACCCTCGCCATCACAGAGATCCCCTACGGGATGACCACCGAGAGCCTCATCGACTCGATCCTGAAAGCTTTTGAGAAGGGGAAGATCAAGATCCGCAAGGTCGACGACAACACCGCCGACACGGCCAACATCCTGGTACATCTCCAGCCGGGCACATCGAGCGACAAGACCATCGACGCCCTATATGCCTTCACCGACTGCGAGCTCCCCATCTCGCCCAACTGCTGCGTGATCTACGACGACAAGCCCCACTTTATCGGGGTGAGCGACGTGTTGAGGCGCTCGGCGTCGAACACCCTCTCCATCCTGCGGCGCGAGCTCGAGATTGAGCGCGACGAGACTCTCGAACAGCTGTTTTTTGCCTCGCTCGAAAAGATATTCATCGAGGAGCGCATCTATAAAGACCGCGAATATGAGGAGGGTAGCGACCGCGCTACGGTGTTTGCCCACATGAGGGGGCGCCTTGAGCCGTTTCTCGACCCGGAGATGCGCGCCGTGACCGACGACGACCTCGCCCGCCTCGAAGAGATACCCATGAAGCGCATCCACCGCTTCTCGGCCGCCAAAGCCGACGAAAACATAGCCCGCCACCGCGACCACATAGAGCGCCTCAACGCCGACCTCGACAATATCACCGGCTACACCATAGCCTGGTATGAAAACCTCAAGGAGAAGTATGGCCACGCCTACCCGCGACACACCCTCATCAGGTCGTTTGACAATATCGAGGCATCAAATGTGGCCGAAGCCAACGAGAAGCTCTACATCAACCGCGAGGAGGGATTCATAGGCACCTCGCTCAAAAAAGATGAATATCTGCTCACTTGCTCGTCGATCGACGATGTGATCATTTTCTACCGCGACGGGCGCTACAAGGTGGTGCGCGTGGCCGACAAGCTCTTTGTGGGCAAAAACATAATCCATATCGGGCTATTCCGCAAGGCCGACACCCGCACCATCTACAACGCCATCTATCAGGACGGCAAGGGAGGCACATTCTACATGAAGCGCTTTGCCGTGACCGGAGTGACGCGCGACCGCGAATATAATCTGACGGCGGGCACGCCGGGATCGCGTGTGGCCTACTTCACCGCCAATCCCAACGGCGAGGCCGAAGTGGTGCGCGTCACCCTCAAGCCTAAGCCGCGGCTGAAGACACTCCAGTTTGACATTGACTTTGCCGAGATGGCCATTAAGGGGCGCACCACGCGAGGCAACATAGTGACCCGCAACGAAGTGCACCGGTTCACCCTCAAAGAGCGCGGACGTTCCACCCTCGGAGGACGCCAGGTGTGGTTTGACCCCGACATACTGCGCCTCAACTACGATGGCCGGGGCGACTATCTGGGCGAGTTCGGGCCCTCCGACCTCGTGCTCGTGATCCTCACCAACGGCGAATACTACACCTCTACCTTCGATGCCGCCAACCACTACGAAGACAATATCCTGCGCATAGAGCGCTTCGTGCCCGAGAAGGTATGGTCGGCTGTGGTGTTCGACGCCGATCAGGGCTATCCCTACCTCAAGCGCTTCACCTTCGAGCCCTCGGCCCGCAAGCAGCGCATCACCGGCGAAAACCCCGACAGCACACTCATCCTGCTCTCCGACGCTCCCGGCGCACGCTATCGCGTGGACTTCACCATGCCCGAGGGCGCTCCGGTCGGACGCGAGCCTCTTCAGGTGGTGGCCTCCGAATTTATCGCCGTCAAGTCGTTCAGAGCCAAGGGCAAGCGCCTCACCAACTTCCCCTACGACAATATCGAGGAGATCGAGCCTATCGAGATCATCGACAATCTCGACTCCGACTCCGAGGGGGAGACTCCTGCCACTGACGACGCCGACACTGCCGTAGCGCCCGACTTCACCGAGCGCTCCGACGAGGAGGTGCGCGACGAGATCACCGGCCAGCAGCGAATATTCTGACCCGCCCATGATCCGGACCCTGCTACACATCGCCGCATCGCTCCTGATGATGATATGGACCGCTGCTCCCATCACCCGTGCGGAAGAGCCCGCAGTGCGCCCCGTCACCGTGAGCTACATGGCCGGCGGCGGCACAGCCCACGTGGCCGACGCCTATCTCTCCCCCTTTCCCACCGCCGGCTGGGGCACGGCCCTCATCTACGAGCGGGCCCAGGCCCTGCGCAGCCGGCCCGACCTCTGGAGCGGCCTCATGGCAGCATCGCTCAACTTGTCGCGCGGCCACACCACCGGCACCCCAAACGGCACCATGTGGGGCGCTTCGCTATCCATGCAGCTCGCCGCACTGCGCAAGTTCAAGCCACTCCCGGGCGATATACGCCTCGCCTTCGGCCCCCAGATAGAACTCATAGCCGGCGCCCACTACCGCCCCGCCAACGGCAACAATCCCGTGGGAGCCATAGCATCGCTCACTGCCGGAATCACTGCCCGCGCCGCGCGCCTCACCATGATAGGCCGCCTGCCGGTCGACTTCTCATTCCGCCCGTCGCTGCAACTCACCGGCATGTTTCTCGCCCCCGCCTACGGACAGCTCTACTATGAGATCTACGAGGGCGACAGCAGCGGGATAGTGCGGTTTGCGTGGCCGGGTAACCACCTCATCTACTCGCACCTTCTCGCCGCTGACCTCCGCTTCGGCGCCACAGCCCTGCGTCTCGGCTACTCACTGCGACTCTCCACACGCGAGGCATCGCATCTGGCCGTCAACACCGCCTCCCACCTCTTTGTGGTGGGCATCACCACCGACTTCTTCACCATCGACCGCCGCAGGCAGCGCCCCTCCGCCGGAGCGCCGACGGTGTTTGCCTTCTGACTCCTCCCATCCCCGCCCATGAGATCGCTCTTAGCCACACTCCTGCTGCTTGCCGCCGCAATGCTCCCCCTCCACTCCTGCCACGACGGCGGCATCATCGACGAGCCCGACTCGCCCGAGGGCAACTTCCGCACTCTCTGCCGCATCATCGACGAGCGCTATTGCTTCCTCGACCGCCACGGCGTTGACTGGGACAGTGTGTGCCGCGCCAACGAGCCATTTGTCGGGCCTTCGATATCATCCTACAACCTTTTCCTCATCATGAGCCGTATGCTCGACAATCTGCGCGACGGCCATGTGAATCTATCATCGCCATATGGCGCAAGCTACTACCGCGACTGGTGGGCCGCGTATCCGGCCGACTTCGACGAGCGCGTGGTGACCCTCGGATACCTCCGCGGCGACTATGCACAGATGGGCGCATATACTTATGCCATAATACCCGGCACACAGATTGCCTACCTCAGAGTGGAATCGTTTGAGCATGCGCCGGGCGAAGGCAACATCGACTTCATCCTGTCGCGGTTTGCCCTCGCGCCGGCATTGATCATCGACATCCGCTCCAACGGCGGAGGTGCGCTCACAGCCGCCGAGACCCTCGCAGAGCGCTTCATCACCGAGCCTATGACCGGAGGATATGTGTGCCACAAGACCGGCCCAGGCCACAACGACTTCTCATCGCCCCGCGCCATCACATTCGACCCACCTGCCGGACATCAGCTATGGACCAAACCGGTGATGCTTCTCACCAACAGGGGCACATTCTCGGCCGCCAACTACTTTGCCGCATTCATGCGCACCCTCCCGCAAGTGACTCAGATCGGCGCCACTACCGGAGGCGGAGGAGGAATACCCTTCAGCTCCTCACTCCCCAACGGCTGGACTATACGCTTTTCGGCATGCCCCATGCTCGACCCCGATGGCCAATTGACCGAAGACGGAGTGTCGCCCCTTCCGGCCCACACCATCAGCTTCGGCCCCGAAGAATCGGCCCGCGGCGCCGACCCTATCCTCGACCACGCCATCGACCTTATACTCTCGGGCAATCAATAATCACTCTAATAATCGCAAGCCGGAGGCTTACTCTCCTATTGATACCCCTATTTTTCGCAAGCCGGAGGCTTACTCTCCCATTATTCGCGTGCCGGAGGCTTAATAAAGTTTAAAGGCACACGGCTATGTAGCATTTTCCCGAAAAAAATGTTACTTTTGCTGAATATCCGCGAGACTGCTTTCAGCCCCGCGCGATTTGCCGTGACAGCGACGGCTGTCCCTCTCCCTGCGGCTCAATCATCATTCATCTCTCCCCGTTTATCATTATCCATATACCTCCCCCTCTCTCTTCCGTCCTTCCCAAGATAATAAAAAAATGAACAACATAAATGACAAGCAAATGGCACTACCATCCCCTTACTTCGGCAGAGCAAGAATCGGAATCGGCATTAGATGACCGTTTTGCCGGCACTCCGCCGGTGAGTCAACTCCTTGTGCAACGAGGCATAACGACCGTTGACGAAGCCAACCGCTTCTTCAATCCGTCGCTGGCCGACATGCACGATCCCTTTCTCATGCCCGACATGGACAAGGCTGTCGGGCGCCTCAACAAAGCAATGGGCAGAAAGGAGCGGATCATGGTCTACGGCGACTACGATGTCGACGGCACCACTGCGGTGGCGCTCGTCTACAAGTTTCTCCGACAGTTCTACTCCAATATAGAATACTACATCCCCACTCGCTACGACGAAGGCTACGGCATCTCCCTGTCGAGCATCGACTATGCCGAGCGTCAGGGGGTAAAGTTGATCATCATCCTCGACTGCGGCATAAAAGCCATCGAGGAGATACGCTATGCCGCAGAGCGCGGCATCGACTTCATAATCTGCGACCATCATGTGCCCGACAGGGAGCTCCCCCCGGCGGTGGCCATCCTCAACCCCAAGATGGAGGGCTCGACATATCCCTGCCCCCACCTGTCGGGTTGCGGCGTCGGATTCAAGTTCATGCAGGCGTTTGCCACAAGCAACGGCATACCAACCACCGATCTCGAAGGGATGCTCGACATTGTGGCCGTGTCGATTGCCGCCGACATTGTGCCTATGGTCGACGAAAACCGCATCATGACCTACCACGGTCTGAAGCGCCTCAACACCAACCCCAACATGGGGCTGAGGTCGATCATACGCATCTGCGGACTTACCGGCAAGGAGATCACCATCTCCGACGTGATATTCAAGATCGGACCACGCATCAACGCTTCGGGACGCATGCAGAGCGGACGCGAGGCCGTGGATCTGCTTGTGGCACGCGACATGGCCGAAGCCACCGAGAAGGGGCGCGCCATCGACCGCTACAACCAGGACCGCAAGGAACTCGACAAGCGCATCACCGAAGAAGCCAACGCCATCCTCTCGGCACGCGGCCCGGAGGCCGATGCCGCCAAGAGCATCGTGATCTACAACAAAGACTGGCACCGGGGCATAATAGGCATCGTGGCCTCGCGCCTCACCGAGCTCTACTACAAGCCGGCTGTGGTGCTCACCCTCACCAACGGCCTCGCCACCGGCTCGTCGCGCTCAGTGCAGGGATTTGACATCTACAAGGCTGTGGAGGCTACCCGCGACCTGCTCGAAAATTTTGGCGGACACACCTATGCCGTCGGGCTCTCGCTCAAGGAGGAAAACATCCCCGAGTTTACCCGCCGCTTCGAGGAATATGTGGCGGCCAACATACTCCCCTCCCAGCTCACTCCCCAGCTCGATATCGACGCACCACTCACCTTTGCCGACATCTCAAGGGAGTTTATCGACCTGCTCAGGCGCTTCAATCCTTTCGGGCCGGGCAACCAGAAGCCGGTGTTCTGCACCCGTGATGTAAAGGATTTCGGCACCAGTAAGCTCGTTGGGCGCAACCTCGAGCATATCAAGCTGGAGCTCGTCGACGACACCTCGGGCAAGGTGATGGGCGGCATAGCATTCAATGCCGCCCAACACTTCGACCATATCCACGCAGGCCTGCCATTCGACATCTGCTACACCATCGAAGAGTCGAGGCGCCACAATGCCGGGAGCGACATCCAGCTCCTCATAAAGTCGATCCAGACTCCGCAAGGCGCCCGATGAGCCGCCCGTCGACACCTGAGGAGGTCCTGGCCCGATACTGGGGCTATCCCTCATTCCGCTCCCGCCAGCGGGAGATCATACAGAGTGTGCTCGACGGCCGCGACACCCTCGGCCTCCTCCCTACCGGCGGCGGCAAGTCGATCACCTTTCAGGTGCCGGCACTCCTGCTGCCGGGGCTCACGGTGGTTGTAACTCCTCTGATCTCGCTCATGAAGGATCAGGTCGACAACCTCCGCGCCCGTGGCATCAAGGCTGTGTATCTGTGTTCGGCCATGAGCGCCGCCGAACACCGGCTGGCTCTCGCCCGCCTTCATGCCGGCCATTGCAAGCTGCTTTATCTCTCGCCCGAAAAACTACGTGGCGAAGCTTTTGCCGCCGAGCTCAGCCGCCTCGACGTGAGCCTGATAGTGGTCGACGAAGCCCATTGCATCTCGCAGTGGGGCTACGACTTCCGCCCCTCCTATCTCGAGATAAGCCGCCTGCGCGAGATGCTGCCCGACGCTCCGGTGCTCGCCCTCACCGCCTCGGCCACTCCCGAAGTGGCGGCCGACATATGCCGCCTGCTCGCCTTCAGGCCTGGAAGCGGCTCCTTTTCCGCATCCTTTACCCGCCCCAATATATCCTACATTGTGAGGCGCGCCGACCATAAGGAGGAGATGCTCATGCGCATCCTTTCATCCACCTCAGGCTCGGCCATTGTGTATGTGCGCTCGCGGCGTCGCACCCGCGAGCTCGCCACTCTGATAGCCTCATGCGGCATCAGCGCCGCCCACTATCATGCCGGGCTCGACCCCGACGACAAAAACGACCGTCAGGACCGATGGAAGAGCGGCGAGACACGCGTCATGGTGGCAACCAACGCCTTTGGCATGGGCATCGACAAGCCCGATGTGAGGGTCGTGGTCCACTTCGACCTCCCATCATCCCTCGAGGAATATTATCAGGAGAGCGGGCGTGCCGGCCGCGACGGCAAGCCATCGTTTGCGGTAGTGATAGCCTCGTCGCGCGACAGCGCCACCCTCTCGCGGCGCATCTCCGAGAGCTTCCCCGACAAGGATGTGATACGCCGGGTGTATGAGCTCGCCGGAAACTTCCTCGACGTGGCTGTAGGATCGGGCACAGGGCGCCTCTTCGAGTTTAATTTCCCCCTTTTCTGCACCACTTTCGAGCTGCGTCCCCCCATAGCCCAGAGCGCCCTCAAACTCCTCACACGCGCCGGATACATCGACTATATCGACGAAACCACCACCCGCTCACGGGTAATGGTGGTTATGGACAAGCACGAGCTATATGCGCTGCGCCTCGACGGCGATGCCGACACTGTGCTCCAGACCCTTCTGCGCAGCTACACAGGTCTGTTTGCCGACTATGTGTACATATCGGAGAGCGTCATAGGGCGCTCGGCCGGTCTGACCGACCATGCCGTTTATGAGGCTCTCCTGAGCCTTCGCCGCGCCGGAGCGATAAGCTATGTTCCCCGCACCACAACCCCCTTTCTCATATATCCCACCTCGCGCGAGCTGCCCCGCTACATCGAGCTTCCCCGCGCCGTGTATGAAGATCAGAAAGCACGCATGGAGGCGCGCATGGAGGCCATGAAGCGCTTTGTGTTCGACCCGGCATGCTGCCGCGTGACCACCATGCTCGACTACTTCGGCGAAAGCAACACCTCGCCCTGCGGCAAGTGCGACGTGTGCCGAAGCCGCTCCACTCCCCGCCCCGACCACCACGCAGTGGCAGCCGCCATCGAGCGCGCCCTCCAGGCCCCCGGCCCCCACACCCCCGCATCGCTCGCTCCACGCATCGGTGTCAGCCCGGCGGTGGTGGCCGAAGCCGCGCGCCTGCTCATCGACCGTGGCCGGGCAACCATCACCCCGCAAGGCACCATCGCTCCACTCTGACCGGCCACACCCCTGCGCTTTTTTTTGGCCGTGTCGCGGGAATTAGGTAACTTTGAGCCATGACCGACTCAGATTCCAACATCACTCCCGGCGCTTTTGAAATGACGATGCGCGTGCGCGACTATGAAGTCGACTCGCAAGGCATTGTCAACAACGCCGTGTATCTGCATTATCTCGAGCACACCCGCCATGAGTTCTGCCGCAATGCCGGAATGACATTCAGGCAGCTGCAGGAAGATGGCGTCGACCCGGTATTGAGGCGTGTGGAAATCGACTATCTCACCCCTCTCCGTCTTGGCGAGGAGTTTATGAGCCGCCTCACCCTCGCGCGCCATGGAGCCCGGTTTGTGTTTCATCAGGAGATATACCGTCTCCCCGACATGGCGCCGGTGGTGAAAGCCGACGCCACCATAGTGTGTCTGGAAGGCGGGCGCCTCACACGCGGCGACATCCTCGCCGAAGCCTTTGCCGACCATCTTCAATGAACAGCCACGCCCTGCCTCCCGACCCCGACACCCTCCTCTACCGCATGGCCTTCGCCTCCCTGCGGGGCATCAACTTTATCCTCGCCCGGGAGTTTCTGGCGAGGCTCGGATCGGAGCGCGACTTCTTCGAGGCATCCGAGAGCTCACTGTCGTCCATGACCGGAGGCACCCGCTCGCGCCTATTCTCCCGGTCCTATCGCGACGAAGTGCTCGACGCCGCCCGGCGAGAGCTCGATTTTGTCGCGGCCAACTCAATTGCCACCATCTACCACACCGACAGCCGCTACCCCAGCCGCCTGCTGGAAGCCGACGACGCCCCCCTGATGCTCTACGGACTGGGAAACGCCGACCTCAATCCTCCAGCCTCGATAGCCATCGTAGGCACCCGCCACGCAACCCCCTACGGCACCGCTTTTGTCGATGCCCTGATAAAGCGGCTCGCACAGCGCATGGCCATCAAGCCGCTCATCGTGAGCGGACTCGCCTTCGGCATCGACATTGCAGCCCATAGGGCCGCTCTCCGAGAGGGATTGCCCACAGCCGCAGTGCTTGCCCATGGCCTCAACACCATCTATCCCGCCCAACACCGCACCACCGCCGTGGAGATAGCACGCTCGGAGGGTATGCTGCTGACCGACTACCGCAGTTGCGACCCCATACATAAAGGCAACTTCCTTGCCCGCAACCGCATAGTGGCCGGCCTCGTCGACTGCCTCATTGTGGTGGAAAGCGCCGCCAAAGGGGGTGCGCTCATCACCGCGAGGATCGCCGATTCATATTCGCGCGACGTCTTTGCTGTGCCCGGTCGCCTCGGCGACAAATTTTCGGCCGGATGCAACAAACTCATAGCCCGGTCGAGAGCGCATCTAATTACCGGCGCCGACGACCTCATAGAGGCCATGCAGTGGCCCGTGAGAGAGGAAGAGACCGCCCAGCTGTCGCTCTTCCCCGAACTGAGTCCCGCCGATCAGGCCATAATCGACCTTCTGTCGGAACGGGGCGAGGCACGCCCCGCCGAGATTGCATTGGCGCTGGGGCAGCCTATCGGCAAAATCATGGCCGCTCTGGTAGACCTCGAATTCAAAGGGCGCGCCATTGCCTTTCCGGGTGGCCTCTACCGACCGGCCTGAACCGCCCGCCCTGCGCGGCGGTTGACTCTTTATCCACCTGACTTTTTTTTCCTCATATACCATAACAACCCACCGCACCATGATCATACCTCCATCCGAACTCATCATCAACCCCGACGGCAGCGTGTTTCACCTCCATCTCCGTCCCGACCAGCTCACCGACCGCATCATCCTTGTAGGCGATCCCGGGCGCGTCGACATGGTGGCATCATTTTTCGACACCCGCACCTTCGAGGTATCGTCGCGCGAGTTCCACACCATAGGTGGCACCTACAAGGGCAAGCCCATAATGTGTCTGAGCCACGGCATAGGCCCCGACAATATCGACATAGTGGTCAACGAGCTCGACGCCCTGGCCAATGTCGACTTTGAAACACGCGAAGTGCGCCCCGACCACCGCACCCTCACTATGGTACGCATCGGCACTTCCGGAGCCCTCCAGCCCGAGCTCAAACTCGGCACCCCCGTCATAGCCACCAAAGCCATAGGCTTCGACGGTGTGCTCAACTATTATGCCGGACGCAACGAAGTGGCCGATCTCGACTTCGAGCGTCAGTTCTGCCACGATGTTGACTGGAATCCCCTTTGGGCCAAGCCATATGTGGTCGACGCCCACCCCGAACTCGTCGAGCGCATTGGCCGCGACGACATGGTGCGCGGCAACACCATCTCGGCCGTCGGATTCTACGGACCTCAGGGACGCAAGTTAAGGCTCCCTCTGGCCAATCCCGATCTCAACAGCCGCATCGAGGCTTTCCGGCGCCCCGACGGAAGGCGCGTCACCAACTATGAGATGGAATCGGCTCCCCTGCAGGGACTCAGCCTCCTCATGGGCCACAAGGCCATGACCGTGTGCTCGATCATTGCCAACCGTGTCAACAACGACGCCACCCCCAACTACAAGACAGCCATTCACGACCTCATAGCCACAGTGCTCGACCGTATCTGATCAGTCCTCCCCACCTGTTGCCTCCTCTGCAGCTTCCTCGTCGGCTCCACGCCTGATGATGTAGCGGTCGTAGTAGGAGAGCATCAGTGTGGTCAGAGGTAGGGCTATGATGAGCCCTATGAAACCCAGCAAGGTGCCCCACACCGAAAGCGACAGCAGGATAAGCGCCGGATTGAGCCCCATTGCCTTGCCCATGATGCGCGGGGTGAGGAACAGATCCTGGATGGCCTGCACCACTATATACACAGCCATACACTGCCCGAAAGTGGTCCAGAAAGGCACTCCGTCGCCAACACTGTAGACCAGACAGAGCCCCAGCGTGGGGATGATCGACACCAGCTGCAGATATGGCACCATATTGAGCAACCCGATAAACAGCCCGAGCACTATGCCCATAGGCAGACCAATGATGGCAAAACCTATGGCGAAAAGCACTCCCACTATCGACGCCACCAGCGCCTGTCCGCGGAAATACTGATTCATCGAATCCTTGATATCCTTGCCGATACGCATGGCCACCGGGCGGTAGCGAGGGGGCACCATGTGCTTGAAGCCACGGTTGAGGCGCTCATAGTCGATCATCACAAACACCACATACAGGGCCACAATACACCAGCTCACAATTGCCGCCACCATACCTATGCCGCTCGATATGATGCCCCAGAGAGTGGTCATCACCCCATCGAGGATAGTGGTGATATCTTTCACCGTGAGCATCTCCGAGAGCTCCTTGAAGTCGATCTGACGCCGGAGGAAATCCTGAAGCCCGTCGGGCATGAAACTCACCGAGCCGCCGGTGGAGGAAGCATATGCGCTCAATATAGCCGCCATGCGGTGCATCTCGTCCATGATCATCGGCACCAGCAGATAGCAAGCCACCCCGAAGAAAAAAACTGCCTCGAAAAGCGTCACGAAAATTGCGGTCACCCGGCCCTTGAGATGGAGCAGCCGCCTGTTGTGCTGCACCAATGGCTCCATCATGTAGGCTATAAGACAGGCCACACAAAATGGGAGCAACACATTCTTGAGAATCTTTATGAGCCATATGGCCGCCACAACGAGGGCTATGGTGAAGAGGATTCTCACCACTCGGTCGAAAGTAAATGGACGAGACATTTTATTATTTGTGTATATGTATGAGGGGGAGATAATGATGGGGTGGATTCAGCGGGCGAAGATAGCAACAATTTCATCAGCCGCCAAATCGGGCATAGATATAAAACCTAAAATGACGCCCATCCTCACGGGTGAGCGTCATCCCGGCGGTGGGCTGCGCTGTGGGGCCCACGCCATGCATCAAATGCTGAGTATTGCGGCTCTCTTGGCATTGCCGCAATGAGTTGAGCCTTCCGCCGGAGCGGTGTGGCAATATGTTGAGGTAATCAGTCTCTGATTTCCATATGTCGACGCGGGTATGCCTGTCAGTAGCAATGTGCCGCGGCGTGAGTCGGGGCTTGCAATCGTGTCAACAGGGCTTCAAATGCGTCTGAGGAGCTCTGAATCGCGGTTGCTTCCGCTTTTTCAACGTGCAAAGTTAAACACAAATTGCCATTTGAACAAATAAAAATGGCCATTATCCACACTTTGACCGTAGCATTATGTCGATTTTGTCGGTAAACCGTTCCTGAAGCCTACATAATATTATTTGTCCAAGTGGAGGCATTTTGCTGAATATTTGATACCTTTGCAGAATAATAACCCAATCAGACAAGGCGGGCCATTGATCGGCGCGCCATCCCATTACCGTTCAATCACACTTCAATTCGCTAAATGGAAAAAATTCACCAGGTCATCAACGACAAGGGCTGGGCCCGATGGACAGCCCTGCTGCTCATAGCGTCGATGATGTTTTTCGCCTACATGTTTGTCGACGTAATGTCGCCTCTTCAGGAGCTTCTGGAAACACAACTCGGCTGGAGCCCCACCGCTTTCGGCAATTATGCCGGCGCTGAATATATGCTCAATGTATTCGGCTTCCTTATCGTTGCCGGTATTATCCTCGACAAGATGGGCGTCAGATTCACAGGCACTCTCTCGGCCTCGCTCATGGTGGGAGGCGCCGTGATCAAGCTCTACGCCATCAGCCCTTGGTTTGTAGGCACAGGTTTCGACTCATGGCTTTCGAGCTGGTGGACCGACATGCCCGGCTCGGCCAAGCTGGCCGCCCTCGGCTTCATGATTTTCGGATGCGGCTGCGAGATGGCCGGCATCACCGTCAGCAAAGCCATTGCCCGATGGTTTGAAGGCAAGGAGATGGCTCTGGCCATGGGCTGCGAGATGGCCATTGCACGCCTCGGCGTCTTTGCCGTGCTCTCGCTCTCGCCGCGCCTCTCGGTGTGGATGGGTGGCGACCCCACCGTAGTGGTGCCGGTAGCGTTCTGCACCGCTCTGCTCCTCATTGGCCTCATCTGCTTCATTGTGTTCACATTCATGGACAAGCAGCTCGACAAGGACACCGGCACCGTAGCCGCCGCCCCAGGCAGCGACGAGGAGTTCAAGCTCAGCGACGTAGGAGGACTCTTCAGCTCCAAGCTCTTCTGGATCATCGCCCTGCTCTGCGTGCTCTACTACTCGGCCATATTCCCGTTCCAGCGCTTCGGCACCAACATGCTGCAATGCAATCTCGGCATCTCGGCCGAAGCTGCCGCCGACCTCCTGCGTTGGTTCCCGATCGGCGCTCTGGTGCTGACCCCGCCGCTGGGCTACTTCCTCGACAAGATAGGCCGCGGAGCAACCATGCTCATCCTCGGATCTATCCTCCTCATAAGCTGCCACCTCATCTTCGCCCTCGTGCTCCCCTCCACCCCAAGCGACACCCTCGCCCTGGCCACTATCCTCGTGCTCGGCGTATCGTTTGCCCTCGTGCCCGCCGCCCTCTGGCCCTCGGTGCCCAAGGTGATGGACAAGCGCTTCCTCGGCTCGGCCTACTCCCTTATATTCTGGGTGCAGAACATTGGCCTCTTCGGCGTGCCCATCCTCTTCGGCAAGATCCTTGCCGCAAGCAATGAGGGAGTGACCGACCCCATGCAATACGACTATACCAACCCTATGCTGATGTTTGCCGGCTTTGGCGCCCTCGCTCTCATCTTCGCCCTCTGGCTCAAGATACTCGATTCGCGCAAGCACTACGGCCTCGAAAAGCCCAACATCATCAAAGATGAAGCTCCCTATATGGAGAGCGACGGCCTCGAATAACCGCCCCCCTTCGTCACATCACATTGCCGACCCACCGTAGCGGTGCCACTCGCACTGCTACAGTGGGTCGGCTTTTATCATCCCGACCGTATTGGCGCCCCTACCCGCTTGCTGCGGGTGGGCCTTCGGCACCTGAGAGGATGCCGGACAGTATCAGTCTTTTAATGTGAGGGCAACAAATGCAGGGTTGGCGTCCTCGTTTCCCGTGAGCTCAGCCATGAAGTCGGATTCAACCACCATGTAGAGAGTAGACCCATCGACGCATGTGGTGATGCTGCATGGGTAGATTGTGCCGTCAATCTCTATAGGATAGCTCACGTTGTAATTCTTATTGTCGCACACGCCGCTATTGGAATAAACGAGTCGTCCGTCCGCACGGTCATAGAACTGCAACCACGCTTTTTCTCCCATAAACGAACTGACCATCAGATATTTTCCGACCGGGAAAGCCGTGAAAGAGAGCCGCCGGGTATTGTCCTTCAATTCCGCGAGAGTTTTGTATTCCTCTGGCCTGCTGTACACCCCTCGGCTTATAACCGCCATAGGCTGCAGACTATCGGCTTTAGGGTCGATTGCCATAAGTGTGTCAGACTGCATTATGCCCACAAAGTTGTTGGAACGCATGAAATCAACAACTTCAGTGATTCTCGTTCGCTCTACGGTATAACTGCGCGAGACAACAGCCGACTGCATCTGCTTTACACGGTGCCACTGCTCGTCATACACATATACAGTGTGAGGGTGATCAAACTCCCGCATAAGCACAGCCCAATATCCTCCGGCGAGAGGAGCAAACTCTAAAAGTGAATCAAGTTCGTGGTACGCCACAAACGCTCCGCTCCCGGTGTAGACATTTATACCCTTGGAACTGGCTGTATTCCAATTGCCATCAGCTCCCACAAATGTGCAAGGCGATAACGTCACATATTCAGCGGGGCCCTGACCCTGATGACTGAAAGAGTATATGCAGCGGCCATCGGCTTCATCGAATGTCATCATGCTCTGGTTGTTTGTGAGCATCAAGTGCCCGTCACGCACCTCCCTGAGCTTCGTGCCCTTCCATTGATACGCAGGCATAAGCATCGTGGAATCGGTGACTGCGGGGTAAGCCACAACGCGTGCCTCGGCCAGATCAATCCCCATCGGCTCCGCCTCTATTTGTCTGGACAGGTCGATGGTGATTAAACCCGCAGCGTGCTGCGAATTATGAGAGCACGAACTGAGCAACAGGCCGGAGAGTGCCGCAAAGCCCATGAGAAAAGCGATTTTATTCATAATGTAATAAATTAATATTCATGCAATTGAAGTGGAAAAACCTCATCAACACGCATACAATCCTCAAAGATAGCGATTTTTTCTTACAGATACACTGTTTATGATAATTTACACGCTTTTCGCTTCATAAACGATGGTAAAAGTGGTTGTCAACCTCATCAACAAAAACAACTGACGCCTCCCCCCTGTTGCCTAAAATCTGTAATGCGCTGTTTTTTTTGAAATTGGAAAATATTACTGCGTAAAATTTGCCGATCCGGATTTATTTGCTTACCTTTGGCCAGCTCTAATAATCAACTGTTGAGGTGGAAATTAAAAACCTATTGATCATGAAAAGCAAAAAGTATCTGCTCGCTGTATTAGGCTCGGCTGCAATGTGCATGCCGTTGTGTGGCTGTTCCGACGACTCCCCCATCGACGAGGCCGATCCGGAAATCTCGCGCAGCATCTCAATGTCGGATAAAGACCGTCAACTCAGCCAAGGTGTCACAAAACTGGGCGTGAATATGCTCAAAAGTGCCTCAACCCATCTCTCATCGTCCGAAAATATCGTTGTGTCGCCGCTGAGCGCCACAATGCTCGCCACGCTCTTGGTCAATGGCATGGAGCAGGATGAGGCCGAAGCCACCATGCGGGCCATGGATCTGACCGGCAGCGACATCGCGCCGCTCAATCTCTTTTTAGGCCGGATGATGGATGAAATGCCCGAGGTGGACACCCGCAACAAATTGCGCATGGCCAACTCTGTGTGGCACCAGCCATCACTCGCTCCTCATAAGGAGTTTGCCGATGTGGCAATCAACTCGCTCAAGTCAGAGTTTTACACACTCGGGAAAGACGACGCCGGCAATCAGAACTCGGTCAACGCCTGGTGTAAGGAAAAAACCGGCGGCAATATCATCAATGGCCCGTATGTGGCGGGGCATGACATGGTGGTGATAAATGCTTTACATTTTGAGGGCAAGTGGGCCGATCCGTTCAATCCCGCCGACACTCGCAAGGAGCCATTCACATGTGCCGACGGCTCGGTGAGAGAGGTCAGGATGCTCAGAGGCAACCGCCACATATCTTATGGCCGCACTGACGATGCCACCTATGTGGGCATGTCGTATTACCTCGGATCGTATGAGGCGTGGATCATAATGCCCGACAAGCCAATTGCCGAGTTTTTGAAGGAGGTCGACTCCGATTCATTTTTCGCGACCCATACAAGTGGCGACACCCGGTTGGTAATGCCCAAGTTTGAGGTTCAATCGACCGATCTTGATCTTGCATCTTATCTTGCCGATGCCGGAATGGATGCCATCCTGCAGAGCGGCTTCAACAACATTTGTCCCGGCGGACTGAACAGGACCGGCACCCTGTTTACCCAATCGGCAACCATTGCCGTCGACGAGGCCGGCACAGTGGCTACAGGCATGTCGTCGTTTGGCAACCTCACCGGATTTCCTGATGCAAACAAGCCTGAAGTGCCGGAAGAGGTAAGAATCGACCGTCCGTTCATATTCTGCGTCGAGCATCCGGGCACACGCCTGATAGTGAGCGCTGCCATCATCAACAAGCTTTAAGCCTGACACAGCGATACACAGAGCCCCTCGGCAACAGCGTCGTTGCCGAGGGGCTCTGTGTATCTGCGATCATGCCCGGCCTGCGGAGCTCAGAGCTCTATGCCGAAGCGGCGGCGGATATAGTCGGCCGTAAATTCCACCAACTGATCCATGGGGAGCAGCGAGGTGTTGAATGTGAGGTCGTAGCTCGCTGCCGCGCCCCAGGTCTTGTCGGTGTAGAAGTTGTAGTAGTTGGCCCGCAGACGGTTGATGCGGTTCATGCGCGACCGCGCCTTGTCGCGTGTCAGCTCAGGCTCGCGGCGGCATATGCGCTCTATGGCATCATCCTCATCGGCATGGACAAAGATCGACACCAGATGTGGATCGTCGCGGAGCACATAGTCGGCCGTGCGGCCCACGATGACGCAGCTCTCCTGATGGGCCAGCTGATGGATAAAGTCGCTCTGGGCGCGGTATATCGAGTCGTCGCCTATGGCGGTGGAGCCCTGGAAATAGCTCAGAGGATTCATCCCTACGGCAAAGGAGAAGAGGCCGTCGACAAACGATGGGGCCCGTTCATCGCTCTTCTCAAAAAACTCGCGGGCCACACCTGAGCGTCGGGCTGCCTCGGAGAGCAGCTCCTTGTCGTAGTATTTCAGGCCGTAGCGGGTGGCCAGACGGAGGCCAAACTCGCGGCCACCGCTGCCAAACTGCCGCCCCACCGTGATCACCACGCGGCTGTCGGGCGCCGGCAGGAAAGGCTTGTCCATCGCCGGATCAGACGGTCAGGATTTCTTTTTCCTTGGCTGCAAACAGATCGTCGATCTGCTTGAGGAAGCGGTCGTGGAGCTTCTGCACCTCATTTTCGGCATCCTTCTCCACATCTTCGGGCATGCCCTGCTTGACAGCTTTCTTGAGTGCGTCGATGGCGTCGCGACGGGCGCCGCGCACCGACACCTTGGCCTGCTCGGCCTCGGCCTTGCTCTGCTTAACCAGATTTTTGCGGCGCTCTTCGGTGAGGGGCGGAATACCCAGACGGATCACCTCGCCGTTGTTTTCGGGAGTGATACCCACCTCCGAATTGATGATGGCCTTCTCGATCTCCTTGAACATGGCCTTCTCCCACGGCGTGATGGTGATGGTGCGGGCGTCGGGAGTGGCGATGTTGGCCACATTCGACAGCGGCACCAGCGAGCCGTAATATTCCACGCGGACGCCGTCGAGGATCTTGGGATTGGCCTTGCCGGCGCGGATGCGTGCCAGCGCTTCGTCGAGATAGGCAACGGCCAGCTCCATCTTGTCGCGTGCGCCGTCGAGATAAGGTTTTGTTTCCATATTGTGAGTCTTAAATAATTGTTTCGTATTATCCTTTATACACCACTGTGCCGATAGGCTCGCCGCCGAGCACCTTGGCCAGATTGCCCACTGTGTCCATGTCAAACACCACTATGGGCAGATCATTTTCCATACAGAGGGCGGTGGCGGTGAGATCCATCACCTTCAGGCCCCGGCGATACACCTCGTCGTAGGTGATGCGGTCAAACTTGGTGGCCGTGGGATCTTTCTCGGGATCGGCGGTGTAGATGCCGTCCACACGGGTACCCTTCATCATGGCGTCGGCCTTGATCTCCACTCCGCGGAGCGCCGCTCCGGTATCGGTGGTGAAGTAGGGGCAACCGGTTCCTCCGGCAAGTATCACTACCTCGCCCGCTTCCAGACACTCGATGGCCTTGCGGGGCGAATACTGCTCGCCGATCGGATACATATTGATGGCCGTCAGCACACGGCTACGGCACCCTATGGCCTCGAGGGCCGAGCAGAGGGCAAGCGAGTTGATCACGGTGGCGAGCATTCCCATCTGGTCGCCTTTCACACGGTCGAAGCCCTGGGCTGCGCCCGAGAGGCCGCGGAATATATTGCCGCCGCCTATCACTATGGCTATCTGGATGCCGCGCGCCGACTCGTCGGCTATCTGGCGGGCATACTGCCCAAGTCGTTCGGGATCAATACCGTAGCCGCGATGGCCCATAAGCGACTCGCCGCTGAGCTTCAATAATATGCGATGATATGTGGTCATGGATGTGGGTTGATTTTCGGGTTGTGCTGCTAAGGAGCAATGTGCAAAGATAATAATTACTTTCCGTAATGCCGCCATCACCCTTTAATAAAAAAACCTTACCTTTGCGCTATCAACATTTTTTTCTTATCACCACTCACTTATGCTCAGTCTCCGACTCGCAGCGTTCACCGCTCTGACGGCCCTCCTGACCTCTTGCGGCGGCACCGGCCCCACCCCGGTCCCCACCATCGACATAGCTTCGGTGGTCGACACTCCATCCTCATCCGATACGGAATCGCTTTTCGACGTGAAGATGGTGCTCGACCCGGCCATGACCGACTCCACCCTCCTGGACGGCTTTACCGATCTCTCCGCCATAATCGACGGCAACTACTACTTAGCCTCGTCGCGGATGATGATCTTCAAGCCATCCGGACAGTGCATATCTTCATTTGACCGTCAAGGTAACGGGCCCGGCGAGTATGGCCGGTATGCCTCTTTTACAGCCAATCCGGCCACACGCGGATGGATCGCCCTGTCGTCGACCAACGACTACGGCGCTTTCCGCTACTCCGCATCCGGACAGTTTGAGGGGTGCGACACCTTGGCCGGCCTCTCCTTCATCCACCCGTTGGGCAGCAAGTGGATCGCCGCGAGCAACGCTTTCACTAAGCCCGACATAACATTCTATTATCTCGACTCAAATCTCGAAGTCACCGACTCGATGCCCACACAGCTGCGCCACCTCATCTTTGAGGTTCCCGGCGGACGCGCAGCCTACTCCCCCGGCATCTACACCTCCGGCTCCGAGGCCATAATCTACTGGAACGACAGCATCTACAGCGTGACCGATCCACGCGAGGGCCTGAAGCCTCTCGCTGCGGTCGATCTCGGCCGTTACCGCACACCCGACGAAATGAACCGCGCCCTCGAATATGAGCGCCTGAAAGAGTTTGTCGACCCCAACTTCCTCTTCAACAGCAAGTATTATCTCGCATGGTTCATCAGGGAGGGGCGCTCCTGCATTAGCTTCTTCGACCGATCCACAGGAGCCCTTGTGGCCTCACTGTCGTCGCCCGAAGGGAGCGGCACCCGAGGAGTGCCTTTCTCCGTCGATGGCCAGACGGTCTATCTTGAGCCCACATCTTACTCTTCCGGCGACACCTTCTACTTCATAGCTTCCGAAGAGAGCATGTGTGACCTCAAAGGCTCCGACGACTCCAATCCCGCCATATTTACCGTGAAGATCAGATAACGTCATCATCGGTCTGCAAACAACCACCGGCCCGGCAACACGCGCATATCGTGTCGCCGGGCCGGCGGTTTGCAGGATACTAAAGATTTTTCGATCAATAGAGCAGGGTGCCTGAGATGCACCAGTAGCTGTTGCTGCCTCCGGCAGGAGCGCCCTGCGGGATAGCTACTGTGATGGTGTGCTTGCCAGCCGGGAGATTGCCGAGATAGATATATTCGGGATTGGTCACGGTGGCCGGACACCAGTTGGAGCGGCTCAGATCCGATGAGCTCAGACCATTGGAGAAGTTGCCCGAGCAGGGATTCCAGTTGCGGTAGGTGCCGCAGTCCTCGCGCCACGGGATAAACGATATCACCTTCTCTCCGTCGAGCAAGATGGTGTTGATCTTCTGGTTAAACTCGTCGCCGCCGCCCCAGCCGCCGTGGCCGGTGGTGGTGTAGTCGAGATAGGCATTCTCCACATCATGATCCAGAGTAAACTCCACGGTGAGGGAGTCGTTGAGCATAAAGATGGGGTAGGGCTGGCCGGCCTGTTCAAGATAGTTGACAGTGTTGAAGAGAGGCACCGCCGTGAATTGCTTGCGCTCTCCGCCTGGATAATACTTGAGATTGAGCGATAGCTTGTGGCCATTGCCATCCCAGTTGCCGATATATGCTCCCACCCATTGCTCGCCGCTCAGATGGGAGGCGAGGTTGGTGATCTCGCTCTTGTAGAGCACCGAGTCGACCCATTCCTGTCCGGGCACCTGATTGTGGTTGTAGGCTCTTACACCAAAGCCGGTGAAGAATCGCATCAGCTCAAGAGGCACCTCATAGCCGGGGGTCGACACCAGTCCGTGGTATGTCACGCTGTCGGCTGCCATAAATCCGGGCACCGATTTCAGATCGCGCAGCGCGTCGATAAACGACTGCTTGCGGTCGGTAGGCACCACAAATATCGACCCGGTGCGGTCGTAGGCATCGCCGTCGGAATATTGCACCACTTCGGCAAAAATGTCGCGCCCGGCCACCTCGGCCGAGTCGGGCAGCTGCACCTTGCGCAGGATTATAGTGCCGCCTCCGGCATTGTAGATCTCGCTGTCGGTCAACGTGTCGGGCAGCTTGGCGCCCGAGAAGTTGATGCGCTGCTGGTCAAACACCGGCACCTTTATCACTCCGCTCTGATTGATGGTGTAGAGATATTCGGGATCGTTGAGAGTGCGGCCCCACGACTCAGGCAGAAGCGCCGCGGCCTCCCGCGATCCGGTTATGGCCACCGCCTCCTGCGCGGTGTCGCCATTGCGCACCACCTTGAGCACCAGACCCGCAGGGACTCCCACATTGGGCTGCGGGGTGCCGCTGAAGGGGAGGTCGGTGGTATACCACACCTCGATCGTGTTGGAGTTGATGATTGTACGTGCCACCTTACACTGCATCCCGAGCAACTTCTCCTCGCGCTGGATGGTAAATCCCTTGTCGGGTACAAATTCCTTGACCGACGAGATCTCGTCGCCATCGGGCAGGATAGCGGTCTTATACCAGCGGTCGGTGGCATAGTCGATATAAGTGGTCTGCACAAGACTATTGGGGCGGGGCGCGACGCCGTCGGGGAGGAGGGTCGAAATACGCGCCTGATCGCCGCTCACGCTCATCAGTGTGCGCACACCCGACACGTTGCCTTTATACGACGATTGGTAGGTCACCTCGATAGTCTTGTCCTTGCGTAGCTTTTTGGGATAATTCTGCGCAAAAGCCGCCTGAGTGGTCATCAGCGCCATCATCACCACGGCCATCACGCCGCCTATGATTTTTCTCATGGTCTGTAAGTTCATTGGTTTACAATTATTTTCATAGATACAAAAATAGTGGTTTTATTTGAAACAGCCAAACAAAACCTCCACTAATTCAACATCCATGACTATCAGACGATTACACGCTTTACTCGTGAGCCGTCGATGATGATGCGGCTTTGGTTCTATCGCTTCCGCCAACCATAAGCCAACAAAAATGTTGCGTTGCCACACTTATTCCCTCATAAAAATGTAGAACAACAGCATTTATTCCCCCATAAAAATGTGTAATATCTTTGATTATTCCCCCATAAAAATGTGTAATATCTTTGATTATTCCCCCATAAAAATGTATTTTTGCATCAGTATATCAATAAACCGACTATATGAAGCGAAGCATTTACCGACAGCTATTGGAGTGGAAAGCATCTGCCAACCGGAAACCAATGATGCTCTATGGAGCACGTCAGGTAGGCAAGACTTACATCCTTAAAGAGTTTGGCCGCAACGAATTCGACAATCTGGTATATATCAATTGCTATAAAAATCAGGCAATTGAGACTCTCTTTGCCGAGGATAAAGATGTAAGCCGTATTTTACTCGGTCTGTCGGCTCTCAGCGGTCAGGAGATAACAGAGGGCAAGACTCTGATTTTCCTTGACGAGATTCAGGAGGTGCCCGACGTAGTTGCTTCGTTAAAGTATTTTTGTGAAGATGCCCCGGGGATATTTATCGTTACTGCCGGATCGCTGCTGGGTGTGATGAATATGGCGGGAAAGCCGTTTCCTACAGGCAAAGTCAACATCCTGCACATGTATCCTATGACATTCGATGAATTTATCGAGGCCATGGGAGAGGACAAAATGCTCTCAGTCCTCCAAGATCCGGCCCAACACAATTTGGTCAATTCCCTGCTACCCAACTATATCGAACTGCTTCGCCAGTATTATTTTGTGGGAGGTATGCCTGAGGCCGTAGGTGAATTTATCAATAGTCATACACCCGCATCAGTCAGAAAGATACAGCTCGATATATTATCGGCCTATGAAGCGGATATAGCCAAACACGCGGGTAAGGACACCCCAAAGGCGCGACTGGTGTTTGAGTCAATCCCTTCGCAACTGACCAAAGAAAACAAGAAGTTTGTATTCGGCGCTCTGAGAAAAGGAGCCCGTGCCGCCGAATACGAAAACGCTATCCAATGGCTTGTCGATGCCGGCCTTGTCTACAAAATTCCCCGCCTTTCAAAGGTAGGGCTGCCAATATCATTTTATATGGACAAGGATACATTCAAGCTGTTTGTACTCGATGTTGGGCTATTGGGCGCTATGGCCCAGATTCCCCCCTCTATGATGCTGATAGGCAACAACGTTTTCTCCGACTATAAAGGGGCTTTTACCGAAAACTATGTGCTCACCCAGATCATGCCCGTGCCTGAAACGTTGACAGGGTATTATTCCAAAGAAAATTCCACGATGGAACTTGACTTTGTAGTCCAGGCCGGCAAGCATCTGCTACCCATAGAGGTCAAGGCTGAGGAAAATGTAAAATCAAAGTCGCTGAGGCAGTTCATCACGGTCGACAAAGCAGATAGCGGCCTGAGAGGCATCCGATTTTCCATGAAAGGCTATATAAGTCAAGACTGGATGGACAATGTTCCGCTATTTGCTGTCAACCGGCTCATCACTCAGTTTGCCAAAGACTCCTGACCACACCCGTCGATGCCACAGTGAGCACTGACGGATGTGGTCATGGATCAATCGGTCATTGTATGATGTCTGCTATTTCCGGCAGGCTTTGTGGGCGGCGATCACCGAGCCGGTGAAGCCTGCGGTTTCCATGGCGTTGAGGCCGCGTATTGTGATGCCTCCGGCGGTTGTCACCTTGTCGATCTCCGCTTCGGCATGCACTCCGTCCTGACTCAGCAGGGCTGCGGCGCCTGCAACGGTAGAGGCCACTATGCGCTGCGCTTCCGATGCCCGCACTCCCAGCTCCACTCCGGCCACTGTGGCAGCGCGGATATAGCGCATCGCAAAGGCTATGCCACACGAGGCTAAAGCTGTATAGACGGGCAGCTCCGACTCAAAGACTGTGGTGACGCTCCCTACACGCTCAAACAGCTGCTCCACCTCCGGGACAGGGTCGAAGTTGTCGTAGGCTATGAAGGTGGTCGACCTGCACACCGCTGCCGCTGTATTGGGAATCGCCACCGCCACAGCAGGTTGTGTGCCGCCTTCAATCCTGATTATCTCGTGGATGGTGTCGGTGCCTGTACCGGCTCCAAGCGACACTATAATCTTACCGGTGAGATCGATTGAGGCTATCTCCTCTACCATACCCTCAATATCGTCGTGGCCAACTCCAAGCAGTATGATATCGGCGGCTTGAGCGGCTTCGTGGCAATCGGTGGTGAGCACTGCGCCGCTCGCCTTGAATGGTTCGAGCTTGGATGGTGTGCGGTTGCAGAGTATGAGAGTCGAGGGTTCCATGCCTGAAGCAAGAAATCCGCGGGCAAGGGCACCGCCCATGGAGCCTATGCCGATAATAGCTGTTGTCATGATGGATGGGATAATGATGGTTGATGAAATGGGAGGTCCGGCATCAGGCGGTGGTGTTGACCATCGGGGTGGCGGCATCGTCGGAGCAGAGCACTACCATAAGATTGCTCACCATAGCGGCGCGGGCCTCGGCCGAGAGGGTGCACACCTGATCTTTCTCAATATGGTCGAGGGCGAGCTTCACCATGCCCACGGCGCCCTCAACTATCTTCTCGCGTGCCGACACAATGGCGGCGGCCTGCTGGCGGCGCAACATCACCGCAGCAATCTCCGGTGCATACGCAAGATAGTTGAGTCGTGCTTCCTTGACCTCTATGCCGGCCATGGCAAGGCGCTCGTTGAGTGCCTTCTCAAGAAGATCGTTTATCTCCTCGCCCCCGCCGCGCAGGGTGAGCTCGTGGGCCGAAGTGGTCTCATTGTCATAGGCAAAACGTCCGGCCACCTCGCGAAGGGCGGCATCACTCTGTATGGCCACAAACGAGGGCAGCGAGGTATTTGAATCGATGTCAAACACGGCTCGATAGGTGTCGTTGACGCGCCACACAAGCACCAGGCCAATCAGCACCGGATTGCCCACACGGTCGTTGACCTTGATCGGCTCCACGTCGAGATTGCGCAGGCGAAGCGAGATCTTGCGCTTGGTCATGAATGGATTGATCCATGAAAAGCCTACACGACGCAGGGTGCCTGAGTAGCGCCCGAAAAATATGAGCACCATCGACTCGCCCGGCTCAAGCATCACAAAACCTTTCATCCCCAAGACTATGGCTACGATGCCGACGACAGAAAGGATCATGGCTCCCACACTTGGCTCGGCCGAGGAGGTCAGGGAGGCTACTATGGCCGCCAATATGACGATGATGATAAAAAGCACGGCAAAGCCGCTCACGAGAGGGCCGTTGTAGGGGCGCTCGCTGTTGATGGTGTTTTCGTTCATGGCGATATTGAATGGATTGGTAAACAGAGTAGATATCAACCGGCAGGGTTGAGCGAGGAGATCTCATTGAGGATAGCCACGGCGCTCTCCACGCTCTCCACTCCCGATATGGCTATGGAGCGGCGCTCGTCGCGCTGACGCAGACGGGTGCGCGAGGTGTGGGTGCTCAGATAGCTGAGTATGCGCCCGAAGGCGTTGCTGGCATAATAGGCACGGTTGTCGTCGCCCACGAGATAGAGATACATATTGTCTTGCTTGAGCACCACCTTTTCAATGCCGAGGCGCTTGGCAAGCGAGCGCAGGGTGGGAATGCGCAGCAGCTCGGCAGCCACATCCGGCATCTTGCCGAAGCGGTCGATCAATCGGTTGCGGAAAGCCACAAGATCGCTCTCGCGCTCTATCGCATCGAGCTCCCGGTAGAGGGCTATGCGCTCGCTGTCGTGGGGCACATAGGTGGGGGGCAGCAGCAGTTCCATGTCGCTCTCGATAGTGGTGTCGGCCACAAAATCAAAGTCGCCGGGCGCGACAGCGGCACCGCCTGATGCGCTCTGCGATCCTTCCGGAGTTGCCACGAGCTCGGGAAACTCCTGAGTGCGCAGCTCCGTCACCGCCTCCTTGAGGATGCGTTGGTAGGTCTCATAGCCCAAGTCGGCTATGAATCCGCTCTGTTCGGCTCCGAGCAGATTGCCCGCACCGCGTATGTCGAGATCCTGCATGGCTATGCTTATGCCCGACCCGAGGTCGCTGAAGCTCTCTATGGCCTGAAGGCGACGCCGGGCCGTGGGGGTCAGCGGCATGCCCGGCGGGGTGAGCAGATAGCAGAATGCCTTGCGCGACGACCGACCGACACGTCCGCGCAGCTGATGAAGCTCCGAGAGGCCGAAGCGGTGGGCATCGTTGATTATGATGGTGTTGACGCGGGGCATATCTATTCCGCTCTCTATTATGGTGGTGGAGAGGAGTATGTCGTAGTCGTGGGCGGCGAAGTCGATGATGGTCTTCTCAAGTGTCTCAGGGGGCATCTGTCCGTGGCCCACCACTGTACGGGCATCGGGCACCAGACGCCTGATGCGCGCCTCAAGGTCGATCAGCCCCTCTATGCGGGGGTTGACCACAAACACCTGCCCGTTGCGGGCCATCTCGAAATTTATGGCCTCGGCCAGCAGTTCATCGCTGATAATATCTACCGTGGTGACTATCGGGTAGCGGTTGGGGGGCGGGGTGTTGATGCTCGACAGGTCGCGCGCTCCCATGAGCGAGAATTGGAGGGTGCGCGGTATGGGAGTGGCGCTCATGGTGAGAGTGTCGACCGAGGTCTTCATCTGCTTGAGCTTCTCCTTTACAGCCACTCCAAATTTCTGCTCCTCGTCGACTACAAGCAGTCCGAGATCCTTGAATTTCACGCTCTTGCCTATGAGCTTGTGAGTGCCTATCACTATATCTATCTTGCCCGCTGCCAGATCGGCGAGGATCTGACGCGTCTGGGCTGCCGTGCGTGCCCTCGACAGATATTCCACCCTCACCGGAAACTCCTTCAGTCGCCGCGAGAATGTGTCGTAGTGCTGATAGGCGAGCACCGTTGTGGGCACCAGCACCGCTGTCTGCTTGCCGTCGGTGGCCGCCTTGAAGGCAGCGCGTATAGCTATCTCGGTCTTGCCGAAACCCACATCGCCGCATATCAGGCGATCCATGGGGCGCTCAGCCTCCATATCGGCCTTTACGGCGGCGGTGGCCGTGGCCTGATCGGGGGTGTCTTCGTAGATAAACGAAGCCTCGAGCTCATGCTGGAGGTAAGAGTCGGGGGCAAAAGCGTGACCCTTCTGCTCCAGACGCGCGGCATAGAGCTTGATCAGGTCGCGCGCTATATCTTTGAGTCGGCTCTTGGTCTTCTCCTTTATGCGAGCCCAAGCCCCGGTGCCCAGCTTGTTGATCTTCGGCGCCACCCCCTCTTTTCCTCTGTATTTGGCGAGCTTATGGAGCGAGTGGATCGACACAAACACAGTGTCGTCGTTGGCATAGGTGAGCTTTATTGCCTCCTGCACGCGTCCGTTGGTCACATTGCGCACAAGGCCGTCGAAGCGTCCCACTCCGTGGTCGATATGCACTATATAGTCGCCCGGCTCTATAGCCTGGAGCTCCTTGAGGCTCAGGGCGAGCTTGCCCGAGCGGGCGCGGTCGCTCTTCAGGGTGTATTTATGGAATCGGTCGAAGATCTGATGGTCGGTGAGCACACACATCTTCGAGCCCGGATCGACAAAGCCTTCATGGAGAGTGGCCTCGACGGGAGTAAAGGCAAGGTGGTCGCCGCGCTCGGCAAAGATGACGCGCAGGCGGTCGGCCTGACCCGCGTTTTCGGTCAGGATAAATATCTCAAGCCCGTCGGCAAGAAACCGCGTGAACGACTCAGCTATAAGATCGAAATTCTTATGATAGAGAGCCTGCGGACTCGTGCCGAAGTCGATGGCTCCACGAGGTGACCCGGGTGGCATCGCCGCAGCCGTGAAATGGATGCGCCGCAGAGCCGACAGCCGGCGTTCGATCTCATCCGGATCCACAAGACGCTTGAGTGCGTCGCGGTCGATATTTTCCTCGGACGCCAGCTCGGCATTGGCCGAGAGGGTCTCGCCGCTGAGCGCGCGGATTCGCGACAAGGTGTAAGCGGCATCCCTGAGAGCAACCACTGTGGTGTCGGGCACAAAATCGAGCAGCGACATATGCGAAGCCTCGTCGGCCACATTGGCCGTAATCGTCACATCGGCCATACGCTCGGCCGACAGCTGTGTCTCGATGTCGAATGTGCGGATCGAATCGACCTCATCGCCAAACAGGTCTATGCGGTAGGGGAGCTCATGCGAGTAGCCGAAAATGTCGAGGATCGAGCCGCGCCGGGCAAACTGGCCCGGCTCATACACATAGTCAGTCTCCTTGAAGCCAAGCTCGCGCAGACGCCTCATAGTGGCGGTGAGATCGAGCTGCGAGCCGGTTGCTATGGATATGGTTGACGCGGCAAGTGTGTCGCGCTCGGCAACACCCTCGGCCAACGCTTCGGGATAGGTCACGACAAACCGCAGCCGCGTGTCGCCCGCCAGCCGGCTCAGGGCATCGACCCTGAGTATCTGCTGAGGAGCGTCGGGGAGGCCGAAACGGATATCGCGTCGATAGCCCGAGGGCATGATAGCCACCGCCTCCTCTCCGGCCAGACGGCTGAGGTCGTGGTGGAGATAGCCTGCATCATCGTGGGAGTCGGCCACCACTATCATTGGGCCGCTCCCCTCGGGAAGCAGCTCATTGAGAGCCACGGCTGCCGCCGATCCCGCCAGCCCGTAGAGCCGCAGGTCGGCCTCAGCTCCACGGGCCAGAGCCTTGTCGATGGCCGTCCGCCTCGGGCGCGTCATGAAGCGCCGGGCCAACCGCCCGAGGGTGGGCGCTGCTGCTCCCCTGCTCATTGCTTAGGTGAGAGGATACGGCGGTAGCCCTCGCGGTCGAGCAACACGGCTGCAGCCTTGGTCACACCCGGATCGCCCGGCAGCGAGTTGATGATCTCGCCGCGGTTGTTGTAGTAGCGACCCACAATCTCACGCGCCAGATAAGGCTCAATATCAGCCCTGTGGGTGTCGAGATCACGGTCGAGCGAGTGCTTGAGCATAGCTCCGAGGCGGTCAAATTCGGCCGAGACCGAATCAGACATATAGCCTTCGAGACGCGCCGCCTCGCGCAGCTGCCCCAGCATGGTCTCACACACCTTGTCGTATTGAAATTTCTCAGGATCGATCGATGCCTTGAAGTCGTTGTAGATACTGTCGGTGATCACAAACTCCTCGGCGGGAGCTATCGACGGATGGGTAGCAGCATAGCGGGTGGCATAGTTGAAGGCCCAGTCGTCGCGGACAACGTTGAATGTCAGCCGGCTCACCTCTGGATATTCCACCAGCGAGTCGGGGGTGATGCCGCCACCGTCGCGCACCTCGCGACCTCCTGCGGTGTGAAACACGGTGGTGAGGGAGTCGGGTGTGCGCTGCACACTTCCGTCGGCATTGCGGCGCGAATAGTCGATGGCCTGTACCAGACGCCCTGAGGGGATATAATACTTGGCTATGGTGAGCTTCAGCAAGCCGTCGTAGGGGAGCTGGCGGGTCGACTGCACAAGTCCTTTGCCAAACGAGCGTGAGCCGAGGATCACGGCGCGGTCAAGATCCTGAAGCGCGCCCGAGGTGATCTCCGACGACGAGGCGGTACCTCCGTCGACCAGAACCGCCAGAGGGGTGTCGGGAAGGATGGGCGACACGGTGGTCTTGTAGACCTTCTCGTCCATCACGCCGCGGCCACGGGTGCGCACCACTTCTGTGCCCTTAGGCACGAAATAGCCCACCAGAGCCACTGCGGCATCGAGCAGACCGCCGCCATTGCCGCGCAGATCGAGGATCAGGCCCTGGAGCTCATCGCCCCCCTTAAGCGCCTCAAGCGCTTCCTTCACCTCCTGAGCCGTCTTGTCGGTAAACGAGGTCACCGACAGATAGCCTATGCCGGGATGATTGGTCAACCGGCCATAGTAGGGCACAGAGGGCATCTGTATCTTGGCCCTCACAAGGTCGAAGGTCTTGATGGAATCGGGACCGGCATAAGGGCGATCGACTGTCACCTTCAGCGCCGTGCCCGGCACTCCCTGGAGCAACGATCTCACACGTGAATCGCTCCAGCCCTTCACATCGGTGGTGTCGATGCGGATTATGAGGTCGCCCGTGCGGAGCCCGGCCTTCTCGGCTGGCGATCCCGCCTCTGGACCGGCTATGATAGTGCCCTTGGGGGTGTAGCGGATATATGAGCCTATGCCGCCATACTCGCCGGTGGTCATCGACTTAAAATCTTCCTGCTCCTTCAGAGGCATATACTCGGTGTAAGGATCAAGCTCGTTGAGCATCGACCTGATAGCGGTATTGATGGCCTTTTCCACGTCGATGGTATCGACATAGTTCATCTGCAACTCCTTGACCAATGAGTTGAAAATATCCAGATTGCGTGCAACTTCGCTCTTGGGGCTCCGGATAGCACCCTGCATCCCCATGGCAAGGGGAAGGAGTGCCGCCAAAAGGAGCATGCGGGCTATTGATTTCATTTTAAATCGGTTATTGTAAAAGTTATGAGGAGATAGTAACAGCGTTGAGTCGGAACACATCTGCGCCCCGACTTTTCGTTACGCGAAGATAACACTTTTACAACAATTTTAGCGCCATAAAGTGTGCCACCCCTGCTTTTTTTCACTCCCTTACTCTCCAATTGCGTTGTCGGGAGAAAAAGCGGGGGCGTCCGGAGCCACTGTTGCGTGGTGGCACCGGACGCCCTGCGCTTTGGCTGGCGGGATAATATGCCGGAGGGTCGCTATCGCTTAGGGGCAAGGCGGAAGGATACGATGCCGAGGTTGCCGTCGGGGGCGGGGTTGCCGTCGGCGTCGACGGTCTCGTCATCTCTCACAAGCGCATAAAATCGTCCGTCGGTCACATTAAAGCGATTGGTGATGTGGAATGTGGTGCCGTTCCAGTCGATGGCCAATCCGGGCTCGGGATCTTCATATGAGAATATACTGCGTCCGAGGTGGGCGCCGTTCCCCCGATCGAAGAAGTCGATAAAATAGCGTCCGCCGTAGATCGACATCAGCATAATGTGGGGCCCGTCCGACAGAAACCACACATACTGGATATATTTCTTGCGGGCTTCCTGCGACAGCTGGTAATCTTTCTGGCCGAGATATACCTCTTTCTCCACAGCGGGGGTGAGCGATTTATCGCCGCGCGCGAGCACAGCCACCGGCTCAAACCGTCCGGGCAGGATGGTATAGAGCGTATCGACCACATTGATAAGGGTCTCGTCGCCCGAGGTTATGATCTCCATTGAGATGTATGCCGGGTCAAATCCCTCAGCCACGAGAGTGTTGGCCGGAACCATGCGGCTGTCGAGCTGATGGATGAGGAGATTGCCGTCGACCACCTCTGTGATGTTTATACCTCCGGCGAGCGATCCGGCCGCAAACTTGCGGTTTCTCACTTCATAGCGGGGATATGCCTCCACGAAGCTGTCGGAGAGAGTGTAGCGGCTTGCCGATTCGTTGGCCCCTTTGATCACTATCTGCTGCTTCTCACGGTCGGGAAACACTGTCTCAATCCAGCTGTACTCGCCCGGGCCCTGACCGCAATGCTTTATCTCGCGTATGAAGCGGCCATCGGAGATGCTGAAGAGCATGAGGCGCGAGTTGTCGCCCATGACGCCCATCTCGTGGATTATCGCGGTGTCGCCCATCACAGCCATCACATTGGCGTGTTCGCCCAGAAGGGCTGCGGTGGCGGTGTCGAGCGGCGTGTACTCCACATCGGCTATATCAATATCCATGAAGGCGGGGCGGTCGACACTTCCGGCAAGATCTATCACAGGCACATCGCCGGTGTTCCTTCCGCTTTGGCCGCCACACGATGCCATCAATGCAGCCAGAGCCACTCCTGTCGCTGCCATTGCCAATTTATTCATATTGCTTGATATATGTGATAAAAAAAAGACAGGGATCCATGCTGATGCCTTGATAAAGCGAGTCAGCCGGGATCCCTGTCGATTATCGGTTATTATGAAGAGGCTATCAGAGCTTGCCTACCTCAGGGTCAACGCCCCACTGCTGCTGGGCAAGGCGGCGATAGTTGTTGTAGCGCCAGCGGGCATTGTCCTTGGCGGCAGCGAAGAGCTCAGCGGCTTCGTTGGGGAATGCCTTAAGGAGCGATGCATAGCGCACTTCGCCCTTGAGGAAGTCCTCAAACTTATCCCAGTCGGGAGCCTTGGAGTCGAGGCTGAACGGATTCTTGCCCTCTTCCTCAAGCGCGGGGTTGTAGCGCCAGAGGCTCCAGTAGCCACATTCAACAGCCTTCTGCTCCTCCTGCTGGGCGTGACCCATGCCGGCCTTGATGCCGTGGTTGATACAGGGAGCGTAGGCGATGATGAGCGACGGTCCGTCGTAGGCCTCAGCCTCGCGGATAGCCTTGAGGGTCTGAGCCTGGTCGGCACCCATTGCGATCTGTGCCACATATACGTAGCCGTAGGTCGAGGCGATGAGGCCGAGATCCTTCTTGCGGATGCGCTTGCCGGCAGCGGCAAACTTGGCCACGGCGCCGAGCGGGGTAGCCTTGGAGGCCTGACCGCCGGTGTTGGAGTAAACCTCGGTGTCGACAACGATCACATTGATGTTCTTGCCCGATGCGAGCACGTGGTCAAGACCGCCGAAGCCTATATCGTAGGCAGCACCGTCGCCGGCGATGATCCACTGCGAACGGTAGGCGATGTAGTGACGCACGGTGAGGAGCTCGCGGCAGGTGTCGCAGCCGCATGCTTCGGCCAGAGGCACAATCTCGTCGGCAACGGCGCGGGTCACAGCAGCGTTGGTCTGGTTGTCGAGCCACTGCTGGGCGAGCTCGTGGATGCGGTCGCTGCAGTTGGGGCACGAAACGGCGCGCTTCATGATCTCTGCCACGCGGGCGGTGAGCTTCTCAGCGCCGATATACATGCCGAGGCCAAACTCTGCGAAGTCTTCAAAGAGCGAGTTGCCCCAGGCGGGACCATGACCCTTCTCGTTGAAGGTGTAGGGAGTCGAGGGAACGGAACCGGCCCAGATCGACGAGCAACCGGTAGCGTTGGCTATCATCTCGTGGTCGCCATAGAGCTGGGTGATGAGCTTGGTGTAGGGAGTCTCGCCGCAACCCGAGCATGCACCCGAGAATTCGAGGTAAGGACGGGCAAACTGGCTGTTCTTGACATTGAGCTTGATGTCGACGCGATCCTGCTTGGAAGCAACGTGGTCAACACAGTAGTCCCACGAAGCCTGTACGGGGAGCTGGCTCTCCAGAGGCTTCATCACGAGGGCCTTCACGCCCTTCTTGCCGGGACAAACGTCGGCACAGTTGCCGCAACCGAGACAGTCGAGGGGATCGACTGCCTGGATGAAGCGCAGACCCTCGAGGCCCTTTCCGATAGCGGGAAGGGTGTCGGCATCGCCGAAGGGAGCGGCCTCCATCTCGGCAGCGTCGAGAAGGAACGGACGGATGGTGGCGTGAGGACATACATAAGCACACTTGTTGCACTGGATACAGTTCTCTTCAAGCCACTCGGGAACAAACGAGGCCACACCGCGACGCTCATACTTGGCGGTCGACTGCTGCCAGGTGCCGTCGGCAAAGGGCAGGAAGTCGCTCACTTTGAGCAGATCGCCGTCCTGAGCGTTGATGGGGCGGCAGATATCGGTCACAAACTTAGGCTCGTTGCGCTCCACTACGGGATCGGGGCCGAGGTTGCTCCATGCGGGATCGACATCGAGGCGCTTGTACTCGTCGCCACGGTCAACGGCGGCATAGTTCTTGTCGACGATATCCTGACCCTTCTTGCCATAGCTCTTGACGATAAACTTCTTCATCTGCTCAACGGCGAGATCCACGGGGATCACCTCGGTGATGCGGAAGAAGGCGCTCTGGAGGATGGTGTTGGTGCGGTTGCCCAGACCGATCTCCTGTGCTATCTTGGTGGCGTTGATATAGTAGACGGTGATGTTGTGGTCGGCAAAGTATTTCTTGACCTTGTTGGGGAGATTCTTGGCCAGCTCCTCGCCCTCCCAGATGGTGTTGAGCAGGAAGGTGCCGCCGTCGCGGAGGCCGCGGGTCACATCATAGAGATGGGTGTAAGCCTGTACGTGGCAAGCAACGAAGTTGGGGGTGGTCACCAGATAGGTCGAGCGGATGGGCTCGTCGCCGAAGCGGAGGTGCGAGCAGGTGAAGCCGCCGCTCTTCTTCGAGTCATACGAGAAGTAGGCCTGGCAATACTTGTTGGTGTTGTCGCCGATGATCTTCACCGAGTTCTTGTTGGCACCTACTGTGCCGTCGGCGCCGAGGCCGTAGAACTTAGCCTCGTAGGTCGAGCCGCCGAGCACGATGGGCTCTACCGGGGGAAGCGAGGTGAAGGTCACATCGTCGATGATGCCGAGGGTGAAGTGGTTTTTGGGCTCGGGAAGGGCGAGGTTGTCGTACACCGAGATGATCAGGGCGGGGGTCACGTCCTTCGAGGCAAGACCGAAGCGGCCGCCTACGATAGCGGGAGCGTTTTCAACGCCGTAGTAGGCCTCGCATACGTCGAGATAGAGGGGCTCGCCATTGGCGCCGGGCTCCTTGGTGCGGTCGAGCACTGCGATGCGCTTCACGGTGGCGGGGATGGCGGCACGGAGGTGCTTCACCGAGAACGGACGGAACAGGTGAACGCTCACCAGACCTACCTTCTCGCCCTTGGCCATGAGGATGTCGATGGCTTCCTGGGCGGCCTGTGTGCCCGAACCCATGGCCACGATCACGCGGTCGGCCTCGGGGTGGCCATAGTAGTTGAAGAGGTGATACTCGCGGCCGGTGATCTCGGAGATCTTGGCCATGTACTCCTCTACGATCTCAGGCACTGCGTCGTAGGCGCCGTTGCAGGCCTCGCGGTGCTGGAAGAATACGTCGCTGTTCTCGGCCATGCCGCGGGCTACGGGTGCATCGGGGCTCAGGGCCTGCTGGCGCCAGCGGTTGAGGGCCTCGCGGTCGAGCAGCGGCTCGAGATCCTCGATGTCGAGGCGCTCGATCTTCTGGATCTCATGCGAGGTGCGGAAGCCGTCGAAGAAGTTGACGAAAGGAATGCGGCTCTTGATTGTGGCCAGGTGAGCCACACCGGCAAGGTCCATTACCTCCTGCACCGAGCCTTCACACAGCATGGCGCAGCCGGTCTGACGGGTGGCCATCACGTCGGAGTGGTCGCCGAAGATGCTCAGGGCGTGGGCGGCGATGGTACGTGCCGACACGTGGAACACACAGGGAAGCTGCTCGCCGGCGATCTTGTACATGTTGGGGATCATCAGCAGCAGACCCTGCGAGGCGGTGTATGTCGTGGTGAGAGCACCGGCCTGAAGCGAGCCGTGAACGGCACCGGCGGCGCCGCCTTCGCTCTGCATCTCCTGCACCATTACAGTCTCGCCGAAGATGTTCTTACGACCCTGGGCTGACCACTCATCGACATACTCTGCCATGGTGGACGACGGGGTGATGGGGTAGATTGCTGCAACCTCCGTAAACATGTAGGAGATATGAGCGGCAGCCTGGTTACCATCACAAGTCAAGAATTTCTTTTCCTTACTCATTGATGTTTAATATGATTGGATAAATTGTTGCTATTCTACACCGGCCCCTTTGACAGGCCGGCGGTGCAATGAGCCCCGTTTAAGGACACATTACACCGCGAAGATACAAATTTTTCCGTCATCCGGCAAAAAAAACTGACGTCACAAGCTTTGCTCCGCTCACTCTTTCATGTAGATAATCTGAAGCCGAGGATTGCTGTCGCGCTCAACTCCTGCTACAGTCATCACCATGTCTCCATCCCGGGTGGAGCCCGCAAAATCCTCGCGGGCCACCCCGTCGATGTCGTTTTTCAGAGCTGCGGACAACATAAGGCTGCCGTTGCTACGGTCGAGTATCACATACCTCATATCGGGATAGCGGGAATATATCCCGATATGCCATCGGCCTGTGTCGATATGACCCGTGCCCGCAAAATGCTCCATCAGATCCTCACGCTTCCACGAGGCCAGATCATCGGCCGAAGGCACCGGCGATATGGCAAACCGGACTTCCGCCACCAACGAATCGCCCGCATAACGGTAAAGACGGTTTTCAAAGTCGCTCGACATGACTGTCAATCCGCTGCCTGAGCGATAAAACTCCCACATATGGGTACGGTCGACTGGATCGCGGCGCTTCGCGATCAGATTCCGGCGGTATGGATCAGTCGTGACAACATACACCCCGCTGCCTTCACTACTATTGAAATCGGCAACAAGATAACGACCTTGGCCGAGAATTGCGATATCCTCAGCCGGGCCTATGCTGTCAAGTCCCTCAAAGCGACCGGAATAATCATATTTCATTACGCCTTGACGCCAGCGGTCGTAGACATAAATCCTTTCACCATCGGCATCAATCCTCAATGGCGCGAGATACTCTTCAGGGCCCTCACCACGTTGCCCGATCCTGCGGCTGAAGTTTCCGATACGGTCAAAAAGCATGACTGCGCCCTGACGGCTGTCGCAAACAACGATTGCTGAGTCGGTAATCTCAATATCCCCAATGCGACTGATCATTGATTCATTGGTTATTTCAAGATCAACATATTCCACCGAATCAGCAAACATGGAATAGCCCACCGAGTCGGCATCGATCTTTGTCATGTCCACTTCATAAACATGCTCTGAGGAAATATCATCATTGCTATGCGACCGACATCCCGCCACCGTCAGCAGCGCCACAATTGCACTCGATAATACTAATCGCATGGTTGAGTATGGCGTCCGGGCGTGCACACATCGTTGGGGGCAGCGAAAGCACAATACATGCCGACTACTCGACCATCTTTAATGCAATCTGTGAGCTTATAGCCGTAGCGGGAATTGGGATTAACCGCTTCCCCTGATGTTAAGGCTTCGATATTTCTGAGGGCGAGATCCGACAAGGGCTTTTGGTTGCGGTTGTCGCGTAATGTCGCGAATATGGCCCCACTCACTACCATTGCGAGCAGAACCGTCAAGATCAGTTTGTGTTTCATGATGTTGGGTCTTTAAGGTTATTTTCGGCAAAACTACCAAAAAAAAAATCAGAATCACAACTTTTTCACTGCTTTTTGTCGGATCGTTTGTTCTCCGCCACTCTTGCATGTAGATAATCTGAAGCCGAGGATTGCTGTCGACTCTATGATCGAGGATCACATTACCCGGCTGAATACCATGATTGGTCAACTTGCAGTAATGGCGATGCTATTGATTTGCCTGATACACCCGAAGTTTGGTCTTTAGCCTCTGCGGCGATGCTATATCCCGAAGATACACAGTCACGTCATACCCCTCAGATTCAACAGCGCGATCGAAAGCCATACGTATTCCCGACACCGACCGGGGATAGATTGGATCACAACTCATCTGCAAGCGTTCAGGATAGGGATACGACGCCACTACACTATCAACCCAAAGTGTATCTGAAGTGAAATTGCCTATCGGCACTAAATACTCATAGCTTCCGTCCTCTGACTTAGTCCCTATCGCCTCAGCAGTATCAACCGCCACCGGCGACCTTTTGTCTATGGTCACTAATATTTTTTCTGACATGCCCGACCCCTCAGATGCCTCATTACCCGCATTCGTATCATCTGCTTCGACGATGCTTGGCATGGCTCTATCGGGGATAAGATAGCCAAACTGCGTCTCGCCACTCGTACTGATGTAAATACGGTCGCTTTTTTCATGATAGGCCAGACTGATGATCGGCAAATCTGTATGCAGAGTCCTCAAATAGTCACCGCCGAGCGTCATCTCCACAATATCGCTCCCATGATATTCCTCCCCTCCTCCCGAATAAACCGCATATATCTTGCCTCGGGCAACTATTGCCTTGGAGAAAAACGTAGTGTGACGGGTCAACTTATCCTCGTGGTATTCCGGTCCAAAAATCGTCTTAATCAATTTTCCATCAAAGCTATACATCCTTATGGCATCACGATTGCTCCCAAGTTCTACCACCAGATTATCATCCACAGAAGCAACGGCAATACTCTTGAAACCGGGCAAAAGCTCTCCCCCGTCAAACACCCCCATCTCTCCGCTGTAGAGATTGTAGTTGCACAAGCCTTGAGTGTACCCGCGGCCCTCTGGCGAAGGGATAATCAGCCTGCCGACCACAATACTGTCGGTCAGTGCGACACACCTGTCGGGAAACCCCTGTGAATTATCATCCAATTGATCAACTGTCACAGCCATATAGTCGGGACAATTCAAGGCACTGTCTATATCATAGCGTTTTACGCTCCATGAACCATAATCAATCAGAAACAGATGCCGGCTTCCGGGAGTCACTATCGGCTGCCCTATGTTGCACACCTCTCCTGGCCCGTTGCCAAAGGGGGCAAAACGCCCCACAACGCTATCACCCGACAGATCAAATGCAGTGACCATCATATCGGTCGACTTCGTATCAACAATCAGAAGTGTATCTCCGGCCATAGCCAGTAAAGCTCCGTTGTGGAGGGGTGGCAAGAGGTCATCGATTGAAACAATCTGTACCGTTTCAATCACATCGCGTGCCTCCCTGCCACCACTGCCACACGAAAGCAATGTGACCGCTGCAACAACTGCAGCGAGCATCTTTCTACATATTTGCATCTTACATAAATGTCGGCTGGTAATCATCATATTTACCCACGCAACATGATAGGGCTTCGACATTTCTGAGTGCGAGCAGAGCCGTCAAGATCAGTTTGTGTTTCATGATGTTGGGTCTTTAAGGTTATTTTCGGCAAAACTACCCAAACAAAATCAGATTCACAACTTTTCATTGATTTTTGCTGAAAAAAAGCAATGAAATCGGGATCCCGGCCCGGAGTGGATCACCACACCGGGCCGGGATCGAGTCGCGGCGCAGCTCCGTCTGCCGGATCGGGGAGCTGCGAGATTACGTAAAGCGCTATGGCGCGGGTCATGAGCATATCGTCGTGATAGCCGGGACGCGCCGCGTAAGCGCCCCGGCTATCACCTCATAGGTCAGCATCTCATTTACAGCCTCGTGGCTCCGCTCGATATAGGTGCGCTCGCGCAGAGCCGAGATAAGGGCCGACAGAGCCGCTGTCTTGGTGCGTCGGTTGGTGTGGAAGCCGGGCCTCGTCTCCATACCGCCGCGGAGGGTCTCTGTGCGCCGCCTCACATACAGATTGGGATACTCCCGGCGGAGCTCGCCGAGGATATAAAACGACGCATCCGACACTGCGGCCACTCCCCCGCTCTCAAGGCTGTTGCTCTCGATCACCAGAAGCGCCCATCCATACCAGCGCGCTATGGCAGCCGCCTGCCAGCACACTATGTCGTGGTCGGCATGGGAGCGCCATTGCGCCACCGTCTCGGCTCGGCCCGACGGCCCGCAACGATCCATGACCGATATCACCGACCAGTCGGCCGAGGCCGACCGTCCGCCGATATCGACTGCCACCACATAGCGGTCGTCGCCGGCATCGGCATCCGGCTCTGCCCACACCTCGAGAGGGCCTTTGGCATCGGACTCAAACCTCAAGCCCTCCATGGCGCGGCGCCCGGTGAGCGCATCGCCGCGTAGCGATCCGCGCAGCGGGGCCTCCAGGCATCCGAGGCGCAACTCCTCCACGTCAGCGGAGTCAAACACCGCCGAGCCGGTGTTGACAAACGCCTCCTCGGGCGTGGCCGGAAACTCGGCGGCCATCTGGGAGTCGGTCAGATACTCGCCGCGCTTCTTCCGGCGCCACGCGATCTGGCTGAGCGTCAGCCCGCCCTCCACAAGCGCCCGCTCCATCGGCGTGAGATCCGAGGCCAGCTCGCGCCGCTCCTTGCCGTTGAGCACGAGGCGGTAGAGATCTATCTCATGCCACGGCACAAAGATAGTCCGGTAGGAACTCCTGCCCTCCTCGGCGCTGAGCCACATCTTATGGAAATAGTTGCCGACTCCGTTGGCGGTGCTCTCCATGATTATGGCTGTGTCGGCTGTCAGCGGCACCGATCCGCTGATGGTGCGGATAAAGTCGTCGGGGCACAGGTTGTTGCCGGCTGTCCAGAACGCCACCTCCGAGAGGTGGGCGAGCGCGAAGTCGTTGCCGCGCAGGGAGTCGGGAGCCATCGACGAGCCTATATCGATCGTACACCCGCGGCCCGTGATCTCGCTCTTCGACCGGCTCCCCTCCACTCCCCTGAATTTCGGAGCCTTACCCTCTCCGGCATACTCGGGTGGATACTCATTGAGCATCCGGCGGTACATATTGCGGATCGTGGCCGAGGTGTCGCGCACATGCGAGCAGATGATTGAGTGCCAATTACGCTTCAACACCATCTGTATGTAAGCAAAATACATCTGCACCAGAGTGGAGCCGCCCCACTGCCGCGCCTTGAGCATGACAACCCTTATGGGGCGCCGGGCCTTTCTGTCGGCTTCGAGCATGGCGAGGAAGCGGCGCTGCGGGGCGTTGAGTCTGAAGGGGATGCGGCGTCCGCTCTCCTTGTCGCGTATGCGCACACACTTCCACGCCCAATACTCGAAATCGTAGCGGAAACGGATCATGTCGAGCTCCACCTGCGAGCCCACGCTCCGCAGCCCGGAGTCGGAAAGCATTGCCTCGGGCACCCGGATAGTAGTCCCGGCTCCGGGGAGATGGCCGGGAATGACGTAGGGCACCCGCACGACGGGCGAGCCCGCGCCGGTGGCCGGATCATAAGCAGCCTCGCGCTTCACACGCGAGGCCTCGCGGCGCTTGTCGCGCTTAAGCAGGGTATCAATATCAGTCGGCATGGATAGCGGTATATTCTATGCGATTGATCATGAATCCCTCGCCGGCAATGCCGCTTATCTCTACCACCGCCCCCGCACGCATGGGGAGCGGCAATCGGAACTGCAGAGGCGAGCGGGGCGCTCCGTCGAGCGTCACCTGCCACTGCGGCTCCACCTCAGGACGGTCGGGGCCACTCCACCCCACCGCCCACACGGCTATCCGACCATTGAAGCCCCCGGGAGCGATGATGCCCGCCGTCAGGCCGGTGAGAGCCGACGCCGGCTCCAATGGGAGCGCCATGCGCCACTCCACCGCCGCGGGCCATTCCCCTCCGGCTGCCGCCACCTCCATCAGCCCATCGGGAGCAGTGAGCCAGAGGGAGCCGCCGCTTTCGCCAAGAGCCACGGGGGTGTAGGGAAGATAGCGGCGCGACATATCCCCGCTGTCAGGATCAACGGTAGTGATATTGCCGTCGCCCTCAAGCAGCCACAACTCATTGGCCACACCGTGCATGGCCGCCGCCACAAAATGATGGTCGGGATAGCGCCCGAGGGTCTCGGAACGCCCGCCTCTGAGCGCGATCAGCTGATTGCCGCCATCGGCTATAGCCACCACCTGCCCGGCACCAACAGCTACCGCGCCGGGCTTGCCCACGCCACGCCTGTCTAGCAGCGACGCCACCGGAGCACCACGCCGCGACCCCACCTGTATATTCAGTATCCCGCCCGAAGTAAATCCGTAGAAATGGGCGCAGCCGGGACTCAGCGCGGCGCTCCCCAGCCTCGGGGCCGCAACAAGCGCTGCCACAGGGTCGACGCCCACCGTGGCCCGCGACACAAGCGACAGTGGCGACGCCGCGGTGGCCACAGCCACATCGCCGGGAGCACCATCAAGACACCCCCACATCACCACATCGCCGCTCACAGCCACACAGCGCGCCCTTATCCCGGTTGCCCCGACGATCTCCGCCACAGGGTCGGTCACAACTGCCGGGATGACCGCCTCCACCTCCGAGGCTGTCCCGGCAGCAACCCGGGCCACACTCTGCAGGGGCTCATCGGCCTCAGCAGGCACCGTCTCCACCACCGGAATCACCACCACCCGCGGCGATCCCGAAGCCGGGCGATCCACCCTCATGGTCCATCTTACCGTAAGCTCAGGCGCCGAGCCCGAAGCCACCTCGGCCATCAGCTGCCCTGAGCCCCATGCAGCCGCATCCTCGCCGCCAAGGGCCCCGATGCTTATCCGCAGCCTCATGGCCCCTACGCTCAGCGTCACCGGACCGAGCATATCACCCTCAAGAGGCGCATCGATCTGTCCGGGCAACCCGCCTCCGGATATAGCCATCCGTCCGCGCGACCCCACAGCCGCCCCCTGCCCGTCGAGCTGCCTTATCTCCACGGTTATAGCGGCCCCCGAGGGCACAATCGCCGCATTCCCAGCTCGGGCACGGGCCGCCACACGCTCCCACGCCTTGTCGAGCTCGGCCGCAAGAGCCGAGGCGTCGGCGGCGCCGAGAGCCCCGCCACGCAAGGCATCAGGGTCAGAAAGACGGATGGCACCCGCCGTCTCCGTGATCGTCATCACCTGCCTCAGCTCCACAGCCACAGGCGGGAGCTGAGGCAGCGCGCCGAGACACACCGCCTCATCCTCACCCGCAAGCACAATATGCTGCGCTCCGGCCGAAGTCATCACAATAGCCCGCGCCGATCCCCCGATGGCGCAGTAAGCCTCATTTCCGGCACCGAGATCGGCAAGCAGAGTAGCCGCCCCGGCCCGGCGGTCAAGAGCATAGAGACAGCACCCCTCCGATGCTATCAGATGGTGAGGGCCGAGCATGCAGAGCGCCACCAGAGGGCGATCGGCCACCCGCCGGGGCAGCCCCGTGGCCACCATTGCGCCCATCCGGGAGCAGAAGCGCAGATTGGCCGCAGCGGCCCCGGCAAGTCCACGGCCCGCGACAGCATAAGTCTGCCTCTGCGATCCGGCATGCCGATTGGTTGTTTTCGTGCTATAATTCATAGTATCAGCAGATCATTAAAGTTTCACATAACTTGCTTTGAGCCGCAAAAATACCATCCTGCCCACTCCGCCACCCCGTCAAATCATCGCCCCTCCGGTCCGCAACTCCTCCGCTCCTGACAGCTTAATGGCGATTCAGCTCCATATTTTTGGTCATATCCCCGGGGTTGAGTAATTTTGCAGTCAGTATGGTTTTTGCTGTAATACTTGTCATTGTGCTCGCCGCAGCCGCCATAGTGGGCTGGAACAAGGGAGCCATAGCCCAGATTGGCTCCATAGCAGCCGTGGTGGGCGCCCTCATTGTGTGCCGCTCGTTCGGGCCGGTTGCGGTGCCGCTGGTAGCCGGATGGCTCGGAGTCGACGAGCCGGGCCAGAGCGCCTGGAGCGACTATTCGGCCACCCTCCTGGCCTATGCGGCCCTGTTTATGATCGCTTGGCTCTTGGTGTGGACTCTCTCACGCATGATCCGCCGCGCCATCCATCTGGTGCATCTCGGAGTGATCGACCGCGCCGCTGGATCGCTGTTTCTCATGGCCAAATGGGTCCTTGTGGGCTCCATCCTGCTCAATCTCCTCATGATAGTCCAGCCCGATGCGGCAGTGTTTGCACTCTCGCCCGACTCTCCCCCATGGCAGAAGCCACTCATCGACTTGATCATGGCATTTGCGCCCTGGCTTTGGGGATGCCTCGGCATAAACCTATGAGCGCCCCGATGTGTTAATCTTCAGTCTACCCCCATTATCTCTTCATAAACACTTCATCTCACGATGAGCCAACAAGCCAACCCCGACCTCGACCCCACTCTCACGTCGGCCACCGAGGGCGAATATAAATACGGTTTTACCACCGACATCGACACCGACATCCTGCCTCCCGGGCTGACGGAAGACACCGTGCGCTTCATCTCCCGCAGCAAGGGCGAGCCCGAATGGCTCCTTGAGTTCCGCCTCAAGGCTTTCCGCTACTGGCTCACCCTCACCCCGCCCACATGGGCCCACCTCGACATCCCCCCCATCGACTTCCAGGCCATAAGCTACTGGGCCGCGCCGAAAAAAAAGGCAGGCCCAAAGAGCCTCGACGAGGTCGACCCACAGCTTATCGACACCTTCAACCGCCTCGGCATACCACTCGAAGAGCAGAAGGTGCTCTCAGGCATGGCCGTCGATGCCGTGATGGACTCGGTGAGCGTCAAGACCACCCACCGCGAGAAGCTCGCCGAGCTCGGCATCATTTTCTGCTCCATATCGGAAGCGGTCAAGGATTATCCCGACCTCGTGCGCCGATACCTCGGATCGGTGGTGAGCTACCGCGACAATTTCTACGCCGCCCTCAACTCGGCGGTGTTTTCCGACGGCTCCTTTGTATATATCCCCAAGGGGGTGAGATGCCCCATGGAGCTCTCCACCTATTTCCGCATCAACGCTTCCGGCACCGGTCAGTTTGAGCGCACCCTCATAGTGGCCGACGACGAGGCATACGTGAGCTACCTCGAAGGGTGCACCGCCCCGATGCGCGACGAAAACCAGCTCCACGCCGCCATTGTGGAGATCATAGTCGAAGACCACGCCGAAGTGAAATATTCGACCGTCCAGAACTGGTATGCCGGCGATGCCGAAGGGCGCGGTGGTGTGTATAATTTCGTCACCAAGCGAGGCCTCTGCCGCGGCGACTTCTCCAAACTGTCATGGACCCAGGTTGAGACCGGATCGGCCATCACCTGGAAATATCCATCATGTATCCTCGCCGGCGAGGGAGCCATCGGCGAATTTTATTCCGTGGCCGTCACCCGCGGACGCCAGCAGGCCGATACCGGCACCAAGATGATCCATACCGGCCGCAACACCCGCTCAACCATCGTCAGCAAGGGCATATCGGCCGGACACTCCCAGAACTCCTACCGCGGACTGGTAAAGATCGTGCCCGACGCCGACGGCTGCCGCAACTATACCCAATGCGACTCGCTCCTGCTCGGACCCGACTGCGGGGCCCACACATTCCCGTATGTCGACGTGATGAATCCCACCGCTGTGGTGGAGCATGAAGCCACAACCTCAAAAATCTCCGAAGACCAGCTCTTCTACTGCAACCAGCGAGGCATACCCACCGAGGAAGCCGTAGGACTCATCGTCAACGGCTACGCAAAGGAGGTAATGAACAAGCTCCCGATGGAATTTGCCGTCGAGGCCCAGAAGCTCCTCGCCATCTCGCTCGAAGGGTCGGTGGGCTGATACCCCCCTACCTCAATACGGGATTACAACACTATTATTTGACTCATACCACTCCCCCACGACTCATACACACTATGAACCTACTTGAAGTGTGCGATCTCCACGCCGGCATCGACGGCAAAGAGATTCTCAAAGGCATAAACCTCACCATACGCCCCGGCGAAATCCACGCCATTATGGGCCCCAACGGCTCCGGCAAGAGCACCCTCAGCTCAGTGCTCGCCGGCAATCCGGCCTTTACTGTCACCGGTGGCTCGGCCCGCCTCGACGGCAAGGAGCTACTCGGGCAAGACCCCGAGACCCGCGCCCACGAGGGCCTCTTCCTCTCCTTCCAGTATCCCGTCGAGATCCCGGGCGTCTCGATGGTCAATTTCATGAGAGCCGCCGTAAACGCCAAGCGTAAATATCTCGGCCTCGACCCAATGAACGCCAGCGACTTCCTCAAACTCATGAGAGAGAAGCGCAAGATTGTCGACCTCGACAATAAGCTCGCCTCGCGATCGGTCAACGAAGGATTTTCAGGCGGCGAGAAGAAGCGAAACGAAATCTTCCAGATGGCCATGCTCGAGCCCAAACTCGCCATACTCGACGAGACCGACTCGGGCCTCGATATCGACGCGCTCCGCATCGTGGCCGAAGGAGTCAACCGCCTCCACACCCCTCAGAACGCCGCTATCGTGATCACCCACTATCAGCGTCTGCTCGACTATATCAAGCCCGACTTCGTGCATGTGCTCTACAAGGGGCGCATCATCCACTCGGGCGGTCCCGAGCTCGCACTCGAACTCGAGGAGCGCGGCTACGACTGGCTCAAGGCTCAGCCCGACAACACGCGGCCGGAGGACGCCTGCATATGATAGCAACGGCTCCCGACGCTTTAGACCAGTATCTCGACCTCTACCGTAACCATCGCGACACCATCGACGCCGCTTGCGCCGCCGAGCCACTCAACAATATGCGTCATGCCGCATTCGCGGCTCTTGAGTCGATCCCGATGCGTCTTCCCGGCAAAGGAGATGAAGGGTATGCCGTGACCGACCTCAACGGCATGTTCACCCCCGACTACGGCATCAACATCAACCGCCTCCCGGCATCGGCCGATGTGGCCGAGGCGTTCCGCTGCGACGTACCACGCCTCTCAACCGCCCTCGCCATAACAGTCAACGACACCCCCCGGCTGACCGACACCACCGCCCGCGCACTCCCCGAGGGTGTATGGTTCGGATCGCTGAGGCGCTTTGCTCAGGACCACCCCACCCGTCTGGAGCAGTTTTATGGCGCGATAGCTCCCATGAAGCGCCCCGAAGTGGCACTCAACACCCTCCTCGCCCAAGATGGCATCCTGCTCTGGGTAGGCAAGGGGGTAAAGGTCGACAAGCCGCTCCAGATTGTCAATCTGCTCAGCGCCTCAACCCCGGTGATGGCCGTAAGGAGGCTCCTCGTGGTGATGGAAGAGGATTCGGCAGCCACACTCCTCTGCTGCGACCACACCATGGACTGCACCAACTCCTACCTCGCATCGGCAGTGGCCGAGATCTCACTCGCCCGTGGCGCGCGGCTCAATATGTTTGACCTTGAGGAATCAAGCCCCCTCACCTCGCGCTGCGCCGGTGTGTTTGTCGACCAGCATCAGGACTCTGAGCTCCACCTCGGATCGGCCACCCTCTGGTGCGGCACCACCCGCAACGACTACGAAGTGAGCCTCAACGGCCCCGGCGCCACCGCCCGCCTCAGCGGCCTCGCCATAGGCTCGGCCTCATCGCTGGCCGATGTCAACACCCGCGTGGCCCACATGTCGGCCCACTGCACCTCCCGCCAGCTCTACAAGTTTGCACTCCCCGAGGTGTCGCGCGGCTCCTTCCGTGGCCTCGTTTATGTTGCCCCCGGGGCTAAAGGCACCGATGCCGAGCAGAACTGCCGCAACCTCCTCGCCGACCCCGGCGCCCGGATGCACACCGAGCCGCAGCTCGAGATCTACTGCGACGACGTCAAGGCAAGCCATGGCGCCGCAACCGGTCAGCTCTCGGCCGAAGCCCTGTTCTACATGCGCCAGCGCGGCATACCCGAAGCTGAGGCCCGGAATATGCTCATGCAGGCATTCATGGCCGACGTGGTCGACACATTCACTATGGACGGTCTTCAGGATCGCCTGCGCCATCTGGTCGAGAAACGCCTCTCCGGCGCCGGACCCGAAGCGTGTGCCAACTGCTCCGCATCCTGCATCCCCACCCCCTCGGCCTGATTCTCCTTATCATCCTCCTCCATCCCCCAACCTTATCCCCCACCCCTCCCGACGATGTCTGATATTTTCCCCGTAGGCCGGCTCCGCTCCGACTTCCCCATACTCTCCCGCGAGATCTACGGCAAGAAACTCGTTTATCTCGACAACACCGCATCCACCCAGACCCCGCGACAGGTTGTGGAGGCGGTCGAGGATATGTATTATCTTCATAAGGCCAATGTCCACAGGGGTGTGCACACCCTATCGCAGGAAGCCACCGAGATGATGGAGGCCACCCGCCGGGAGGTGGCCGACTTTATCGGAGCGCCGTCGACCCAGGAGGTGATATTCACCCGTGGCACCACCGAAGCCATCAACCTCGTAGCTTCATCGTTCGGACAGCTCCTCGGGCAGGGCGACGAGATCATCCTCTCGGTCATGGAACACCATGCCAACATAGTGCCATGGCAGCTCCTGCGGGCGCGGCGTGGCGTGGTGATAAAGGTTGTGCCGATGCTACCCGACGGATCGCTCGACATGCACGCCTACCGCTCACTCCTCTCGCCGCGCACACGCATGGTGGCCATCACCCATGTCAGCAATGTGCTCGGCACCGTCAACCCCGTGGCCGAGATCATCAGGCTCGCCCACGAGGCAGGAGCCGTGTGTCTGATAGACGGAGCCCAGGCCATAGCCCACATACCCGTCGATGTGGCAGCACTCGGCGCCGACTTCTATGTGTTCTCCTCCCACAAGATGTACGGGCCCTGCGGCATAGGTGTGCTCTATGGGCGCCGGGAGCTGCTTGAAAAGATGCCCCCCTATCAGGGAGGTGGCGAAATGATTGGCCATGTGACCTTCGAGCATACCACATGGGCCGAGCTCCCCTTCAAGTTTGAGGCCGGTACTCCCGACTATGTCGGCATTGCCGCCTTCCGCCAGGCCCTCGCCTACATCCAGGCCATAGGTCTCGACGCGATCGCATCCCACGAGGAGCGTCTGCTCGACCACGCATCCCGGCGCATCGCCGCCGAGCTCCCGCAGGTCACCGTCTACGGCACAGCCCCGGGCAAAGCCGCCATAATATCATTCAACCTCGGCAACGCCCACCCCTACGACACCGGCATGCTCCTCGACAAGCTCGGCATAGCCTGCCGCACAGGCCACCACTGCGCCCAACCCCTCATGGCCGCACTCGGCATCGAAGGCACAGTACGCGCATCATTTGCCCTCTACAACACGATCGAAGAAGCCGACGCCTTCGTCGACGGTCTCCTCCGCATCGCCCCCATGCTCACCTGACCCCACCACACAACTTAAATTGGTGCTTCCGACAACATTCTGATTCCACAGAATTGCAATGAAGAATATAGTAATTATCTTTTGCATAACCCTGCTTTCGGCATTGGGAGTTAGTGCTCAATCAAAAGAAGGACAAAACCGCACCGCCATAACTTTGTCAAGTGATTCACTTGTAAATGACTTCCTTTTCTTTTGTGATATGTTGGAAGAAACGCATCCTGATCCATACTCAGGATTTGGAGGTCGGCCATTCTTTCATATGGAGCGCGATTTAATGGTAAACAGAATCGCAAATGACAGTCTTAGCCTAAATGATTTCTGTGACATAGTCAATGAATTTACAGTGCCATTGAAGGATTTGCACACTTTTGTTCAATATCCTAAATCAGACGAACTGAAGATAAAATATGTGCAACGTATCTCATTCATCGTGTTGAATGACGGTCTGATGGTTTCTGGCATTGCAAAACAATATTCTAAATATTTAGGATCGCGACTGTTGTCGATAAATGGTGTTCCTGTCGATACGTTCGCTGAAAGAATGACTAAAATCAAACCAAGTGAAAATTCGATTGGAAATTTACAGAACTTGTCTTCATGGGGTAATCAGGATGAAATTCTGGATAAACTCGGAGTTAAGTTCAAAGATAGTGTCTGCTATAAATTTCTGACAGTTAACTCAGATACAGTTCTCCTTGAATTGCCTGTCGTTGACAGAGGGCACGTGGCAGATGTTGAAATGGCAAGATTGAATAGCACTCTTACCCTCCCTCAGGATAATCTACAATTTGCATTTATTGATGTTGATGATAATATAATGTATCTCCGTCTTTCAAGTGTCATGGCCAGAGAAAATTATAGGTATTGCCATGAGCATGGATGGAATAACGCATTAAGTGACATTTCTTACTATTATCAGTCATCTGGAAAAGATATGCCGGAAGATATAAATGATGCGATCAATACCATCCCATCATTCTCTGAAGAGTTTTCCAAAATGTTAATGATGATGAAGGAAAATGATTCGGAAAACCTCATCATTGATATGCGTGGCAACGGAGGCGGTTGGACACCAATAACCCGACCATCCATGATGATGATGTTTGGTGACGAATACTACAAGAAGGACTTTGATGTTAGAAGCGTCTGGTTGCTATCTGACCTTTATCTCCGCAAACTAAATCAGACAATAGAGCAATTAAACCAGTCTTGGGGTACGCAATTAAAGGTTGGTGATTACTTTACGATGACTGAATATCAGGATGGCGACATCGCCACGCTGAGAAGCCGGATGTTGCAGAATGCTATGACAGAAACGCCCGATCTTTTACAATCGTTGAATGGGGCACCCCTATATCGTCCAAAGAAAATATTTGTTATAACTGATCCTCATACAAATAGCGCGGCTTTCCATTACGCATTCTATCTTGAAAAAATGGGAGCGACCTTAGTGGGCGTGCCATCAAGTCAGGCACCCAATACATTTATGGAAGTAACCCCTTTCAAACTGCCCTATACGGGTTTGGTTGCCAGTTCATCAAACACAATGCAGCAATTTTTTCCTACAGACAGTCCTTATGCGAGAATATTAATAACTGATATAGCGATGACTTCAACCGATTATTATAAGTATAATCTTGATGCAAATACTCCCATCCTAACGGTTCTGGATATTTGTAAACCAACGGATTAAATTCACTTATTCATAAAGGTATTTTTGTCTGACACGCAGCTGCGACATCATTATTTCATTGGTTAAGGCTACATCGCCTTTAGAGCCGATATATCAGAAAATAGGCCTGTGCGCGTAAGTACCGCCATAGCGTCCTGCCTTGGCAATTATGCCTTTGGCGTTTGTACGCTCAATCAATGCCTTTGTTGAAAGGACAAAATTATTGCTTCCGGCTGCATTTTTAATTGCACCGAATTCGGTACAATTAAAATCCGGATTATATAGAATCTCCCATTCGCCGAGGTATTCAATCGTGCCTTTGAGACTGAGCCAACGGAATATTATATGTTCTTGCAGTTGGCTTTTAGCCATATTTGTAAGCGAAATATAATCATCGCCGTCAACTCCGATTACGGTAATTGGAGTATTTTGAACCGTGATTTTTGCCATTTGGGGATAAGCGTTTACATTTCAAATGCAAAGATACGTCAAACATCGGACATATCAGCGTATTAGCCTACCTTTCAGCGTGATTAAATCCAATATTGGCAGAGTCGGTGTTCGATAGCCTCTGCAAGATGTCACCTTTCTCAACATATTTTCCATCGTGAGGCTTATTTCAATAGTTGACGGTCATTATCACCACTCTCCAACACGCTCATCTGGTGGATGGCGATTTGGTTGAGTTTGATGAGTCGTTCTGATTGTGGTAGTCCTTGCTCTATGAACACAGCATTGAGGCTTTCCATATTGGAGAGGCAGATAAGTTCGTTTACCGAGGCATAGTCGCGGATATTGCCTTTCAAGTCGGGGTTAGCCTCTCGCCACTGTTTCGCTGTCATGCCGAACATAGCCACGTTCAACACATCTGCTTCATTGGCATAAATGATGCTCGCCTGTGCTTTTGTGACCTCTGCCGGAATAAGGTTCTGCTTGATTGCATCGGTGTGTATGCGGTAGTTGATTTTCGACAGCTCCCGCTTCGCCGACCAACCAATCAGCCGCTGTTCCTCGGCTTTCAACCGCTGAAATTCCTTGACGATATAGACCTTAAACTCCGGGCTGATCCACATGGCAAACTCAAACGCTATATCCTTATGGGCGTATGTGCCACCATACCGTCCTGCTTTGGCTTGAAGTGATATAGCGTTGGTTCGTGCCACAAATTCCTTGACACTTATCTTGAAACTGTTGAGACCGGACTGATTTCTAATTGTGGCGAATTCGCCATAATTAAAATCCGGATTATACACTTTCTCCCAGATGCCGATAAACTCAAGCGTGTTACGGTTACGCAGCCAATCAGTGATGAAAAAGTCACCATCTTTAGCACGCAACATATCGGTAAGACAAATGTAGTCCTCGCCGTTTACTTTTACAACATTAACTTCGGTATCTTTTACGGTTATTTTTGCCATTTGGGGATAAGCGTTTACATTTCAGATGCAAAGATACGTCAAACATCTGACATATCAGCTTATTAGCTAACTTTTAAGCGTGATTAAATCCGATACTGGCAAAGTCGGTGTTGGATAGCCTCTGCAAGATCTGTTTTGTCGGACACTCACCCTCCGAAAACACCTTTGCAAAGGGAAAAACCTCGACCCGATTTTGATACGCTGGCAAATGCGGACAGCCATTATTGAAGTATGAATAGCGAAAACAGCCCCAAATGTTAGCCCCTGTTCCAAACCCATCGAATTCGAGGGGTTTAGAACAGGGGCTAAAACTGTTGACACCTGGCAGATTTAATAATCGTGGAGCATATCAGCGCATTGTCTATCTCGAATCGTTGCGACTGAAATACTCGCCGGGGCGGTCAGAAGAGGATCTGAAGGCGCGCCTGGACGGTGTTGACATGACATTTGTTGAAGTCGAGCACCTCGCTGTCGCGCACATCGGTATAGGAATAGCGCAGTCGCGCAAGTATGTATTTGTTGATATAGTAGTTGAGTGTCACCGAATAGTCGTTGGTGCGTCCGCCGTAGATACCGGCTTTGTGACACGATGCGTCGGTATAGTTGTAGCCTACGATAAGCTCAAGCGACTTGGGCGCAGGAGTGGCCAGACCGGCGTCGCCGTGCGAATAGCCGTAGGCGCTACCGATGAGCAGGCTTCTGAAGAGGCCGTAGGCGCCCTGGGCCCGATAGCTCTCCAGATTATTGCGGCGGGCTATGTTCATGTAATAATACTGGCCCTCTATGGCCACGCGGCCATAGGCGGCAACCACTTCGGGCGAGAGCTTGAACACACCCTTGGCGTCGCCTATGTGCGCGTTGAGCATCCCTATCTTATCCACTCGTGTGGGGAAGTTGGCCGAATAGTTGAAGTAGCCTTCCGTCACTGACCCGTTTTCGGCAAGACCATGGAGTGCCGACTGATACCAGAGCGACATGCCCACCTGTGCTATCGAGCCCTCCTCGCGCAGCGGGCGCCACACAAGGCGCGTCACTCCGCCCACACTCACTTTGCCCTGTTCGTTGGCCGGCTTCGACATGGAGGTGCCGTCGATGATGGCGCTGACGCCGGTAAAAAACTGATCCTTGTCGTGGACAAACTCCACCCCGACATTGCGGCCCGTGGCCTTGAAAAAGTCATCGGTGGTGGCCGATTCCATCGCGGGTTTCATCGAGCTTGAGGTGGCGGCGTTGAGGCCGAACTGATGCACGAAGTAACCGCCGCGCAGATAGTTGTTGGGGTTGATATTGTATTGGATATACACATCCTTGAATCCGAGTTTCTGATAGCCGTAGCCCACATCTATCTTGGCTTGCCAATGGCCGTAGCTCACCTTGGCTCCCATGCGGATGTCGGGGAGCGCCACTCCGTCGGCAAAGCTCGGGCCGCTGATCAGCTCGCCGTCGGCATTGCGGTATTCGTAGAGAGCACCATCGGGTGCATAGATTGCTCCGTCGAGCAGGATGCGGCCTGTGGGCTGCACCTTTACCTTATTCTCATATTGGGCCCGGGCCTCTGTTGCGCCAAGCAGCGCCACAGCCGTCATGGCTGCGAGTGTGATAGTTCTCATGTTGTGTGAGGGTATATCTTAGGTGATATATAAGCGTGATATGGTTATGTGATGGTGTTCCTTGGTTGGAATAGATTCGTGGTGATAACGCGAGGCGGCTCCCGATTGTTTGTTTTTTTTATGGATTATTCCGATTTTTTTCGCGAAAACGACCGAACCATCACGGGCGGCGATTGTTGCCAAAGATGTGATTCCTACACCCGATATAGATTCAAATCATCACTCTCATTCCCCCAGTCCTTACCTACTACCGAAATGAAAGCTATTTTCAAAGCCGCCCTGGCTATGATATTAATGGGCGCACCCGCCATGCTGATGGCTCAGGCCCAGCGGAGCCAGGAGTTTAAAGACAAGTATCAGCTCAAGGAGGCTGTGGTGCTCAGCCGCCACAACATACGCTCGCCGCTGAGCGACAGCAAGAGCGACCTCGGACGCATGACTCCCCACGAGTGGACCAAGTGGAGCGCTGGTAAGAGCGAGCTCACCTCGCGTGGCGGAGTGCTCGAGACCATGATGGGACAGTATTTCCGCAAATGGGCCGTCGATGCCGGCCTTTTTCCCGAAAACTATGTCCCCACGGCCGACGATCTCAACGTCATCGCCAACTCGATGCAGCGTTGCATAGCCACCGCCCAATACTTCTCGTCGGGATTCATGCCTGTGGGCGGCGTGACGGTCAACCACCGCTATGTGCCCAGCAAGATGGATCCCCTCTTCAACCCGCAGCTCACCAAGGTGAGCCCCGAATTTGTCGAGACTGCCATGGCCCAGATCAATGCCATGGGGGGCAAAAAAGGGATTGTGGGCATCAACGAGGCCCTTGCTCCCGACTATGCCTTCATCCAGGAGGTGATGGATACCCCCGAGTCGCCTATGGCCCGCGAGGGTGATCCCAAACTCAAGGATTTCACCAACTACAACACAGAGATAGTGCTTGAGAAGTTCAAGGAGCCGGCAATGAAAGCAGGTTCGGCTCTCAAAGACCTCAACGCTGCCTCCGATGCTTTCATCCTCCAATATTACGAGGAGCCCGACACCGTGAAAGCGGCCTTCGGCAAGACCCTCACGCGCGACCAGTGGGCACGCCTCGCCCACATCAAGGATGTGTATCAGGATGTGCTGTTCACCGCTCCGATAGTGGCAGTCAATGTGTCGCACCCGCTCATACAGTATATGTACGACGAGCTCCGATCGCCCGACCGCAAGTTTACATTCCTCGTGGGCCACGACAGCAACCTCTCAGCCGTAGCCACCGCTCTCGGAGTGGAGGAATATGAGCTCCCCGCCACTATCGAGAAGAAAACGCCTATCGGTTCAAAGATTGTGATCGAGAAGTTTGCAGGCCCCGACGGTAAGGAATATGCCGATATCAACCTCGTGTATCAGAGCGTTGACCAGCTACGCGACATGGAGCTCCTGTCGCTCGACAATCCTCCGATGATTTATCCCCTCACCCTGAAGGGTCTGGAGAAAAATGCCGATGGACTCTACAATCTCGCCGACCTCGAGCAGCGCTTCGAGGAGGCTCTGGCAGCCTACGACGCCATACGCTGAACCCTTTTCCATCCTATATCATAAAATAAAGCGGACGGTAGCCCGGCACACACCCCCATGAGGCATGTGTGCCGGGCTACCCCCTTTTATTCACTGAGGTATCAGCGGAGGCTCACCCGCAGACGTCCGGGCAAACCGGGCACTCCCGCCTCCATGCGCGGCAGAATCTGGATGCCGCCCACCTCTGTGCGCGCCCCGAGATCGATCACCACTCCATGGGGATAGGGCACCCCTTTGGCCGACGACCAGTAGGTCGATTCCTGCAGATCATAGAGCTTGTCGGCGGTATGGTTGGCGCTTCCGGCATCCTCGCTGTCGGCCCACAGAGCCTTCCACATCTCGCGTGAAAGACGTTTGCCGTCGCGACCTATGAGATATATCTCGGCTATCGAGGCTTCATCCCCCTCACCGGAGGCGGCCGACAGTGCCTCTATGAGCAGATAGCGCCCTGCCACAGGTGAGTCAAACCGCAGAGTGTGCCATCCATCGGTAGCCTCGATAGCGAAGTCGCCCACAGGGGCAATACCGTCAAATGCGGCATGGGCCGCACTGTCGGCATGGGTCTCCGGCTCAGGCAGGCGCAGCTGATCAACCACCGGATGGTCGAGGCCCTGCGACTCAGCTTTGACCGGACCCAGTATATCAAACACTACCACCTCGTTGTCGCCCCGACGCAACCAGCATCCGGGAACATAGAGCGCAGTCTGCGGGCCTATCTCCCAGATGCGGCCTATTGCGTGGCCGTTGACATAAACCAGACCTTTGCCCCACGACGAGAAGTCGAGGAAGGTGTCGGCAGGCTTACCTTTGATTTCAAATGTGGCGCGGTAGGTACCCGGACGGCGCTCACCGCTCTCCTCATACGGTTCAAAATCCATCGACGTGTAAGTGTCGTAGCGGTCGTGGATATTGAACACCTCCCAGTCGCGCAGGTCGCATTCAAACTTGCGGCCATCGCGATCGATGGTGAGGGTCACCCGGTCGGTGATTCCCTTGTAATCTTTCATCGCCTCACCGAAATTCACTCGGCCCATACCCTCCACGAGGATATCGAGACGCGCTCCGGAAGGAATCGCCGGGAGCGTGACGCTGCGGTCGAAGTTGCGGCGGTAGAGATCGGCTATCGACTTGCCGTCGAGAAACACACGCGCATAGTCATGCACCTCGTCGATGCTGAGCACCGAAGGCTCATCAATGGCCGGGAGCTGCGTGGTATACACTATCGAGCCGAAACCCTGATCAAACATCTCCATCGGAGCTATAGTGTCGCTCCTCACCCCTTCAGGCAGATTGGCAAAGAGGGGCGCATATTCCTTAAACGTGAAGGGAGCCACCTTGCGGGCTTTGTAAGTGGGTGGCACTGGATAGATCTTCTCTCCAATAGAGTAGCGGCGCATCATCTTGCGCAGGGCATGATATTTGGGCGTGGTCTGTCCGCTCTCGCTTATCGGTGCGTCGTAGTCATACGATGTCACGTCGGGCGCATAGGCCGGAGAGTTGGAGCCGGCCCAGTGGCCCCAGTTGGTGCCTCCGTGGGTCATATAGAGGCTGAATGAGATACCCTTCGACAGCATCTCGTCGATGCCGGCAATCATCACATCCGCACGCCGGGTCTCGTGGTTGGCACCCCACCGGTCAAACCATCCGCTCCAGAATTCAGAGCAGAACAGCGGCGAGTCGGGGCGTTCCTTTTTGAGCGGCGCAAACTGAGCGTCGATATTGGCACCGGTGCCAAAGTTCATGGCCCACAGAGTGTCGTCGAGGCCATTGTTGAGGAAAGTCGATGCCCAGTCGCACTGAAAGAGCATCACCCCCTCGCCGTACAGGTCGCGGAGCATATCGCGTATCTCACCTACATATTTCTTGTTCACATCGTAGGCTCCATATTCATTCTCCACCTGTACCATGATGATGGGGCCCCCTTTGTCGACGGTCAGATCGGCCACCTCGCGTGCCACCGCCTCCTCAAACAGAGCCACACGCTCCATAAATGCGGGATCATCCTCGCGCATCCTCATGTCGCGGTCTTTGAGCAGCCACCACGGCAAGCCACCCATATCCCACTCGGCACACACATATGGGCCAGGGCGCAGGATGACATTCATGCCATTGGCTCCACAGAGCTCAATGAAATGGCGCAGGTCGTTGTTGCCCGTAAAGTCAAACTCTCCGGGTGTATCCTCATGCACATTCCAGAACACGCAGAGGCACACCGTGTTCATGCCCAGCGCCCGGCATAGCTGGATGCGGTTTTCCCAGTACTCGCGGGGTATGCGCGGATAGTGGAGCTCGGCCGATTTGAGCAGATAGGGCTTGCCGTCGAGCAGAAAGGTGCCCTTGCCAGCTTCAAAGGTGCGTGGTGTGGTGGCCTCGGCTGAGGGGCTCCACGCCGCCATGGCTGCCAGAGCCATAGCGCATATTGATTTTAGGATATTCATTGATATGTTGATGAATAGATAGATTGATTCAGCTTATTGTTGCAGAGCCTTGGCGGCGGTCAGCCTTTCTTGACCCTTCGGTAGGCACTCGGCGACATTCCCATGATCCGGCTGAAAAGACGGCTGAAATAATATGGGTCGGTAATGCCCACCCGGTAGCATATCTGATTGATATGCAGATCTGTGAAGTCAAGGAGCGAGCATGCCTTATTGATACGGAGCTGATTGGCATACATCATAGGGCTCTGACCTGTGGAGTTGGTAAAGGAGTGGGAAAACTGCGACAGCGAATAGCCCACATAGGCTGCTACCTCGCCCAGCTTGAGCGGCCTGTCAAGGTTTTCTTTCATATAATTGATGGCGGCATTCACTATATCCTCGCTCCCCGGCGATTGGCCACGGTCGCCACGGTATTGCCTCACGAAACGGAGCGATCCGAGAAAATGGTGGAGGAGCGAGCAGCAATAGAGCATATTGTCGAGCATATATCCTCGGTCGAGCACTCCCATCATCTCGTCAAACATCTCAAGGCGGTCGCTGATGCGGGAGATGATACTCGGCTTGAGCGGCACCGGCTCTCCTGCAGCCCCGGCATACTGAGCCGCAAGATTACCCTTGAAATGGATCCAGTAGATGCTCCATGGATTATCATCACAGGTGCCATAGGCATGCTTCTCACCCGGAGGAAGGATAAAGTAGGTATCGGGCCCTACCTCGCGGTGTCGGCCTCCGACCTCAAACCATCCCCGGCCACTCTTGCAGTAGATCATCACATACTGGCTGATCGGCTCTTCGCGCCTGCGGTAGTGATGGGCCGCACACGGGTAGTAGCCTATATCTGTCATGTGGAGAGCTGCCGAGAGCGGATGGCTCTCCAAAGAGGCAACACACGAGGGTGGAAGCACAAAAGCCCTCTCGCCGTTAAATCCATCTTTGAGTTTCATGGTGGGGGTGGATTAGCTGATTGATTTGTGGTGCAAAGATAGTTCATTTATCGTGGCGAGGCAAGGAGCGTTGCAGGATCGTCCATCAACCCTGCGCGCCCTATCCATCTTTTTCATCACCGGGCGGATGTAATTTTGCAGCCGGAATCCAATCACTCCGTTCACCACGATCATTATGTCAAACATCAATCGTCTTTTTGTCTATTTCATCTGCCTCGTGTCAGCCCTCGGTGGCCTCCTCTTCGGCTACGACTGGGTGGTGATAGGCGGCGCAAAGCCTTTCTACGAAATCTATTTCGGCATCACCGGCAATCCGGGTCTACAGGGTCTCGCCATGAGCATAGCGCTCGTAGGGTGTCTTGTCGGCGCCTCGGCTGCAGGCATCCTCGCCGACCGTATCGGACGCCGCGCCCTGCTCATCGTGGCTGCAGCTATTTTTCTCATTTCGGCTTGGGCAACAGGGGCTGCCGACGGATTCACAACCTTCCTCATTGCCCGCCTCGCGGGTGGTGTGGCCATAGGCATAGCGTCGGGGCTCTCTCCGATGTATATTGCCGAGGTAGCGCCCGCCGAGTGGCGCGGCCGACTCGTCGCTCTCAATCAGCTCACAATAGTTATAGGTATCCTTTCGGCTCAGATTGCCAATATGTTCATCGCCGACGAAGTAGCTTCGGGCCTCACGCCCGAAGCTCTTGCCGGCTCGTGGAATGTAGCGATGGGATGGCGCCATATGTTCTGGGGTGCCGCATATCCGGCTGCCGCGTTTCTCATCCTCGCCCTCTTCATCCCCGAGAGTCCCCGGTGGCTCATCATGACCGGGCGCACAGCCAAAGCCACAAAGGTACTCACGACCATAGGTGGCCCGGAATTTGCCCAGGAGTCGGAACGCTCCATAACCTCAGCCCTCGACAGCGAGAAGTCGCGCGGCGGTCTTAGCCTCCTTTTCAGCCGTCCGTTCCGTAAGGTTCTCATCCTCGGAGTGGTGATTGCCGTGTTCCAGCAATGGTGTGGCACCAATGTCATTTTCAATTACGCTCAGGAGATTTTCAGCGCCGCCGGATATGAGCTCGGCGACCTGTTTTTTCAGATCGTGGTTACCGGCATCACCAATCTGGTATTTACCATAGTTGCCATGTACACCGTCGACCGTCTGGGTCGCCGCGCCCTTATGCTCCTTGGCGCCGGAGGTCTCGGAGGAATCTATCTCATTCTGGGCGCTTGCTACCTCCTGCATGTCACAGGCCCTGTGATGGTGGGCCTTGTGGTACTCGCTATCGCATGCTACGCCATGTCGCTCGGACCTGTCACCTGGGTTCTCCTGTCGGAGATTTTTCCCGACAAGGTGAGAGGTGTGGCGATGGGCGTGGCCACTTTCGCCCTTTGGGCCGGCAGCGCGTCCCTCACATTCTCGTTCCCATATCTCAATTCATTTTTCGGAGCCGGATTGACTTTCTGGACCTACTCGGCCATATGTTTTGCGGCCCTCTCATTCCTGATCCGGAGGTGTCCCGAGACCCGCGGCCGATCGCTCGAACAGATACGCGAGCGTCTCATAGGCTGAACTGCCCTTATTTATCCCAGCAGAAACAACGACTTACCCAATCATATCACAAATGGTAAAAGCATGGAGAGAAGAGGTGGTGATACCCACCTACCGGGCGGGTGCTCCCGAAAAAGCGCCTATGTTTCTTGAAAAGCGTGTTTATCAAGGCTCAAGCGGTGTGGTCTATCCATATCCTGTCATAGAATCGGTCGACGATGTCAAGACCCCTGTCACCTACAATGCCATATATATTGAAAACGAATATATAAAGGTGATGATTCTCCCCGAGCTGGGAGGCAGGGTGCAGATGGCCTACGACAAGCTTGCCCGCCGGCATTTCGTGTACTACAACCACGTCATCAAACCCGCCCTCGTGGGCCTCGCAGGGCCCTGGATCTCAGGCGGCATTGAATTTAACTGGCCTCAACACCATCGCCCGTCGACTTTCATGCCCATCGACTCGACCATTGAAAACAACCCCGACGGCAGCGTCACCGTGTGGGTGGGAGAGCGCGAGCGCATGAGCCACCAGAAAGGGCTCGCTGGATTCACTCTCAGGCCGGGTGCGGCACGTCTGGAGATCTCAGGTGTGGTATATAACCCCACCGAACTCCCTCAGACATTCCTTTGGTGGGCCAACCCGGCTGTCGCCGTCAACGACCATTACCGCAGTGTGTTCCCACCCGATATAAATGCTGTTTTCGACCATGGCAAGAGGGCCGTGTCGAGCTTCCCCATCGCCACCGGCACTTACTACAAAATGGACTACTCGGCCGGAGTGGACATATCCAACTATAAGAATATCAAGGTGCCCACTTCCTACATGGGCGTCAACTCCCGCTACGACTTCGAGGGCGGATATGAGACGGATACTCAGGCCGGCATGCTCCATGTGGCGAGCCATCATGTGAGCCCCGGAAAGAAGCAATGGACTTGGGGCAACGGCGATTTCGGACGCGCATGGGACCGCAATCTCACCGATTCCGACGGCCCATATATCGAGCTCATGGCCGGTGTATTCACCGAAAATCAACCCGACTTCACATGGCTCATGCCTTATGAAGAGAAGCGATTCACACAATATTTCTTCCCATACCGCGAGCTTGGTATCGTGAAATGTGCCTCTCGCGATTTCGTGATGAACATCGAGCCTGCTCGCGAGGGTCAGGCGCTGCTCAAAGTATTTGCCACCGAGGCGTGCGACGCCCGCATACGCGTCTCCGCTTCCGGCTCAGCAACTCCGCTGCTCGATTCCACCGTAGCCGTTAGCCCTGAAGATATTTTCTCGGCAACATTACATCTTGCCGACACTCCGTGGCAATCGCTCTGCGTCGAAATAATAGTCGGCGGAAAGTGTGCGATACGATGGACTCCCGAACCCGACACCCTGCGCCCTATACCCGACGCCGCCGAAGCTGCTCTCCCCCCAGTCGAGATCAAGACCTGCGACGCTCTGTATCTCACCGGTCTGCACCTTGAGCAATACCGCCACGCCACCTTCAGCCCTGTCGATTACTACGAGGAGGCACTCAGGCGTGATCCGGCCGACACTCGATGCAACAATATACTCGGTCTATGGTACCTGCGTCGCGGACGCTTCGACCTCGCCGAGCCATACCTCAGAGTGGCAGTAAGGGAGTGGCGCCGACGCAATCCCAACCCCTACGACTGCGAACCCATCTACAATCTGGCCCAGACCCTACGCTTCACCGGCCGCACCGACGAAGCCTATGAGCTGTTTCACAAGGCAGCTTGGGATGCTCATTGGCGCGACGCCGCCCTCCTCCATTGCGCCATGATCGATATGAGCGAAGGACGCCTCGACGATGCTCTCGAAAATATCAATGAGTCGCTCATACGCAATGCCGCCAACCATAAGGCTCTCGCACTCAAAGCCGAGATTTTGCGGCTCTCGGGCAATAAACAAGAGGCGATGGCCGTGGCCGATCATGCTCTGAGCCTCGACCCCCTCAACCATGGCGCACTCCTCACCAGAGCCATAGCCTCCGGAGCCGACCAGGACCGGCTCAGGTTCACTACCATCATGCGCGACTGCGCCCACACCTACAATGAGCTTGCGCTCGACCTCATCGACTGCGGCGATACCGACGCACTCACCCACCTTTGGGCTATAGCCGAAGAGCACGGCGCCGTCGACCCCATGACTTTCTACTACAAAGCGGCGGCCCTCAACTCAGGCATGACCGATCTGGAAAAGGCCACATCGGTCGATGCCGACGGGTGTTTCCCCAACCGACGCGAGGCTATCGGCGCTCTTCGATATGCCATCGACAACAATAAGGCCGACAGCCGCGCCCCTTATCTGCTCGGTTGTCTGTTCTACGATGCCCGCCAGTATGATCTCGCTTTCAAGATGTGGCAGCTCGCCACACATCGCGGCGGCGACAACGATCCCTATGTATGGCGCGCTCTCGCCCTCGCTCTCTTCAACAAGAGAAGCGACAGCTGCGGGGCCCTCGATGCTATGGAAAAGGCGGTGGAGCTCGCCCCGGGCGACCCGCGTATGCTCATGGAGCTCGATCAGCTCTACAAGCGTCTGACCCACGACCCGGCCCAACGTCTTGACCGCCTGAGAGCAAAAAAGGAGTTGCTGCCCATGCGCGACGACCTCGTGCTCGAAGAGGCCACTCTGCTCAATCTGCTCGGACACTATCGCGAGGCCATTGGGTTGATTGATGGCAGGAAGTTTCATCCCTGGGAAGGGGGCGAAGGAAAGGTTGTGGCCCAGTATCAGTTCGGACGTGTAGAGCTCGCCAAGCAACTCATGGCCGACGGCAACAGCGAGGAAGCCCGGAAGCTGCTCATGGAGTGTCTGGTATATCCCGAAAATCTCGGCGAAGGGAAGCTTGAGGGCGCTCAGGACAATGACTTCCATTTCCTTCTCGGACTGATTGCCGCCGGTAAGGGCGACGACATCGAGGCACGCCGACTATGGACTCTTGCGTCGGAAGGCCCCTCCGAACCCGCTCCCGCACTCTACTACAACGATGCCAAGCCCGACAAGATCTTTTATCAAGGCCTCGCCTTAAGGGCCCTCGGCGACGAGGATCATGCCCGGGCCCGGTTCCACCGCCTTGTCGATTTCGGCAGCAAGCATATCTTCGACAAGACCACGCTCGACTACTTTGCTGTGTCGCTCCCAGACCTCCTGGTGTGGGAAAGCGATCTCGACACCCTCAACCTCATCCACTGCAACTATATGCTTGCCTTGGGCCACTATGGCCTCGGCAATACAGAGCGTGCAGAGCGGTTCCTCAACGAGGTGGAGCACCTCGATCCCATCCACCAAGGCGCCAAGGCGCTACGGTCGCTGATGCAGCTCTCCCTGATCTGATTCAGTCGGGAAGCCACCTTCTGTGAGTTGGTATTTCGACAAATAAGTTGTATATTTGCCGGGGATTGACCCGCCATATATACAACTTATTTTTTTATTGCCATGACTACACGCCCTAAGCTCGACTCGCCTGCCATAGTGGGACGCATACGACACCTTATCCATCTGATGCGGCTGCGTCAGGGAGCCTTTGCCGCACGCATAAGCCTCGACCCGGGCAACTTTTCAAAGGTGTTGTCGGGCACTCTCCCCGTCACCAGCGGGCTCATCAACCGCATTGTGGCCGATCTCGGGGTATCGAAACCTTGGCTCACCGACGGTCAGGGAGTGCCTTTCGAGCGCCCATCCGAAGCCACCGACCTCCCCATGCCGACGCCTGCCGCGCATCTCGCCGGGCCCTGCGCTGGCATTCCGGTGTTTGACATCGACGTCATGGCAGGCACCGGCGAGCTGAGCCGCCTGTTCACCGCCGACCGCGTGATAGGCCATGTGGATATGCCCAATCTCCACGCCGACTCAGCCATTGTGAGGGTCAACGGCGACTCCATGAGCCCCGTCATCAAAGATGGCGGATATGTGGCAATACGCCCTGTCGGGGAGTTGCGCTACATCTTTTGGGGGCAGATATACGTTATAGTGATGGACGATTACAGGCTTGTGAAATATCTGCGGCGCCATCCATCCGATCCCGGACTGGTGGTGCTCAGGAGCGCCAACCACGACTACGACGACATGGAGGTGGAGCGCTCCGACATAAGGCGCCTGTTTCTCGTCGAAGCCATAATCAACTACGACATACGTTCCTGACCGCTATGACCTCATCCACTGCCCCTCTCAGCCGCATCATCGCCCCTCTCGCGGCATTATTAATATCTATGGCAGCCGCCGCACTCCCTCCCTCGCGCTCTTTCGATGCTCTCGCCATCAAGGCCGACCGCTTTTTCGACCAGAAGGAGTGGGCCAGCGCCTCGGCCATGTATGAACTGATGCTCGAACAGCGTCCCGACAGCGCGGCGCTCTATGGCCGCGCCGTCACCGCCGAAGGGATGCGCGGCGACTCGGTGGCCCAGATCATGCTTCTGCGCCGGGCGTTGGCCGCCAAGGTGCCCATCGACTCGCTATTCGCCTCGGTGGAGCAAGCGAGTTTTGCGCTGGGGCAAGCCAACCTTCTGGAGCAATTCCTGAAAATGTCGGCCCGCGCCGAGCCGTGGCTTGCCCGCAAGATTGATGCGTCGCTCCTCGACTACTACGCATTCCGCCGCGACGGCGCTTCTATGATCCACTACGCCGGCAAGCTCCTTGCCGGGGTGCCCGACAATGAGCACTTTGGCATATTATTGGCTGAGGGGCTGCTGATCGAGGGGCGCGACAATGAGGCCCGGCAGGCATTTGGGCGGGTGCTCGACTCGCATCCGGCCTCACTCACCCCCCTGCTCTATCTCGGCGAGATGGCTGCCGAGCGCGGCGACACCACCGAGGCCATAGCATTTCTCACCCGTGCCAGAGCCATTGCGCCATCCCCACGGCTCGACGCAACCCTGAGCCGTCTCGCACCGCCCGGCACTTTCCCCGACAAAAAATAAGGATTTGTTAGCGTCTTATTAATAATTATTTACTATCTTTGTGGTGCTTCACCCTCCGCGAGCCGTCTGGCTCACGGAGATGGGTTGCATATATTTATGTAAATAATTAAACACCAATACATCACACATTCTTTTTTCTCATGAACAAACTGTCGATCTTTCTGTCAATGATTGTGGCAGTGGCAGTGGCGGCGTTTGCCGCCTCCGAGGTGACTGTTGCCTCGGGGCCATCGACTAAGGCCGCCGATGGCAGCCAGGGCTATTGGTTTACCCTGACTCAAAAGGCCGGCGATGCCACCAACCGTTTTCTCACAATCGCCAAATCCGAACCCACAGCCGCCAAAGGCGATCTCGCCGAAAGTTTCTTCTGGCACGCCCAGTCGGTAACCGACGATGAAGGCACCACCGCCTACTACCTCCAGTGCAAAGGTGTAGGCTACCTCTCTGTAAGCCTCCAGCAGAAAGAGGTTGAGGGAAAGGTGGAACTCAGCTACAAACTCACCTCCGCCTCCAGCACATCGGCTGCCGCCCGCTGGGTCATCAGCACCAAAAACAATGGTGAGACAACCATCTCGCTCGCTGCCGCTCCCTCGTCGGTCAAGCTCCCCGACGCTGCCGAGGATCAGGATAAATACACCAATCTCACCGGCTCTCACATCTATGTGAGCTGGAGCAATATCGGCCTCGAAGTATCGCTCACAGACAATGCGCAGGAGTGGACTCTCGAGACTGCCGAGACATGGTATGACGCCGCTGTAGATGCCGGTGCTGACAAGCTCAACACCCTCATCAATCAGGACAATCCTCTCTGGAGCACCGAGGCTGCCAAGGCCGAGGCTCAGAAGGCTATCGACCAGGTGAAGGATGCCTCAAACTATGCAAAGCTCCGCTCTGCATCAAGCAACATCCTCTCGACCATCAACAGCGCCAAGACCACTCTCGACAACGCTTACAACAAGCTCTATCAGTCGGTCAACTCGCAGGTGATCACCTTTACCAACAGCGGTTGTCTCGGCATCAAGAATGACGCCCTCACCGAGGGTGCCGCTTCCGACCTCAACTCCTTCTGGACCATCGCCAAGAGCGGCAACGGCTACACCTTCCGCAACGAATATCTCAACCGCTACCTCTCTTACATCCCCAAGAAAGACGCTGTGCTCGAATGGGGCAATGAGATCGAGCCCGCAGTGCCCGCCCACTTCGGCGTGTCTACCACTGCCACCGTGTTCACCCTCAAGCCCGTCGATGGCGGTCAGGTTGAGCTCTACTATGGCGACCAGCCTTTCGCCGTGGCCGACGACATCGCTGAAATCAACAGCGCCACCCGCTACACCATCAACGCCGTATCCACCGAGAAAGTCGTTGAGGCAGTAGACGGCTCCGGCGTGTTCCAGACCGAGAAGCAAGCTGCCGTGACCTTCCTTCAGGATTTCGCCGGCATGATTGACGAAAATCAGTTTACCTCCTCCGAGGTATGGCCCGACAATGAGAAGAATGTGTTCAGTCACTATGCTGCAGTCATCAGCGGCGATGAGTTCAAGCTCGCCAACCCCGACAAGGCCACCGCTTCCGACGCTATCAAGCAGGCCCGTCAGAAGATGAACACCATCATTGCCACCGTCAACAAGGCTTCGACTCCGGTGTTCTTCACCGCTGTGGTTGACGACAACGAGACCAAATATCTCTCGGCATCCTACTACACCTACGAAGGCGCCTCGCAGGACTATCAGATCCCCACTGTGCGCTTCACCGACATCAAGGCCACCGACAAGAACCTCCGCCTCTCCACCGCTCTCTGGGCATTTGAATATGTAGGCGAGGGCCGCGCACGCTTCTTCAACACCGAAGATCTCTACCTCACCGCTCCCTACTATGAGAGCGCCCAGGGTCAGACCACCATGGCCACCGAGTCGCAGAGCACAGCCACCCTCTTCACCATCAACGGGAAAAGCTTCGCTTATACCGACAAGGAGGGCAACAATGCAACTATCGAAGTAGGTGAAACCTCTGATTTTGCTGTTGCCAACGCAATGATCGCTCCCGCGGCATCGGACTGCTACACCGACGACGAAGATATCGTAAGACCTGAAGGCGATGTGACGTACTACTATATCGCCTCTGTAGGTGGCGGCGGCGTGATCGGCGCCAACCTCCCCGGCGACGCCCTCACCCACAGCGCTCCCTCGATGGGCTCCTACTGGTGGCTTGAGCAGGATCTTGAAGATCCCGAACCCAATGCTTATTTCATCCACAGCATCTATCCCGGATACTACCTCGGCGCCGACTACACCCTCTCGGCCAAGCCCACAAAGTGGTATATCGGCGAAAACTCCGCCTCGCGTGCCAACAATCTCGCCCAGATCTTCAACGGCTATGAGAGCGGTCTGCTCATCGGCACCGCCAAAGATCCCTCGCGCGGATCGGTAGTGGCCGCTGCCCCCTACACCAACGCCGGAGCCGCCAACCCCGCCATCCAGAGCGGTCGCTTCTCGTCGTCCAACTGGGAATACACCTCATGGATGTTTGTCAATGCAGGCGACATCAACGACATCACCGGCGCATTTGGCGAAAAGCTCGAGCTTCAGATCGATGCAGTGAAGACCGCACTCGAAGGCCTCTCAACCGAGCTCCCCTTCGCAGCCAACTCGCTCTCCAATGCCATAGGCGAAATCACCATCTTTGAAAGTGAGGCTCCCGAAGACGTGCTTGAGATGGCAGCCGGCTTCAACGAGATCATGGCTCTGGCCCAGGCCGACTTCGATGCCGAAGTGCTCTCCAAGGTCAACGGCCTCACCGTGCGCCTCATCAACCAGGGCGTCCAGAGCGATATGAACAGCAATTCCTACCTCGCCGGCTCGGGCTCCAACCTCAGCCTTGTGGGAATCACCGACGACAGCGCCGACAGCCACTGGACCATGAAGGCCAACGGCAGCCGCGGCATAACCTTCACCAATGGCAACAACCGCACCCTCGGATCCGTATCGTCCAACGGCTCGATCACCTCGGCTACCGGCACCTACCGCCTTGCCATCGACATCTTCTGGATTGTGGAAGATGAGAAGGGCAATGAGATCGGCACCTCGCCATGGTATTCAATCCCCGAAGGTGTCAACAAGGACAACTTCGAGCAATATCTCAGCTACGGCATCGGCCTGCAGGATATCAACGCCAAGGGTCTTGGCCTCGCAGCCCAGGGCGGCAATTCACGGAAGCTCTGCGGAGCCGACCTCACCTCGCCCTACGCCCAGTGGCGCCTTGTGACCTACGCTCCCGCCCCCGACGGCATCGACAGCATCACCGACGATGCCGCCCTCGCTGAGGAAGTGGCCCTCTACAACCTCCAGGGCATCCGCGTGAACCGCGCCGATGCAGCTCCCGGCATCTACATCAGCCTCCGCGCCGACGGCTCGGTGGTCAAGATTGCCATCAAGTGACCATAACCATCTGATTATATCGGTCTGAGGCCCGGCGGATCCCGTTCCGCCGGGCCTCTATCTTTTGGTGCTGGTGGAGAGGGCGCCGCTCATTTTTTGCCCCTCAGCCATATGATTCAAAAAATAATGTGTAAATTTGCAATTTGAAACCCCCAACGTTAATGACACAGGAAGCCATGAAAGAACTCGACAAAATCGTAGCCGAGAAGCTGCTGGAAATCAGCGCAATCAAACTTCAGCCCGAACTCCCTTTCACCTGGGCATCAGGCTGGAACTCACCCATCTACACCGACAACCGCAAGACGCTCTCCTATCCCGAGCTCCGCTCGTTTATCAAGGTTGAGCTGAGCCGCATCATCATGGAGCGTTTCGGTGCTCCCGACGCTATCGCAGGTGTAGCCACCGGTGCTATCGCCATGGGTGCCCTCGTGGCCGACACCATCGGCAAGCCGTATGTGTATGTGCGCTCCACCCCCAAGGACCACGGCCTCGAAAATCTTATCGAAGGAAACCTTACTCCCGGACAGCGTGTTGTGGTCATTGAAGATCTCATCTCCACCGGCGCATCGTCGCTCAAAGCCGTGGAGGCCATACGTGCAGCCGGATGCGAAGTGATAGGCATGGCAGCCATGTTCACCTATCAGTTCCCCGTGGCTATCGAAGCCTTCAAAGCCGCCAATGTGGAGCTCCTCACCCTCAGCAACTACTCTGCCCTCCTTGAGGCCGCGCTCGACACCAACTACATCCGCCCCGCCGACCTCGACACCCTCAAAGAGTGGCGCAAGGATCCCGCCAACTGGGTTCCCGCCACCCGCAATAACTGATCTCAACCAACCCCACCACTCTCAAAGATGGCCGATTTCAAAGGTAAGCCCGTGGAGCTCAATGCCGCTCCCGAAGTTGTATTCGCTCGACTGAGCGACTTCTCCAACCTCAACGAGAAGCTCGAAGAGCTCCCCGCCGAGATGCGCGAAGCGATTGGCGAAGTGCGTTTCACCCCCGACTCAATTATCATCAATGCCGCACCGGCAGGTGAGATGACCCTCGCCATAACCGAGCGCATAGAGCCGTCGCGCATTGTGCTGAGCGCCGTGGGCTCACCGGTACCTCTGGCCATGACCATCAACATTGCCCCCGGCCAAGCCGGAGGATCGGTGGTGAGCCCGGTGGCCGAAGTCCAGATCCCTCCCATGCTCAAGCCCTTCGTCGGGCCGAAGATGCAGGAGGCCGCCGACAAGTTCGGCGATATGCTCCGCACCCTCTTCAACTCATCCAAGGCCTGACCCGCCCGATGTCGCGCAGCGCCGCTCCTCTCCTCGCCGTAGCGGCAGCCCTCGTCCTGACGGCCTGCCACGATGTCGACACCAAGCGGATACCTCTGATGCCCGTAAGGATCCCGTTTGCCACCGTTGGCGACTGGCACACCTACGGCGTCGGCGGAGCCGCGATGGCGGTGAGCTTCATCCGAGTCAACGGCGGCACCCACGGCACCCCGGCCGGCTATCCCTACACCGGCCTTACGGCAACGGGGTTTGGCGGCGTGCTCCTCGTGGGCACTTTCACCTACTCGGGCGATCCGCTCCTAACCCCTCCCGCCGCTTTCGACCTTGCCTGCCCCGTGGAGGCCCGTGCCGACATTCGCATAGCCCCCGACTATAAGGAATCGTGTGCGCGTTGCAGCACCTGCGGCTCGACCTACGACATATTCCAAGCCACCGGGATGCCCCTCTCCGGACCCGCCGCCAAGCTCGGCTACGGACTCAAGAGCTACCGCGTGGCCGCAGGAGGCTCCTCGGGCTATCTCCTCATCACCAACTGATCCCACCCCTCTCCCCATCCTTAACCCTTCACCCAGTTATCCCCCCTTTTCCCAGAAATGTCAAAAGTAGTCATCATCGGTTGTGGCGGCGTCGGTACTGTGGCCGCCTTCAAGTGTGCCGAAAACCCCGACGTATTCTCCTCCATCGTCATAGCATCACGCACCCAGAGCAAATGCGATGCCGTGGCCGAGAAGATTCGCAAGGCCACCGGCCACAACTCCATCACCACCGACCGCGTCGATGCCGACAACGTTGACGAAATCGTTGCTCTCCTGCGCCGCCATGAGCCCGAGCTCGTGATCAATGTCGCCCTTCCCTATCAGGATCTCGCCATCATGGAGGCTTGTCTCCAGACCGGTGTCAATTATCTCGACACCGCCAACTACGAGCCCAAAGATGTGGCCCATTTTGAGTATTCATGGCAGTGGGCCTATCGCGACCGCTTCGAGCAGGCAGGCCTCTGCGCCATACTCGGCTGCGGCTTCGACCCCGGCGTGAGCGGCGTCTTCACAGCCTATGCCGCCAAGCATTACTTCTCCGAAATGGAGACTCTCGACATAGTCGACTGCAATGCCGGTGACCACGGCAAGGCTTTCGCCACCAATTTCAATCCCGAGATCAACATCCGCGAGATCACCCAGAATGGCCGCTACTATCAGGATGGCAAGTGGGTCACCACCAAGCCTCTGGAGATTCACCAGACCCTCACCTACCCCAACATCGGCGGCCGCGACTCCTATCTCCTCTACCATGAGGAGCTCGAGAGTCTCGTCAAGAACTTCCCCTCCATACGCCGCGCACGCTTCTGGATGACATTCGGTCAGGAATATCTGACCCACCTCCGCGTGATCCAGAACATAGGCATGGCCCGCATCGACGAAGTCGACTACAACGGCACCAAGATCATCCCCCTGCAATTTCTCAAGGCCGTGCTCCCCAACCCCCAGGATCTCGGCGAAAACTACCACGGCGAGACCTCGATCGGCTGCCGCATAGCAGGCCGCGACAAAGAGGGCAACCCCATGACCTACTACATCTACAACAACTGCTCACACGAAGAGGCCTACCGCGAAACCGGCATGCAGGCCGTGAGCTACACCACAGGCGTGCCCGCCATGATCGGCGCCATGATGCTCCTCAAGGGGCTCTGGAAGAAGCCCGGCGTGTGGAATGTCGAGGAGTTTGATCCCGATCCATTCATGGAGCAGCTCGGCAAGCAGGGACTCCCCTGGCACGAGGTGATAAACGGCGATCTCGAGCTCTGATATAGCCCCGGCTCTTGCCATTCTCATCTTTTTGAAGTAATTTTGCGCGGGACACTATCCTACAGTGTCCCGCGCTCATTTTACCCTTTCTTCACTTGTCATTACCGACCCGCCGATGAAATACCTTGGTCGCCCCGCCGTCTGGGGCTCTATTCTGGCTGTCTTTATCATTGCCATCACAGCCTTCATCTATTTTTATCCCGAAGCGCCGCAGGGCGATGTGCTCCGTCAGCACGATATGCAGCAGGGAGCCGCGATAGGCCATGAGGCCCAGCTCTACCGCGAGGCCACCGGCCACGACCCGCGCTGGACCAACAGCCTCTTCTCGGGCATGCCCACATTCCAGATCTCCCCATCCTACCCGTCCAATTCTCTCTTCTCATGGATCAACTCGGTGATGGGGCTCGGGCTCCCCTCCCCCTCCAATCTGCTGGCCATGATGATGATAGGATTTTTCATCCTCGGCCTCACGATGAAGATGCGGTGGTATGTGGCGCTGATAGGTGCCATAGCCTACGGCTTTTCAAGCTACTTCGTGATCATTATCGGCGCCGGACACATATGGAAGTTCATCACTCTGGCCTATGTGCCCCCGACTATAGGCGGCATCATCCTCGCCTACCGCGGGCGATACCTCGCCGGAGCGGCTCTCGCGGCTCTTTTTGCCATGATGCAGATCGCTGGCAACCATGTGCAGATGACCTACTACTTCCTCTTCGTCATTGCCGGATTCATGGTGGCATTCCTCATATCGGCCATACGAAAGGGTGAGATGAGGCGCTGGATTATAGCCACCGGTGCTCTCGCTGCCGCAGCCATTCTCGCTGTCGGGGCCAACCTCCCGAGCCTCTACAACACCTACGAATACTCCAAGGAGACCATGCGCGGCAACCACTCCGAGCTCTCGGCCGACACCGATCCGGCCAACGCCACCTCGGGCCTCAACCGCGACTATATCACTCAATACAGCTATGGCCGCGCTGAGACCTTTACCCTGCTCATTCCCAACGTGAAAGGCGGAGCCTCGATGAAGCCGGTGGCCGGGCGCAACCAGATGCTTACCCTCGCCGATCTCCCCGACGCCCGCGCCATGGCCGACGCCGGCACCATTGGCCCCGCCGAGCAGCAATATCTCCAGTGGGTAGGTCAATATTTCGGCGAGCCAGAAGGCACCAGCGGCCCGGTGTATGTGGGCGCCCTGATATGCGCCCTGTTCCTCCTCGGATGCTTTGTGGTGAAAGGGCCGCTAAAATGGGCTCTCGTGATTCTCACCATTCTCTCCATACTTCTTGCCTTAGGGCGCAACTGCATGTGGCTCACCGACCTCATGATCGACTATATGCCCATGTATTCGCGCTTCCGCACAGTTGAGTCTATCTTGGTCATAGCCGAATTTACCATGCCTCTGTTGGCTGTCATGGCACTCCAGACGGTGCTCTCCACACCCCGCGATGAAGCATGGGATCGCTTCCGCAAGCCATTCCTCGCCGCCTTCGGCGTGGTGCTCGTGGTGTGTCTGGCCGGCATAGTGTCGCCCGACATCTTCGGCTCGCCCATCACCGACTCCGACCGCGCCACCGACTCATATCTCCGTCAGGCGCTCACCCAGCAGGGCGCCTCCCCCGACCAGGCCTCGGCCCTCTCCCTCTCCAATCCATCGGTCTACAGCGCCGTTGTGGCCCTGCGCCACTCAATGGTGTCGTCCGACTGTATGCGCTCATTCCTCATTGTCGGTGCCGGCTTCGCGCTCCTGCTTCTCTACTTCAGGCGCAAGCTATCCATGGCCGTGGCCGTGGCCGCGATAGGCATAGTGGTGTGCGCCGACCTCTTCTCGGTCAACAAGCGCTATCTCTCGGGCGAGGCGTTTGTCAACAAGCTCGTGGCAGGCCCCGAGCCCTTCCCCCTCTCCGACACCGACCGCGCCATCCTTGCCGACACCACAACCCACTACCGTGTGTTTGACATACCCGAATTTCAGGGCGCCGCTCCATCCTACCACCACAAGACCGTGGGTGGCTACCACGCAGCCAAGCTCACCCGCTATCAGGATATGATCGACCGCCATCTCGGCAACTTCCAGGCCGGGATGCCCGACGAATCCGACTTCCGAGTGGCCAATATGCTCAACTCCCGCTACTTCATCGACCAGACCGGACGACCGATCTTCAACGATGAAGCCTACGGCAACGCATGGTTTGTCGACGGTATAGACTATGTGGAAGGCGCCGATGCCGAGATGGATCGTCTCGACACCCTCGATCCCCGCCGCCGGGCGGTGGCCGACGCCTCTTTCCGCTCCATCCTCGGCGAGCCCGCGGCCGCATCACCCGCCGACACCATCCGACTCACCACCTACGCACCCGACCGCCTGACCTACGCCGCCACCACCGCCCGTGGCGCCCTCGCAGTGTTTTCGGAGGTCTACTTCCCCTGGGGATGGCACGCCACCGTCGACGGGGAGCCGGTCGAGATAGGACGTGTCGACTACCTGCTGCGCGCCATTCCCATTCCTGCCGGAACCCACGCCATAGAGATGTGGTTTGATCCCCGCAGCCTCCACACCACCGTGGCCCTCGCCTCCGCATCGGTTATCATAATCTATCTGGCTCTTGCAGCTGCACTCCTCTTTGCCATCAGAGCCATACGCCGCGACAACAACGGCGCCACAGAGAAGGCTCGATGAACCGTGTGGTGAAGTATCTCACCGGCCCGGTGAGACGCGCGTGGCGAGTGAGGGGCTTCGGTGTCCACTCACCCTTTGCCTACGCTTATCTGCGGTCGGTGATCCACCCTCAGGGGGGCGCACGCTATTATGCTGAAGACTCAATAGCCTCGCGTCGGGGCCGGCTCCTCTACCGCGCCGCCGTCGAGGCCGGCCCGGAGGCCATGCTCACCGTAGGCCCCGACACCACCCTCGGCACTCCGTCGGGAGAAATACGCACCTATGTGGCCACTGATCCTGAGGCCATAGTGCTTCTGGAGCGGTGGGCCGCCACACTCGAGTGTGGCGTGATGTTCCGCGGACCCTCCATGGCCATCTTCTGCCTCCGCAGAGGCATACCGCGACAGCGCCTGGAGGTCGCCATGCCATGACACCCGGGTCGATAGCCCTGATCGACCTTTTCGAGGCCCATATGAGGCTCGAAAGGGGCCTCTCGGCCAATACCCTCGAAGCCTACTCGCGCGACGCCTCCAAGCTGCTCGATTTTATCGACGACCGAGGCATAGCTCCGGCCGATGTGACGCTCGACACCCTCCGCGCCTTTGCCTCCGGACTCCACGACATTGGCATCGGCGCCGCCTCGCAGGCACGAATAGTATCGGGCATAAAAGCCTTCTTCCGCTTCATGACCGCCGAGTCGCGCATCAGCGCCGACCCCTCCGAACTCCTTGAGGCGCCATCGACCTCCCGCCATCTCCCCGACACCCTCTCGGTGGCCGAGATCGACGCCATGGAGGCGTCGATAGATATGTCGAAGCCCGAAGGCCAGCGCAACCGCGCCATCATCGAGACCCTCTACTCCTGCGGCCTCCGCGTGAGCGAGCTCGTCGACCTCGAGATCAACCGCATCTTCATCCCCGAAGGATTTCTCATAGTGGTGGGTAAAGGCAACAAGGAACGCCTCGTGCCACTCTCCCCCTCGGCCATAAGCGAGATACAGAAGTGGCTCGCCGACCGCGACCGCATGACCGACATACGCCGGGGCGACGAAGGCATACTCTTTCTCAACCGCCGCGGAGGGAGGCTGACCCGCGTCATGGTGTTTTACATCATACGCCGGGCGGCAGCCAAGGCCGGAATACTCAAGAAAATATCGCCCCACACACTGCGCCACTCATTTGCGTCGCATCTGCTCGAAGGGGGCGCCAATCTGAGAGCCATCCAGCAGATGCTCGGCCATGAGAGCATTGCCACCACCGAGATTTATCTCCACATCGACTCGTCGCTCCTGCGGCGCGACATCCTCGCCTGCCATCCGCGCAACATTCATCGGCCGTGATATATAAAAAACCACGCGCCTCCGCATCACCATGAGGATGGATGCGGAGGCGCGCTGTTTTGTTTCAGATCGTGCTTACGGGCGATTTACTTCTTGTTGGCGAAGAAACGCTTGTAGAGACCCTGGAAGCCCTGGCCGTGGCGGGCTTCATCCTTGGCCATTTCATGCACGGTGTCGTGGATGGCGTCGTGGCCGAGCTCCTTGGCGCGGCGGGCGATGCGCATCTTGTCTTCATTGGCACCGGCCTCGGCAGCCATGCGCTTCTCGAGGTTGGTCTTGGTGTCCCACACACATTCGCCGAGGAGCTCGGCAAACTTGGCGGCGTGCTCAGCCTCCTCGAAGGCGTAGCGCTTGAAGGCCTCGGCGATTTCGGGGTAGCCCTCGCGGTCGGCCTGACGCGACATGGCGAGATACATGCCCACTTCGCCACACTCGCCGTTGAAATGGGCGGTGAGGTCGTCGATCATCTGCTGGTCCTGGCCCTTGGCGCAGCCCACCTCATGCTCGGTCACAAACACGAGCTCGGCGGTCTCGTCGAGTTCCTTGAACTTGGAAGCGGGAGCACCGCAGATGGGGCACTTTTCGGGAGCTTCGTCCCCTTCGTGTACATAGCCGCACACAGTGCAGATAAATTTCTTCTTCATTTTGGTTGTCGTAATGTTATTCTATCCTTACAGAAAGAGAGTTAATACTTGATTGTTGGCAGTCGGCCTCCGCTTGCATCTGTTGTCGCCGCGAAAGCTATTGCAAATATAGTCAATCCACCGCTCTCCCGCAATACTTTCGACATAAAAAAGCACGGGAGGAGGCATGAATCTCAGAGGCTCAATCAGGGGAAAAAACGGTAATAATCCGGTGTGGAGTCAATACAAGGCTTTTTTATGCATATTTCTATTCTGTCAGCGATTGGACTGAAAGCGGGTATAACAATGGATTTGCCTCAACATCTGCATTATCTGTCATGTTGACATACAGCATGTCGTTATCCAAAGCAATTATGGGATTGAGCGAATAACGCTCATTGACAGATGACAGGCCAATCACTTTTGCAGAAAGTGATTTTGTGTCTAAAACGCACAGATAAACCTTATTGGCAAACGAACTGATGGTAAAGAACAGATACTTTCCGTAGACCTGAAAAGATCTTGCATTAGTCACACACTCAGTTTTGCCACCCTTTACAATCGCATTAATCCGGTCATAGCTTGAATTAAGCTCCATTATGTCGGAAGGCACCCTGCGACTTCCATAATTCAAATAAAATTTCGGATATACGCCCTCGGAGTTGAGCACAAAAACAGTGTCATTAAACATCTCCCAGTAATAAACAATCTGCCGATCAGGATCGACAGCAAACATATCGGGGAAATATTCGCCATTCCGCATTTCTCTGCCGGGGAGATCTCCGACATAATCCCAGTCGGATGAGTAGACTGAAAACATCGGGTTTGACTCCGAGGTGTTATCTGTCCATCCATTGCGGGTAATGCGATAATCTCCGTAATCTCCAAATGCTATGAAATTGGGTTTCCGGCCATGCTCGATCTCACCTTTCGGTATGCTGAGAGAGGATAGGAATGTGCCATCCGTGCCGAAACTCATGATTTTTGGCGTCATATTATCAAAAATCAAGATGGTATCGCCGGAAGCAGCCACCTGCTTCAAACCGAGATATTCCTCCGGGCCCTGACCCTTACCTGAGATCTCACTTATGAATTTGCCATTGCGGTCAAAGGCTTTGATCATATCTACCGATGCCACGTAAAAGTTGCCGTCGACAATATTGAGGCCTCTCACATTATACAGCAACGACCGGCTGTTTGCTTCCAAAGGTATCAGACGGGTTGTATCGATCTCAACTTCTACCGCTTGGTCGACATCAACCACAACCTCACCCAGAGCCTTGTCGTCTTCGTGGCTGCCACAGGACGACAGATTGACGATCGCTCCTACGCTAAGCGCTACAACAATGGCCTTAATTAGTGTTGACATATACTGCTTTATTATTTTTGTTTTATCGTTGGAGGATTAAGCTGCCGCAGTCTGTTGAATCTCTACGTGGAGCGATCTGACGGGCGGGTTACCCGCGGGGAGCGCGGCGCCTGCGGAGGGTGATGAAGCGGTAGCCGAGGCCGCTCTTGGGGTCGGTCATCGGCTCCGAGACCTCCTCTACCGCCCAGGCGGCCATATCGAGTTCCGGAAAGAATGTGTCGGCATCGGGGTAGTCGGCGTCCACCTCGGTGAGATAGATGCGCGAGGTGGAGCCGAGAGCCTGCGAGTAGATCTCGCCGCCCCCTATTATCATGATCTCGTCGGGATGCCCGGCTGCGGCGATAGCGATAGCCTCGGAGAGCGACGGAGCCACGGTGGCTCCGTCGGGATGGTAGTCGGCCCGGTGGCTCACAACGATGTTGTGGCGCCCGGGGAGAGCACCTGAGGGGAGCGACTCGAATGTGCGTCGGCCCATGATGATGGGGCGCCCCATGGTCACCTCTCTGAAGCGCTTCATGTCGCCGCTGATGCGGAAGGGGATGGAGCCTGCGGCGCCTATGGCGTTGCGTGCGGCTGTGGCCACGATGATGGCTATGGATGGTAGGAGGGCTATGTCGGTCATACGCTTACTGTGGCTTTGATATGGGGGTGGGGGTCGTAGCCCTCGAGGGTGAAATCGTCGTAGGTAAATCCAAAGAGGTCTTTGACCTCCGGATTGAGCACCATCTGCGGCAGGGCGCGCGGCTCGCGGGTGAGCTGCAGGCGCGCCTGGTCAAGATGATTGAGATAGAGATGGGCATCGCCGAGAGTATGGACAAAGGTGCCGGGCTCAAGACCGGTGGCCTGAGCAGTCATCATCAGCAGCAGGGCATATGAGGCAATGTTGAACGGCACGCCGAGGAAGCAATCGGCCGAGCGCTGGTAGAGCTGTAGGCTCAGCTTCCCGTCCGCCACATAAAACTGAAACAGGGCATGGCAGGGGGGGAGATGCATCTGAGGTATGTCGGCCACATTCCATGCCGACACCATGATGCGCCGCGAGTCGGGATTGTTCTTTATGGTGTCGACCGCCTGGGCTATCTGATCGATATGGCCCCCGTTGTAGTCGGGCCACGAGCGCCACTGATAGCCGTAGATATGGCCAAGATCGCCGTCGGGGCCGGCCCATTCATCCCATATCCTCACACCGTTGTCGTTGAGATACTTTATGTTGGTATCGCCACGCAGAAACCACAGCAGTTCGTGGATAATCGACCGCAGGTGGAGCTTCTTGGTGGTGAGGAGCGGAAAGCCGTCGGAGAGATTGAATCGCATCTGATAGCCGAAGATGCTCCGGGTGCCGGTGCCGGTGCGGTCGTGGCGGTCGGTCCCTTCGGTGAGTATCGTATTGAGCAGGTCGAGATATTGCTTCACTGTGGTGTGATGATGATGGGGGAGTGATTATTGATTGGAGGTAAGGGCCGGAGAATCGGTGCGCTCCATCATGGGGATGGAGAGTTGCTTGCGTGTGGCCACATAGCTGATGGCGCCGTCGCGGCAAGCGTCGGTGCAATCAAAACACACCACACACCGGCTCGTGTCGACCACATGGTCGGTGAGGTCGATGCAGGAGCATTTGCACACATCCACACACCGGCGGCAATTGGTGCATAGATCGGTGTCGATGTCCATCTGGAAGATGGCATAGCGCGACACTATGCCCAGAGTTGTGCCCACGGGGCATATGGTGTTGCAGAATGTGCGGCCACGACGTGCGGCCACCACTGCCACCAGTCCGAGCGAGGCTATGGCCACCATAGCGCCGGCAGCCGAGCTCATGGCTATGGTGAGGGGCGGCAGAAAGCGGTCGGATGCCGGAGCTATCTGAGCCTCGGGAAGCGGCGGCAACCCTGCGAGCGGACGGATACAGGCCAGGCAGAAGCGCTCCCACATGGTGTAGGGATCAACTATCGAAGGCACTATCATGAATCCGGCCATGAGGCTGGTGAGCACCGCCACGAGCACACCGTAGCGCAGCCCCTGCATAGGGCGATTGTAGCGGTAGACCCGCGACGGGCCCTGACAGCGGCCGCCGCGCGAGGCTATATCCTGCAGCGTGCCTAAAGGGCACACTGTGGAGCAGTAGATGCGCCCGAACACAAGAGTCACGGCGAGCCACCCTATGAATATGGCAACCGCAAAGGTGGCGACAGCCGGAAGCAGCTGCACCCGGGCAAGCACTGCGGCCACCGCCGGGATGCTCATGCCGCAGAATGAGAGGCCCCCGGTAAGAACCGACAGCGACGCTACAGATACGGCAATCCGCCCCCACCGCAAGGCGCGGTAGAGCGGTCGTCGCGACGTAGGCTGCACTGGCTGCATCGGAATATCTGTAGTCTGCGGGTTATTCCATATCGACAGCGCGGCAACAACTTCGGCAGTAAACCGATGTCGCGCCGCGCTGTCTGTATCGTTGTATCTATCGTGTCGTGATGACGGTTTACTTATCCTTTGCTTCCCAGCCCAAAGCCGAAGCGCCAAGCACGGCGGCATCAGCCTCCTTGAGCTCAGAGGGGAGGATCTTCACCTTGTTTTTCCAGATCGAGAGCATATTGCGCTCCATCGACTCGCGCAGGGGCTTGAGCAGAAGCTCGCCGCTCTTGGCCAGACCTCCGAAGAGGATAAAGGCCTCGGGTGAGGTGAAGGTGGTGAAGTCGGCAAGAGCCTCGCCGAGGATATTGCCGGTGTATTCAAACACATCCTTGGCCAGCTTGTCGCCCGCCATGGCTGCGTCATACACATCCTTTGAAGTTATCTCGTCGATGGGGATGTTGCGCAGGAGGCTGCTCTCGCCATCGCGTATCTCGAGAAATTCGCGGGCTGTGCGTGCAACACCGGTGGCCGAGCAATATGTCTCCAGACATCCGGCGCGGCCGCAACCGCAGAGACGGCCGTTGTTGCGCTTAACTATCACATGGCCCAGCTCGCCGGCAAAGCCGTCGTGGCCGTAGACCAGCTGACCATTGACCACCACGCCGGAGCCAACACCGGTGCCGAGTGTGATCATGATGAAATCCTTGAGACCGCGGGCAGCGCCATAGGTCATCTCACCGATAGCGGCGGCATTGGCGTCGTTGGTGATAGCTACGGGAATGTTGAACTTGTCGCGCAGAAGCTGGGCAAAAGGCACGGGAGTGGGCCAGGGAAGATTCACTCCGTCCTCGATCATGCCGGTGTAATAGTTGGCGTTGGGGGCGCCCACACCGATACCGAAGATCTTGTCCTGAGCCTCGATGCTCTCTATCAGACGGGTGATACCGGCATAGAGCTCATCTATATAGTCGTTGATATTGGAGTGCTTGCGCGTTTTGATACTGTCCGACGTAAGGACCACGCCACGGGCATCAACAATGCCGAACACCGTGTTGGTGCCGCCCATGTCGATACCTATTACATATGGCTTGCTGTTTACCATGGTATATAATGGGTTATACTTTGTGAATATTGCGTTGTTTGACAAGCGATGGGAGCCTCGTGGCTCCTCTTCTCCTGCAAAGATAGCTAAAATCTTGTGTCGGCAACCTTTTTATCTCTTTTTTTCAAGTGGGGGCTGATAAATTTAACATGCATTAAGCACTTGCATCCTGCATCATAGCCCGGTGATGATCGGGCGGCCAGGGTGCCCCAAAGCCTCTGACACTGAATTTTTTTGATATTTTAATGTGTCATATATGCCGCAAGCCGTTATTTTTGCGTAATTTTGCGTTATGAAAACTAATCATCTGTCTATAGCTAATATCTTTATCGCTTCTCTGATACTGATTGCCACGTCGCTGCTCCAGGCGTGCAGCAGCGATGAACCCACGCCCGATCCTGTGCCTTCCCGCACGGTGATTGTCTACATGGCCGCCAACAACAATCTCGGATCGCAGCGCTACGACCGCCTCGACCTTGACGAGATGAGATCGGCAGCCTCGCAGATCCCCGACAATTCCCATCTGGTGGTATATCACGCCGCCCGTCACAAAGATCCCGCTCTGATCGAGATTACCAAAGATGGCGACGTGACCCTGAAGACCTACGACGGTGGCTACTCCGACGGCCTCACCCTCACCCCTTCGCGCATGAAGGAGGTGTTTTCCGACGTCGAGTCGCTTGCCAAGGCCGACTCTTATGCCCTCGTGCTCTGGAGCCACGGCACCGGATGGGTCGAGACCTCCGACTCCCGTTCCGCCTCGCCTCTTGCCGAGGCACCGGCAGCCACTCCCATGCCCCTCTCCTTCGGCGACGACGGCGGCACGGAGATGAAAATCACCTCGCTCGCCCAAGCCCTCGAAGGCCGACGCTTCGACTTCATCTATTTCGACTGCTGCCTCATGGGCTCCATCGAGGTGGCCTACGAACTCAAGGACGCCGCCCCCGTTATTGTGGCCTCACCCACCGAGCTTCAGGTCTACGGTATGCCTTACCAGATGAATGTACCGGAATTTTTCGCCACTGAGCCCGATATGGTCAAGGCTGCCACCAACACCTTCACCTACTATGCCAACGGAGTCAACGGCATGTCGCCCTACTGCACCATGAGTGTCGTGGAGACCGCCCACCTCAAGGAGCTGGCCGACGCCACCGCCGCCATAATGCGCACAGGAGCCCTCGCAGGGCCCGGATATACCCCCGTGCGCTTCTACGGCTTCTACCGCAACTCATTTGTCGATATGGCCCACTATATCTCCTCTCTCCCCGATGTCGACCCAGCACTCGTGTCGGCTTGGAAAGCGGCCTACGACAAGGCCGTGGTCTACAAAGCCGCCACCCCGACATATGGCAAATACGACCTCACGGGCTTTGGCGGATTGTCGTGTGCCATGCTGTCGGCGCCCTCCGACGCCTCCTACATGGGCTACGACAACCATGCCTGGTATCGCGATGTAGTGAGCCTCAATCCCTCGCTCACTCCCGCCGCCTACTGATCCTCCTTACTCCTGTCACATTCCGGTCTGAATATCACGTATGTTTCAGTCAATCGATCCTGCTGCAACCCCCGCTCCTGATCCCGAAAAGCTCAAGGCGAGCCTCGAAGAGCTCAAGGGGCTCAGCCTCGGCGACTTCATCAACCGCATAGCCGAAGGCACCGTCGAGCTGGTGATCCACATCACTCTCGCCGTGCTGGTGTTCTATGCCGGACGGTTTATCATCACCCGCATCCACCGCCTCCTCACCTCGATGATGGTGAGGCGCAAGATCGATCTCTCCCTGTCGACTTTCATCCTGTCGATGGTGAGGATAGTGCTCTACTTCATCCTCATCATCACGGTGATCAGCATCCTCGGCATCCCCACCAGCTCATTCCTGGCCCTCTTTGCCTCGGCCGGCGTGGCTATCGGTATGGCCCTGAGCGGCACCCTCCAGAACTTTGCGGGCGGCATACTCATACTCCTCCTGAAGCCCTACCGCATCGGCGACTTTATCGAAGCGCAAGGCTATTCAGGCACTGTGAAGGAGATACAGATATTCCACACCATCATCACCACAGGCGACAACAAGACCATCATCATACCCAACGGCGGACTGTCGACCGGAAGCATCAACAACTGGAGCCATGCCTCCACCCGCCGCATAAGCTGGGACATAGGCATATCCTACGGCGACAGCGTCGACGACGCCCGCCGCACCATCCTCGCCATGCTCGATCAGGATCCACGGGTGGTGAAAGGGAAGAAATATGTCACCTCCAATCCTCTTATTGTGGCAGGCGCCGCCCCCGCGCCCGACCTATCGCCCGTGGTGCTCGTGAGCTCACTCGCCGACTCGGCTGTGATACTTCAGGTCAGGGCATGGGCCGCCACCTCCGACTATTGGGATATCTACTTTGAGTTCAACGAGCGTTTCTACAACGAGCTGCCAAAGGCCGGCATCCATTTCCCCTTCCCCCAGCTCGATGTTCATATCGACTCATCAGCCACTCCTGCATCATGACCTCACCTATCTCCTCAGCCGCCCCCGGAACCACAATGTCGTGGGATAGCCTTATCAGCGACCTCCGCTTCGGCCTTGAAGACTATCGCGATCCGGCCCGTGGGCTGAGGGCCCGCAGCGACTTCCAGCGCGACTTCGACCGCCTTGTGTTCTCGTCGCCATTCCGCCGCTTGCAGAACAAGACCCAGGTGTTTCCGCTGCCCGGCAGTATCTTTGTCCACAACCGCCTGACCCACAGCATAGAGGTCGCCACCGTAGGCCGCTCGCTCGCCACCGAGGTGCTGATGAGGATATATCCTCGCCATGCCTCAGCCCCCTGGGCCTCCAAACTGGAGTCGATAGGCGAGATAGTGGCAGCCGCTTGTCTGGCCCACGACTTAGGCAATCCGCCCTTCGGCCACTCGGGCGAGAAAGCCATCTCTACCTTTTTCAGCGAGGGCGCCGGAGCCGATCTGCGTAGCCTCCTCACGCCCCGCCAATGGGCCGATCTGACCTCTTTCGACGGCAATGCCAACGCATTCCGCCTCCTCACCCACCCCTTCCGGGGACGCCGTCCCGGCGGCTTCGCAATGACCTATTCCACCCTTGCGGCTATAGTGAAATATCCCTACGAGTCGTCGCTCGCCCCGGAGGGTAAAAACAAATTCGGTTTCTTCGACTCCGAATGTGACTCCTTTATCCGTGTGGCCACCGAGCTCGGTATGCTCCGCCGCCCTGCACCCGACGGCGCCATAAGCTATGCCCGCCACCCGCTGGTATATCTCGTCGAAGCAGCCGACGACATTTGCTACGAGGTTATGGACATAGAGGATGCCCACAAGCTCGGCATCATACCCACGGCCTCGGTGATGAGACATTTCCTATCATTCTTCCCCTCCGACCGCCGCGCCCGCATGGAAACCCGCATGGCTACCGTCGACGATCCCAACGAGAAAATATCATATCTGCGCTCATGCGTGATAGGCGCCCTCGTCACCGCCTGTGCCGATGCTTTCGCAGCCAACGAAGATGCTATCCTCGCAGGCAGATTCGACGGATCGCTCCTCCACCATATCCCACAGCTCGAAAAAAGCGCCTATGAAGCATGCAACGATCTGTCGTGGGAGCGCATCTACCGCTCCTCCGATGTGGTTGACATCGAGCTCGCCGGCAACCGTATCATAACATTCCTTATGGAGCGGCTGGTCGATGCCGTGAGAAATCCGGGCCTCAACTACTCGCGGCTGCTCCTCTCGCAGGTGCCACAGCAATACGACGTCGATGCACCCGACCTCTACGGCAAGATTCAGGCCGTGGTGGATCATGTCAGCGGCATGACCGATGTATATGCCCTCGACCTCTTCCGCAAGCTCAACGGCATGTCGCTGAAAATCAACAACTGACCGTTATTTTCCGTAACACTCCTTCAGAGATCCTCAAAGGTAGTGAAAAAAAAGCGATACACATATCGGCGGACTACAATCTCTGCAGTCCGCCGATATGTGTATCGATTTTAAAAAGATGTCAGCTGCGGGTGGCGCGGGCTATCAGGCCTGCGAGCCATAAGAGCACTACGGCTCCAACCACCGAGGTGATCAGACTGCCTATGATGCTGCTGGTGTGGATGCCGAGGAGTCCGAAGATCCATCCGCCAAGCACACCGCCCACTATACCTACTATAAGATTGATGATGAGGCCGAAGCCTCCGCCGCGCATCAGCTTTCCGGCCAGAAAGCCGGCCACTGCGCCGATCACAATGAAGAGTATGAATCCCATATTACAAGAGTTTAAGAGGGGGTTGGACTGTTACTCTTGTAACAACCTGCGGCGACTCCCTTTGGTTCAGCTCCCGGCAGGCAGACGGCGGCTGAGGAAGAAACGGCGGGTAAAAAACACCACAAGAAGCAGTCCGGCTATCTGCGACGCCGCCGTAAACCAGAATGCACTCGCATAGCCCGTATATTCCACCAGCACGCCTCCGGCAAGGATACCTATGCCCATGCCGATATCCCATGAGGTGAGAATCGACGAATTGGCGGTGCCGCGCTGATCGTGGCGTGCCATGGCCACAAACATATTGAGAAAAGCAGGGTACATGCGTCCGTTGCCGAGACCAACGAGAATGGCCGAGAGATAGAATGCCCACTCCTGCTCCACCATAGCAAAAAGGGTGAAGCCAACGGCGCTTATCGCCGCGCCCTCGATGGCATTCTCTGCCAGGCGCCCCTTGCGGAGCCCTTTCTGACCGTAGAGGCGGCTCGTGAAAAGTCCTATCGACAGCAGGGCGAAAAAGAGACCGGTGCCCTCGGTGATACCTATCACCTCCTTGGCATAGATTGCCACATAATTGCTCATCACTCCCCAGCAGAGGCCGAAACACATGATGTTGAGCGCAAGCAGCCAAGCGCGGGTAAGGAAGAAATGGTCGAGGCTCATCTTGGGCTTGCCCTCGACGCGTCTCCGCTTGGGTAGCTTGACCGAGGTAGAACAAACGAAGCCACCGAGAGCCACAGCGAGAGAAATCCAGAAAAGAAGGGAGAAATTGCCCGTCATGCCATAGATCCAGATACCGGCCGAAGGGGCTATCGCCATGGCGAGATTGTTGCTCAGACCGTAGTACCCTATCCCTTCGTTGCGGCGGCTGCTCGGCAACACATCTATAGCCACAGTGCTGTTGGCAACCGTTGAGGCGCCGAATGGAAGGCCGTGGAGGGTGCGCACCACAGCAAACATCAGCAGTGTGCCCGCACCGATATATCCGGCAAAACAGATGAAGAAAAAGAAAAAGCAGAGCATCAACACCCTCTTGCGGTCGAATGTATCGACCACAAAGCCGCTGAACGGCCTCACAAACAGAGCCGCGAGCACATAGCCCGACAGCACCAACCCTATCATATCCTTGTCGGCTGCAAACTGCGAGTCGAGATAGATGGGGAGCAGCGGGGTGAGTAGATAGAAGGAAAAAAAGAGCATGAAATTGCCGGCCATGGCCGTGCAGTAGTTGCGGTTCCAGAGGCGCTCCTTTGGTGCGCTTGCCGACTTATCTGCGTTTTCCATTGCTTTGATACAATCTGATGAAACGAGGGGGGTTAATCCGGGGCCAATATGGGTATATTGCGCATTATGGTCCACGCTACAAACAGGAAAAAGACAGTCAGGATAAACGGGCGGCTCCCGGTGATCCTGACCATAAGCGGGCTGATGCCCGGCTTCAGCCTAAGCGCCACAAGAAGCGCTATCAGCGGGAGCGACAGCACGAAAGCCGCGTTGAAGCCCCATGCCCCGGCAAGATCGCCATGAAGCAGGGCGTGAAAGGCACGCTGGGTGCCGCAACCGGGACAGTCGAGGCCGGTGGCCGCCTTGAACAGGCAGGGGGGAAACCATCCCGCCTCCGACGGATCAAACGCACGGTAGATCCACACAGCCACGACGGCGGCAGCTATTGCCGCCGCCGTCAGTGCCAGCTGTCGTGCTTTTACGGTCAAATGCCGGGTGGTTTTTACAGCAGATTACCGAGAAGGCCAAATGCAGTCACACCGACATATGCCGTGCTGAAGACGAATCCGACCACAGCCGATATGATGCACCACGTGCGGGCGGTGTTGGATGCGCTCAGCGCTCCCTCGTAGTCGCCGCGGTCGTAGCATGAATTTACCTTCGACGAGTATACCAGCGCCACAATGCCGCCTACAAGGCAGCAGAGCACTGTCACGACTATGCTCCACACCAGATAAGTATCAGGTCGAGGAGGCATCTGACCGCTTTCCTGAGGATTGTAGTAACCGCTCCCGTAATCGGCCTTGGGCGACTGATTGTTGTAGGGATAATTGCTGTTGTAGGGAGGATATGACGGTGCCGTAGCCGGACCAAAGCACGAAGCCAGCTCGGGAAGAGTCGAGGCCTGCGCCCAATCGGCCATACCGGTGCGCCACACAGGGGTGACGGGTGTCAGACCGATGGTCTTGAGCTCGTCAAGAGTCATGGGACCCACACGCTGGCTACCCAGCATCGCGAAATATTTCACGTCTTCCATTGGGGTGGGATTAAAATGATAATGATGGTTTGAGGATTGTGCTTCAGAAATACTTCACCTCCGAGCCCACGATATCGCTCAGAAGCGTGTTGGCAAGGCGCGAGGCTCCGATGCGGAAATATTCGGGAGTGAGCCACTTGTCGCCGAGCACAGCCTTGACCACACAGAGATAACCGAGGGCTTCGTCGGTGGTCGACACACCGCCGGCGGCCTTGAAGCCCACCATGGTGCCTGTCTTCTCGTAATACTCTTTGATGCACTCACACATCACATAGGCAGCCTCAAGCGAAGCGCCGGGATAGCCCTTGCCGGTCGAAGTCTTGAGGAAATCAGCTCCGGAGTAGAGGGCAAGGATAGAAGCTGCACGGATATTCTCGGCGCTCTTGAGGGCTCCTGTCTCAAGGATCACCTTCAGGCGCCCGCCGCGGCATGAATGCTTGAGCTCGTCGATCTCATCACACACCTCCTGCCAGTCGCCATCGAGGAAGTTGCCCAGATTGAGCACAATGTCAATCTCATCGGCTCCACCCTCCACAGCCAAAGCTGTTTCAGCCACCTTCACCTCGGGGAAGGTCTGGCTCGAAGGGAATCCGCCGCTCACGGCTGCAATGTTCACATTGCTCACGTCGAGCACTGTGCGCACCACCGGAGTGAAGCAGGGATATACACAGATCGCCGCCACATGGGGCAGCTCGCCGTAGTCGTTTTCAAAATCGTTGACACGCTCAGTGAAGCGGGCCACCGACTGAGGGGAATCGGTAGCATTGAGGGTGGTGAGGTCGATGGCGCTGAAGCAGAGCTTCAGATTTTCAGGGGTACGGGCCTCGGCCATATTCTCTTCAAGAATCTTGGCCACGGCAGCTGCCACCGCACTGTCGTCGGTAGTCACCTTGCTGGCCGCTACGGTATCGTGGTACTTGTCCATTGTATTCGGTATGAAAAGTATCTGTTATTTGATAGTTGGGAGGGGAGTAATGCAAAGGTAACAATTATTTTGCAATGACGGATCAATTTGCGCCACTTATCAATTGCCGCTCCTCATAGCTCTCTATCGCCGCCACCCAAGCCTGATCGAGAGGTATAGATTTTGCGGTGGCAGGATCAAAGGCGGTCATCACCGTCGATGCCATGCATTTGGTGTGTCCGGTCTTGGCGTTGACTATGCGCTGCTCGAAAGTGATCGACCGGTGGCCAATGGCAGTCACACGGGTCCACACTTCCAGATCCTCCACAAAAAAGGCTTGTTCATAGAAGTTTATATTGATATTGACTATCGCCACGGTGATGTTGCGGTAGTCGAAAAGAGGGCCGAGGGCCGCCTCGTAGTAGCGGGCTTTGCCCAGATCCATATACGACAGGAAGGTGTTGTTGTTGATATGGCCGAGCATATCGCAGTCGGTGAAGCGTGTCTGCAGATGGAGGCAGTGGCGGTAGGGATAGTCGGCGCGTGGCACTCTCGGATTGTCGCTGTGGAGATATGATCCTGGTTTCATTGTCTTATCTGAGATTAGGGTAGGTCAGTGGATTATCAGGTCGGTGATGGCATCCGACCCTATGATCTTGTTGAGGTTGGCTATGATATTGGAGCGCATGAAGGTTAGCTCATTGCGCAATGGGGCCGAATTGATGAACACATGGAGCACACTCCCGTCGACATAGCGTCGGGAGGTATAGCGGTTGATGCCCGGGCCCACCACTTCGGGCCAGAGGTAGCAGGCGCGTTGACACGCCATGGTTTCGGTGAGCCCGGCCTGAGCCACCACGCGGTCGATTATCTCGCTCACCGACTCGGGATCTCTGCGCTTCATGACTTATCGGTATGGGTCGGGGTAAAATGTCCGCTGTCGACCGTCCACATGCGGTAGTCGCCGCCTCGGCGGCTCATGATCTCGTCGAGATGGGTGCGGTTGGTATCGGTGATGAATATCTGTCCAAACGACTGGTTTTCGGTCACCATGCCCATGATGCGCTCCACGCGGCGCGCATCGAGCTTGTCAAAAATATCGTCGAGCAGAAGCAGCGGCTTCAATCCTGTGGCCGATGCAAGAAACTCATATTGGGCCATGCGCAGAGCCACCGTGAAGCTTTTGCATTGGCCCTGCGAGCCGGTGCGGCGTATAGGCATGCCGCCGAGAGTCATGTCGATATCGTCGCGGTGGGGGCCCACTGAAGTGTGGCGCACTATCTCGTCATGGCGCCGCGCGCCATCGAGCAGAGCGGCGAGACTACCGTCGGCCGACGCATCCAGACTCCCTCTGAAGCCGAGCGCCGGGCTCTCACACCCGGCCCCTGCTATGGCCTCATAGCGGCGGGCGAAGATCTCGGTCAGGCGCGCCGTCCATTCCCGGCGTGCCGAATGGATGTAGCGGGCGGGCATCTCCATGGCAGCCTCGACAGCTTCATAGAGGAAATGGTCTACCGAGCCGTCGCGCAACAGCTTGTTGCGCTGCTCCACGAGCCCCGCATATCTTACCAACGCATCAAGATAGCGCATATCGCTCTGCGAGATCACCATATCCATCCAGCGGCGGCGCTCCTCGGCGGCTCCGCGTATAAGGTCGATATCGGAGGGCGAAACCACTACCGCCGGAAAGAGTCCTATATGCTCGGTGAGGCGCCCATACTCCTTTCCGCCACGCTTGAGGCTCTTGCGCTTTCCTCGCTTCATGCCAAGGGTCACCGTTTCGGCCACGCCGCTGCGGGTATATTCGCCCCGCAGGCTCACAAACTCCTCACCCTGACGGATCAGCAGGGTGTCAGGTGCTCCGGTGAAGCTTTTGGTAAAACTGAGGGTGTATATGGCATCGAGCAGATTGCTCTTGCCCATGCCATTGTCGCCCAATAGGCAGTTGACCTTGGGCGAGAAGTGCAGAGTGGCCTCCTCGATATTCTTGAAGTTGACCAGCGAGATTCCGTCGAGTGTCATAGGGCGCGCCCTCCTGTGGTGGTTAAGCGGTATATCTGACGTTGCGACGACGCTCGTGCGGCAGCAATATCTGGCGACGGGGCGTGTGGGAGTATGATATGCAATCTTTTCATTATCTAAGGTCGTTAGCCTCTGCAAAGATACAATTAATCGCGCGGACAGCCAAGAAAATGCTGTCCGCGCGATTATAGGTTGCAATCGGTAAGCCCTAACGCTGAGTGTCGGTGGCTTTAAGCTGGAGCTGATAGTCGACTATATCGAGGTAGCGGCCATGCTTGCGCCCCACAGCCTCGAAATGGCTCGCCTGACTGAAGCCGAGCTTCTCGTGGAGGATGATGCTGGCCCGGTTGCCTGCGGTGATACAGGCTATCAAGGCCACCACTCCCCTGCTGCGGCACTCGCCGATGAGGCGCTCCATGAGGGCCCGCCCCACACCGCGACGCTCAAACCCAAGAGCCACGTACACCGTAGTTTCGAGGGTGTCGCGGTATCCGGCAAAGCTCTTCCACGGATGGGTGTAGCAGTAGCCGGCGAGGCGTCCGTCGGGCGCCACCATGACGAAGCCCGGCACACGGCGGGTGAAGCGGGCCAGCCGGGACGCCATATCTGCGGCAGTTGGAGCCTCCTCCTCAAAAGAGATGTCGGTATCTGTCACATAGGGGCGGTAGACCGCGGCTATCGCTTCGGCGTCGCGCTCAGGATCGAGAGGGCGGATTTCCATTGTGGCAGGGCGGTCAGAGGCCGAGGTCGCGGAAGGTGCGGGGCGCGGGCACGCCGGGGAGCGGCTTGCGGTCCTTGATCTGCTCAAGGGCGGTCTGGATAGCCTTGTCGAGCTGCTGGTCCTCGCCCGCTTCCTCGCGGATAGGATCGTTGTCGATCAGGATGTCGGGATCAACACCATGATTCTCCACTATCCACTCGCCGGTGGCGGCATCGTAGTTGGTGAAGAAGGGCACGCGCACATCGGTGCCGTCCATGTAGGGGAGCGGGCCGGAGATACCTACGATACCGCCCCAGGTGCGGGTGCCGATGACGGTGCCGAGCTTATTGGCCTTGAAGCTCCAGGGGAAGAGGTCGCCATCGGAGGCCGAATACTTATTGATAAGCAACACCTTGGGGCCCACGTGGGTAGCATCGGGGATAGTGCCCACCTGCGACGAGGTGCGGCTCATGGTCATGCGGTAGGGCTTGCGGAGCAGGCGTTCAATGATCATAGGGCTCACATTGCCGCCGCCGTTGGCGCGGTCGTCGATAATCAGAGCCTCTTTGTCGAGCTGAGGATAGAAGTAGCGGGCAAACTCATTGAGTCCGTCGGGACCCATGTCGGGGATATAGATATAGCCCACACGGCCATCGGTGGCTTCCTCCACCTTGCGTATGTTGCCGGTGACCCAGTTGTAGTGGCGCAGGGGCTCCTCGTCGGCTATAGGCTCCACAACCACCTTGCGGGTCCCCTTGGCCGAGGGATTGCTCGCCACGGTGAGCTCGGTGAGCACTCCGGCTTTGCCGGCAAGAAGAGTGTAGATATTGTCGGTGGTATTGGTGGGCACTCCGTCGATGGCTATGATATAGTCGCCCTCGGCCACTCCCGATCCGGGCTCGCTGAGAGGCGACTTGAGCGATGCCGAGTAGGGTGCGCCGGGAATGATGTGGTCTATGCGGTAGTAGCCGCTCTTGCTGTCGCGGCTGATGTCGGCGCCGAGCAGACCCATGCCTATGCGCTCTATCTGCTTCACCTCGCCGGGATTGACATAGGCGTGGCCGCAGGCAAGCTCGGCTATCATCTCGCCTATGATGAAGTTGAGGTCGTAGCGGGTGGCACAGTAGGGCAGCAGGGGCGCATATTTCTCTTTGATGGCCTGCCAGTCAACTCCGTGCATATTTTCGAGATAGAAGCCGTCGCGGAAGGCACGCCAGGTCTCGTCGAATATCTGGGGCCACTCCTGCTGATAGTCGATCACGGCCACCATGTCGCTGAGATCTACCGGATTGGTGAGCTCGGTCTTGCTGTGGGGCAGAGGGGTCACATAGATCTTGCCGCCGTTGGCCACAACCACAGCCTTCTTGCCGGTGGGGTCAACAACCATCATGCCGCGGCATATCTCGGTATCCTTGCGGTCGGAGAGGCTGTACTTGCTCACACCGCCGCGCGACGAATACCACACATTGCCCGCGCCGTCGGCATAGAGGGGTGAGTAGTAGCCGTTGCGGTCGGTGAGCAGGAGGATGCGGCCCTGAATGCCGTCGGGATCCACCACTGTGGCCGGAACGGCTGTAGCACCCTCGTCGGTGCTCTTGGTGGCAGCGGGGGTCTCGCCGTCGGTGGGGAGGAGCGGCGAGGGGGTGTCGGCTGCGAGGAGAGCCATATAGAGGCCGCCGAGATTATTGTAGGTATGGTTCCACTCCAGCGATCCGTAGGTGGGGTTGAAGTCGCGGTCGGAGTTGAAGTAGAGATACTTGCCGTCGGCCGAGAAGATGGGGCCCGACGAGTTGTACCACTTCTCGGTCACGGGATACTCCTTGCCGGTGGTGCGGTCGTAGAGATACACCACTCTGAAGGTGTTTTTGTCGGGGCGGGTGTAGGCAATCCAGCGGCTGTCGGGCGAGAAGCTGAATGAGCGTATCTCGCTCTCGGGACATGTCACGAGGGTCTTTTTGGCTCCGGTGGCAGGATCCACCTCCACCATGCGGTTGCGGCGGTCGGTATAGATGATGGCCTTGCTGTCGGGGGTCCAGTCAAGAGTGCGGATATAGGTGTCGGCGCCCGATGTGAGGCGTCGTGCCTCGCCGGTCGATTCGGCAGGCTTCACCCATATCTCGGTCTCGCCGCCGAGGTCGCTGATATAGGCAATTGTTGAGCCGTCGGGGCTCCACACTGCCTCGCGGTCGTTGGCGCCGGGGGTACGGGTGAGCAGGCGGGTCACGCCGCTCTTGACAGGCACGTCAAACACCTCGCCGCGTGCGGTAAGGGCCAGACGGGTGGCACCGGGATTGACCGACACCGCCGTGAGCTTGTCGCTCACATTGCGCCGCTCGGGGCGAGCCATCACGCGGTCGCTCCCGAGGGTGATATCCACCTTTGCCGACTGCCCTGTGGCTGGATCGTAGCGGTAGATATAGCCCCCTTTCTCAAACACGATAGTCTTGCCGTCGGTGCTCGGAAATTTTATGTCGTAGTCGGTGAAATCGGTCACCTTGCGGGTGGAGCCGGTGGTGGTGTCGTAGCAGAAGAGGTTCATCGTCATGTCGCGGTCGGAGATAAAATATATCTCGTCGCCGATCCACATAGGTATGATGTCCTGGGCAGGATTGTCGGTGATGTTGGTCACGCTCCCTGCTGCGGGATCATAGATCCATATGTCGTCGGCCATGCCGCCGCGGTAGTACTTCCAGTTGCGGAACTCGCGCATCACCCTGTTGTAGGCCATGCGCTTGCCGTCGGGCGAATAAGAGGCGAAGCCACCCTCGGGCAGAGGCAGACGCTCGGGCATCCCGCCGGTGTCGGCCACAGTCCATAGCTTGCCGTCAAATCCCGAGCCGGTGCGGTTGCGGTAGAGCACCCCCTCGCCGCCGGGAGTCCATGTGATGACTATATTGTTGGGGCCCATGCGGTCGCCCAGATCGTCGCGGCTGTTGGTGGCCGTGTAGGTCAGGCGCTCGGGATCGCCGCCTGTCACGGGCATGAGATACACCTCGGTGTTGCCGTCATACTGGCCCGTGAAGGCCACCCGGCTACCGTCGGGGCTCAGGCGTGGAAAGATTTCGTTGCCCTCGTGGGAGGTGATGCGGCGAGCCTCGCCGCCGTTGGCATCGACGCTGTAGAGGTCGCCGCCATAGCTGAACACTATCGTATTGCCGGCGATGGTGGGAAACCGGAGCAGGCGCCCCTCGGCGGCTACGGCGCCCTGCGCGGCTATCGCGCCTAAGCCCAGGGCGGCTGTGATGATGGTTAGTCTCTTCATGATTGGTGATGAGTGGAGATGGGATTCAAGGTGTGGGAGGGGTGCGGTCAGATGATCTTCTCGAGCCCGGAGGTGTTGCGGGCCACCTCCTCGTCGGTCACCTCATAGTTGGCCAGGTCGCCGGCGAGATAGCGGTCGTAGGCGGTCATGTCGATCAGTCCGTGGCCCGAGAGGTTGAAAAGTATCACCCGGCTCTCGCCTGCCTCCTTGGCCGCGCGGGCCTCGCGTATGGCGGCGGCAATGGCGTGGGCGCTCTCGGGGGCCGGTATCAGGCCCTCGGCGCGGGCAAACATCGTTGCGGCCTCAAACGATTCGAGCTGGGGTATGTCGACGGCATCCATCAGCCCGTCGGTTTTGAGCTGGCTCACCACCGATCCGGCGCCGTGGTAGCGGAGGCCTCCGGCGTGGATATTGGCGGGCGAGAAGTTGTGGCCCAGAGTGAGCATAGGGATAAGAGGGGTGTAGCCCGCCTCGTCGCCATAGTCATACTGCATCACGCCGCGCGTGAGCTTGGGACACGACGACGGCTCGGCGGCCACGAAGCGCGTGGAGCGCTCGCCGCTGAGATTGTGGCGCATGAAGGGGAAGGAGATGCCCGAGAAGTTGGAGCCACCGCCAAAGCAGCCTATCACCACATCGGGATACTCGCCCGCCATCTCCATCTGCTTCTCGGCTTCAAGGCCTATCACGGTCTGATGGAGAGCCACATGGTTCATCACCGAGCCGAGGGCATACTTGCAGTTGGGGGTCGACATTGCCAGCTCCACCGCCTCGGATATGGCGGTGCCGAGCGAGCCCTGATAGTTGGGGTGGTCGGTGATGATCTTGCGCCCGGCCTTGGTCGACATCGAGGGCGAGGCAATCACCTCGGCCCCGTAGGTCTGCATGATCGAGCGGCGGTAGGGCTTCTGATTATATGAGATCTTGACCATATACACCGCCAGATCTATTCCCATCATCCTCGTGGCGAGACTCAGGGCCGCGCCCCACTGGCCGGCACCGGTCTCGGTGGTGATGTTGGTCACTCCCTGCTGCTTGCAGTAATAGGCCTGCGGCAAAGCCGAGTTGAGCTTGTGCGACCCCACGGGGCTCACACTCTCGTTTTTGAAATATATATGGGCGGGAGTGTCGAGCATCTTCTCCAGCCCCCGGGCACGCACCAGCGGCGTGGGGCGCCAGATCTTATACATATCTCTCACCTCCTCGGGAATCTCGATCCACGAGTCGGTCACATTGAGCTCCTGACGCGCGGCCTCCTCGCTGAAGAGGGGGTAGAGGTCTTCGGGAGTGAGAGGCAGCTTGGTGGCCGGATGGAGCATAGGCCGGGGCGCTGTGGGCATCGACGGGATGATGTTGTACCAGGCGGTGGGGATATCCTTCTCGGTGAGAAGATACTTTTTCGATTCCGACATTCTGTTTGTTTGTTTTGTGAGTTCTACGTCAATTTATTCCTATCAGATAGGTTTAAGCTACAAATTTAACCAATATCGGCCCTCCGTGCCTCCGGTTTAACATCTGTTAACCCACATGCGCTGCAATAGGAGCCCATCGGCCCGATTTCCCGGCCCCGCGCCCCCGCAGAGTGGGGAGGGAGGCAGACGGGCGGGATCTTCTTCCTTACCGCATGCCATCTGCCGCCCCGGCAGATATGAGGATGATATCGTCGAGAGTTATTTCGGCCGACCCGAGGCTCTCATCAGGTATCGGGTCGCGGAACGGGATATCATGATAGGTGTAGCGCCCCTCTTCATAGCCCTCCTTCTCCACCGTAAGCGCCATCGCGGAAGTGGCCTCCGTCACCTCGATAATAAAATCACCGCTATCGTCGGTGACACCCTCAAAGGGCGATGTCACCACATCGGCGGGATATACAGTCACCGCCGCGCCGACCACCGGAACGCCCTCGGAGCTTTTCACATGACCGGCCACAACACAGCGGCCCGTGATAACATCGTCGCTGTCGTCGTTGCCACACGCTGCTAATGCCATCATCACTACCATCATGAGCGCAACGACAGCCATATCCAATACTTTCTTTTTCATGTTATACATATACATTATGATGTTGATTGATCAGTTTCATCCATATGATACGCATCAACATGATTTTCCCCTACCGGCACCCCCTCCCGTTTTCATCATTTAACCTATAACTTTCATCGAAGTTACGTAATATTCCAGCCGATCTCAGCCATGAGGTCGGTTTCTTTCTTTGTCATCTCAGCCCGGTTCCATTTACCGGAAGCATAGACGGTGCGGACACGGCTGAGTTTCTTGATCATCTGCGTCGGTGAATATTTGGATAATTTCTCACGACTCCGTAAATGTTCTCTGATTATATAGAACATTTGCATAGCGATAAAATTGATGAAGGTATATGCTTCCAGAGATTGTGCGCTCTGCATGTATGTTGAGTCAGCGTCAAGGTTTGTTTTGAATACATCAATAGCCTGTTCAACCTCACATCTGGTCTTGTACGCCTCATAAAGTTGTTGCGCCGTTTTATCAGTATTGGTAATCAGTGCAATAGTTCCAAAGACTTCTGTCTTGGCGTGATAGCCCTCCAATGTATAGTTATCGTATTTGCCACTGTCAACGCGGTCAAGGTAATCGCGGTCTTCTTCAATACGATGCTCCTCATCAAAGAAAATCACCACGCGCCTTTCCTCAAGTTTCTGCTCCTTATAC
>CAJTUF010000002.1 GCA_910579675.1 uncultured Muribaculaceae bacterium | reverse complement strand
CCATTTCCTGAACCATCAGGTATGCCTTGCTCACCTGCTCCGGGAATGTCAGTATCTCAACGAGCTTGACAAAGATCAGGAATGGTCAAAGTCGGTTGAATCACTGTTGCAGGAAGCCATACACGAGCGTAACCAAAGACCGACGGAATCATTGGAGACGAAACCTTGGCTTGCACGCCTTGATAAACTTATAGACGAGAATCTGTCAAAGTTGAGCGAGAAGTTCACCACTTTCAAAAATGGATTGCTCAAATGTCGGGATTATATTTTCAACTTCCTCAAAGACCCGGCAATACCGCCAGACAACAATGCTTCGGAACGCGGCATAAGGAAACTGAAGATAAAACTCAAGAACTCGGGATGCTTCCGTTCTGACCTCGGAGCCGACGCATTCATGGATCTGCATTCAATTGTCGAGACCACAAAAAAACACGGCAACTCGCCTTTCAACGCTATTCTCGCCCTTTTCTAAGGGAGACCGACTCAGTGTGTCCGCTGAATAGTTACCTGTCCCGTCAAAAAAATACTAAATTTTCTTTTGGCGTATCAATTTTCTGACTTACCTTTGCGGTGTTTTTCAGAAACATCTTTTGTAACGATCCAAAAAGACTTATCAAATAGTTATAAACCCCCATCATTAATCACACCAACAAAATGAAGAAATTAGTTTTCTTACTCGCTGTTGCCTTCTCCGCTGCTCTCTACTCTTGCGGCAACAAGGCTGAAGAAGCTACCACCACCGAACCCGCAGCCGAACCCGCCGTAGAGGTGGTTGAGGAAGCTGCCGCTGCTGTTGACACCGTTGCCGGTGACACCGTTGTGGCTGCCGAGGAAGTAGTTGAAGCTGCTCCTGCCGAATAATACAGGCATAACCCGGGGCGCTGCTTTTCAATCTTCTACTTCTACGCTTCAACGCACGTCGCTCCGTAAGATATAAAGCCGATAGGCATTGCGCCTGTCGGTTTTTTTTGTGTCACTACACTTTTTTTACTACCTTTGCGCATAATCTTCCCTTAAATCATCCCCACCTTCATATATCTTTTTCAGTCATGAGACTTATCATCCAACCCTCCTACGAGAACGTGTCAAAGTGGGCTGCCGCTTATGTGGCCGCCAGAATCAACGAGGCCAACCCCACTCCCGAGCATCCCTTCGTGCTCGGTTGCCCCACCGGTAGCAGCCCCCTCGGTATGTACAAGGAGCTCATCCGCCTCAACAAGGAGGGTAAGGTATCGTTTAAGAATGTGGTGACTTTCAACATGGACGAATACTGCGGCATTCCCCGCGACCATGAGCAGAGCTACTACACCTTCATGTGGACCAATTTCTTCAACCAGATCGACATCCTCCCCGAAAATGTAAATATCCTCAACGGCAACGCCGAGGATCCAGTGGCTGAGTGCCAGCGCTACGAAGACAAGATCGCATCTTACGGAGGCATCGACCTCTTCATGGGAGGCGTGGGCCCCGACGGTCATATCGCTTTCAACGAGCCCGGTTCGTCGCTCACCTCTAAGACCCGCATGAAGACCCTCACCCACGACACCATCATCGCTAACTCGCGCTTCTTCGACAACAATGTTGACCTCGTGCCCAAGACCGCACTCACCGTAGGCGTTGGCACTGTGATGGCTGCCAAGAGCGTGATGCTCATCGTCAATGGCCACAACAAGGCCCGCGCACTCCGCCACGGCGTTGAGGGTGGCATCAGCCAGATGTGGACCATCTCCGCCCTCCAGATGCACCCCAAAGCAATCATCGTGGCCGACGACGCTGCTTGCGGAGAGCTCAAGGTCGACACCTACCGCTACTTCCTCGATATCGAGAGCGCAAATCTCGATCCCGAGTCGCAGCTCCGTTAATAACGGCGAAGCCGCAGGAACCACAACCTATCAGCAGGCCGTGTCCGGATCACCCGTCGGGGGTAACGGACACGGCCTGCCTTATGCCCGGGCTCCATTCCTGCTCCCCCCCCGCAATAGCGCCGCAAGGTGGCCGGTAATTACAAAAAGTTTTGTATCTTTGCAGCTATATGAACGGCTCTGAAAAGTTCAGGGCAACGTGTATCGTTGTCCTTTGGCTTGCGCTCTGCTATCTTGTAGTTGCTTATCAGCCTTTTACGCTGAGAGTGGCTTTCGTGATCATTGCGTCAGGCATCGTTGTGTTTGTGCCTCTCTGGAAAAAATATGTCAGAAACAAGCGACACTCTTCAGGGGAATAGCCCCGCTCCTCACCCGGTTGACCCCGCAAAATATCCGGTGCTCAGCCGAGTTTCACGGCCCGCCGATATCCGACGCATGGATCTCGATGAGCTCGAAGCTCTGTGTGCCGACATAAGGCGCTTCCTCATTGCCGAGGTGAGCGTCAACCCCGGCCATTTCGCCTCGTCGATGGGCGCGGTGGAGCTCACTGTGGCCCTCCACTATGTGTTTGACACTCCCGACGACCGCATAGTCTGGGATGTGGGCCATCAGGCCTACGGCCACAAACTCATCACCGGGCGCGCTCCACTTTTCCACTCCAACCGCAAGCTCGGAGGCCTGAGCGGTTTTCCCAACCCCGCCGAGAGCCCCTACGACACCTTTACCGCCGGCCACGCTTCCAACTCGGTAAGCGCAGCCCTCGGCATGGCCACTGCCGCCAGGATCAAAGGGGAGTCGGACTGCCCACACCCGCGCAATGTGGTTGCGGTCATTGGAGATGCGTCAATAGGGGGCGGCCTCGCTTTCGAGGGGCTCAACAATGCTGCCAACTCTGCTGCCAATCTCCTCATAATACTCAACGACAACGACATGTCGATCGACCCCAATGTAGGGTCGCTCAACTCATATCTCGCCGGGCTCAACACCTCGAAGAGCTACAACGCCCTCCGCTACAACATCTACCGGGGCCTCCACCGCATGCACCTCATCAACGAGCACAACCGGGGCCGCATTCTCCGCTTCAACAATTCGCTCAAGAGCCTCCTGAGCAAGGAGCAAAACATATTCGAGGGGCTCGACATAAGATATTTCGGCCCGTTTGACGGCCACGACCTGCGGCGCATCATACGCGTGCTCACCGACATACGCGACATGCGAGGCCCCCGCATACTCCACCTCCGCACCGTCAAGGGGCGCGGCTATCTCCCTGCCGAGAAAGACCCCGCCTCATGGCATGCCCCCGGTCTCTTTGACCCCACCACAGGCATCCGCTCCACCGGTGGCTCTGCCCCCAAGTGGCAGGACATATTCGGACAGACACTCGTCGACCTCGCACGGGCCGACAGCCGCGTGACTGCTATTACCGCCGCTATGCTCTCCGGCACTTCGGTGAGCATGATGGCCCGCGAGTTTCCCGACCGCACATTCGATGTAGGCATCTCCGAAGGCCATGCCGTGACATTTGCAGGCGGCCTCGCCAAGGAGGGACTGCGACCTTTCGTGGCCATATACTCCTCATTTCTCCAGCGTGCCTACGACCACATAATCCACGACGTGGCAATCCAGGGCCTCCCGGTCACCTTCTGCATCGACCGCGCCGGGCTTGTGGGCGAAGATGGTGTGACCCACCACGGGGTTTACGACATTGCCTATCTCCGCAACATCCCCGGCATGACAGTGGCCGCCCCGCGCGACGCCAGCACCCTCCGCCGCCTCATGGCCGCCGCCCTTCTTCCGGAGCGAAAAGGCCCCATGGCCATACGCTACCCGCGTGGCGCTGCGCCCTCCGACACAGAGCCGTCGGCCACCAACGGGCAACCGATAGCCATAGGGCGCGGCGAGAAGCTGCGCCACGGCAGCGATGTCACACTCCTCTCGATAGGCCCGATAGCCTCCGAAGCTGCCCGCGCCATAGCCGACGCCGAGGTGCAAGGCATATCCACCGCCCACTACGACATGATCTTTGCCGCGCCTCTCGATCAGGAGATACTCCACGAGATAGGGCGCGCGGGGCGTCCTGTAATTACAGTCGAAGACGGCGCACGCGCCGGAGGCTTCGGCTCGGCCGTCATCGAATGGCTCGCCGATCATGGATACCTCCTCCCCGTGACCCGTATAGGCATTCCCGACCGATTCATACCCCACGGCACCGTGGCCGAGCTACGCCATCTCGCCGGCATGGACGCCGGAGCCATCACCGAGGCCATTGTCGCCGCAGCCCATTCCACCAGATGAAGATTCTCATTGCAGGCGCCGGAGAAGTAGGCAGCCACCTCGCCAAGCTCCTCTCCCGCGAGGAGCAGGATGTGACAATCCTCGACACCGATGCCGCCCATCTCGCCGCACTCGACACCAACTACAACCTGCTCACCCTCCAGGGCAAGCCCACTTCGTTTGACTCCATCAAGGAGGGGGGAGCCGCCGATTGCGACCTCTTTATCGCCGTAACCCCGTTTGAGACAAACAATATACTCGCTTGCTCGATTGCCAAGAGCTTCGGAGCCAAGCGCACCGTGGCCCGCATCGACAACTACGAGTATATGATCCGCGAAAACCGCGACTTCTTCACCCGCATGGGGGTCAACCACCTCATCTATCCCGAATATTTCGCCGCACGCGAGATCATGATGAGCCTCAAGAGGTCGTGGGCCCGCAACTGGTTTGAGATCCATCAGGGGCAACTCATTGTGGTGGGGGTCAAGATACGCGCCAACGCCAAGCTCAACGGCATGGCTCTTAAAGACATTGGCCGCGAGCACCGTTTCTTCCACGTCAGCGCCATCAAGCGCAACTACGAGACCATCATCCCCCGAGGCAGCGACATCATCCGCGAGGGCGACATTGTTTACTTCACATCCACAGCCGAGAATATAGGCGCCGTCCGCGACCTCTGCGGCAAGACCGCCGCCAACATCCGCAAATGCCTCATCATGGGCGGCAGCCGAATAGCCGTGAGGCTCATACGCCTTGCCGGCGACGCCTACCGCTTCAAGATCATCGAGAGCGACCGCGACCGATGCGAATGGCTCGCCGAGCGATGCCCCGACGCAAAGATCGTGCATGGCGACGGGCGCGACATCGACCTCCTGCTCGAAGAGGGCATCACCGAGATGGACGCTTTCATTGCCCTCACCGACAGCTCCGAGACCAATATTCTCGCCTCTGTGTCGGCCAAAGAGCTCGGGGTGCGCAAGACTGTGGCCGAGGTCGAAAACATCCAGTTTATCGCCGAAGCCGAAAACCTCAACGTCGGTACCATAATCAACAAAAAGCTCCTCGCCTCGGGACGCATATTCCAGATTCTGCTCGAAGCCGACGCCGAGACCCCGAAGTTTATGGCTCTTGCCGATGCCGATGTGGCCGAGATCGAGGTCAGACCCGGATCAAAAATCACCCGTGCCCAGGTGATGGATCTCAACCTCAGCCGCGACATGACCATAGCCGGCCTCATACGCGACGACAAGGGTATGCTCGTCACCGGCTCCACACGCATCCAGCCCGGCGACCACGTGGTGGTTTTCTGCCTCTCCGGAGCCATCCACAAGATCGAGCGGCTGTTTAATTGAGATTTTTCTCAGCATTTTTGCCCGTCGTTGCAAAAAATTTGCTATCTTTGCAGCGCTTTTCCGAAAGCAACAGCCAGCTCGGGGTGTAGCACAGTTGGCAGCGCGCCACGTTCGGGACGTGGAGGTCGGAAGTTCGAGTCTTCTCACCCCGACTCTTTTTCATCAGGATTGGAGTCCCCATTCTTTATATGGGGGCTTCTTTTTTTATGCACCACCGGCGCGGGGACACGGAACAATCTGCGGCGGCCGAGCGTTGTAGTAATCGACCGGGGCATTGATCAAACCCTCTGCCCGATCCATCTCTCCCAACCCATTCCCCTCAATATTTATTTACACTATTATGAAAATCATGACACTCGCAGCCGCTGGCGCACTCATCGCTCTCGCCGCAACCGGCTGCTCCGACGCAAAACAGAAGGCAGCCGACGTGGCCGACGCCGCTACATCTGCCGCATCTTCGGCTGTGGAAGCAATCACCAACTCTGCCTCTCCCACCTATTCCGGAATCCTGCCCGCCGCCGACTGCGCCGGCATCCGCTACACCCTCACCTTCGACTATCCCGACGGCAACAATGCCGCCACCGCCGGCACCTACACCCTCGACGAGACCTATCTCGACGCCGACCCCGCCGACGCCAACGCCTATAAAGATGGCCAGACATTCAAGAGCGAGGGCGATTTCACTGTCGAAGCCGCTACTGACGCCACAGCCGGAAAGAAATATATCAAGCTCGTGGAGAAGCCTGCCGACCCCACCGCAACCCCCTCGACGCTCTATTTCCTCATCGACTCGCCTGAGAGCCTGACCCTCGTCGGCGCCGACCTCCAGCCCGCCGCCTCCGGTCTCAACTACACCCTCACTCTCCAGCACTGATCTCCAAGCCCGCAGAGGGCATTTATCTATAGTAATAGTTTTACCCCGAGCGGGAGCGCCACGCCATAGCGGCATGTGCGCTCCCGCTGCCGTTTATTCACTTCGCCGAGGATATTGTTACAATCAATTGGCAAATTGTTGCGAATTTCACTTAAAAAAACTAATTTTGCAACCGTCTTTTATCTATCTCTGGCTTCTATCACATATATCATGGAACGTATTGACAATCTTGATCGAAAGATTCTCGAAATCATCATGAGCAACGCCCGTATTGCCTCAAAGGATGTCGCCGCCGTGTGCGGTGTGAGCAGGGCTGCCATTCATCAGCGCATACAGCGCATGATCGATCTCGGCGTTATCGTCGGATCGGGCTATGTAGTCAACACCAAGAGCCTTGGCTTCTCAACATGCACATTCATTGGGGTTAACCTCGAGCGTGGCGCTATGTATCGCGACGTCGTACCCGAGCTCGAAAAGATCCCCGAAGTGACCGACTGCCACTTCACCACCGGCCCGTATACCATGCTCATCAAGGTATACGCCCGCGACAACCAGCACCTCATGGAGCTCCTCAACGACAAAATCCAAAACATCCCCGGCGTGACCGGCACCGAGACCCTCATCTCGCTCGACCACAGCATCCACCGCGGCATTCCGGTGTCCCACCGCCGCCAGGCTGCCAATGTGGTGCCCGACGAGGCCCCGATGTCTGCCGCTGCTGCCGACTTCTGACCCTCCACATTCCCACATAACAAGAGAACCCCGCCTCGGCTTGCACCGGGCGGGGGTCAGAGAAGGTTCTCTTCATCAATTGGGTCTTGACTTTTATAAAGAAGTCTGAAAATTCCTTCTCTTTGTAAGCATAACGCATCCCCGAGGCATAAGTTCAGCCGGAGATGCGTTTTTTTCACCCTCCACACCTTTTTTGAGTCGTCTACCTATCTTTTTCGCCACAAAATCTTGCTCGGTCTGCAAAAAAATTATAATTTTGCATGATATTACAGATACACTACAATCGACATTCCCATCAGTGCTGATAATAGTATAACTCTGGAAACACCGTTATCATCATTTCCTGCCCCCCCAACCTTACCTTGATATGACCGTCAAGACCCTCACTGCATCAACGCTGTCGGCAGGACAGGCCCTTAGGCTTGCCCTCGGTCATTTTTACCCCCCCCCATTTAGCATCAATCTATGGGTCAGCGAGTTACGCCGAACCCCGCGATCATTATACCCTTCCGCATCAAGCAACATCTCCTCACCCCACCGCACTCCCGGCGGAGGAGAACTCCACTTCACATAACAGACCCCAAATGCTCAGACAGTCCATCTTCAGGCTGTGGGCGGCCATGGCCTTCATCACCCTGATGCTTGCCGCCGCCCCACGTGCGGGCGCGCAAGAAGTCGCCCTCAAAACCAACCTCTTCTACGATGCCACCCTCACCGCCAACATCGGCGCCGAAGTGGCAGTGGCACCCCGGTGGTCGATCGACCTCTCAGGCAACCTCAACGCCTGGACCGTCGGCTCCGACAAGCGCTGGAAACACTGGATGATCCAGCCCGAAGCCCGCTACTGGTTCTGCGAGGCCATCGGCGGACACTTTGTCGGCGCCCACCTCCTCGGCGGACAATACAACTTCGGCGGAATCCACCTCCCCGACTTCCTCGGCTCCAATCTCAGCGAGCTCCGCCACAACCGCTTTGAAGGATGGTATGGCGGCATAGGCGTGGCCTACGGCTACTCATGGATGCTCAGCCGCCACTGGAACTTCGAGGCCGAGATTGGCTTCGGTTGGGCCTACGCATCCTACAACAAATATCCCTGCGCCACCTGCGGCACCCGCACCGACAAGGGCCACCACAACTATGTGGGCCCCACCAAAGCCGCCCTCAACCTCGTCTACGTTTTCTAACCCCCTCCCCTGCCCTTCATCATGTCAATCCGATCATTATCCATAGCGGCAGCCGTAGCAGCCATATGCCACGCCGCCGCGATTGCCGGAAACCCGGCCATCGGCGTTCCCGTGCCCGACTCCGCCTCCGTGGCCCGGCAGGGACAGCTCGTGCAGATCGCCTACTCCCTACCCCTCGACTCCGTAAAGGTCGGAGCCAACCGCACCGTAGTGTTTGAGCCCGTGCTCATCAACGGCGCCGACTCCATCACCTTCCCCACCGTAGGCATCTACGGCCGCAACCGCCTCATCCACCTTGAGCGCGGAGCCGACGAGGTGACCGCCGACCGCGTAATCGCCGCCAAGAGCGCCGGCGCCACCCTCCCCTACTCCCAGACCGCCCCGTGGCAAGACTGGATGGACGGCGCCACATTCGGCCTCCGCCGCACCGACTACGGCTGCTGCGCCAATATCGAGGGCGAAGCCTACCGCCCCCTCGCCACCCTCGAGATCCCCCGCCCCTTCGAGCCCGCATTCCAATATGTGCGCCCCGTGGCCGATCAGGTCAAGAGCCGCCAGGTGACCGGACGAGCATTCATCGACTTCCCCGTCAACCGCACCGAGATCCGCCCCGACTACCGCCGCAACACCACCGAGCTCGCCAAGATCCGCGCCACCATCGACTCGGTTAAAAACGACCCCGACATAACAGTCCGCGCCCTCACCATCCACGGCTACGCTTCGCCCGAAGGCTCCTACTCCAACAACGAGCGCCTCGCCAAGGGCCGCACACGCGCCCTCGCCGACTATGTCGACGGCCTCTACAGCTTCCCCAAAGGCATAATCCGCTCCGAGTGGACCCCCGAAGACTGGGACGGCCTCCGCGCTTGGGTCGAAGCCAACCCCATCGACAATCGCGACGCCATCCTCGCCCTCATCAACTCCGACCTCGAGCCCGACGCCAAGGATGCCCGCATACGCCGCGACTTCCCCGCCCAGTATGCCATGCTGCTCCGCGACGTCTATCCCGCCCTGCGCCACTCCGACTACACCGTCGACTTCGACATACGCCAGTTTACCGACATCGAAGAGATCAAGCGCCTCGTGGAGACCGCCCCGCAGAAGCTCAGCCTCAACGAGTTCTACCTCGCCGCACAGACCTACACCCCCGGCAGCGAGCCCTACAACCGCCTGTTTGACACCGCCGTGCGCATGTATCCCGACAGCGAAGTGGCCAACCTCAACGCCGCCAACGCCGCCATGAGCCGCCGCGACCTCACCTCGGCCGCATCATTCCTCGCCAAGGCCGGCGACTCGCCCGAAGCAACCTATGCCCGGGGCATCCTCGCCGCCCTCCAGGGCCGCAACGCCGACGCCCTCGACCTCTTCCGTCAGGCCGCACGCCTGAAAGTGAGCGACGCCCCCGCCGCCATCGAGCAGATCGAGCGCATAATCCGCCTCACCCACTGACAACTAACAAAAAAAATAAACAATAATCAATCATAATAACAAACCAAAGAACCATTATCAAATGAAGAATCTTCTTAAATTTGGTGTTCTTGCTCTCGCCGCAAGCCTCTGGTCTTGCTCCGACGATGCCCCCAAGATGGAGGTGGAAGTACCCGAATCGGGTATTCCAGTTCGTCTGACTCTTCAGATGCCTGTCGGAAGCCGCAGCACAACTGTTGATCCTGACGACAACACCAACTCCGATGCCGGTTTTGAGATTGGCAAGGATCAGGAAAACAAGGTCAACTCGATCCTCGTTGTTCTCGCAAGCCGTGAGGGTACCGATCCCAACGAGCCCTACACCTATAAGTATATCGCCAGCGCTCAGGCCGATGCTACCGACAATGGTATGCAGACCCCTGGAAGTTCTACCGACGAAATCTATCCCTCTTATGTAGTTCGCTTCCGCTCACAGGCCCTCGTTACCTATGTGGCCGAGAACGAAGGTGAGAACGGTGCTCCCGTTTATGTATTCGCTTATTGCAATCCCTCTGCCACTTTTGTAGCCCAGCTCTCCGGCCTTTCTGAAGGCGCTGCTTTCACCGACGAAATCATGGACTCGAATGTTGAGTCAATCTGGAAGCCCAACCAGTTCCTGATGACCAACCGCACCGTGCCTGAGCCCTCAAAACTCACCTCAGATGAACTCGCTACAGCGACCAAAGAGAAGCCCATCGACCTTGGTATAGTTGAGGTTCAGCGCGCTGCCGTGCGTTTCGACTTCAAGCAGAAGGAAGCTGATGGCGATCTCCTTGCAAACCAGTATGAGATCATCAACACCGGCACAGATGGCGAAGTTGGCGGTTACGTCACTCTCGATAGCCTTGCACTCTTCAACATGGCCAAGTCGTTCTACTACCTCGAACGTGTTTCCACCAGCCCTCTTTGGGATCCCTCTTTCGTTTGTAAGCGCGAGTATCCCTATATTTCATCTGTTACCACACCCCAGTTCGCTTGGGTTGTCAGCACCGGCTTAGATTTCAAGAAGGATTATAATGGCGGTAATGTATCAGACTACTTCTATTACGCCACCTCTAAACCCGGTTTCAAACCCTCAGACCTCACCTACGATGCATTCCCCAACGGAGAAGAGGATAACGATGATTATTGGAATCCCGATATCAAAGGCTACCGCATCTGGCGCTATGCTACCGAAAACACCATCCCCGACACTGAAACTACTGACGGCAAGCCCAACGTAGAAAATCAGAAACATGGCATCACCACCGGTGTGCTCTTCAAGGGTTACATCACCGGCAAAGAGGGTACCCCTCTCGGCAATCTCATTGCTGATGGAGGCGTTCTTTACATGTACGACAACAAATTCTATAGCCTGAAAGGTCTTGTTGCCGCATACAATGAAAACCCCAACACTTCCGTAGCACGCTACTTCAAGGAGATGTCCACACTCGAAGAAAACGAGGGTATCATCAACTTCGACGAAGAGACCGGCGAGGCTTCGATCGCTGAGGGTGCAAGCGACTTCAAAAAGACCGTTAAGGATGGTATCACCATCTATCGCGAGGAAGACGGCAAGTATCCCGTTTACTATTACTACTACAACCGCCATAACGACAACGTTGCTGAAGACCCCGGCCACATCAAGATGGGCGTTATGGAGTTTGCAACTGTCCGCAACAACGTTTACAAACTTAGCGTAAACAAAATCACTGAGTTCGGCCATCCCGGCGATCCCGACGATGACCCCGATCCCGAAGATCCGGGCGATCCCGACGAATCACCCAAGACCTACTTCAGGGTTGAGGTTCGCGTAATGCCCTGGGTTGTTCGCGTCAACAACATCGATCTCTAATTCCACCCTATACCGCAAGCGCGTGCCGGTCAATCCGGGCCGGCACTCGCCTGCCTTTCCTCCCCCTCCCTCTCCCACTTCTCCCCTCACCTCATACCTCATCACTCTTACCTCTGACCTCTCCCTCCCCTCACTTCAGACCTCAAAACTCTGACCACTACTTACGACAATTCTCCCCGGCCCCGAGCCGGACACCATATAAACCAATCCATACCCCACTGATCATTAACCCCCTATCATATCGCCTTACCGATGATAGTTTCAACCCTACGCCATAAAATCCAAGCCATCGCATCGGCCATCGCCATCATTGCCGCCGCGATGACAGCCACCTCGTGCGACTCCCTGATCTACGACGACCTCGACCCCTGCGGCGTCAAGCTCCGCTTTGTCTACGACTACAACATGCTTTATGCCAACGCATTTCCCTCACAGGTCCACTGCCTTAAAGTGCTTATCTACGACTCCGAGGGAAATCTTGTGGCAGTGCGCGACGAGACCGACCGCGCCCTCCTCTCCGACGAGGGTTGGGCCATGACCATCGTGCCCGAAGGCGACGCAGCCACCCCCTTTCTCCCCGGCGTCTACACCGTCAAGGCCTACGGCGGCATGAACTGCCCCGAAAGCTCCTTCCACTTCACAGGCTCCTATCCGCTTGGATCAGCCCCTGGCGAGCTCGGAGTGGCGATGGACACCGACTGCTACGACGTGACTCCCGGCGTGCAGCTCCACCACCTCTTCTATGGCGAAGCCACCTTTGAGGTGGTGGAGCGCGATGTGGAGCCCGAGCGCATCTACACCGTGCCAATGATGAAAGACACCCACAACATCCGCATCCTGCTCCAGCACCTGAGCGGTGAGCCGGTGGAGAGCGCCGACTTCACCTTCACCCTCACCGATGCGGCCAACTCGATCTTCGATGGCGCCAACAATCTCCTCCCCGTAGAGCCGTTTACCATCTACCCCTGGATCAAAGGCAATACCGTGCCCTCGGGCCTCGGCGAACCCATCCTCGCTTTCGCCGAGTTTTCGACCTCGCGCCTGATGGCCGACGCCCCCATGCGCCTGCTCATCAACCACAAATCGGCACCTGCCGGACGCCCCACAGTGTCTATCCCCCTCGTGCCCTATCTCCTCCTGCTCAAGAGCGAGCATTTCGGCAAAATGACCTCACAGGAATATCTCGACCGTGAAGACTACTGGTCGGTGATCTTCTTCCTCGACGAAAACAACAGCTGGGTACGCACCCACATCGTGGTCAACAACTGGGTAGTACGCATCAACGAAGCCGACCTATGATCTTTCCGACCAATCATCATTCAGCCATCACCTCCGCGCTCGCGCTCATACTCGCGCTCGGGGCCGCGGGATGCTCCGACTCGGCCTCTCCCCTGCCCGAGCCCGAACCGGAGCGCGTGGCCGAGACCTACCTGCGCCTAAGCGTCAGGGCCAACGACATCACCGAGCCTGTACCGATCGATACCACATATTTTGGCGGCGTATCGGGCGACAACGAGCTCATCCAGACCATGAGGTTTATCGTGGTCGACGGCGACGGGCGCATCGAGCACAATGTGTACGTCTCGCAGCCGGCCGCGGTAGAGGCCGCGACCGATGCCTACCGCGTGAAGCCCAACGACACCAAGACCGTATATCTCTTCGGCAATGAGGCAGCCCTGCCCGACGACTACCGCACCACTCTGCGCGACCTCATGGCCGGCGAAAACTTCACCGAGGCCACCGGCGCCCTCGACTGGACTCTCACCCGCGAGAGCGACAAGCCGATGTTTCCCGACGGATCCCTGATCCCCATGACTGAGTTTCACACCATCGAGATCGGTGATCCTAAATATGACATGACCGATCCCGATGAGCCTCAGCCCATCCCCTACGAGAGCACCCTTTTCGTGACCCGCGTGGCAACGAAGTTTGCCGTTCAGCTTACTCTCGACGAGAGCTGCTTCCTGAACACCGATTCAAAGGTAGAGCTGTCGCCCGTGGTTGTGAGCAGCATAGCCGACAGCGAATATCTCATACCCCGCGCCACCACCTACAGCCCGGCCAAGAGCCCGGCGGATGGTACCAACCGCATCATCACCTCCTACGAGGTGCCCTCAACCGCTTCGGTGGCCGACTACACCTTTCAGCTCACCCAAACCGACGACAAAGGGCGAGAATTTAAATCGCCGATAGTCTATCTCACCGAGACTCGATATGGCTCCGGCCCCACCCCCTATTCGGTGTCGATCACGGTTGATGGTGTCGAGCTCTCGGCCCCTCTCCCCAATCTCCCATCTCTCCCCCGCAACACCTTTGTGATAATTAACATCACCGTATATAACAACAATCTTGAAGTTACCCTCCAGCCATACACCGGCGTATGGCTGAAACCTGATTTCGGCATAGAGCGCGACTAATTTGCTCCCATACAACTTCAGACTCGCATTTCTTTCAGCTAAAACAGACGATGAAACACGGTATTTTAAAGTTATTTTCTTTCCTATTGATTCTGGCTTTATCATACGGCTGCTCCGACGACCTCATTTTTGACCCCTCCTATGCCGGAGAGGGTCAGGCCACCATATCGGCCAACGTAACCTTCAAGCCCCTTGTGCCCGGCATTGTGTCGAGGGCCGAAGGCGGCACTCCCGGCAATGCCATAAAGGATATGGACAATATCAATGTCATTTTCTACACTCCCGCCGGTGAGTTTGTGAAACGCGTGAAGGTGGAAAATCCTGTAATTTCCGAAAATAAAGAAACATCGTCGGATGCCATTGGCAGCAATGAGCATCAGGCCGAATCGGAAACAAAAAAGGCGACATTCCAGCTGAAAGAGATCCCTTATGGCAATTATCAGATATATGCCGTGGCAAATGTGCCCGAAGAAACCCTTGCAAAGATCGACGATCAACCCCTGTCGGCTCTGAAAAGCATCAATCTCAACTGGAATCTCGAAAATGTGCCGGCCAACAATCAGATGTTTGGCTACTTCTCTCCCGACAACAAAAGCGCCGGCTTCGATGCCCCTACCATCGAGATAAGCAAGCCCGCGGTGTCGCTCCACGCTTGGGTGAAGCGCGCCGCGTCGAAAGTCACCGTGGCTTTCGACGGCTCCGGTCTGAAAGATGGCGTGGAGATCTTTATCCGCTCCGTCACCATCAAGGATATTCCTCAGACATGCTATCTCGGCAAATACAATCCCTACGATCCGTTTGATACGGAAAATAAGACTCCTGACTCGGAGGTGGCCCTCTACCGCAATTCCGAGCAGGTGATAAGCTACTGCCCCGAGGGTGTGAAGCCCACCGACGATATACCCCTCACTGCCTACAACAAAGATTGGCCCGGCTATGTGTCGAAATCACATCCTATCAACGGCTACAACTACAAGGAAGTGATGGAAGACCCGAACCTCACAACCGACGAAGCGAGGATTAAGGCCATGCACGGCGAGAATGTCAACGCCCTCTATTTCTACGAAAACATGCAGGGCAAAGGCGAAGACGGCACCCCCACCGACAAGCGTCAGCAGGTCAACGATGAGCACAAAAACTCCGGCGTGGTGTCGTACCCCTCAGGAGTCGACCCCTCCGACATTGCTTGGAAAGACGCCAAGAAATATGGCTCCTACATCGAGGTGAAAGCCTACTACAACTCCAACAATTCCACCGAGAAGCAGGGCGAGATAACCTATCGCTTCATGCTCGGCAAAGACACCCACCTCGACTACAACGCCGAACGCAACTACCACTACAAGCTCACCCTTATGTTTAAGGGCTGGGCCAACGACGTAGACTGGCACATCGACTACAAAAAAGACCCCACTCCTTTGCGTTACCCGCGCCCATTCTACATATCTTATCTCTACAATCATTCGGCAATGATCCCCATTGAGTTTGATGCTCCCGAAGATGTGACCATCAAACGCATCACTGCCGATATTGTGCAAAACAATTGGTATCCTACCGATTGCAAATACCCTGTCAATTTGACCTTAAATACCAACTCCCTAAGCAGCATCCGGAATTCCCAACCATCTTCTTGGTGGTATGGTGCTTTTGCCCGCTACGTTAACACCGGCATTTTGGACAACCAACCGTGGAATGGATTCCTGTCACTCCGTAGACCGGCCAATGCACTTGTCGTTCCCGAACCTACGGATCTGGCACACTCTACCCCATCCGTATTCAACAAGGATCACTATGACAAGAACAACCTTGGCCATAGGGAGTATACGGAAGATGAAGCCGCAATAAGCTCATATCCTCTTTATGAGGCAATGGATAAAGATAAACTTCATGTGTCGTGGGACAACGGTACATATTATGTCAAGGTACCGATATGGACCCGAGCACGACAGATGATCACCCGTACAGCATACACCGGCAATAATCCCTACAATGCGTTTTATCGCGATGCTAAAGTAAATATTGTGATTGAGCTTTCAGATGGCCGCAAACTCGATAGCAGCGATCTTAACCTTGTGCAGCAAGATAAGGACAAACAAAATATTCAAGTACGACAGGTGCGCCGCCTCGTTAATCCAAAAGGCATTTATCGCAGCGCCAACAACGATGCGTCCTTCAATGTGAAGCTCAAAGTGCTTGAATCGGAAGATGCCACCGAATTCAAAGATCTCAAGAGCGACGGCCCTTGGCGTGCGTATGTCATCCGTCAATCGGAAGAAAACTTTATCAGCCTCAAAGGCGCTCCCGGCACCTCCACAGCCGACTATACTTTCCAATACGCCAATGAGGTCATGACCCGGCAGTCGGTTGAGGGTGCATCTAACACTTTCATGGACTTCGACGTGATATTCAACGGCACGGCATCGAAGCCGCGCTACGCAATTATCCGTGTGGAATACAACTATTGCTCTTGCTACCATCTTATTTTCGTCCGTCAAGGATATGAGGCCGACGACACATTCGGCGACGGCAGGGTGTGGTGTACCGGCAATGCTATTGATCAGAATAATGTAGCTCAAAATCCGCTCGATGAGGGATCGCTGTTCCGATTCGGCAACTGGACCGGCATAGCGTCGGAGAGCAACGTCAACAGCAAGTCTCCTTGGCGTTTGGTCCAGCCTAATGATTTTGAGGGCAATGCAGGTACTAACCTGACCCTTACCGATGGCACTAAAGGAGCTAAGTGGAGCGATGTCAAATCGTTTAATCCGCAAGGCGGCACATTCCCGGCCCGGGGAGATGGCTACCGTGTAGCCACCTACGATGATTTCATGTCGTTTAAACCTAAAGCTGGTGTAGCCGATACCGACTGGCACATTCAGACCGGCTTTGGTGTGTGCTACGGAGATGGCGCTACAGGTACCGCCTCCAGCATCGGCGACGTGTTCGGCCACAAAGGAGAGGCAGGTGACGTCAAAGGCATGCGCGGATGCTTTGTCTACGACACCCGTACAGGCGGCAATCTATTCTTCCCAATGGGCTCATCGGGATACGGACATCGCAAACATTCGCTTTCGAGAACATATCAAGGAGTTGCAAAGTCTTTTAGCGGCGTCCTGCGCTACTCATGTGCCACTCGTTGGGGATATTTTGATGCCGTGACAACAAATGAGAATAAAACAGAGGCTGCGGGTATCTATAAGTATGGTGTATTTGATGCACCTCTCTTTTGGGACATCTTCCGCTCCGACGGCGCTATATATTGGTTCAATACAATGGTTAATCTAATTCCAGCTTGGGATATTAACTACTCCACCTACGACTTCAACACTATCGAATATTCCAATATCGTTGTCCAGGTAGGTGGCCAACCATCATCGACCACAGACGCTTGCTTCGTGCGTTGCATCGCCAATTGACACTTGAAAAGTAATCCTCATCCCTCTCTCCTCACCACTCTCCCCTTTCTCAATTCATAAAAAATCACTAACTTTACATCCTCTTTCCCCGACACCTCTCTCACCTCCTCTTTCCATCCAACCTCTCCTCCCCCCTCCTCCCATCTTATTCACTATTCTCAACAATCGCCCTCTCCCCTTTTTTAATGATCTTATCTACACTTTCTTACCGACATCTGCTGTCGGCTTGCATGATGTTTGGAATGGCCATGCTCTCGGCTTGTTCCGACTCAATGTCCGACTCGCCCGACGCTTCGCAACGGATGGTAGATCTTCATCTTATGGTGAGTCTCAACAATCCCGGAGCTGATGCCGTCGCGCGCTCATCGTCATATCCCATCGGTCAACAACCCGACGGCTATCCATTTGGGTTTGAAGACGCAGCCACCGTCTATGAAGGAATCAACACCCTGCGTGTGATTGTAGTCAATGTCGGTAATGTTGTCGAGGGCAACAAATGCTATGGCTACCCCGACCGCGTCCCTCAACCGGGCGACCTTTTCGGCGAGTATATCTTCCGCGTGATCGGCGGCGAGACAAAGCGCATATACGTCATAGCCAACGAGGCATCTATCCACCCGGCTGTCGACTGGGAAGGTTCGTATGCCAAAGGCGCAACTCTTACCCCCGCTGCGGCGGCAGATCTGCAGATGGCCTCGCAATGGACCTCCACCCACGAGGCCTCTCCCTATATCGACAATACCGGCTCGACCCGGAGCTATATCCCGATGAGCGAATATTTCGACATTCCGATAGCCGATGCCTCATCCTACGGCGATGGACAACAGCCTATCCAGAGCGAAACACTCTTTGTAACCCGAAGCACTGTCAAATTTGCTTTCTACATAGATTCCGACAATACCATCTCGACAGAGAGCTTCCGCTTCGCAGAAATCGCAATATCAGGTCTGGCCGAAAAGCAATATCTCTTTCCCTGCAACACCACCTATTCTCCTGCCAAGTATCCACTGAATGTCAATTCTGATGGTAGAGTGATAACCACATATACCACCCCGCCATCGCTCACTACGGCCCCATACGTGTTCACACCTGTTGACTTTGGCTACAATGCCGGTGGTGCATCCTCGTCAACCTATACCAAGGCTTACGCTCCTCAGCTCTATTTCCTTGAAAGTCCGGTGCCAACAGGTGGCGACGGATACCAACTTACCGCCAAGGTGGAGATAGACAACAACCCGGAGCCGGTGGAATTTGGTCCTGTGGCTCTCCCCAACCTTCCGTCGCTCCCACGAAACACTTTCGTCAAGGTCTACTTTTCCTTTACCGGCTATACAATCAATTGTGAGGTAAAGGTAGTGCCTTATGTCGAGATTGCCCTTGATCCGGATTATGGATCCTTTGGGCCCGGACAGGATTCGCCCATCATTTCATGGCCTTCGGGCAACAACTGACCACTGATGGCCGATATTATCTGCACTCAATTTTTTCAAGCATCATATACACTATTCTATTCTGTCATCCATGTTGAAAAACTTCGGCAAGATCCTTGCCTCACTTTTTTTCATCCTTCTGACTTCAGCTTGCGCTGACGATCTCGATCTCGGGTTTCAGACTCCATCAGAAGGTGAAGGCAACCTCCATGCAACTGTCAACTTCTATCCCGTGGTGGCCAACACTGTCGGACGCAGCACTCCCGGAGATGCCATCGAAGATATCAATGATCTGTCGATCATAATCTACGATCAATACAAAAATCTCTACCGGATCTACAACTCAGCCGACGGAGATTTCCCATTTACCACCACTACCCACAAGGATACTCCTACCATGTCGCCCGAAGATATGGCAAACGGAGGTGAGTGGAGCAGTCAGCCGCAGGCAAGCGCGTCATTCACCCTCAAAGATATACCCTTTGGCACTTATTATATCTATGCGGTGGCCAATATGGGGCCCATCACTACCCAACAGGCATCGTCAATTGAAGATCTGCAAAACATTACCCTTTCGTGGGACCCGGAGCGCGTAGCTTCCAACAATCAGATGTTTGGCTACTTCACCAACTCTTCCGAGGCGAGCACCGACACCCCGGTGGCCGGCTTCGGCCCGGTGGCTGTACGTTTCAACAAAAACACCTCCATCACGGCCTGGATCAAGCGTGCATCGTCGAAAGTCACCGTGTCTTACGACGGATCCGGTCTTTATCAAGATGTGTATGTATATATCCGCAAAGTAACCATCAAGGATATTCCGGCCTCTTGCCTGCTCGGAGCCGACAATAAACCGGCTGCATCAGGAGCCGGTCAGCCATCGCCACTCATCGCCGATGGCGAATCCGTCTTTTACAACACCCGAGGCATTGCCACCGACGATAAGGATCCGGGCAGCGACTGGGAAAATTCATGGCTACGAATCACCAATGCTACTAAATCCAACGATTCGTTTCACTCCTATTCGGCTCCATCATTGTTCTTTTACGAGAATATGCAGGGCGACTACGAAAATTCACCCGATAAAGATAAGTATTGCAAGCAGCCCGACTTTGACGATGTGGAGGATTTTCTGGAGGAGCTTGGAAAGAATCCAAACGCCAGTCCAGCTGACTTCGACACCAAGGATCAGGTGCCGATGGGTTCATATATCGAGGTGGAGGGCTATTATCTTTCGCAAAACAAAAACAACATCGGTAGCGGCCCAATCAAATACCGCTTCATGTTGGGTAAAAATACCACCTACAACTTCAATGCACAGCGCAACCACCACTACAAGGTGACCCTTAAATTCCACGGATGGGCCAATCAGCCCGAATGGCATATAGATTACGTTGAGGAAAATCCGGGACTATATACTCCCGACCGTTTCTATATGCCCTATCTCTACAATCAGAAAGCCGACTTCCCGGTGAAGCTCAACGGCAAATGCAAATCGCTTAAAATGGAGATTGTGGAAAATGCCTGGGGCCCGCGACTTCCTGACGATCCTTCCAATGCTCCTGCCGGTACGGTAAAAGCCACCGGAGCCGTGCAACCCGGTATGACCCTCGACTATTATGATTTTGTCTGGAACCGCTATGTGTGGGAAACTTTTAACAATGGTTACAATGGTAAAAGGTGGCCGTCGCTCGGCTATCTTGCCTTGACCAAACCAAGCAATATCCCTCCGGCAAATATCCTTATGGATGTATCCTTCTCCGATAAAGAGGCCGGTTATAACCAACTGAAAGCTTATTATGAAGGACGTGGAGGCTCGGCTCAATCAAAAAACAACCTGCCTCAGAATGTACGTGTGTTTTCCGACTTCAGCCACACGGGCATGCTCAACACCTCCGACAATAATCTCACCATAAACCAATATGAGGTGCTCCGCTCCGACGACAACGGCAGCGATCTGCTCATACCGCTCTTCACCCGTCCCAAGAGCATGATCCACGGCACCGACTTTTCAGGCAACAATCCTTACGGATATTATATCCGCTATGCCAAGCTGCGGATAACCGCTGTGTTTTCAACCGGCCACGGCGATGAAACCGTGGAGAAATATGTCGATGTGTATCAGGTCCCCCGTATCACAAATCCTAAGGCCGTATGGCGCAAATCGGGAAGCTCTGAAGACTTTAATGTCCTCCTTACCACCCGATCCGGTGGACCTTCCAACTCCGACTATATCGGTTTTATTTCTGATGGCTCATGGTCGGCAACTGTTGATCAGATAGGAGGCTACGACAACTTCTCCATCGCAGGAAATGGAGGCGAATATGTGTCAACGTCACCAACCGAGATTGTGGGCCGCACAGGATCGCAAGTAAAGTTTAAGATCAAATTCGGAGGAGCCGCAAATGCCTGCGGCATTGTGACTGTGCGGTATCATGGCGGCACATGTGTCCACCGTATCTTCCTCCGTCAGGGCTACGAACCGATGCAGATCACATCGGGAGGTGCCACCTGGTGCAGCTTCAATGTCTATAGTTCCACGGGAGCTTTCAACACCTCGGGCAACAACGTGGTAAATGCTACACTCGTGCAGTCGCCTCTCTCCATAGGCTCACTCTTCAAAAAGGGCAATTACCAGCAAGGCATCCTGATCCGCAACAACAATACCTGGGGCCCGCTCGTGAGTGGGTCATACAACTTTGCCCTATCCAATGGCAAAACTTCCGGCTGGGGTTCAGATAACAGCGCCAATAGCAATAATGCAAACATTCGATGCACCGATGGCATTTCCTATCTTCGTTCGCAATATTACTATTCAGACGCATCGTTGGTTAGCCGACAGCGAAATTGGCAGTGGGCCAAATTCAAGGCCGGAGGTCGCACCTACCGTGTCCCCACTTATGCTGAATTCAAGGATATCACCGACAATTGCGACTTCGGTTTCGGCATCATGTATGGCGATGGTGCCACTGAGACTCAGACCACCTTCACCGACGCAGAAGGATACATGGATCAAAATGGTTCCACAACATCGAGCTCACTCGGTGTGAGAGGTGTCCTCGTCTATAATGCCCGTGATGCACGCCAGATATTCTTCTCCATGGGAAAATTCGGACAGGGGCGGCGCACCATGTTCAACCTTCAGGGGCTTACAGCCGGCGCCTTGAGATATGGCGATGTGACCAATCCACTCGATCCCACAGAAACTAATAAGAACAACAACTACCGCCCTATACCCTACAACCTTGGTCATCAGCCCGGCTCCCTTTACTGGATTCGCGGCATTAAATACGATCATGTCCACAACGAAAACGATGTTGCTGTCGGAGCATGGGATATCAACTATTTTTCATTCAATTTCTCGGAATATACCAACAATAACTATAGGGATGCTCTTCCCATAAAACTTGTAGTTGACTGAAGACTCAGGGTGTTGCCACATGTATTATGATTTGCGTGGGTCGAAAAAATTTGCTACCTTTGCAGCCGATAAGCGTAACCGCTGGCAGGACATGAGGAGCCTGCGGATGTTGCGTATTTGTTAACTCCCCCATTTTCAGCAACCAAACAATAACAATGGACCTGATCAAAGTAGTCGAAGAGGCTTACGCCACCGGCAAGCACCATGCAGAATTTCAGGCTGGCGACACCATCACCGTTGCCTACCGCATCAAGGAAGGCAACAAAGAGCGTATCCAGAACTACCGTGGCGTAGTGATCCGCATCTCAGGCGAAGGCGACAAGAAGCGCTTCACCGTCCGCAAGATTTCCGACGGTATCGGCGTTGAGCGTATCTTCCCCCTCGAGTCGCCCTTCATCGACTCCATCACCGTAAACAAGCTCGGCCGTGTGCGCCGCGCCAAGCTCTATTATCTCCGCGCCCTCACCGGCAAGAAAGCCCGCATCAAAGAGCGTGCTCCCAAGCCCGCGAAGTAATAGCGCGCATAAAGCAGCAACGAGCAAGCGGCCCCGAAGCGCCTCCCCGGCGCCCCGGGGCCGTTGGTCAATATCCACCCCCACTCCACTCATACTTTTTTATTTCCCTTCCACCATCCAATCCCCCCTTTTTACCGCAAAATGAGAAAATGGCGCATTGACGACAGCGAGGAGCTCTACAACATCAAGGGCTGGGGCCTCAGCTATTTTTCCATCAATGAGCGTGGTCATGTGGCCGTAACCCCCCGTCAGGGCGAGGCGTCGGTCGACCTCAAGGAAGTAATGGACGAGCTTCAGGTGCGCGATGTCACCGCTCCGGTGCTCCTCCGCTTCCCCGATATACTCGACAACCGCATCGAGAAGATCTCAAAGTGTTTTGCCAACGCAGCCACCGAGTATGGCTACACCGCAGGCAACTACATCATCTACCCCATCAAGGTCAATCAGATGCGCCCGGTGGTGGAAGAGATCGTGAGCCACGGCCGGAAGTTTAACATCGGCCTCGAAGCCGGCTCAAAGCCGGAGCTCCATGCTGTGCTCGCCACCAATATCGCTGACAATGCCCTGATCATCTGCAACGGATATAAGGATGCCAACTATATCGAGCTGGCACTCCTGGCCCAGAAGATGGGACGCCGCATCTATCTCGTGGTGGAGAAGCTCAATGAGCTCCGCCTCATTGCCGACATTGCCCGCCGCATCGACGTCAGGCCCAACATCGGCATCCGCATCAAGCTCTCGTCGACCGGCTCCGGCAAATGGGAGGAGAGCGGAGGCGACCAGAGCAAGTTTGGCCTCAACTCGTCGGAGCTGCTCGACGCCCTCGACTTCCTCCAGCGCAACAAGCTCACCGACTGCCTCAAGCTCACCCACTTCCACATCGGCAGCCAGGTCACCAAGATCCGCCGCATCAAAAACGCCCTCCGCGAGGCCATGCAGTTTGTGGTGCAGCTCTCGGGTATGGGCTTCGAGATCGACTTTGTCGACATTGGCGGCGGCCTCGGAGTGGACTACGACGGCACCCGCAACGCCAACTCCGAGAGCTCCATGAACTATTCCATCCAGGAGTATGCCAACGATGCCATCTCGGCCCTGGTTGACGTGTGTGTGAAAAACGGCATCAAGCAGCCCAACATCATCACCGAGAGCGGACGCTCGCTCACAGCCCACCACTCGGTGCTCGTGATCCAGGTGATGGAGACCACCTCGCTCCCCGCGTGGAAAGACAGCGAGGAGATCGACCCCGATGCCCACGAGCTGGCCCGCGAGATGTATGACATCTGGGACCGCCTCGACACCCCCCGCCTGCTGGAGAGCTGGCACGACGCCCTCCAGATACGCGAGGAGACCCTCGACCGATTCAGCCTCGGCATGCTAGACCTGCGCACCCGCGCCCAGATCGAAAAGCTGTTCTGGAGCATAGCCCGCGAGGTGGGGCAGATGGCCGAAGGGCTCAAACACGCCCCCGAAGAGCTCCGCAAGGTGGCCCGCATAACCCCCGACAAGTATTTCTGCAACTTCTCGCTCTTCCAGAGCCTCACCGACTCGTGGGCCATCGACCAGATATTCCCCATCATGCCCATCAGCCGCCTCGACGAGCGCCCCTCGCGCACCTGCACCATCCAGGACATGACCTGCGACTCCGACGGCAAGATAGCCACCTTCATCACCAACCACGGCACCCAGAGCGCCCTGCCCGTCCACCCCGTCAAGCCCGGCGAGCCATATTATCTCGCAGTGTTTCTCGTGGGAGCCTATCAGGAGATCCTCGGCGACATGCACAATCTCTTCGGCGACACCAACGCCGTGCATATATCGGTGTATAAAGACCGCTATGAGATCGACCGCGTGATCGACGGCGAGACCGTGGCCGAGGTGCTCGACTATGTGCAGTTCAACGCCAAGCGCCTCGTGCGCAACGTCGAGACATGGGTCACCGCCTCCATGAAAGCCGGACGCATATCGCCCGAGGAGGGTCGCGAATTTCTGTCAAACTATCGCTCGGGCCTCTATGGCTACACCTATCTCGAGACCGACTGATCCCATAGCCGCGACAGCCGCCGACAGCCGCCGCTGGATGATGCGCCTCGCCTTCCGGGGCGAGCCATTCCACGGCTGGCAGCGGCAGCCCGGAGCCATATCGGTGCAGCAGGTGGTGGAGGAAGCCCTCGCCACCATCCTGCGCCGTCCGGCCCCGGTGGCCGTCACCGGCGCCGGGCGCACCGACGCCGGAGTCAACGCCTCGATGATGCCCGCCCACTTCGACGCCCACCTCCCTATGGCGCCCGAAGCCCTCGTGCGCGCCCTCAACTCGATCCTCGGCCCCGACATAGCCGTGGAGGAGATAGTGGGAGTCCACCCCGACGCCCACGCACGCTTCGACGCCACCTCGCGCACCTACCACTACTATGCCGTCGGCGCAAAAAGCCCCTTTGTCTACCCCCTGACATGGCGCGCCCCCGCCACCCTCGACTACGACGCCATGAACCGCGCCGCAGCCATCCTGCTCCGCACCTCCGACTTCACATCATTCTCCAAGCTCCACACCGACGCCAAGACCAACATCTGCCGGGTGACACGCGCCGAGTGGATCCCCACACCCGGCGGCCGCGGCATGACATTTGTAATCACCGCCGACCGCTTCCTGCGCAACATGGTGCGCGCCATCGTCGGCACCCTTGTCGACGTGGGACGCGGCAAGCTGTCCGACATCGGCTTTGCCGAGATCATCGAGGCGCGCGACCGTTGCGCCGCCGGCACCTCCATGCCCCCCCAGGCCCTCTTCCTCGCCCGCGTCACCTACCCCTACCTCCCCTGGTAATCCCCCGCCCCGCCAGTCAGTCATGGCCCGCAATAAAAACGCTCTCCTACGCTACCGCACCATCGACCGGTGTCTGCGCAACACCTCGCGCCGCTGGACCCTCGCCGACCTGGTCGACGCCTGCAGCGACGCTCTCTATGAATATGAAGGGAAGCCCGACCTCGTGAGCACACGCACCGTGCAGCTCGACCTGCAGATAATGCGGTCGGACCGTCTCGGCTACGAAGCCCCCATCGAGGTCTACGACCGCAAATATTACCGCTATGCCGACCCCGATTATTCGATCAACAACCGCCCGCTGTCGCAGCACGACATCGATCTGCTCTCGCGCACCATCGACCTCCTGAGGCAGTTTGACGAATTTGACACCTACCATGAGATGGCCGACGTCGTAAACCGCCTGCAGGACAAAGTGGCATCCGCCGGAAGCCGGCGCCCCATAGTCGACTTCGAGCGCAATCCCAACCTGCGCGGCCTGCGCCACCTCACACCCCTCTACGACATCATCGCCTCCCGCACCACCGTCGGCATCGACTACCGCCCCTTCGGGTCCGACACCACCCGCACCTTTATCCTCTACCCCCATCTGCTCAAAGAATACCGCAACCGGTGGTTTCTCTTCGGGACGCGCACATCCGACATGCGCATATTCAACCTCGCCCTCGACCGCATCGAATCATTCCACACCCTCCCCGACATCCCCTATCGCGACAATCCCCGCTTCGGCCCCGACTATTTCGACGATATGGTGGGAGTGACCAAAGACACACGCATGCGTCCACGCCGCATAGTGGTGAAAGCCTTTGCCGCTCAAGCCGGCTACATCATCACCAAACCGATCCACGCATCACAGCGCCTCGTCGACACCGACCCCGCCGACGGTTCAATGACCTTTGAGCTCCAGGCGGTGATCAACTACGAGCTTATAGCCCTCCTTCTGACCTACGGCGCCGACATCCGGGTGCTCCATCCACCGTCGCTCGCCGCCACAATGCGCGACACCCTCCTCGCTGCCGCCGCCCGCTACACCCCCTGAAAATATGCTCAACAACATATCGGTGGATAGGGAGAAGTCGGGGAAAAGTGCGTACCTTTGCCCCAAATTGTGATTTTCGTAATCACTGCTTTTCTATTTACGTTTTCATCTATTATCTTTCACTGAAATGGTCAATTCCCTTTTCTGGATTGTCCCCGGCGCATCGCTTCTGGCGCTCGTTCTGGCGTGGTATTTCTACCGCGACATGATGAAGCAGAGCGAGGGCACCGAGACAATGGCACGCATCGCCAGTCATGTGAGGCGCGGTGCCATGTCGTATCTCCGGCAGCAATACAAGATTGTAGGCGTGGTATTTATCATCCTCGCCATCGTTTTCGCCATCATGGCCTACGGCTTCCAGCTCCAAAATGCCTGGGTGCCGGTAGCGTTTCTGACCGGCGGCTTCTTCTCAGGTCTGTCGGGCTTCCTCGGCATGAAGACAGCCACCAATGCCTCGGCGCGCACCGCCAATGCCGCCCGTGAAAGCCTCAACGGAGGCCTCAGAGTGGCGTTCCGCTCCGGAGCCGTGATGGGTCTGGTGGTGGTGGGCCTCGGCCTCCTCGACATCTCCATCTGGTATCTTATCCTCAACTGGTGTGTCGACAATGCCAATCCTCTCCAGAAAATGACCATGATCACCACCACCATGCTCACCTTCGGCATGGGCGCGTCGACCCAGGCGCTCTTTGCCCGCGTGGGTGGCGGCATCTACACCAAGGCAGCCGATGTCGGCGCCGACCTTGTGGGTAAGGTCGAGGCCGGCATCCCCGAAGATGATCCCCGCAACCCCGCAACCATCGCCGACAATGTGGGCGACAATGTGGGCGACGTTGCCGGCATGGGTGCCGACCTCTACGAGAGCTATTGCGGCTCTATCCTCGCCACTGCCGCCCTCGGCGCTGCTGCCTTCATGCAGGCCGAGACTCCCGATCCGGTGATGCAGATGAAAGCGGTGATAGCCCCTATGCTCATTGCAGCCGTGGGCATTGTGCTCTCGATCATAGGCATCTTTGCCGTCCGCACCAAGGAAAATGCCACCATGAAAGATCTGCTCGGCTCGCTTAGCCTCGGCACCAATCTCAGCTCGGCCATGATCGTGGCCGCCACCTTTGCCATACTCTACTGGCTCGGAATCACCAACTGGGCCCTGATCGGATGCTCGGTTGTGGTGGGTCTGCTCGTGGGCATCATCATAGGCCGCGCCACTGAATATTATACCTCGCAGAGCTACACCCCCACCAAGAAACTGGCCGAAGCCGGCACCACCGGCCCCGCCACTGTGATCATCTCGGGCGTAGGCCTCGGCATGGTATCGACCGCCATCCCCGTCATCGCCGTGGTGTGTGGCATTATCCTCAGCTACTGGTTTGCATCGGGCCTCGACTTCTCCAATGTGGGTATGGGCCTCTACGGCATAGGCATAGCCGCCGTAGGCATGCTCTCGACTCTCGGCATCACCCTCGCCACCGACGCCTACGGCCCCATTGCCGACAATGCCGGCGGCAACGCCGAGATGAGCGGTCTGGGCGAAGGCGTGCGCAAGCGCACCGATGCTCTCGACTCGCTGGGCAACACCACCGCCGCCACCGGCAAAGGCTTTGCCATCGGCTCGGCCGCCCTCACCGGCCTCGCCCTCCTCGCCTCCTACATTGAGGAGATCCGCATCGGCCTCGACCGCCTCGGCACTACATTCATCGAGATAGGCGACCGCGCCATTGCCCTCCACGATGCCACCTTTACCGACTTCATGACCTACTTTGAGGTCAATCTGATGAGCCCCAAGGTGCTCTCGGGCATGTTTATCGGCTCGATGATGGCATTCCTTTTCTGCGGCCTCACCATGAACGCCGTGGGCCGTGCCGCAGCCCATATGGTCGACGAAGTGCGCCGCCAGTTCCGCGAGATCAAGGGCATCCTCGAAGGCAAAGCCGAACCCGACTATGCCCGCTGCGTGCAGATCTCTACCAAGGGCGCCCAGAAAGAGATGGTGTTTCCCTCGGTGCTCGCCATCATTGCCCCGATCCTGACCGGACTCATCTTCGGCGTACCGGGCGTGATCGGCCTCCTCGTGGGCGGCCTGTCGGCTGGCTTCGTGCTCGCCATCTTCATGGCCAACTCAGGCGGCGCATGGGATAACGCCAAGAAATATATCGAAGAGGGCAACTTCGGCGGCAAAGGCTCGGAAGTGCACCGCGCCACCGTGGTGGGCGACACCGTAGGCGATCCGTTCAAAGACACATCCGGCCCCTCGCTCAACATCCTCATCAAGCTCATGAGCATGGTGGCCATAGTGATGGCCGGCCTCACAGTGAGCTGGAGCCTCTTCTGATCCGGACACCACTCACCTTACCTCCCCCACTACGGGCGGCGCGATTTCCGCACAGAGCGGCATCGCGCCGCCCGCGTCATATCCACCCCCCCCGATGACAAATTGAAAGCAGCCGGGGCTGATTTAACATTTTTTAGCACCAATAAAAGATGCTTTTTAGCGGGAATTGTTGCTATATTTGTGGTGTGAAACGGACGCACCCGGCGCCCGGAAAAAACAAAGAATACCAAATCAAATCAAAGAGCGACACTTTGACAGCCCAGCAGCCCTGACGATGAAAAAGTGGCGCCCGATACCATCGAAAGATAACCAATCACCCAATCCAACGAGTTATGGATATTAATCAAGTAATGAGCTCGCTTGAGCTCAAGCACCCCGGCGAGAAAGAATATCTGCAGGCAGTGCGCGAAGTCCTTCTTTGTGTTGCCGATGTCTACAATCAGCACCCCGAATTTGAGAAGGCCAAGATCATAGAGCGTATGGTAGAGCCCGACCGCATCTATACCTTCCGCGTAACCTGGACCGACGACCGCGGTGAGGTGCAGAACAACATCGGCTACCGCGTACAGTTCAACAACGCCATCGGCCCGTACAAGGGAGGTATCCGCTTCCATGCTTCTGTCAACCTCTCCATCCTCAAGTTCCTCGGCTTCGAGCAGACCTTCAAAAACGCTCTCACCACCCTCCCCATGGGCGGCGCCAAGGGCGGCTCCGACTTCTCGCCCCGCGGCAAGAGCGATGCCGAGATCATGCGCTTCTGCCAGGCCTTCATGCTTGAGCTCTGGAAAAACATCGGTCCCGACCGTGACGTGCCCGCCGGCGACATAGGCGTAGGCGGTCGTGAGGTAGGCTATATGTACGGCATGTACAAAAAGCTCTGCAACCAGTGCGACGGCTCGATGACCGGCAAGGCTCTCGAATTTGGCGGCTCACGCATCCGCCCTGAGGCTACCGGTTTTGGCGCTCTCTACTTTGTTCAGAATATGCTCGCCATGAAGGGCGACGACATCAAGGGCAAGACCATCGCCGTCAGCGGCTTCGGCAATGTTGCATGGGGCGCTGTGACCAAAGCCACCGAGCTCGGCGCCAAGGTTGTGACCATCTCCGGCCCCGACGGATACATCTATGATCCCGAAGGTGTAAGCGGCGACAAGATCGACTACATGCTCGAGCTCCGCGCTTCGGGCGAGGACATCGTTGCCCCCTATGCCGAGAAATATCCCGAAGCTACATTCTTTGCCGGCCGTCGTCCGTGGGAGCAGAAGGTCGACATCGCTCTCCCCTGCGCCACCCAGAACGAGGTGAGCGGCGAGGATGCCAAAAACATCATCGCAAACGGTGTGGGCATCGTGGCCGAGGTTTCCAACATGGGTTGCACCCCCGAGGCTATCGACGCTTTCATTGCCGCCGGTCTGACCTACGCTCCCGGCAAGGCTGTCAACGCAGGCGGTGTGGCCACCTCTGGTCTTGAGATGACTCAGAACGCCATGCACCTCCAGTGGAGCGCCGCCGAAGTCGACGCCAAGCTCCATACCATCATGAGCGACATCCACACCCAGTGTGTGACCTACGGCACTGAGCCCAACGGCTACATCAACTACATGAAGGGCGCCAACATCGCCGGCTTCATGAAGGTGGCAAACGCCATGATGGGTCAGGGCGTGATGTAATCCCCCCATCTACAAATCCGACTTTCAACCAATCAGGCCGCCCGGACTATTCCAGACGGCCTGATTGCTGTTATTTTTCATCTATGCGGCAGGAGATCAGTCGTCAGCAAGGAGCGCATCGAGCCACGGCATCACCCATTCGGTCTTGAAATAATGGTGGGGCGGATCGACATTGGCCAACCGGAAAAACTCGTCGCGGTCAATGCCCGAAGGCATCTCCTCAAGAGCAACACGCGCCGACGGATCGGCATACTTGGCATAGTGGTAATAGGTGAACGCATCGGGGGCGCCGGCCTTGGCAAAGGCATCGGAAATGATGCGGAAATCGCGATCCATGCCCCCCTCGGTGCATATCACAGGGCGTGGAGCGAGAGCCGCCACTATGTCGGGGAAGTCAAAGGTGGTGAGAAAGTCGGGAATCAGATGCTCGATATTGTTGGGGAATGGTCGGGCGCCGTTTTCGCCGGGCTTGTTCATGGTGAGAGCGCGCTCGCGGGTACGGCACAGGAAGTCGTTGTAGACAAACGCATGGATCGACGGATCGAGCAACCCCATCACCATCAGCGGCTCGGTGCCGAGCGAGAATCCGCTCACAATGATGCGGTCGGGGCGTATCTGCGGATGAGTCTTCATCCAGTCGAGCACCACCTTGTCCTGCCACGATGTGAGGCCCAGATAGCTCCAGCCCAGTTCGAGCAGAAAGCGCGACGACGCCACATAATCGGCATACCCGTCGTCGCTCAGCTCGCCGCACGACGGATTGTCGACCGCCACAGCCACAAGACCTTTGCGCACAAAGTGGAGAGCCATGGCGCTCTTGCCCGGCTCGGCTTCCGGCTCCCCTTCGAGCGAGTAATTGCCGCGGCGCTCTCCGGCAAGCAGCTCCTTGGTCTGACCGAAGCCGGGGATACACATCACCGCCGGGGCTTGCAGAGCCCCGCCTCGGAGAGTATCCGGAATAAGCACATAGAAGGCCACACCGGCACTGTCGACAGGATACGATATCCACTTCTCGATGGTATAACCGTCGCGGCGGCGCTCCAGAGCCTTGACCGGCGGCATGACCTCCGCCTCGGGATGCTTCATGATGCGGGCCATAGCTTCCGACATCTGCTTCTGCCATGCCGCGAAGCTGTCGGCTGGCATATCTTCATGATAAGTAAGAGTGGGAGCGGCACGCTTCATCAGCCCCTCGACAGTGTGGCGGGTGCTCTGAGCCTTTGCCACGACAAGCATGAGCGCGGCAAGCGAAATTAATAGGAATCGACGGATATTCATGATAATGGTTGTAACTGTTGACAAGGAGAGGAATATGCAGTGGGTGTTGTAAAAAAACTCAAGGCGTGAGAAGTTCGTGGTAGTTACACCGCAACAGATTGCCGTCGGAATCGCGCAGATGCATACCATTGCCCTCGCAGTATCGCCACATCTTACAGTCGGCACACTCCCCTTTTTTCATCCAGGAGCGGTCGCGGTATTCCTTGAAGCCGTTTTCCCATACGGTCATGAAATCGTCGCGGTAGATATTGCCCTGGTGAAAGTCCGAGCGTATGCTCGCGCAGGCCGAGATGGAGCCGTCGACAAGTATCGAGCCGGTATTCACTCCTGCCGAGCACCCGAAGAAATGGTCGCGCACATCCCCTTCGTAGTCGCCCAAAAAGCCCTCGCAGCAATACGAGGCCTTGATGCGCCCCTCAGCCCGGGTGGTCTTGATAAACTCCATCAGGCTGCGGTATTGGTCAGGCGTGAGTTGCAGATCGGGCTGACCTGCCGCACGCCCCACCGGAAATATCGTGAATAGGCGCCAGGCCTTGGCTCCCGCGTCGATGAGCTGCTCCTTGAGCTCAGGAAGCTGGTCGATATTACGCTTGTTGACACAGGTTATGGCATCCCAGGCAAGCTCGGGGCAACGCGCAATGGCGCGGATGGCATTCATGGCGCGGTCGAAACTCTGCGGGTGGTTGCGGAGCCAATTATGGGAGTCGGCAAGGCCGTCGATACTCACCGAGATACTTCTGAGTCCGGCGCGGCGCAGCGACTGCAGACGTGCATCGGAGAGCGCGAGTCCGTTGGTCACAATGCCCCACGGGTACTCGCGGCGGTATAGCTCGCGACCTATATCTTCCAGATCCTTTCTTACCAGAGGCTCCCCTCCCGAAATGATCACCAGCACATGGTGTGGATCGACATGGGGCGTGATGCTGTCGAGAGCCTTGAAGAAGTCGGCTGCAGGCATATCGGGAATATCAGTCGACGCCTTGCAGTCGCTCCCACAGTGCAGACAGTTGACATTGCACCTTTGGGTCGACTCCCAGAAGAGAGTGCGGAGCTCGTGTCGCTCCACATTTATCTTGCGCTTACGGCGCATCACCTCGAGGGCGAGCCGACGCCGCATCGAGATATCCGACACATCTTTCATTGCTTGCCGGCCTCCTCGCCAGCGGGCGCCTCGCGCAGTTTGAAATCAACTGTGGCCTCGGCTTTGCCTTCATACCAGTCATGGTCGCCGCCGGCATATTTGAGCTCAACCTCCGTGGAGTCGGGCAGATAATGGCCGGTCGGGTCGTCGCACACCACTCTCACCTTATATGTGAGCCAGCCATTTTTCGACAGCAGATAGCTACCGTTAGCTCCTGTGGTGATGGTGTCCGATCCTCCGGGACCGGTATAGAACTGGCCTTTACTCTCATGAAGCCTTACCATGATGCGGGCACCGGCCACAGGCTTGTCGGCCTCATCAGTCACGATGCCGCTTATCTTGAAATCGCCGTAAGGCGATCCATACATATCGGCCTGTGAGCTGCATGCCGAAAAACCGAGCATCGACACTATGGCTGAAAGCAGAGTGCCAAATATTGCTGTAAGTCTATTTTTCATAGCTATCAAGGTGTAAGTTGATCATGGTCATTCCTTGTCAGGATTTTGGCGCAACTTGAAATCGGCTTTCACCGTAGCGGTGCCCATATCCCACATGCCGTCGCGGCCCTCATATTTGAGAACACAATCGGTGGAGTCAGAAGCATAGGCTCCCGACGGATCATCGCATACAATGCGGATCGAGGGTTCCGCCCCACTCCCGCCTTCGCGCTCATAGCGGCCTTGATTATCGGTATAGGTGGTGTCGGAGGCATTTGGAAAATACAGATATTGCCCATCTGCCTTGTACTTTCTGACGACTATGCGGGCACCCTTGACAGGAGCGCCATCGACGTCGGTCACGAGACCGCTCACCTTGTAGCTGCCGTGGGGCGAGCCATACATCAGTGGGATATCTTCGGGATTGTCGCCTTCGGAGCAACTTGAGAAGCCGAGCATCACGAGCATACCCGACAGCATCATGTTGATTAGATTAAGAAAAGCTTGTTTCATGTGTAGATAGTGATAATGATGATTGGATTGAGTTATCGGCGGCAAAATTAACAATTATTTCCACAAAAACAAAAAAAAAGCGTCTGCCCCAATATCTCATTGAGGCAGACGCCAGGGATATAATTAATACTAACCCTATATTGCTTGGATTACATTATCAGTTGCCGAGCACACCTTGAAGGTTGAACTTGGCAAACTCAAGGTCGTTGGCAGCCTGCTTGGCGAGGTTCTGGTCGAGCTTGATGGCCTGACGCAGGTTGGAGGTCACGAGCTGGCTGTTGTTGGTGCGGGCACCGAGGATAGCGGTGAGGTAGTAGGTCACTGCGTCGGGCTCGGTGATCGAAGCGAGGGTAGAGCGGGCTGCGCCGTAGTCCTTCACGATGATCTGCGAGAGAGCGGCATTGTTGCTCTTGCTGTCGCCAAATGCCTTTACGGCTGCTGCAGCATCGCCCTGCTTGAGGTAGTAGACACCGAGAGCGTCGCCGAGCTCCTTGAGGCCGCCGGCATTGCCGAAGGCACGGTTGGCAGCGGCATAGTCACCCTCCATGAGAGAGATGAGACCGAGGTTCATCTGAGCTTCGGCAGCGGCGGGAGCATACTGGGCGGCGCGGGTGAAGCAAGCCTTGGCTGCTTCGATGTTGCCGGCCTGATACTGTACCATGCCGAGGTTGTTCCAGGTGCGGAAGTCGTTGGAGTAAAGTTCGGTAGCCTTCTTGTAGATGGCAGCCTGACGGGCAGGATCCTCGGTGAGGGTTGCAGCGTAGAGGATTTCGTCTACAGAGAGAGCGGCGGGATCGTTGTCAAAGAAAGCGTTGATCTGCTCATCGCTCTTGCCGATAACATTGACAGAAGCGGTAAGACGCGAGTAGCGGAGCTGGGGAAGAATGGTCTCGGCGAGGGTCTCGAAGACGTTGGAGAGATTGTGGATCTCACGTTCGCGCTGTTCGGGATCCTTGTACATCGAAAGAACAGAGAGGATGAGCTCCTTGTCCTGGATGTTGGAAGCCTCGACGAGCTTCTTGAAGCCTTCCCAGTCCTCGGCGGTAAACTGCTTGGTGATTTCGCCGAAGTCGGTGATTGCCTCTTTCTTCAGCTTCTTGGTGAGGTAGTCGTTGGTGGTCGACTCACGACGCTGGGCCAGCTTGTTGTTGAACTCCCAGGGGCCGTCGGGCGAAGCGTAGGAGGAGATGTTGATATCCTCAATCACGCGGGAGGTATCGGCAGCTGCGTTCTTCAGGTCAGAGTTGAACGACTCCATCTGGGCGGTGGTCAGCTGATTGTTGCGGATGTTGGCCTGATTGATGAGGAAGAGAATGTCGGCGGTATACTTCTCGTTGATGATGCGCTGGAACTTGTCGGGAGCGAGTGCGGGATCAACTGTGCCGGCATCGGCGAGAGCGGCGGTGGCGATCACGCCGTTGGCAACCTTCACGCGGGGAAGTGCGTAGGTCTTCTTGCCCTGAGTCACATTGAAGTCAAGGAAGAGCTCGCTCTTCTGCATGGCGGGCTGATAGGTGAAGTTGACGGGGATGGCATAGGAGCCGCCGTTGTTGTAGGGCACTACAGTGGCGTTGCCGCGCACCTTTTCGCCCTGGAAACGGTAGGGGGTGGAAGTAGCCTCACCACCGGCATATACGAGCACGGGGGTAACGGTGACTTCGGCATTCTTCTTGAAGAACTTGGCGGGCACGTTGGCGGTGACCACGGCAGGCACCTGGGTGCCCACTACTTCGAGGGGATTCGGGTTGGTAGTGAAGTAGTCAGCTGCAAACTGGCTCATCTTCTTGTTACAGCCCGTCAGCATCATGATGGCGCCTACGAAAAGCAGAGCGCGGCTGAAGAGTCTTTTCATAATCGTTAAAACGTGAAAAAGATATATTAGATATTTAATTGATTGCGATGAATGGCAACGGATGCTCCGCGGGCGGAGCTAATTGTCTGCAAAGATATATATTTTATGTGGTATGTCAAAAAGTTTTTTTGACCTGCCTGCGCTCTATTTGCTTTTACTGCCATACAATTTTTTCAACCCGCAGGCGTTGTCATTGTATGGACCAGTCAGAAATGCCGGCGATCTCGCCGTTTGCCTCACCTCTTTACGTTATGCCCAAGCCGGTGGGTTCGGCTTGCAATATGGCGTGTAAGTATTGCTATTATCTGGAGAAAAAGAAGTATTACGACTCCGGCGACCCCCGCCATCTTATGAGCGAGGCTACCCTTGAGGAGTTTATCAGACAGTATATCGGCGCAACCACTACCCCCGAGGTCAATTTCACATGGCACGGAGGCGAAGCCACCATGCGCCCCATCAGCTTCTACCGCAAGGCCCTCGAGCTTCAGGCCCGGTATGGCCGCGGCCGAAATATCGTCAACTGTTTCCAGACCAACGGCACTCTGCTCACCCCCGAGTGGTGCCGGTTTTTCAAGGAAAATAATTTTCTGGTAGGTGTGTCGATAGACGGCCCCCAGGATATCCACGACGAGTTCCGTCGCCTGAAAAACGGCGCGCCTTCTTGGCGCAAGGTGATGGCCGGAATTGACATGCTCAAAGCCCACGGAGTGGAGTGGAATGCCATGGCGGTGGTCAATGATTTTGTGGCCGACTATCCCGAAGATTTCTACGACTTCTTCAAGAGCATAGGGTGCGGTTTCATTCAGTTTGCCCCGATAGTGGAGCGTGTGGCCGAGGCCGACCGTGGTCTATGCTCGGTGGGGATGCGCGGCGAGCTTACCGACTTCTCGGTCACCCCCGCCCAGTGGGGCGAGTTTCTGTGCCGGTTGTTCGACCGATGGGTGTGGCAGGATGTAGGCAAGGTGTTCATACAGATTTTCGACGCCACTCTCGCCAACTGGGTGGGCGTGGCTCCGGGCATCTGCTCAATGGCCCCCCGATGCGGCCATGCCGCCGCCATGGAATACAACGGCGACCTCTACTCCTGCGACCACTTCGTGTTTCCCGAATACCGGTTGGGCAATATCCACCGCTCCACCATAGCCGAGATGATGGCCTCGGAGCGCCAGAGAGCTTTTGGCGCCGCCAAGCGCGACAGCCTGCCCCGCCAGTGCCGCGAGTGCCGGTGGCTTCAGGCGTGCAATGGCGAGTGTCCGAAAAACCGATTTTGCACCACACCCGACGGCGAGCCGGGCCTCAATTATCTCTGTGCCGGCTACCACCGCTTTTTCAGCCATGTGGCCCCGTATATGGACTGGATGAAAGAGGCCCTCAGTCGCGAGGAAGCCCCCGCCGGAATCATGGACACACCTCTGGCCGAAGAGGCCCGACGGCGCACCGCGGCCTACGACTGACCCTCATCCCCCTTGTCGAGATGGAGCAGCTCCCTGAATAGCGCCACAGTGGCCGGATCGCCCGAATACTTGCCCCTGTCCTCGCTCAGCTTGCAGGTGTCGGAATAGAAGGGCCACGACTCGGTGATCTTCACCGAGGTGAGCTTGATCACTATGTTCATGGGGCGCAGACCCGGAAAGTCGTTGGTAAAATGAGTGCCTATGCCAAATGAGGGCTGGCAACGGCTCTCTGCATAACGCTGGATGGCTATGGCACGCTGAGTGTCGAGCCCGTTGCTGAACACCACTTGCTTCGACCGCGGATCGATATGGAGCGACTTATACTTGTCGGTAATGAGATCGAGCTGCTCGAAGTCGTCGCCGCTGTCTACCCTCAGCCCCTTGAACATATTGGCGAAATCTTCCGAGAAATTGAGGCTGAAAATGCGCCACCCGTAGGTGTCGTAGAGATATGTGCCGAGGGCCCCGCGGTAGGTGTTGCTCCATGCCTTCATGGCCAGATGGTTGGCCATCAGCGGGCCATACATCCCGGCTATCGCCGCCACAAACTCATGGGCCATGGTGCCGATAGGCGTGAGATCATATTTCATCGCAAGATACACATTGCTGGTGCCGGCGAGACGCCCGGGCCCGTGGCCATAGTCGCGCGAGCATTGGGCCATAGCTCTGACAGCTGTGTCCTGGGCCTCAAACGAAGCGCGGCGACGGGTGCCCATATCGCTGAACACACACCCTTCGGCTATCAGGGCGCAGGCCTTGTCGTAGGAGCGGTCGTAGAATGGGGCGCAATCTATCTTGCCGTCCTGCCCGGTCATGATGTAGTAAAGCTCCGACACAATGGCCAGCACTTTCACCTCAAGCAATATGGCGCTGCTCCATGCCCCCTCGAATCCTATTGAGAGATGCCCCTCAGCGTCCTGAGTGGCTGTGACGAGGGTGTGGTCGTAGCGGAATCCCTTCAGATAGCTGTAAAACCACTCCGGGATGTAGCGGCACCGGCGCCGCATGAAGTCGATTTCGGCCTCGGTGATTGTCACCGACTCCAGCATTTTCACCTGTCGCATCACCTCGGCGGCAAATCCGGGTGGATACACCGTGTTGTTGCGGTCGAAGAAGCTGTATTTGACGCGGGTGCGCGGGTAGTTTTCGATCACCGCGCAACACATGGTGAACTTATATAGATCGTCGTCGGTGAAGTGGTTGATTATCTGTCGCATTTCAAATTATTACGGGCTATGAAACTATCGAGAGCAGCGCCGCCGTCGAGCGATGGCGAAAAGCGGGTGAGCACCCTCAACGCCTCCGCGCCGAAGAGTCGTGCGGCATCGGCTAAGGTGTTGAGCACACACACGTCGCCCGCTATGCCGCATATATCAATGTCCGTTATGCCGGCCTGCTCCACTATCTTCTTAACATCTGCAGCCCCAAGGGGGTTCCGGAACACGGAATATTCGTCGGTATCGGCCGAGGTACCCTTATGGACCACCGTCACATTGCCCGATGTGAGGTAGAGCGGATCGACCAACGCCGGCCAGATGGCTGCACCTACCGTGTCGGCCACACAATGGCGCGGCCACTCCCCTCCTTTGTCGGTAAAGGAGCTGTGGAAAAACGGATGATGGTCGGCCGTCACTACTTTTGCGGCATAAGCGCCGTCGGTCGCGAGCAGATAGGCCGCGAGAGCATCCATAGCCTCGGCAGCCCCGTCTACAGGCAGGGTGCCGCTTATAAAGTCGACCTGAGGATCGACTATCATCAACATGCGCATGATCTTGATTATACTTTACCTGACGGGGGGAAGCGGCAGGAGGTCAGTCTTCCGAATAGTGGCGGAGCACTCGCCGGTAGCTATTGAATATCTTTGATTTAGACACGAAGCCGAGATAGCGCCCCTCGGCATCTACCACAGGCAGATTCCACGCACCTGTGTCGTCGAAAAGCTTCATGACTTTCTCCATCGGGTCGGCCTCCTCGATCTTGCCGGGGGGCATCGACATGAACTGGCTCACGTGCATACGCCGGTAGAGATCGGGGCGGAACATGATGTTGCGTATCTCGTCGAGCATCACCACACCCACAAACTTACCGTCGGCGTCGATCACCGGAAAGAGGTTGCGGTTGCTCCGCGAGATCACCGACACCATCGACCTCAGATCCATGTCGGGGGTGACCGACAGAAAGTCGGTCTCGATCACATTGTTGACCTTGAGCAGGGTGAGCACCGCCTTGTCCTTGTGGTGGGTGAGCAGCTCGCCTCGCTGGGCCAGACGCATGGCATAGATCGAATAAGGCTCAAACACTTTGATGGTGATATAGCTCAGGCCGGCCACAATGAGCAGCGGAAGGAACAGCTCGTAGCCGCCGGTGAGTTCGGCTGTGAGAAATATTGCCATGAGTGGGGCGTGCATCACTCCCGCCATAACCCCCGCCATGCCCATGAGGGCGAAGTTCTTGACCGAGAGGTCGAGGCCAAAGAGATTGTTGAGAAGGAATGCGAAGAAAAATCCCGCCATGCACCCTACGTAGAGCGACGGCGCGAAGGTGCCGCCCACGCCGCCGCCGCCATTGGTGGCCGAGGTGGCAAACGACTTGGTCACTATCAGGCAGGCTATGAATGAGAGCAGAAACCACACATTGCCCCCCTCGCTGTAAAATATCGAGCCATCGACTATAGAGCTCACATTACCCGACAGAAGCTCGATTATCGAGGTATAGCCCTCGCCATAGAGCGGCGGGAAGATAAAGATGAGCAGCGCCAGGATTGAACCGCCGAGTATGAGCTTTTTCCATGGCGAAGCCAGACGCGAGAAGATATTCTCCATCATGTTCATGGAGCGGGTGAAATAGAGGCTCACAAGGCCGCAGAATGCGCCGAGAAGGGCTGCGTAGGGGATGCGCTGGGCCACGAAAGGCTCGCTCTGGGCAAAGAAAAACTCCGCTTCATAGCCCGTGAAGATATATGCTATCGTGGCACCTGCCACCGACGACAGGAGAAGGGGCATGACCGACACAGTGGTGAGGTCGATCATCAGCACCTCTATGGTAAAAAGCAATCCCGCTATCGGAGCCTTGAAGATGCCGGCTATACCGGCTGCCGCGCCGCAGCCCACCAGAATCATCAGGATGCGGGGAGACAGGCGGAACACTCGTCCGAGATTCGACCCTATGGCCGAGCCGGTGAACACTATAGGGCCTTCGGCTCCGACCGATCCACCGAAGCCAATGGTGATCGACGAGGCCACAAGGCTGCTCCACATATTGTGGCGCTTGAGCCGGCTCTTGTTCTGCGAGATGGCATAGAGCACCTTGGTGACACCATGGGAGATGTTATCGCGCACCACATATCTCACGAAAAGACTCGCGATGAGGATGCCCGCCATGGGATAGAGCAGATAGAGCCAGTTGCCGCGCGTGACCGACAGAAACTGGGTGAGAAACGACGATATATAGTAGATCAGCGAGCGGAGAATGAGTGCGGCCACTCCCCCGAGTATGCCTACCAGAAGCGATAGGAATATCACGAAGGTGCGCTCCTTGATATGCTTTTCGCGCCAGAGCACAATGGCAAGCAACCCCTGCCGCCATGCGTCGGCAATCCCTCCCTGAATCCGGCCGTCGGTGTCGGGCATCGGGCCGGAATTGGGAGTTGATGATGATGTCGTGGTGGTTTCGTTCATAAGCCTTTTCCTGCTGCAACAGTGTGAATGGTATGGAATATTATCTTCATGTCGATGATGAATCCAGCATTTTCGAGGTAGAGGAGATCAAACGGCAACCGCTCTACCATCTCGTCGATGCTTGAAGCGTAGCCGTAGCGCACCATTCCAAGCGAGGTGATCCCCGGCCTCATCTGGTGGACAAGTGTGTAGAGGGGTGCGACCCGGGCCAGACATTCGGCAAAAAACGGGCGCTCAGGGCGTGGCCCTACAATCGACATATCTCCTCTCAACACATTGATAAATTGCGGCAACTCGTCGAGACGGTACTTGCGGAGTAAGCGCCCCAGAGGGGTGACGCGCGGATCACCGTCGGCCGAGAGTGCCGGCCCGCTCCTGTCTTCGGCTCCGTCGACCATGGTGCGGAGCTTGATCATGTAGAAAGGTCGGCGGTGAAGCCCTACACGGCGCTGCAGATAAAATGCCGGTCCTGGCGAAGTGAGCTTAACGGCCACCGCAAGCAGGAGCACCAGTGGGGCTGTGACCACCGCAGCCGCCGTGCCGGCCACCACATCGCCTACCCGCTTGAAGTTGCGGGCCGAAGGGGTGAGTCCTCCCCGCGACAGGTCGGGATAGGGGCGCGCTCCGAGGTCAACATGTCGGGAGCGTCGCGATGTCAGCGGTGTATGCCCCCGGTCAAGATAGATGGGCATACCGGCGGGTAGAAGTGTCGCTACAGCCGGCATCAGCTCCTCAAGCGGCTGCCCCGTAGCCTGACGGAGCAGGAAGCAGTCGATCTGCCCGGCCTCTGCCGCCTTGAGAGCCTCTTCTGCACTCCCGGTCATGACTATGGTCATGCGCCCCTTGCTCTGACAATGGTGAGGCAGATTGGTCGGACACCCCACTGCCACTTCGGCTGTACGGCATATGATCTGTCCCCTGCGGAAGCGTCTGATCACCCGTGTGAGAAGGATAAAACGCGGTATGTAGACCACCGTCAGCAGCAACCCGAAGAGCGACCCGAGCAGCAGATAGTCGTCGGCCAGACGAGGGGTGAGATCATTGAGCAACATCGCCATCAGCACCAGCATGGTGCCCGCAAACGCCGTTGTGGCGGTGGATATAAGAGTGGATATGCGCGAGCAGCTGAGCGGAGCTGCATAGTAGCCTGAAAGCCAGTAGAGAGCAAGCATCACGGGCGGGAAGAGCATCTGCGATGCCAGCACCTTGGGCGAGCAGAGGAAAGCTCCTGCCGAGTCAAAGCCTGTGCCTACGATATGATAGCGCACCACATCGAATATCAGCCATGCCACCGACACCGACAGCCAGTCGATAGCCACGCTGCTACAGCGCAGCCTCCGGGTAGCGGCTGAGTGTGACAATGGGGATGGGCCGTGGCTCATATCGGGCGCGTTTCAGGTCAAGGACGGATGATCTTGAACACTCCTCCCGCCGAGATCTTTATCACCGACGAGGGGCGCGACACTCCGGCATCGCCGCGGCGGTAGCGCGCCACATAGTCGGCCTTGGCAAGGAAGGCCGGGTCGATGTCGCTGAACGACGCAGGGGTGGGAGCGCCGCTGAAATTGGCCGAGGTCGACACCAGCGGGCGCCTGAGCCTGCGGCACAATGCGGCGGCATACGGATCGGCACACACGCGCAGACCCGCCGAGCCGTCGGCGGCGAGGAGTCCGGGCGCCAACAACGGCGAGGGGTGGTCGTAGACCACCGTCACGGGTCTCGCCCCCTCCGATGCCTCGATCAGCTCAAACGCTACATCGGGCACCTCGTCGACCCAATGCGACAGCATGGCCGCATCGCTTACGAGAGTGATCAGAGCCTTGGCGTCGTCGCGTCCTTTGATGGCCTTGACGCGGGCCACCGCCTCCTCGTTGGTGGCGTCGCAGCCTATGCCCCACACGGTGTCGGTAGGGTAGATTATCACCCCGCCCCGGCGCAGCGCGTCGAGGGCTGCCGCAAGGTCGTCGGGCTCATAGCGGGGAGGGGCAGTCACTGCCGGGGTCTCCTCCGGCTTGTATGATTTCTTATCGCTGGTCATGGCTCCTCACTGCTCGATAAACTTTATGCACACCGGACGCGACACATGGATGTCGGCGCCCGCAACACGGCTCAGCGACCCGTCGGCACCCGATACGGCATAGACCTCGATAGTGTCGGTGTCGCGGCATGCCACGAGCATGAAGCGCCCGTTGGGGGTGATGGCGAAATTGCGCGGATGGGGCCCGGTGGGCTGATAACCGGCATGGGTAAGCCGCCCGGTGGCCTGATCGATGGCAAAGATGGCTATGCCGTCGGCCTTGAGGCGGTTGGAGGCATAGACAAAGCGACCGTCGGGGCTTACATGAATGTCGCCCGAGCCCTGCGCACCTACGCTGTCGGCCTTGATGGTCTGCACCACACCGAGGCTGTCGCTCGCTATCACATTGACATTGCCGTCGATCTCGTCGATAAGATAACCCACCGGGAGCGACGGGTGCCAGTCGATATGTCGCGGTCCGGCTCCGGGTGCCAGCTCCACATCGGTCATTGCCGCAGCATCTACCAGCTCACGCCCGCCGATGACAGGCAACACATGGATGCGGTCGGTGCCGAGATCGGTCACCAGCAGCCGGGTGCTGTCGGGGGTGAAGGTGGCAAAATGGGCGTGAGGACGGTCCTGTCGCTCAGGGTCGGCGCCCGAACCGCTGAAGCGTATCACCACAGGCTCCCCTTCAGGGCGGCCATCGGGCCCGAGAGCGTAGATGGTGGCCGAGCCGCCGAGATAATTGGCGGTGATGACATGGGTGTCGCGCCCGGAGGCCGATGCGAGGTTGATATGACACGGAGCTCCGCCGCCCGTGGTGTCGGAGGCCACAAGAGTCATGGCGCGGTTATGGCGATCGAAAGCGATGGTGTTGACAGTCGAGGTCACTCCGGCATCCTCGCCTACTGCATAGATCATGGCACCGCCGCTCCCCACTGTGAGAAACGACGGATTGCTTATGCCGCTGAGCCCGCCGAGCCGCTCTGCCTTCGCATCATCCTGATTGAAAGCATATAGCGATATGCCCTCGGTCGAAGCATCGGCATAGCTTCCTACGAGCATCATGAGGGTGTCGGATACTGCGCCGGCATCATCTGCGGCAGCAGTGCCGCCGCGCTGTCCACACGCCGAGGCGCCGGTAGCAACCGCCGCAGCAGCCATTAGTTTGAGAAAAAATGCGTCCATGGTAGCAAAGGTAAGCAAAAAATCCGAAGTATCATAACCTCCGGCTGCTCACCCCGCCAGTCAGTCAGAAAGCGTTATGAAATTGAAGCCCTCATCAAATGGCACAAACAGGCGGCCTTCATGAAATGCCATGGGGCGCATATCCAGCGTTTCAGTGCAATCAAAGAGGCGCTGCTTTCCGCTGGCCTTGTCGTAGAGCAGCAGATACAGATTATCCTTACCCTCCTTAAATGTCAGGCCAAGAGTCGATTCATCTTCAAATGCGTTGAGCGCATTGATATAGCCCTTTTCAACAACCCGCTGATACACCGCAAACGGATGCTCTCCTTCGGTGAGCCAATCGGCCGGAGGCCACTTACCGCCGAAATCAAATCGGTATAGAGGTGACGCCTCCCCTTCACTACACTTATAGATCACCGGCTGAAAGGAGGGAAGATAGCGCACCTCACCGCTCCCCGCGACCTGATACAGCGGTGCCGACGCCGAGAAGGTAAAGCCATTGAGATTGTCGGGCACAGCAAGCACTTCAATAATGCTGTCAGGTGTGGCATAGAGAAGTTCCGCGCTGCAATTGTCAGTGACATTATTTCCACGGTCATACCACACCCCTCCTTTACCGTCAGAAATAAAAGATATCGGGTAATGGTAAGGTTCGGTTGATTCGCTGCCCAGATAGTGTCCGTCTTTATCTACCGAGACCATACGTACTTGCATCGGATCAAGCACTGTCACACTGGTGGGATGTACTTGAAATGAAGCGATCCCTAAAAATTCGCCCGGTCCTTGACCGCGGGAGTTGAACACAAACACGGGCTTGCCCGTAAAATCATACGCATACACGCCCGGTTTTTTAAACATATCGGCCATATAGACAGTATCACCAACCACCACAGCGCTCTTGGGCTCTCCTATAAGCTGATTGTCGTCAGACGTATCGTAAGAGCAACCTCTGACATTGGCTATATAATCGCCTATCTTTACAGCCGACGCTAAATCCACCTTAATATCTGTCACACTGTCATGAGTACAGTCACCTGAGGGCGAGGACTCACCGGTACACGACGCAGACGCTCCTGCTATTGCAATCAACGCCCAACCTAAATATTTATAAAAAAATGTAATACTCATATTTTCACCTTAAAAGACTACTTACTCTTATTCATTTGATACATGATTAGTTGTTTTTGCAAATTTATAACGGATCCCACTTTTTCTATACCGACTCCATGTATCCCTTCCTGATCATTTGTTCTTCTGTTTAGGGTTCCGACTGTTTTGGATCAGATTTACAATGCATCCGTATGATTTCGTCGGCTAGGTAGATGTCGCTGCGACAGATGAGGTCGGCTGTACCGTCGTCTATGATTTCAAACAATGGGGAAGAATAGAGCATGTCCATCGCCTCTTCAAGAGGGATATGCTGCTTTTCCGCTATCAAGACAATGATGCGGGCATACTTCATGTCGTGTAGTATACGTGTCGCCTTATCCATGATTCAGAATGTTATGTTCTACGAATTTGAGACACTTGTCAATGGCTTTCTGTGTAATAAAGCACAACTGATTGTTGGGCGTTTCGTACACAAGTTTTTGAAGTGCCTGTTCCTTATTAAAAATCCCGGCCATATAAAGGTCAACAGTCCGATACACTTTATCATTGGCTACACCTCCCTCGATGATGTCATATTGCGTATAATTGTCTTTGCCGCTGCGACAACTGCACACAAAATCAAGCCATTCCTGATCATAGGCATCAAATCTCTTGATTTTAAGTTCAGAGTCCGGTTCAAAATCAAAAACGTGGAGAATAGCATCATTCCCAACTTTCAGAAACCTGTCGGCGTATGCCACTGCCTGCTCCTTGAGTCGGGTCACATAGAAACCCTTCCCAAAGTCAAGCGCATCGCGAGAATGCAGAACGTCAGGAGCTTCAAAGCGTTGGTCGGAAGTATGATAGACTAACACAGTGCGCACCCTTTCTTTTTCATAAGGTTCATCACATCTTCGGCTATATATTCCAGACTAAAAGTATGAAGCACGTCGTATGCTGCCGCCAAGTAGTCTTTAATCACTCCGGCTGCCTGAAGTCTTTGATATATCCATGAGCATGACTTACCGGTCTTCAAAGCCAAAGCTCCGATAACACAAGTCACGTAGTCTATTTGGTTATTATTCATGGCTTTAGTGGTTTTTTAGTTCACATGCTGAATCCGTTGAAAATTTCAGAAATAGGACAAACTCCTGATGTGAATCACGACCATTTGTCGTTTTCTGAAAGATGTTGACTCTGTTAGACGTTATCTCTGAGTTGGGTCAACCTTGTCTCTGTAAGTGGTTGACTTAGGGAGTCCCCCTCCAAGACAGGGATATGGCAAAGGTACTAAAAATTCTAATGCGGCTCTCTCACCGCTCTCATTTTTCACGTCGGTTGCGTTGCTTTTTCCCAGCAGAGAGCAACCTCGTCGGCCACCCGGCCCGTAGCGCCCAAAGCCCCTTTAGGCACGCTGAGTGCCGGGCTCAACGCTATCGCGTTAACCATCTGCGCAGGTGTGTGAGTTACACAAGAACGACCGTCAGACTCGCGACGATAAATTATTATTTGTTTATGTACAATTTTTCACAAAAAAACAGCGGGCATACCTACCAAAGGTACACCCGCCGAATTAATGTGTGTTATGTATTGTATCTAAACCTATGTCAATCAATACTTGATGCTCCTACTCCGGCCTGACGCGACCATCCGGGATTCTGGTAGACAACAGAGGCATCAATGCTCTGATCATCTGCAGTGGATGTCTTGCGGAATGCAGTCTGTCCTATCGGTGACAGATACTGAGCCCTGGTCCAACGAAGTCCGTCGAAGAAGTTGTTGTTTACCCGGGTTATCTGATAGGGATGCACATAATCGCCCGATATCTCGCGCGACGACATATTACCTGTGCCGCCCTCAACATCGACTGTCACCACGGCTTCCTCTCCACTTGAGTTTTTCAGGTTAAGAGGATTCTCTCCTGCCGACTTGTCGTAAACAGTACCCCAGAACTTCATACCTTCAATCTGATAAGGATTGTTAGCCAATTGGTCAAGAGCACACCAACGACGCAAGTCGTTCATGCGGTGGCCTTCGGCCGAGAGTTCATTGCGGCGTTCGCGGCGAACATTGTAGAGCAACGGCGACACCAAAGCACCATGGCTGTATGCGCCCCAGTCCCACTTTGCCTCTTGGTTCATGTCGGTAACACCAACGGTCTTGGCATAATTATCGTCAACCAAAGCACGGCGACGAAGAGCACGCCAGTAATTGTCGGCTGTTCCATCGACGTTGTTGTTAAGCTCTACACAAGCCTCCATATAGTTGAGCATAGCCTCGGTGGCACGGAACACGATTGATCCCGACACACCATGGTCATGAGCCTGCGGATTGGGAGTATAGACCATTCCTTTCTTGAGGCCGAAGCCGGTGGTGAGGCGCATTTCGCTTGATGAGTTCACGAGCCAGCCCTCGGCAAAGTTTTCGGTAGTGCCATCGGTATTGTAGGCTGTGATGCAATTATCTCCTTTGGTAAAGATACGGATACGCGAATCGCGCCCCTGGAGGGTGGCTGTGACGCCCTGATTCTCCCATTCAGGATCATATCCAGAGCCGGTGGCATATATCGGCAGGCCATTCTGCATCACGAATGAGTTGACCATTCCTCGGGTCCAACCCGAGTTGCCGCCATTGCGCTGAAACTGCATGTAGATCATGTGGGTGATGCTTTGGTCGAGACTATACGACTTATACATCAGCACCTCATCATAGGCATCGAGATTGGCCTCGGTAAACATGCCGTAATAAGGATTGATGCAGGTATTGGCATCGCTGTATCCTTCAGGTGTATCGGTGTTGACAGCAAGGTTCGACACTATGGCATCGCCGACAGGCTGTGCCGACGCCATAGCCTCACTGAGGAAATATGTGATTTCCTGATCAATGTTGAATCCTGAAATCATGGATGGATCGCCGGGCCAGCCGGGTCCGCCGGGCACAAGTGCAGTCCCTTTATGGTATTTAAGCCAGGTACCCTCAAAAAGAGCCACACGGCTGCGCAGGAGCTGAGCACATGCTTTGTTGATCCGCTGCTTACCACCTGTGGCATTGACCGGCAGGAGATCAATTGCCTTGGCGAGATCGTCGAGAATGAAGCGGGCAACTTCATTGCGCGGGCGACGCAACGTCTGAGCCATAAGGACTTCCTTGTCGTCGGGGAGTGCTTCCGTGATAATAGGGAAGTCTCCATAGGCGCTATACTGATTCCAGTAAGCATAGGCTCGCAGGAAATACATCTCGCCTATATACTGCTTTACTTCCGTAGCGTTGCCGCTGATCTGGCCTGCTTCATATTTGGGAAGCACATTCTGGAGGAAGTAGTTGCAGTTGCGGATGAAGGTGAAGCTCCAGCCCGACCCCGAGGGAGTCTGCCACAAACCGGGCGACCACTGGGAGGAGGCACTCATTCCCACCTGATTGTCTGTGCCGTTGTCGATGATGAACGTACCGAGGGAATATGTGTACTGATCATGGACAGGGAAGTTGCCGTAAAGGGCTATGGAATATGCGGCGAGCTGATCGGCTGTGCTGAAAAAGTTTTCAGGTATGATGGAGCTCTCCGGCATCTCATCCAGGAAGTCGTCGCAGCCGGTAAATCCCACGAGCGACGCGCTTAACAACAATGCTGAAATATATCTTTTCATGATTGAGTCGGGGTATTTAGAAGGTTACGTTAAGACCGACTGAGAGAACTCTCTGGAGGGGATACACCTTGCCATAGCCATAGGCGCTGTAGTATGAATCCACGAGCTCCGGATCACCCGTGCCGGTAAAACTGGTAATAGTGGCGAGATTCTCGCCGGAGAGATATACACGAAGATTTTCGATGTAGGCCTTGTGGGTGATTGCCTTGGGCAGAGTATAGCCTACGGTCACATTTTTCAGACGTGCATATGCGGCATTCTGAAGATAACGGTCCTGCACCTGGAAGTTCTTGCCACCTCCCCAGTTGGGTCTGGGATAATAGGAGTCGACATTAGGTCCGAGAGGATTGGTGGTGTCGGAGGCTCGGAAGTAGTCGAGATGCTGCTCCAATCCGGCAGCCTGCCACTGATTATTGGCACACGGACCGGTAAATACGGCGCCGTCGGCCCAATAATCGCGTTTGAGTATGCCCTGGAAGAATACTCGGATATCGAAACCTTTCCACTGGGCATCGAGTGTGACACCAAACTGATAGCGGGGAGTATTGTTGCCTATGATTACACGGTCGCCGGACTTGTCGGCTGTATTTTCACCGGTATTCACAACTCCGTCGCCGTTGAGGTCGGCATACATGATGTCGCCCGCCATCCATTTGCTGCCAAGGGCATTCTGGTTAGCTGAGGCAAGATGGGCATCCATCTCTTCCTGAGTCTTGGCTATGCCGATTGTCTTGAAGCCCCAGATACTGCCGAGCTTGGCTCCCTTGTAATAAGGACCATGCTGATTTGTGCCTATACCGAGGCTCTTACCGGGATTGTTGCTGTAGTCGTCGATAGTAATCTGATAGTCCGAGAGATTGAGCGACACGCCATAGGTGAAATCACTCACACGATCGCGCCATCCAAGGGTGATCTCCCAGCCGCGGGAAGTCATCGACACGCTATTGACATTGGGCACAGAAGCGCCAAGCACATCCGGAAGGTCGGCACCGGGACCCACCATATCGAGAGTCTTGCGCTGATAGTAGTCAAACGATCCGGTCAGGCGATTGTTGAGAAAGCCCCAGTCAAGACCTACATCCCATGTCTGGTTTTTCTCCCAAGTAAGAGTGCTGGCCACGAGCGACGGCTGGGTGGCATATGTGGGCTTCTCTCCGTTGATGAGCCAGCCATAGCTATTGGCCGAATAGCCCATGTTGCTGTAGGTAGGATACCAGGAGTTGGTGTTTTGGTTGCCCAGACGGCCCCATGAGCCACGAAGCTTGAGGGTGTTGACTTTAGCGCGGAGATCTTCAAAAAAGTTTTCCTGAGCGAGATTCCAGCCCAGCGAGAATGATGGGCTGAAAGCCCAGCGGCTGCCGCTGCGGAAACGCGATGTGCCGTCGTAGCGAAGATTTGCCTCAACAAGGTAACGTCCGGCAAAATCGTAGTTGATACGTCCGAACCAGCCTGCCGTCGACCATGTGTTGGTATTACCTCCCACTGTCGCGGTGCCGTTGGTGGTATCGATCCAGGGGATATCGTTGATGATACCGGTGCGCTGGGTGGTCACTCCCTTGTAGTTGAGCCACTCTGCCTGGAAGCCGGCCATAACCTTGAAGTTGTGCATTTCATTAATGCTCCAGCTATAGTCGGCATAGACATTGGGGTTGAAGTAGTTCTGACGACGGGTATAATCGTAAACGTAGGGATTGGAGGGCATCGACGATGCCTTATTGGCATAGGGCTGATCGTCTACGTCATACGAATAGGTCTGGAAGAAGTAGCGGTGGATGGCCTGGTTGTATGTGCGGTAGTTAAACTCGGCCTTGATGTTGAGCCCTTCGAGAGGATTGATATTGAACACAAACTGCTGGTCGAGCTGATCTTGATTTTTCTTGAATCGTCCACCTTCTGTAAGCGCGGGAATGTATGATTCGCGCACATAGTGACCATTGGGGTCGGTGACAGGAATCATGTTCCAGTAACGCATCACATCGTGATAGAACTGGTTGGAACCGCTGTCGCCGATCAGCGACGGTGCATTGTAGTCGTTACGCCACCAGCGGGTCGAGTAGCCGAAGGTGAGCCAGTCGGTTATCTTGATGCTCGCGCGCCCGGTGAGGGTATATCTGCGAAGACGGTCATCACCGTAACGGAGGAGGCCTTCCTGATCAAGCAGGTTGCCTGAAAAATAATAATTTACTTTCTCGGTGCCTCCGGTAACGGATATATTGTGTTCCTGCGAGAATGGGGTCTTGCCAAAATGCTCTTCAAGCCAATCAGTATTGGCGATGGGTATGATGTCTACAACATCCCATACCTCCCAGTAATTGGTATTGGGATTGCGGAACATGCTGGTCATCGATGGATTAGACATATAATCCTTAATCTGCTGCACCTTAGCATCAGGGAGCCACTGACCGCCGCCATTGTTGATCGATCCCTCGTTCATCATCACGGCATAGTCATAGGAGCTCATTTTCTTAGGCATGCGGATATTGTGGCTCCAACGGAACGAATCGCTGTAGCTGACCGACACGCGGCCCTCCTTGCCTTTCTTGGTGGTGACCAGAATGACACCGCCTGCTGCCCGGGAGCCATAAATCGACGAAGCCGACGCATCCTTGAGCACAGAGATATTCTCTACATCCTGCGGAGCGACAGTTTCCAATGCGCCCTCCATTCCGTCGATAAGTATGAGGGGTGTCACCGATGCTCCTGTGCCGATAGTACCGGTACCGCGGATATTCATCGAGCGAGTGCCGTTGATCTGACCGCCAAGGCTTGACGACATCACGTTAAGGCCAGGAACTACACCCTGGAGAGCATCCGCTACCGATGATATGGGACGGTTGGCAATTTCTTTGGCGCTCACTGTCGACACCGCGCCGGTGAGATTGACCTTTTTCTGAGTACCGAAACCTACCACGACAACCTCGTCGAGAAGGTTATTGTCTTTCAGCTCTACATTAAGATCCTGTCCATTCCATGTGAGTGTGACAGGCTCAAAGCCTACATACGAGATTCGGATACTGGACCCCATCGGCACATTGGCCAATGAGAATTGGCCGTCGATATTAGTGCTGCCTCCTATGGTTGTTCCCAGCACTACTACACTGGCTCCTACCATAGGCTCGCCCTCTGAATCTGACACTGTACCTTTACAGGTCCCTTTGGATTGCTGCGTGGATTGCGGGGCTGCCGGCTCCGCATTGGCCGACAATGCACTGGGCGCGCCTGCTGCGAGCATGGCGGCTACGAGCAGCATTGGCCATGTCTTCTGTGGTTTTGACATCGTAGCAAAAAATGTTAGTTAATAATGGTATATTTAAGGTGCTTCACGCCTCATTGGCGTAGATCTGTTTGATTCAAGGTATGATTTAAAGCATGCACATATATGTTTACAAAGTTAAACCAAATTTAACTATTACCCCCCCCGAAAAGTTAATTTAAGTTAATTTCACTTTTTTATGCCATTATTGTCAAAAAAAGAGGCAGGGAGGCCGCGCGGCATTGCTGTCTGCCGGGCGGCCTCCCTGTCTTTGGCGGGTTAATCCTCAGAGCGGTTATTTAGCGGTGAGGGTGGCGGTGTAGGGTCGGGTGGCGAGGTTGAGTGTCACGGTGTATGTGCCGGGCTCAACGGTGATGTTGGCGCCATCGGGGGTAAGATTGTCGATGGAGCCGCCGAGGTTGATGGCCCAGTCATTGTTGCAACGGAACTTCCATCCCTGGCCCTCCTCTACGGTGAGGGTGGCGGTCCATGTGAGCATATCCTCCGAGGGAGTCATCTCCACGTCGCCTGCCCAGCCGTTGAAGTCGCCTATCATACCTATCACGGTCACGGGGGTTGTGGAATAGGTGAGCGAGCCGAGGTTTACGTTGGTCCAGTAGAGGCCGGCGCCCTGCTCGGGCACGGGGAGGTTGCTGGATCCGTTGTAGGCGATGGTGCCGGGGCCTCCGGTGCCGAGGGCATACTTGTTGTCCCAGTTGGGAGCGGGGGTCATGAGCCACTCGCCGTTGAGATACAGGAATCCCGAATAGTTGGTGAAGTCGGTGGTGGCGAGCTGCGAGCTGGCCTCGACATTCCATCCGTTGGAGTTGCCGGGGGTCCAGAGAGCGGGCACGGCGTTGGTCACGCTATAGGTACACGAGAGCATGTCGATGGTGAAGAGCTGCGGGCCTGCAGTGACAAGCTGACCTGCCTGACCATCCTTGAAGAGGTTGCCGACGGGGGCGGTGTCGCCGTTGATCTCCACGCCATAGAGGCCATCCCAGCTCTGGGCGGCAAAGGCGCTCTCGGGCACTATCTTCCACCACCATCCGGCCTGAGCCTCATCGGAGGTGAGGTCGATGGAGAGGGTAAACACCGGATCATCGTAGACATTCTTGTCGGAGTGGGAGAACTTGACTGCCGATGCGAGATCCCAGCCGTTGACGGTGCCCACGAGATAGTAGGCTTCCTCAACCACAATGCCGAGGTCGATGGGCAACACGCTCATCTCGGTGGTGCAATACCAGGTGTCGGTCGAGCCTATGCGGCTGCGCTGGCTGCCCATGTTGACATAGGCGGCAAAGCGCACATAGTTGGGCTTGGCGTCGGGAGCTTTGCCAAGGAGCGAGCGGAAGGCGTTGTCCCAGCTCTGGGCGTCGGCCATGAAGGTCACATTGTCGGTCGAGGTGACGGCTACGCTGCGGGGATTGGTGAAGTCGGGATTGTCGCTCACCTGCATCTCGAAGTCGTAGAGGGTGCCTTCGGGCAGGGGCTCCTCGCCTGTGTACTGGATATTGAGCATGGGGATCTCATATCCCGAGGTGCTCCATGAGTCGAGGCTCACTTCGCCCGACGAGAGCACGGTGCCTGGATTGATCTGAAACTGCGAGGCTGTGATTTCGGGGAGCTGGGGGTTGACCTGCATCACGCCCCCGTCGGTAGTGTCGTCGCACGCTGTGAATACCATAGCGCAAGCGGCGAGGGATGCTATATAAAGAGATGCTTTCTTCATTGTAGTGAAAGGTAGGATATGGGAGTGTGATTATTAGTCGACATGCTCAAACACTACGGTCATGGAGTTGAGGTCGACGGTGATGCGCATGGTGCCACCGGGCCAGTTGGTGATGTTCCAGTTGCCCTTGCCGGCCACACAGGCGCCCTCGTAGACACCGCTGTCGCTGACAGTCACGGCCTGATTGTCGCCGTCGTCGGCGGCTGCGCCTACCGACGGGAGCACGCCGTTGTCGCCCCACGAGCCGAGGGCGGTGTAGAAGCGGAAGCCTGATGCGGCATCGTCGGCGCTGATCTCAAACGAACCTGAGTAGATGTTGGAGCCAATGCCGTTGTCGGGCTCCGAGAGCACCATTGCGCCATTGTTGATGTCCCATCCCTGAGGCTGGCCTATGAGGTAGAGCTTGGCGGGGAGCTTCACGGCAAAGTAGGGCACCACGCTCTGGAGCACCACCACATTGGAGTAGATCAGGGCCATGTCTGGATCGCTGATGATGTTGGCAATGTTGCTCTTTACGCGCACTGCCACGGGCCTCGGCGAGGGATCGAAGTTGGAGGGATCATCGTAGCCGAAGAGCGAGCAGAGGCCGAGGGCAAATGCCTCGCCGGGCACGCTCACGGCGGCCTGGGTATAGGAGCCTTCGAGAGCCACCCAGTCGGTGTCGGTGTAGCTTTCGGCAGGCTTGGCTATCTCTACCGAGTAGGTGGGCACGAGGCCGAGACCGTAGTCGGGCTGGCTCCATGAGAGGTCGATCGACGAGGTCGACGACAAGATATAGGTGTTGCCGGCCATCGGGGGTGTGTTGAGCACAAACTCGGTGGGGGCGCTGAGGCGCGGCTCGGTGTCTTCCTTACAGGAGGTGAAGGCCGCGATCATCAGGCAGGCGAGAGAGAGCAGTGAAAATATCTTTTTCATTGTCGTGTATGATCACTTGAGATGTTAAGGATGGATTGGGAAAAGAGGGGGTCGACGGTCAATAGCCGGGGTTCTGCTGGAAAGCGGAGCCGTAGGTGGCCATGATGTCGGAGGGTATGGGGAAGAGCTTCATGTAGTCGGGAATGCTGCTGCCTGAAGGTGTATTGTTTTTCCATGCCCAGTTGTAGGCGCTGCCGGTGAAGAGACCGAAACGGATGAGGTCGGTGCGGCGCACATTTTCCCAATAGAGCTCGCGGGCGCGCTCGTCGATAAGATTGTTGAGGTTAAACTCCACGCTGTTCCATGCGCTCACTCCGGCGCGCTCGCGCACGGCGTTGGCATAGGCGCGGCCTGTCTCGCGGTCGCCTGCGCCACGGAGGGCACACTCGGCTGCCATGAGATATACATCGGCCAGACGGATGATGGGGAAGTCGGTGTCGGAGAAGTCATTGACCTGCGCGGGAAGCCCGTTGACCTGACCGAGGCCGGCCCAGTTGAAGGTGTGGCCCGAGGTGGGATCGGCGTAGGTGTTGCGCGGCATGGTGCCGTCGGGGTTGGCGTAGGCGTTGGTAAACTTGATGGCGGCATAGCCGTCGGTAAAGGTGCTGAACTCGGTGTTGGCGATGCTGAAGCCCTGGTTTTCGGTACACCAGAGGTAGGTGCGGCCGTCGGCGCTGGTGCCGGCCGAGAAATCAAACTTCTCGGCAAACTGCTGGCGGGCGTGCATACAGCTCCAGTCGGCATTGAGGCCATAGAGCACTGTGGGCATATTGGCGGCCGAGATACCGGCGGCGATCAGGAACATGGTGCCGCCGTAGCTCTGGGTGTAGGGGTAGGCAAAGGGTATGCCCCAGAGTATCTCGTTCTGGCCGGAGAGTGATCCGCCGGGCATGAACATATCATTGTTGGCGCAGAAGAGGGCCAGATAGTCGTTGGCAAGACCTGTGCCCTGGAAGCCGCCACCCTGATGACGGGCTATGATGTTGCGGGCATGATCCCAGCACTTGTCATACATCGGGGTGCCGGTAAACACCTCGGCGTTGAGATAGTAGCGGCAGAGAAGCGCCTCCACACCGTCGCGCCCAACGCGGCCATAGATGCCGCTCTCTTTGAAGTCGGCAAGCACCTCCTCAAGATCGGCGGTGAGGCGGTTGAAGAGCTCGGTGCGTGTGATCTGTTCGGGTGTCTCGCCATAGGCCATGTCGTCCCATGCCCAGGAGGCGTTGCCGAAGAAGTCGATCACATAGTAGTAGCTCAGGGCGCGCAGGGCGCGGGCCTCAAGCACAAACTGGTCGGCGAGAGCCTGATCCTCGCCGCTGAGGCCGTAGAGATTGTCGCGCACGGAGCGTATGAAGTCGTTGCACACGGCGATATGGGTGTAGAAGCGGCCATAAGCGCCGTAGAGGTTGCCGTTGGAGCTGCCCCAGGTGTTGGTGCAGAAGTCAAACACACCCACGTCGGGCCATATCCAGTTCACCTCGTCGGTGGTAAATTCGTTGAGCATGAAGATCACGCGGCTCCAGTTGGAGGCGCCTCCGTCGAGACCCGAGATGTCGGCATCGCCGCCGGGACCACCCTGGCCCGACACGGCCAGCGACGAGTAGCACTTGCCCATCACCTCCTGAAGATACTCTTTAGGATTTTCGGTGAAGTTGCCCGGAGTGGTGGAGTTGGGATCCTTCGGCATCTGGTCGAGGTCGCCCACACACGAGGTGAGCACACCACCTGCGGCCACCATTGCTGCGGCCCCGAGAAGGAATTTGCTTATATATGATTTCATTGTATATGTTGCAGTGATTGATAAGGGAGGGGGGATTAGAATGTGGCTACGAGGCCGAGAGTGAAGGTAGTGGGGCGGGGATAGACATTATTGTCGATGCCGCCGAACACTTCGGGGTCAAGACCTTTGTACTTGGTGATGACAAACGGGTTCTGCACCGCTCCGAAGAGACGCAGGCGGAGATTGTTGTTGAGCAGATCCTGCCATGTGTAGCCCAGGGTGATGTTGTCGCAGCGCACGAAACCGGCGTTGTGGAGCCAGTAGTCGGAAAGATAGGTGTTGGTGGTCTGGCCGCCCTGGAAGTAGAAGTCGGTCTTGATCAGGTTGGCAGCGCCCGAGGTGTTGTAGGTGGCCGAGAGGGTGGAGTGGGTCGAGGCCACGTCGTTGTACACGTAGTTGCCGATCGAGGCGCGGAGCTGGAAGCCGAGGTCCCAGCTGCGGTAGCTGAAGGTATTGTTCCACGAGAGGGTCACCTTCGGATCCTTCGAGTGGCGGAACACGCGGTCGTTGTCGTCGATGGTGCCGTCGCCGTTCTGGTCAACATAGCAGCCCTCGATGGGGAGGCCGTTGGTGTCGTAGACCTGCTCGTAGAGATGGAAGGTATAGGCGGGATAGCCTACCTTGTGGGCCTGGACATTGTTGCCTGTACCGCCCGAGATGCCGCCGGTGGCGATGAATGAGTTGGGATTGTCGGTGGCGTTGAGCTTGGTGATCTTGTTGGAGTTCCACGCCACATTGAAGCCGGTCGACCAGTTGAAATCGTCGGTCACGATGGGGCGGGCGTTGACGGTTGCCTCGACACCGATGTTGCGGAGTGTGCCGATGTTTTGGTCCATCATGTTGGAGGTGGCGGCGCCGGGAGCCACGGTCACGAAGCTGATGAGGTCTTTCGATTCGCGGAGATACCAGTCGAGGGCCACGCTCATGCGGTTGTTGAGGAATCCGAGATCAAGTCCGACGTTCCATGTGGTGGTCTCCTCCCACTTGAGGTTGGGATTGTAGGCACCGGGATAGAGGGTGTTGGAGATGATGTTGCCGTTGGCGTCGACATACTGGCCTGTGGTGAGGTTGGGATAGTAGCTGCCCTGGGTAGAGCTTACATATACAGGCATGTAGGGGAAGTAGCCGCCTACACTCTGCTGACCGGTGATACCCCAGCCGAGGCGGAGCTTCATTTCGTTGACCTTGTCGCGGGCGCCTTCAAAGAACGGCATTTCGCTGATCTTCCAGCCGAGAGCCACCGAGGGGAAGAGACCCCAGCGGTTGTCTTTGCTGAAGCGTGATGTGCCGTCGTCGCGGAGGGTGAAGGTGAGCAGATAAGTATCCTTGAAGGTGTAGTTCAGACGGCCGAAGAAGCTGACGAGCATCAGATTGCCGCTGTTCCAGAAATAGTCGGGCGATATGTGGTCGCCGGGATTGGCTGTATCGGGATTGATCGTGAGTACGCCATTGGTGGTGGCGGGGCCATAGAAACCTTTGGAGGTGTACACTGTGCCGTTGTTGTTACCGTGGGCGTCAAAGCGCTGCCAGGAGTAGCCGGCCATTACATTGAGGTTGCTCTGGATGGCCTCGAAATCCTTCACATAGTTGAGATAGAAATCAAGAAGGGTGTTGCGGCGCACTTCGTAAACATGCCTGCGGGTACCGGCACCGTTTTTGATGTTCTCATTCCATGCGCGGGGGGAGTTCTGGAAGGTGACGATGTTTTCGCTCGACTTGCTCACATCGTAGCCGAGATTGAGATTGACATGGAGCTCGGGGAGGAAGTGGAGAGCATAGTCAACCTGGAAGTTGCCGTTGGAGCGATATACGTTGGCGATATCCGAGCGGCTCTTGATCACGCCCAAGGGATTGACTGTGCCGTTGATATTCCATGAATGGAACTGGTCGGTGGTGATGGAGGTGTAGCCATTGTAGAAGTAGGGAAACTCCGAGTTGCCCGAAGCGATGTTGCTCCACACAGGGAGGGTGGGGTTCATGGCCACGGCTGCGCCTACTGCGCCTTCGTCGGAGAACTGGTTGCGGATATAATAGCCCTTCACATTGGCGCTCACCTTGAGGAGGCCGCCGAAAAATTCGGGGGTAAGGTTGAAGCCGGCTGTGGCACGCTGCATCTGCGAGTCCTTGAGGATACCGTTGGAGTTGGTGTAGGATCCGCTGACACGGTAGGGGAGGAATCCTGCTGTGCCGCCCACAGATAGGCTGTAGTCGGAGCTGACGGTGGTGCGGAGCACCTCTTTCTGCCAGTCGGTGTTGGCGTCGCCAAGCGCTTTGGCTGCATTCGATTCAGCACCCCAGTAGCTCACGATCTTGTCGCGGAACTCCGATCCGGAGAGCACATCCCATGTCTTGCGGGCTGTGTTGACATACATATTGGCCGAGAAGTTGACCTGCGGACGTCCGCCGCGGCCCTTTTTGGTGGTGATGATGATCACACCGTTTGATGCACGCGAGCCGTAGATGGCGGTGGCGGAGGCATCCTTGAGGATGGTCATGCTCTCGATATTGTCGGGTGAGATCATGGCAAGGGGGTTGGCCATGCCCTGCACGCCGTCGTTGCTCAGGGGCACACCGTCGAGCACAATGAGAGGATCGTTGGAGGCCGAGAGCGACGAGCCGCCGCGGATGCGGATGGTGGCGCCGCCTTCAGGCGAGCCACCGCCCGAGGTGACAACAACGCCGGGGGTCGAGCCCACCAGCAGGTCCTGAGCCGAGGTGGCTATGCCGGCTTCGATCTCGTCGGGCTTGACTATCGCCACCGAGCCTGTGGCGTCGCTCTTCTTCACTGCGCCGTAGCCTATGGCCACTACTTCCTGAAGCATGAGCGAATTTTCGGCAAGCTGAATGTCGATGACTGTGCGGCCTTCGACGGGCACCTCCTGCACGTTGTAGCCCACATACGACACCTCAAGGGTGCCGTCGGCTGCTATCTGAATGGTATACTGGCCATCGATGTTGGTGGCCACGCCTATGGCTGGATTGGATTTGTCCTTGACGGTGGCGCCGATGAGCGGCTCGCCATCAGGGTCGGTCACCGTACCTGTGACGGTAATTTTCTGCGCAACTGCCGGGAGAGCCAGACACAGCACCATAAAGAATGCCAGCCAAGCCTTCCGACTCATTTGAAAACAAATGTTCTTCATGCAAGAGGTTGAATTAAAAAGAAATGAAATTGATTATTCTTATATAAGTGATTATCTCTACTTCAATACAGGGCCGACAACCCTGGGGCCGCCGGGAGTGGATCAAAATGGATTCTGCTGCTGATGGATCTCCGCATATGATGATGAAAGAAAGAGTGATGGAAGTATGGAGCGGAGATGCTTCGGTTACTGTTTTTTTGACGAGTCGATATAATTCAAGCGCAAAGTAAACTCTTTTTTTCACAATTTGCAATTTTTAAGAAAAAAAAACGAAAGACACCCCTCAACAAATCGCACCCCCACGCCATCTCTCCGATAGCGCGGGGGTGCTTATAACCTTATACAATAATCTGGGTATCAGAATATATCGGCCAACACTGCCAGCGGCTTGCGGTCGGAGCCCGGAAACGCTATGCGTGCGCGGGCCTGCGAGCCGTCGAGGCTCACATTGAGATCGACCCCAAAATCGACCTGAGAGCGGGTGGCGGGAAAGGCACCGGGGGCAAATCTTACAACCGCCGCGGCATCGTGGCCCTCCATGGCCGGAGCAAAGGAGTTGGAGGCTTTGCCGTCGGGTAGGAAGGTGGAGATCACGAGACATCCATCGACCTCGCCCATATACATCTCCGAGGGCACTCCCGCTATGGCCGGGAGTGAGAGACGGGCCATATTGTCGCCAAGCGGCTGGAAGTCGGCGCCGGCCATGGCTGCCAGCATCCCTGCCTGCTTCACGAAATCCTGGATCTTGGAACGCTCCATCCGGGCCATGGCAAAGAAGCCGGACGGGGTGCCGGGAGCATCCTTATCCACTCCGAATGCTATCGCCACTGTGCCGTCGATGCTCTTCAGATAAGGCTCGGCAGCTGCTATGTAGGTGTAGAGTTCCTTGTCGGCCACCATTGCCACGAGCGCCCCGGCGGCATCCCAGTCGATCTCGGGGGTAAGGCCGGCGGCCACCACCACATTCATATCGGCGGGCACGTAGCGCAGAAAGTCGGGGGCCACTGTCTGGAGCCCCTTGATCTCGACCGGCTTGCCGGAGCCCTCCATGAGCATAACATCCACGGATGCATATTCACCCTCCTCGCTTATGGCATAGGCGAGCCACTGGGCGGCCTGGGGGTCGGATGAGGAGGCCGACGACGGAGCAAAAAGAGTACGCGACACAGCGCCGTAGAGCGGAGCACCTGAATTGGCATCGACATCAAAGCGGTCGGCGATCCCTTTGAGAGAGGAGAGTGGAAGCTTGGCGGCTGCCTCCCCTATCTCAGTGGCAAGCTGGAGAGCGCGAGGCCCCGACATGGCCGTGGTGTAGGCGATACCCTTGCGCGAGTCGACCACCACTGTGAGGCCGTCGGCATCGGTCCAGGGGGTGAGATCACCCTCTGCCTCAGCGGCTTTGAAGCCGGCTGCCGAAAGCGAGTCGGGGGCGGGGGCCGGGGCCACGCCTATGGTAGTGCCGTCGGGCATGACGGCATTGGCAGCCACCCCGGTAGTAACCGGTATGAGATGGCGGGTAAGCATGAGCCTCGACGGGGTTTCACCCAAGTCGGCAAGGCGGTCGAGATCGACCACCGACACCGACACAGCGTCGGCAGGAATGGCATTGAGTATCTTATCACCCTGCCGCGACGAGCAGGAGCCGAGCATAGCCGCTCCGGTGAGTGCGAGCAGCATCGTCAGAAATAGAAGAGGCGAAGAGGTGGCGAAACGTTTCATGAGTCTGTGGATTGTATTAGTTGTGACCTGCAAAATTAACACTTTTTCAACGCATAATGTTGCCCTGCGCCCCACATTGAAATATATCCCGGCAGGTTTATTAACAAAAGGGGTGAGTTATTGACAATATATATTAAATGTGGGCGCGCGGCGCACGCGCGTAAGAGTCGATTGAGTAAATTTGCAGCAAAATATCACCCGATCAACAAATTATGGGCAAAATCATAGCAATAGCCAACCAGAAGGGAGGCGTAGGCAAGACCACCACCACCATCAACCTCGGGGCGTCGCTCGCCGCCGAGGGTAAGCGTGTGTTGATAATCGACGCCGACCCCCAGGCCAACTCCACCAGCGGTCTGGGCATCACCGCCGACCAGATGACCTCGTCGATCTACGAATGTCTGGCCGACGACTATCCCATGCGTGGCGCCGAGGTGCCAACATGTGTCGACGGTCTGTTTCTCATAGGGTCGCGCATAGATCTTGCAGGCGCAGAGATAGAGCTTATCTCGCGCTCAGGACGCGAAAAGGTGCTGTCGAGGCTCCTCGCTCCGGTGGCCGCCGAGTTTGATTATATCCTGATCGACTGCTCCCCGTCGCTCGGCCTCATCACCGTCAACGCCCTCACGGCCGCCAACTCGGTGATAATACCTGTGCAGGCCGAATATTTCGCGCTCGAAGGCATCACCAAGCTCATCAACACCATACGCATCATCAAGCCAAAGCTCAATCCGGGCCTGGAGATAGAGGGATTTCTGCTCACGATGTACGATGCTCGTCTCCGCCTGGCCAACAAGATCTACGAGGAACTCAAAGGCCACTTCGGCGATATGGTGTTTGACACCGTCATTCCCCGCAACATACGCCTCTCCGAAGCGCCGAGCCACGGCCTGCCCGCCCTGCTCTACGACCCCGAGAGCCGCGGCGCTACATCCCACATAGCCCTCGCCCGCGAAATCATAGCCCGCGAGGCATAGTCTCCCCCCCCCTCCCCTCCTCCTTCCACTCCAATCCTCACCCCATCTTCCACCTGATATGGCATTAAAACGCTCACCACTGGGACGCGGTCTCGACTCGCTCATAGCCATGGACGACGCGCCCGCACGCGGCTCCTCGGCCATCAATGAGATCGACCTTGACCGAATATCGCCCAACCCCGACCAGCCGCGCATAACATTTGACAACGATAGCCTCGAAGAACTCGCCACATCGATCCGCGAGCTCGGCATCGTGCAGCCTCTGAGCCTGCGCAAGACCGGCCCCGACTCCTACCAGATCATTGCCGGAGAGCGACGCTACCGCGCAGCACGTCTGGCCGGACTGACCAGCGTGCCCGCCTACATCCGCACTGCCAATGAGAGCGAGCTCACCGAGATGGCGCTCATCGAAAACATTCAGCGCGAAGACCTCAACGCCATAGAGATAGCACTCACCTACAAGAAGCTCATCGACCAATATCAGCTCACACAAGAGCGCCTGAGCGAACGCATAGGCAAGAAGCGGGCCACGATAGCCAACTTCCTGCGCCTGCTCCGCCTCCCCGCCGAGATTCAGCTCGGCCTCCGCGACCGGCGCCTCGACATGGGCCACGCACGAGCCCTGCTCATACTCACCGACCCGTCGGACCAGCTCGCCCTCTTCCACAAGATCGTCAAGGAAGGGCTGTCGGTGAGGCGAGTGGAGCAACTCGCCAAGGATATGCAGACCAAGCGCGAAAAAGCCGAAGGAACCGACGCCGACGGAAACACCGAAGGCGCCACCTTCTCGTCCCACGACTTCGATGCGCTCAACCACCATCTCACCGGTCGCTTCGGCACCCCCGTCAAGCTCTCATGCGACCGCTCGGGACGCGGCAAAATCACTTTCAGCTTCGCCGACGAGGCCCAACTTGAGAGATTAATTGCTATCTTTGACGGATTAAATCAGTGACCTGCGGACCACGAAAGGCCCGCGGCGCCTCCTTATCCACTCATTATCACCAGCTTAACAGATGAACCACAATCATTCCGCATCCATCTTGACTCTTGCGCCGCTATGCGCGCGAGCCACCGTGGCTATAGCAGTGTGGATGATTATCAGCTGTTTTAACATTTTTTCAGCCTCGGCGGCCACTCTGCCCGACGATCCCACCGATCCGGTGGAGCTCCCCGACTCGATACCCTACGGAAAGGTGATCGACGAGCCCGGTGCGGCTGTGGTCGACGAAATCCTATCCACCCGAGGCGACTCGGTGAGCGTCGCGCCGGTCGACACTGTGCCGATCCTCCCCCCCTCCAAGGCCGTGGTCGAAGCCTCAAAAGGGAAGCGAGTGTTCAATCCCGACCCAACCCGCGCAGTGTGGCTCTCGGCTCTCTTCCCCGGTCTGGGGCAGATCTACAACCGGCGGTTCTGGAAGCTCCCCATTGTGGTGGGCGCCTACATGGCCCTCGGCTACGGCACCCAATGGAACAACATGATGCTGGGCGACTACACCCGCGCCTACAATGATCTGACCGACTCCGACCCCAACACCAACAGCTACATGGACTTTTTCCCACCCACCGTAAGCGAGAGCGATCTCGACCACCAGTATCTCGAGCGCAGCTTCAAGGCCCGCAAAGACTACTGCCGACGCAACCGCGATCTCTGCATCATCTCGATGGTGGGTGTGTATCTCATTGCGATGGTCGACGCTTATGTCGACGCCTCACTCGCCCATTTCGACATAACCCCCGACCTGTCGATCGACTGGTCGCCCGCAATAATCCCCGACACCCGCTCGCAGATCCCAGGATTGGGAGTGCAGTGGGCGCTGACCTTTTAGCACTGTCTGACTCCAATCTCCCCCATTACCGATGGCCCTTAGATTCTTCTCCACAATATGCCTCTCCATAGCAGCCGTCACCGCTTCGGCCGCCATGTCGATTCTCGACATCAAACATTCGATCACCGACCCCAATGTCATAGCTCCCGAAAGCTTCGAGACTGCAACCCGCCAGCTTGAGGAAGATTTCTACCTCAAATATTTCACCGAGAGGGTGGAGATGATCGACACCACAGCCTCGGCCGCCGGCACCCCCCAGCAATATGCCGAGCTGCTCTCGCGACTCCCGACCGAGATGGAGATGCCCTACAATGAGATCGTGGGACGGTTTATCGACATGTATCTCACCCGTCGCCGCACTCTTGTGGCCGATATGATAGCCCTCCACAACTACTACGGCAACATATTTGTCGAGGAGCTCACCAAACAGAACATGCCTCTCGAACTGCAATATCTGCCGGTGATCGAGAGCGCCATCCAGCCCAATGCCGTGAGCCGCGCGGGAGCGGTTGGTCTCTGGCAGTTCATGCCCGCCACGGCAGGCGGACTCGGCCTTGAGATAAACTCGCTCGTAGACCAGCGCCGCGACCCACGCAAGTCGTCGGCCGCAGCAGCCAAATACCTCCGCCAGCTCCACGACATCTACGACGACTGGTCGCTCGCCATCGCCGCCTACAACTGCGGCCCGGGCAATGTCAACAAAGCGCTCCGACGCGCCGGTGGCGGCAAAAAAGATTTCTGGGAGATCTACAATTTCCTCCCCACAGAGACTCGCGGCTATCTGCCAGCTTTCATCGCTGCCAACTTTGTGATGAACTATTACGACCGCTTCGGACTGAAGCCCACCGTGGTGAAGCAGCAACTCGTGACCGACACCGTGCAGGTGGCCGACCGTGTTCACTTCAACCAGATTGCCCAGGTGCTCAACATACCGGTCGAGGAGATAAGGATGCTCAATCCGCAGTTTCGCAAGGATATAATCCCCGGCAACAACCACCCCTACTCGCTCGTGCTCCCCTCGCAGCAGTGTCTGAGCTACATCATAAGCCACGATGCAATCATGGCCACTGATGCCGACCAGTATGCCCGCCGCACATATGTCGAGCCGGGTGTGCCCCGCGACTCTGTCACAAGCGCAGGCGATGGCCCCACGCTTGTGAGAATCACCCACACCGTGAAGCGCGGCGAAAATCTGCGCGACATTGCACGCCGCTACGGCGTGAGCGCCACCGATATCAAGAAGTGGAACAATCTCAAGCGCGGCAAGGTCAAGGCCGGGCAAGACCTCACCATCGAAGTGATGAGGCGCGACGAGGCACCCGCCGACACGACAGCTGTGGCTACCCGGAGCCTTGCTGCCGCTCCCGATTCGGCCCGCACTGCCGCCGCAGCCGCCGCTCCCGCCCGTCAGGTCGCCGCAGCAGCCGAGCCTAAAGCTACTCCCCAACCCAAGAAAAAAACAGCTCCGGCCAAGCCCGCAGGACCTACCAGATACAAGGTGCGTTCGGGCGACAACCTGTCGAAAATCGCCAAGCGCCACGGCGTGACTGTCAAAGCCATCCAGCAGGCCAACAACATGGGCAGCTCCGTGGCTATCCGCGCCGGGCAGACCATCACCATCCCTGCCAAGACAACAAGTTCATCCCGCAAGCGCCGCAAAAAGTAAAAACATTCCAGCAGTATAAATTACCTCAAAAAGCGGCAACAAACAACCTCAAAAAGCGGCAACAAATCACCTCAAAAAGCAGTATCAAATCACCTCAAAAAGCAGTATCAAATCACCTCAAAAAGCAGTATCAAATCACCTCAAAAAGCAGTATTACTATTACTTGGTAAAGGAAAGTTTTGTAACTTTGCAATCTCAAACTATGCTAAATATGAAATATCTACCAAGAATTGCTGATGCTGAACTCAAATCACGATTAAACTATATGGGTGCGGTCCTTATAGAGGGACCTAAATGGTGTGGTAAAACGACAACTGCAATAAGGGCGTTTTCCTTTGAATTGCTTTACGTCTTCGCCCATTTGACCCCACTCTGCGGCGGCTACGCGCGCCTTTGAGTGGGGCTAACCTCAAGGAACGCCCCCAAAGGGGCTCCGGGCGCTACGCGCCGATTTAGCTACCGCAAGAAGTAAAGATATTCCGGAAGTTTTTTTCTTGACATCTATCGGATTTTTTTACTAATTTTGCGCCGACGACACAACAAGAGGGGTGCCATCCCGCTGCACCGCAGCGACGGCTGAGATCAGACCCTTTGAACTTGATGCGGTTGATACCGACGAAAGGACTTGTGCTACGCCGCGACTCCCCCTATCCGGAGCCGGCACCTCTCATTGAAGCCGTCGATATTCAGTATATCACCAATGAGAGCATCCATGAAAGTAGAACTCAACAAAAAGATTATTGATGTCGGCACAGTGGAGCCGGCAACCCTCGCTGCGCTCCTCACGCTACACGGCCTCGGAGCGCCGGGACAGGCTGTGGCGGTCGACAATCGCGTGGTGGCCCGCGCCGATTGGCCCACTACTCCCCTGCGGGATGATATGAAAATCACTGTCATCACAGCAGTGTGTGGCGGCTGACCATGAGCGACAACCGTTTTATACGCGTGGCCATTACGCCACCTTATTTCTACCCCGATGAGGCGGCGGCTATAGAGCGGCTTGCCTCGGAGGGGGATTTCGACTACATACATATACGCAAGCCGGGGGCGTCGGAGAAAGAAATGCAAAGCCTCATCGAGTCAATCGACCCGGCATTGCGAACTGTCCTCACACTCCACGACCATTTCCTTATTGCAGCCGCAACGGGGTGTGGCGGCCTGCATCTCAACAGCCGCAACCCCGTAGCTCCTCAAGGCTGGCAAGGGAGGGTTAGCCGCTCGTGCCACTCACTCGCCGAGCTCAGCGACGCCTCGCCGGGCACTTCCTACCTCTTTCTGAGCCCGATCTTTCCGAGCATTTCCAAACCCGGCTACAGGTCGGATATAATGGCCGATCCGGACTTAGGTAGCGCCTTGGGCCATTGCCGGGTACCGGTGGTGGCTCTCGGGGGCGTGACACCCGACCGTATTCCGCTCGTTAAGCAATTTGGCTTCGGAGGGGCGGCAATGCTCGGAGCGGCGTGGCGCCGGCGTCCACTCGACCTCAGCCATTTCCGGCTCCAGCTCATCACCCACCCCTACCCCGGACAAGATGTGGTCGAGGGAGCAGTGAAAGCTCTCGAAGGGGGGTGCCGCTGGATCCAGCTGCGACACAAAGACGCCAATCCCGATCTGCTCCTTGCCGAGGCAAAAGCCATAGCAGCTTTGCGATCCCGCTTCGGCCACTTCACTTTTATCATCGACGACCATGTGGAGCTGGTGGACGAAGCGGGGGCCGACGGAGTGCATCTCGGCAAAAACGATATGCCTCCCGCCAAAGCTCGCGAAATGCTCGGACCGGAAAAGATTGTCGGATCCACAGCCAACACACTCGACGACATAAGAGAGGCGGCCCGCAATGGCGCCGACTATATAGGGCTCGGGCCATTCAGATTCACTCTCACCAAAGAGCGGCTCGCCCCGGTGCTCGGCACCGACGGCTACCGCAACATAATCTCTGCCATGAACGCGGAAGGAATACACCTGCCCGTGGTGGCTATCGGTGGAATCACTCTCGATGATGTGGCCACCCTCCGCAGCGCGGGAGCCGACGGCGTGGCGGTGAGCGGCGCCATTCTCCGCGAAGCCGATCCGGCATCTGCCGCCGCTTCTTTCATAATCAAATCATCTACTGACAACTGACCATGACAACCAATCCCAAGGATTCACTCATCATAGGAGGCCGAGAATTTACTTCGCGCCTCTTCACCGGCACCGGAAAATTCCGGTCGAACGACCAGATGGCCAAAGCAATCAAGGCATCGGGCACACAGATGGTGACTGTGGCCATGAAACGCATCGACATGGAGCGCACCTCCGACGACGATATGCTCGGCCACATAATCCATGCCGCCGACATACAGCTGCTCCCCAACACCTCAGGAGTGCGCGACGCAGCCGAGGCTGTGCTTGCCGCCCAGCTCGCCCGCGAGGCATTCGGAACCGATTTCATCAAGCTCGAGATTCATCCCGACCCGCGCTATCTGCTCCCCGACCCGGTGGAGACCCTCAAAGCCACCGAAGAACTCGCACGGATGGGATTTGTGGTGCTCCCTTATATCCAGGCCGACCCTGTGCTGTGCAAACGGCTCGAAGAGGCCGGAGCAGCCACAGTGATGCCGCTCGCCGCCCCTATAGGGTCTAACCGCGGATTGGTGACCCGCGAGCTGCTGCGCATCATCATCGAGCAGAGCCGGGTGCCGGTGGTGGTCGATGCCGGGCTCGGGGCCCCCTCCCATGCCGCCGAGGCCATGGAGATGGGCGCCGATGCCGTGTTGGTCAACACTGCCATTGCCGTGGCCGGCGATCCCGAAGCCATGGCCCGCGCCTTTGCCGCCGCCACCGAGGCGGGCCGCACTGCCTATCTTGCCGGACTCGGAGGGGTAGCACTCCAGGCCGCAGCAACCAGTCCGCTCACCTCATTCCTCGACTGACATGTTCAGCGACTATCTTAAATCCCACTACGACTGGGACACCACCTGCGCCGAGATAGCATCGAAAACAGGCGCCGACGTGGAGCGCGCCCTCTCCCGCCCCACTGGCACCCTTACCGACACCGATATGCTGGCACTCCTATCCCCTGCCGCCGCCCCATATCTCGAGCTGATGGCACGCCGCAGCCGCGCTCTCACCGAGCAACGTTTCGGCAAGACCATCTCGATGTTCATTCCTATGTATATCACCAACTCATGCACCAACTCGTGCGTCTACTGCGGCTTCAACCGCCACAATAAGATAAAGCGCGTGATCCTCACCCCGGAGCAGATCGAGGAGGAGTGCCGCTGCATAAAGAAGATGGGCCCCTTTGAAAATCTTCTTATCGTGACGGGCGAAAATCCCGCCGCTGCCGGCACCGACTACATCGAGCGGGCGCTGCAGATATGCCGCCCATACTTCTCGAGCCTTACCATCGAAGTGATGCCTCTATCGACCGACGACTACGCCCGCCTCACACGCTCGGGCCTCAACGGTGTGATATGCTTCCAGGAAACCTACCACCGCGAGCGATATAAGGTGTATCATCCCGCCGGAATGAAATCCGACTTTGAATGGCGAGTCAACGGCTTCGACCGCATGGGGCTCGCCGGAGTCCACAAGATAGGCATGGGTGTGCTCATAGGGCTCGAAGATTGGCGCACCGATGCCGCGATGATGGCCCGCCACTTGGTGTATCTCCGCAAGCGCTATTGGAAGACCCGCTATTCAGTCAACTTCCCCCGCATGCGACCGAGCGAGAGCGGCTTCCAGCCCAACGTGGTCATGAGCGACCGCGAGCTCGCCCAAGTCACTTTTGCATTCCGCATCTTCGACCCGGATGTCGACATAAGCTATTCGACACGCGAGGAGCACTCATTCCGAAATAATATGGCCACTCTCGGCGTGACGACCATGAGCGCCGGATCGCACACTGAGCCGGGCGGGTATGCCCGCGCCGATCAGGAACTCGCCCAATTTGATATCTCCGACGCCACTTCGCCTGCCGAGGTGGCCGCCGATCTGAGCCGTCTCGGCCGCGAGCCGGTGTGGAAAGACTGGGACCGGATATTCGACACCTCATTGACCAACTCATTATGACACCGATCACCTCCACGTCAGCATCACCCTTTGATGCGCCTGCCGGAGCTTGGAGCCACGAAGCCTGGCGCGCCGGCGAAAGAGCCTACAAGGCCATTCTCCATCTGCCATTTGTCACAGAACTCACAGCAGGCAATCTCTCGCGCGAAAGATTCATGCGCTATATTTCGCAAGACAGCCTCTACCTCGGACAATATTCAAGGGTGCTCGCCCACATAGCCTCGCGCACAGGCGATCCATCGGTCAGAAGTGCGTTCCTTAAATTTGCCGCCGACGGGGTGGCCGTTGAGCAGGCTCTCCATCAATCATTTCTCGACGGCATGACTGCCGGAAGTCCGGCACCACGGATGAGTCCCGCGTGCCTGTTCTACACCTCTCTCCTCAAATCAATGGCCTATGAGCCGGTAGAGGTGGAGGCCGCCGCCACTTTGCCCTGCTTCTGGATCTACCGCGAGGTGGGAGAGTGGATCACTGCCCACCGCACCTCCGGCAATCCCTATGACCGATGGATTGACACCTATGCCGATCCGGCGTTCAAAGAATCGACCGATCTGGCCATAGGGCTCTGCAACCGTATGGCTGCCGATGCTTCCACCTCAGTCAGGCAACGCATGACCGAGGTGTATGCCGAGTGCTCGCGCATGGAGTGGCTCTTCTGGCATTCAGCCTATACCGACCTCAATTATCCTGTTGAATTATGAAACAGTATCATCGCGCGCTCACCATAGCCGGCTCCGATCCATCGGGCGGAGCCGGCCTTCAGGCCGACCTCAAGACCTTTTCAGCCCTCGGAGTATTCGGCACCACTGCAGTGGTGGCTGTAGTCGACGAAAACACCGTCGGGGTGACCGGAGTCCACCCGGTGCCGGAATCATTTGTCGCCGGTCAGATCCGCTCCGTGCTGGGCGACATTGGCACCGACGCCGTGAAGATTGGTATGCTCCACTCGTCGGAGCTGATAATTACGGTGCTCGACACCCTCAGGGAGTATCCCGAAGTGGGCAATATAGTGCTCGATCCTGTGATGGTGGCCACCTCGGGAGACCCGCTGCTTATGCCAGAAGCTATAGGGACTCTCCGCGACAAGCTTATCCCCTACAGCACTGTCATCACCCCCAATCTCCCCGAAGCCTCGCTGCTCCTTGGCGCTACAGTGGAGCATCAGGATCAGTTTGGCGATGCTGTAAGGGCTCTATCCCGTCTGGGCCATGGGCAGAGCCGAGGCATCTCGGTGCTTCTCAAGGCCGGCCATCTCGAAGGGAGCGACACCCTGATAGACTACTTCTACGACGCCTCGACTGACCGGGTGACGCGCCTCCCCACCACCCGTATCGACACCGTAAACACCCACGGCACCGGCTGCACCCTCTCATCGGCCATCGCCGCATTCCTTGCCAAAGGCTATACGCTCACCGAAGCCGCAATAGGCGCCCACAGCTACCTCGCCAAAGCCATAGAGGCCGGGGCTGCCTACCGCATAGGCCGTGGCCACGGGCCGGTGTGTCATTTCCACAACCTTTGGCCCCGTGTTTAGTGAAAATGATTGCCACCGCGAAACAATAATGCGCCATGGGGCGTTGTAATGCTGAAAACCCTTCATAGAGATTCATCCATCAGCTTATTCCGACGCAATTACAATCATCCCCCCTCATGATGTCATTCATCACCACCCTTATCGCTGCGACAGCGCTGGCCTCCACCCCTGCCACCCCCATCGAGCTCATCAACCGGATCGACACGGCGGCATACAGCGCGGAGGCCACTTTTTCTGTCACTATGCCCCAGCTCACCGACGATGTGGTATATGCTCTGGTGCTCAACCAGACTCCGGCCCCCGCCGACACCCTCTGCCCGGCCGCCTACCTGATTGACTGGACGGTGACCCATCGTCCCGGTATGTCGGAACCCACCGCCGCCGACCACGGATTCACCTCCTACTTTTCAGGCAACCACTACTCCCTTACCGCCGAGCGGCTGAGGGAGAGGCATATGCCCGCCGATGTCGCCACCTTTACCCGCCCGGTGAAAGGGGGCATAGCTGTAACCTCGCAGTTTGCCGACCTTGTGCCCGCCCTGATGGCGGCAAAGCTGAGAGATATGGCCGACGATCCGCGCTACAGCCTCAGCGTCCGCCCCGACACCATTGTGGGGGGCGAGAAGGCAGTGGCCCTGCTCACGCGCATGACCGTCAACGGCAATGTGGCATCGGAGGGTGAATATCTATTCTACCCCGGCGCCACCCTCACCCCGAGACGCGTGGTGCTCGAAAACAACACCGGGTCGATAGGCGAGCAGACCATAACAGTCAATATAGCTCGGCCGCATGATGCCGGAACCACACCCGCCCCGGTGACCGAGGAGGCGCTGATGGCGGTATATCCCGACCAGTTTGAGCGATACCGCACCTCATCTTACCGGCTGGAAAATCTTCCGGGACGTCATCTGCCTGCCATCGCCGCCCCCACCTCGACCGGCACACGCTTTGCCCGCAATACCTCGCAAAGCCTCGACGCCCCTACGGCTGTAGTGATGCTGGAGGCCCGCAGCGAGTTCACTCCCAAGGTGATAGCCGCCGTGAGAGAAGCTGCCGCGCAGCTCCCGTGGCGCATGGATATCCTCTGGGCTTTCACTGACACCAATCCCGACGATGTTGAAGCCGTGATAGCCGAGCCCGCGACCGACGAGACCATCCTGCTGAGCGCCCGCGCCATTGCCCGCGACTGCGGCGCCGGCTCCACGCTCCCCGCAATAGTGTTTGCCGGGCGCAACGGCATTGTCACCGACTTTATAGCCGGCTACAACAATTCGTTGTCGTCAGACGTTTTAAAAAAGATGATGGGCATGAAGCCATGACCATCCGATTGTAAGAAAGTAATACATAACACACACACCCACTCATACCCCAGATATGGAGACCGTTTATTTCAAAGGCCAGCCATGCCACACCTATGGCACCCTCCCGCAGGTCGACTCACTTGCCCCCTGCTTCCACCTCACCGGCCGCGACCTCAGCCGCGTGCAGTGTCTTGATTTCAAAGACAAGACCGTTGTGCTAAACATCTTCCCCAGCCTCGACACCGAAGTGTGTGCCCGCTCGGTAAGACGCTTCAACGAAGAAGCCGCCAAGATGCCCGACACCGCCGTGATATGCGTGTCGATGGATCTCCCCTTTGCCATGGGCCGCTTCTGCACCGCCGAAGGCATCGACAATGTGGTGGTGGCGTCGGCATTCCGATCCCCGCTCTTTGCCCAGAAGTATGGCGTGATGCTCTGCGACGGCCCTCTCGCCGGTCTGCTTGCACGCGCCGTGGTGGTCATCGACCGCGAGCGCCGCATCGCCTACCGCGAACTGGTTGAGGAGATCACCCATGAGCCCGACTATGAGGCCGCTCTGAGCGTGATCCGCGCCGAAAGCAAAAAATAACCTCTCACATTTACATACACAGCGAGGCGCCCCCGGCAATCCGGATTGCCGGGGGGCGCCTCGTTGTGTATGGTTGAAGCTGATCAGAACGAGTAGTTCACCCCTATCGAGGGAGCGAAAGCGTGGACACGGTAATCGGCCTTAAATTCACCCGGTTTGCCGGTGAGGAGGTCGGTGTAGGGGCAGCTCACATTATCGGCTCCCAGTCCTGCCACATACATCATGGCAAGATCGATCGACAGATTGTCGATGGGGCGGAACGAGAAGCCCACGGTGGGCTCGATCTTGGTCATGCCGGGGGTCTCGGGGTTATAATAGGCATCGTTGACCGGAGTGGTGTCGACCATCAGACCGGCACGGAGGTCAAACCTTTTGGTGAGCGCATACTGTGCTCCGAGATGGAAACACCAGGCATTGCGGTAGTCCTTGGTGATGGTCTGGTTGAACGACTGCAGCGGATCGGGAAAGATGATATTGAGCTCGCGGTAGGTGTTCCATCCGGTGAGCTGAGCGTCGAAGGCGAGGGTGAGATCCTCTATAGGCTTATAAGCCACTCCCAGCTTGAGAATCCACGGACATGGCATAGAGGCTGCGAAGTCGGATTCGTTGATGAGGCTGAGCTTGCTTTCGAGCACACTCTCGGCCAGGGAGTTGGCGTAGCTGACACGCGCCATTCCCGCACCCACCTTCATGCCCATGCGGGTACGGAAGTTGACTCCGGCGGTCCATTGGTCGTTGATGTCGTACATCACGCCGAGATTGGCTCCGAGAGCCACATCGGAGGTGCCGTTGAGATTGATCGAGGCGGCAGCGGCATTGCCCAGGGGCTCGGCGGGAATACCCATCGCGCCCACCACGGCATCAAACGAGGCGCCGCTGATGAGTGCCTTGTCGAGATCCACGCTGCCCCATGTGATCATGAGGCCCGCGCCTACCGAGAGCTTCGGTGTGATTCGCCACGATATCGAGGGCTGGACTGTATAGGTCTTGAGGTTGACTTTCTGGCTGAGAGTGGCGCCGGGCCAGTTGCGGGTCCAGTTGATGGCGCTTCCATAGGGGGTGTAGAAGCTTACGCCCGCCTGTAGATTATCGTAGATGCGGAAAGCCGCGTTGACTGCCAGAGGGGTGCTGATGCCATTGTCGGTGCGATAGGTGGCACCGTCGTGGATAGCTTTGGCATCGGCCTTGATGCTGGTCACGGAGGCTGAGATGTCGAGAGTGCGCTCCGAAAACGCCAGACCGGCCGGATTGAAGATCATGCTCTCGGACCCTAATTTGAGCGCGGTGCCGGTATGTCCCATACCGAGCTGTCTGGCGCTCAGGGTGTTGATCTGATAACCTTCGGCCATCGCCGCACAAGCGGAGAGCATGGCCGCCGAGAGAACTAAATATTTTCTCATAAATAAACTTATAACGAAAAAAGAGTAAAACGGGGCAAAGGTAGATATTTAATCCGTGATGGCAAAACCGAATAGGGATATTCAACTTTTTTGTGTAATTTTGCTGAAATAAACACGGAATACAATGAAAAAAGTACTTGTGACCGGAGCCGACGGCTTCATCGGCTCTCATCTTACCCAAGCTCTTCTTGCGGAGGGTGTTGAAGTGAGGGCCCTGTGCCTCTACAATTCCTTTGGAAATCTGGGCTGGCTCGAAGGGATCAGCCATCCAGCCCTCGAGACGGTGCTCGGCGACGTGCGCGACCCCGACTTCTGCCGCGAGCTCTGCACAGGTATCGACACTGTGTTTCATCTGGCGGCCCTCATAGCCATACCCTACAGCTACGCCGCCCCCGACAGCTATGTCGACACCAATATACGCGGCACGCTCAATATGCTTCAGGGCGCCCGCGCCGCCGCCGTCGACCGCATCATAGTCACCTCCACCAGCGAGGTCTACGGCACCGCCATAACAGTGCCTATCAGCGAGACCCATCCCCGGCAACCACAAAGCCCCTATTCGGCCACGAAGATCGGAGCCGACGCCTTGGCCCTCAGCTTCCACGCGGCCTTCGATCTGCCGGTGGTGATAGCGCGTCCGTTCAATACCTACGGACCGCGCCAGAGCGCCCGAGCCATAATCCCCACAATCATATCGCAGATAGCTTCGGGCCGACGCGAGATCAAGGTGGGCGACCTCACCCCCACCCGCGACTTCAACTATGTGGCCGACACCGCCGCCGGATTCATCGCCATAGCCCGCGCCGCCGGAGTGGAGGGGCAGGAGATCAACATTGCCACCGGCTCCGAAGTGTCGATGGCCGAAACTCTCCAGACCATAGCCTCGCTCATGGGAGCCGACGTGACATGGGTCACCGATCCGGCCCGCCTGCGCCCTGCAGCCTCCGAGGTGCGCCGCCTGTGTGGCGACAGCTCCCGACTCCGCGAGCTCACCGGCTGGGCCCCACGATTTAGTCTGACTCAAGGTCTGCAGCAGACCATCGACTGGTTTACCGATCCGGCCAACCTTGCCAAGTACAAACCCGACATCTACAACCGATGAGCTCACCCGACCCGACACAACGGCGCCTCGGCTTCCTGTTTCTCGGAGGGGCCAAGCGCCTCACCATGGCCCGCTGCCTGACACGCGCCGCCGCCGCTCATGGCTACAGAGCCGACATTATGAGCTACGAGCTTACAGCCGAGGAGCCCATAGCGGCTATAGGCCGTGTGGCTACCGGCTTGCGCTGGAGCGATCCGGCCGTGGAAACTGACATCGTGGAGTTGATGCACCGCAATGACCTGACGGTGCTTCTGCCGTTTGTCGACGGAGCCACCGTGGTGGCCGCTGACATAGCCGCCTCCCATCCCGACATCTACTGCCCCTGCAGCAGCCCCTCTCTCACCCGCGACCTTTTCGACAAAGTCAGCTCGGCCAAGCTCTTTGAGCTGAATGGCCTCGACATCCCCCACACCTTCAGGAGCGGTATGGAACCTGTCTTTCCACTCATCGCCAAGCCACGGTTTGGATCGGCCTCAGCCGGCATACGCATACTGCGCGACCGGACCGACCTCGACACCCTCCCCTCACCTGCCGACTATCTGATTCAGGAATATATATCCGGAGCTGACGAATATACCGTAGACTGCTTCGTCGACTCCCACGGACGCCCCACAGCTCTCTCCGGGCGCCGCAGGGCCCTCACCCTCGGCGGCGAAGTGGTACGTACCGTCACGGTCGACATCCCCGCCCTCACCGAGGCATCGCGCCTTGCCGCCACACGGCTCGGCTTGAGAGGTGCGTTTACACTGCAATATCTCCACAGCAACGGCCGGTTCCTTCTCATGGAGATCAATCCCCGCCTCGGAGGTGGAGCCACAGCATCGGTGAGCGCCGGTGCCGATATAGCGTCCATGATAGTGGAGGAGGCCACCGGAATGGTCGTGGCTGAGCGCCGCGCCGTGGCCGGAGCCGTAACCACACGATGCTTTCAGGATGTGACCTTTCTCCCCGGCAATCAAGTTATCAACATATGATCACAACCGACAATCATCACCCACATACCATAATAATCGCCGAGGCGGGAGTAAACCACAACGGTTCGCTCGACATGGCCCGCGAGATGGTAGCCGCCGCTGCGGCCGCCGGTGCCGACTATGTCAAATTCCAGACCGCTGTGCCAGAGCTCGTCATCTCCACCATAGCGCCCAAAGCCGAATACCAGAAAGCAACTACCGGCACTGCCGAGAGCCAGCTTGAGATGTGCCGCAAGATCCACCTGCCGCTTGGCGACTACGCCGGGCTGGCCGGGCTATGCCGCCGCGAGGGGATAGGCTTCATGTCGACTCCCTTTGATCTGGTGAGCATCGACACCCTCATTCCCCTCGCTATGGACTATTGGAAAATACCGAGCGGCGAGATCACCAATCTCCCCTACCTGCGCAAGATAGGCGCTCTTCGAGGCCGGGTGATACTCTCTACCGGTATGTCGACCCTCGATGAAGTGGCTGCCGCAGTAGATCTGCTTGAGGCAGCCGGCACATCACGCACCGACATAATCCTTCTGCACTGCACCACACAGTATCCCACCTTACCTGCCGACGTCAACCTCCGGGCAATGGATGCCCTGAAAACATTGGGCTGTGCAGCGGTGGGCTACAGCGACCACACCCAAGGCATAACCATCCCCATAGCCGCCGTGGCCCGCGGCGCGAGAGTGATCGAGAAGCATTTCACCCTCGACCGCTCCCTCCCCGGCCCCGACCACAAGGCCTCACTTGAGCCACAGGAGCTGGCCGAGATGGTCAAAGCAATCCGCACCGTTGAACAGGCTCTCGGAAGCGGCATTAAAGCCGTGGCCCCCTCCGAGGCGCCCAATATCGAGGTGGCCCGCAAGAGCATAGTAGCCGCCCGCGACATCCGGGCTGGAGAGCTCCTGACCGAAGACAATATCACGGTAAAACGTCCGGGCAACGGCATCTCGCCCATGAAATGGGATGAGGTGATCGGCACCCGCGCCACCCGCGACTTCCCCTTCGACTCGCTCATCGAACTTTAAGGGGCTTATCGTCATTTTATAAACAGTACACACCAACACTTAAGAGTAATGTCATCGCCATCCTCCCCCCGTCAGTCGTTAGGTCAGGTGCAGGGCCTGCGGCAACAGCAGACCCTCGCGCCTCAGCAAGTGCTGTTTCTGCGGCTGCTCGGGCTCAATACGCTCGAACTGGAGGATGAGGTGCAACGCACCCTTGAGGAAAACCCGGCTCTGGAGGCGGTCGACGATATGCCCGATCCCGATGCTGAAGAGCTCGAAAGCAAGCTCCCGCCCAGGGAGAGCTACGACGACGGCGACACCTTCGACGAAAGCGCCGAACATCTGCAGCTCTCCGACTTCCAGAGAGCCGAAGATGTGCCATTTGCCGGTCCCGACGAACTTATCGACAGCTTCATGGCCTCGTCGGGCCGCACCGATCCGGCCCTCAGAGCCCGCGAATCGGCCGACAGCACCATCGGCACTTCAGTGATGGAACATCTGGAGAGTCAGATCGCCGAGCTGCCGCTCGACGAACAGCAGCGTATCATAGCCTCCCACATCGCCGGAAATATCGACGACAATGGATATCTGTGTGCCACGTTGAGACAGATAGCCGACGATCTGGCCATCAACGACGGCATAGAGGTCACAACGGCCGAAGTCAACACTGTATTTGAGGCCATGCGTACCCTCGACCCGCCGGGAATATGCGCGGTCGACCTGCGCGATTGTCTGCTGCTCCAGCTCAGGCGACGGGAGCTCACCGACCGCTCCCCGGCAGTTGCCACCGCCCGCGAGATGGTGGCCGACTTCTTCGATCTCTTCTCAAAACGCCATTTCGACCGTCTATGCTCCGCCATGTCAATCACCCGCGATGAGCTCAAGAAAGCGGCAGAGATAGTGAAATCACTCCACCCCAAACCGGGCGCACTGATCAGCGGTAGCAGGGTTGATGATCTCACAAACCAGATCACCCCCGACTTTATCATCGACACCGACGGCTCGACTATCGACCTTCAGATGACCAACTCCATCCCAGCCCTCAAAGTGGAGAGCTCATTTGATATCGACGATGCAGCCCTCCCTGCAAGGCGCCGTGGCTCGGCCGATGCCCAGGCGTTCATCCGTACCCGCCGCGATGATGCAGCCGCATATATCCACGCTATTGACCTGAGGCGGCAGACCCTCTACCGCATCATGCGTGCTATCATACACTTGCAACGCGATTTCTTCCTGAGCGAGGGCGACCCCTCGACCCTCAGACCTATGATACTGAAAAATGTGTCGTCGATCACGGGCGACGACATATCGGTAGTGTCGCGCGCCACCGCCGGTAAGTATGTGGCCACACGTTACGGCACCTATCCGCTTAAATTTTTCTTCAACGAGGCGCCATCGGCAGAAAGTGCCGACTCTTCGATCAAGATCATCGAGACTCTGCGCTCAATTGTGGCCGACGAAGATCCCTCCGATCCCCTGAGCGACGAAGCGCTGACGGCAATGCTCCACCAGCGTGGCTACAAGATAGCCCGCCGCACCGTGGCCAAATACCGCGAGAAAGCCTCGATACCGGTAGCGCGCCTGCGACGCCGCCTTGATTGATCCCAACACACTCCTCATAACCTACTATGACCACTCTAACCGACCATCAGACCACCCCCGCCACGACCCCGTCGCTGGCGGTGAGGGTAATGCGGAATGCCGCCAATTTTTTTTCATTTATCTTATCGCCGCTTCTCGGCCCTACATTTGCCATCATCATAGCCTGGAACTCCACCGTGATGTTGCTCCTCCCGACAGGCACCATGCGCACCCTTACGCTTGTGGTGTTCGGTCTCACCTGTCTCTTTCCTATGGTGGCCATAGGCATAATGTATAAGATGGGCATAGTGAGCGATCCGGGCCTCAACAGCCGCCGCGAGCGCACCCTCCCGTTTGCAGTGAGCGCAGCAGGCTATGTGGCCTGTCTGGTGTTTCTCCACCACATCCATTCCCCCTGGTGGATCACAATGTTTATGGCCGGAGGATTGCTGGCTCTGGTAATCGCCGCGCTGGTAAATCTACGCTGGAAAATATCGATACATCTCACAGCCATGGGTGGCCTCGTGGCATTCGTGGTAAGACTCATAACCGAACACCTTGCGATGGTCAACGGCCAGAGCTGGCTCATTGCCACTATCGTTGCCGCAGGGCTGGTTGGGTCATCCCGCCTGCTGCTCAACCGCCACACACCGATGCAGGTGCTTGCCGGATCGGCCAACGGATTCCTCTGCGTATATCTTATGATGGGCATAACCTACTGACCGATTACCATTGGTATCCTGAAGCAGATATGCGAGAGAGCCATCACCGCCCGGGCGGTGATGGCTCTCTCGCATATCTGCAGTGTTGAAAGGCAGGTCAATAGTTTTCGGCCTTACGCTCGAAATAGCCCTGCTCCTTGCCACACACGGGGCAGCGCTTGGGAGCTGATTTGCCCTTGTGGACATAGCCGCAGTGCATACACTGCCACTCAGTCTCCTGCTCCTGCTCAAACTCCTGACCGTCGGAAAGGCGCTCAAGGAGGCGGATATAGCGCTTTTCATGCTCCACCTCTACCTTTGCTACGTTTTTGAAGAGAGCATACACATCCATGAAGCCCTCCTCCTTGGCTGTGTCGGCAAAAGAGGAGTAGAGATCGCTCCATTCCTCGCGCTCGCCTGCGGCAGCCTCGCGGAGGTTGGTGATGGTGTCGGCCACCACTCCGGCGGGATAGCCTGCGGTGATGGTCACTGTGCCACCCTCAAGACGGCTGAAGAACTGCTGGGCATGCACGAGCTCCTGCTCTGCTGTGATAAGGAAGATCTTAGCTATCTGCTCATAACCCTCCTCTTTAGCTTTCTGGGCAAAGAGAGTGTAGCGTGAACGTGCCTGGCTCTCGCCTGCAAATGCGGCGAGAAGATTCTGTTCGGTGCGGGTGCCTTTGACTGATTTCTTTTCCATTATAGTTGTGGGGGAATGTTGTGGTTGGTGATTAAAAAGATTTGTTGATGAACGTTGACTCTTTCACAACAACCATTCCCAACAGTTTGTTTGGTCGTCAGGCCCAAAAAACAGCTCCCTCACCGCTGCTTACGGGCGGAGAGGGAGCCTTGTGCTTATTTACCGGGCCAATCAACCCTGATGGGCGGGGCGCAGAAGATCGTTGACGGTCTTGACCGGATTGAAGGTCGACGCGGGCACCTCGACAAAGGCTGTAAGCCAGCGCGACATGGCACCGTTCCAAAGACCCGGAAGCTCGAGGGCGCGCAGCTCCCGACCGGCAAACGACTTGGAGGATATAAAGCCGGTGGTGGGGTCGACAAAGAGCGACAGATCGAAGGGTTTACCGTCGGTGTCGCGGATGTAGCACACCAGATCTACCGGATTGAAGTGAGTGGCTGCCGCGGCAATGTCGGCATACTCGGAAGCGATCTGATGGCTCTCAAGGATCTGAAGACCGGAAGCGCCGTCGGCTTCACGGATGATGAACGGACCGCCGCCCGGCTCTCCTTCATTACGCACCATACCACACACACGCATGGGGCGGTTGAGACGATTGTCGATCCATGCGGCCAGTGTCTCCTCCGATTCACGAGCACTTTCAGGCACATTGACCGAGAATGCCTTGGCCAGGAATCGCTCCATTTCGGCGAGCTTCTCGGCATCGGCCACTCCGGTGGCGATGGTGCGTCGGTAGGCCACCACTTTGTCGCGGAGCTCCATGAGATAGCCGGCAATGACACGCTTGAAGGCCACGGTGGAATCGCGGCGGCTGTCCGGTACCACATTGTCGATGTTTTTGATAAACACCACAGCTTCCGACTGCTCTGAGAGATTGGCGATCAGGGCGCCGTGGCCACCGGGACGGAAGAGAAGTTTGCCCTCCTCCACTGTGAAGGGGGTGCCGTCGGGATTGGCTGCCACAGTGTCGGTGCGGGGCTGCTGGATCGAGAGGCTTATCTCAAAATGCTTGCCGGTCGAGGCCTCCATGGCAGGCACCGCACGGGCTATCTCCTTGCGGAACAGCTCGACATGATTGGCCGACACGGTGAAGTGGAGCCGAACTATGCCGTTGGCGTCGGAAGCGGTTTGAGCTCCCTCCATCAGATGCTCCTCAAGAGGCGTGCGCGAACCTGCCTCGTAGGAGTGGAATTTAAGCAGACCCTTGGGGAGCTGACCATAGTTGAGACCCTCAGGGCGGATTATGGCTGCGATAACATCGCGGCGGCGTCCCTCGGCAAGCAGCGAGCCGGCATCCTTGCCGTGGAGATCTGTACATACGGCATCGAGATCGGCCTTGAAGGGGAGCTTGTCGAGAGCGGCCAGAAGCTTGCCTACAGGGCTGTCGGCTGCAGCTTCGTCGGTATCTCCGTCGGCAAACTCAAAGAGAGCCTTGAACATGCGCGAAGCGGCTCCTGATGCGGGCACGAACTTAACTACGGTGCCACCGTCGGCAAGATACATCTGCCAACGCTTTTCGGCTCCTTCCTGCTCAGCTTCGGTGAGGATGGTAATACCGTTGCCGGGGGTGGCAGCCGCCTCGATCTCAAGCGAGGGAAATCCGGTGGAAAAACGCTCAAGTTGCTGCTCTACTGTGGCGGTGTCGATGCCGCGCTCTCCAAGCTGCTTGAGCTGGACGGGGGTGAGGGTCATCATGGTGAAGGTTATTGTTAAGGTATAATGATATGCTTGTTGGTCAAAGGTCAGAACATGATCTGCGCGCCCGGCTTGGCTGGAGCATCAGTCTCCGGGATGGCGGCTGCGGGGCGTTGTGTCACCTGCAGCTCGGCACTCTTGCGGTCGCGGGTAAAGGTCGGGGTCGACTCAAAGCTCTCGAGAGCGGCATCGTCGGCCATCTGCTCAGGCGTGAGGGTGATGTAGTTGAAGCGCAGGTTTGCCACCTTCTCGCCGCCATACTCCTCGGCTATCTTGTCGGCGCCACGCGAGGGGCCGTTGTGGCCGGTCACTACCGGCTCGGCGGGAGCAGCGCCCCATTTGAGTGGTCCGCGGGGACCGGCGTTGCCACGCTTCTGGGCCGCCATCTCAGCATCCTCGTCTTCGCGGATTGTCACCTCAAATCCGGCAGCAAGGATAGTGATACGCACCTTTTCGCCGAGATTGTCGTCGAATGCCACGCCCCATATCACATCTACCTGCGAGTTGATACCGCTCACAAAGTCGGTGATCTCCTGGGCCTCGCTCATCTTAAATTGCTGCTGCGCCTGACGCGAATAGTAGATATTGAAGAGGAGGCTCTTGGATGTGAGAATATCGCGATTTTTGAGAAGCGGAGAGTTGAGCGCGTCTTTGATCGCCTTGGTCACTCGGCCTTCGCCCTCGCCGTAGCCGCTCGATATGATTGCGGCACCACCGTTGCGGAGGGTGGTATCGACATCCTCGAAATCGAGGTTCATGTAGCCGTCGGTAGTGATCAGCTCCGAGATCGACGAAGCGGCAGTAGAGAGTGTATCGTCAGCCTTGCCGAAGGCGTTCATAAAGTCGAGATCGCCGTAGATTTCGGTGAGGCGTTCATTGTTGATCACCAGCAGGGCGTCGACCTGCTTGGCCATCTCGTCGACACCGTCGAGCGCCTTGAGGATCTTGCGTTCCCCCTCGAAGAGGAAGGGTATGGTGACAATGCCCACTGTGAGTATACCGCGCTCCTTGGCCTCGCGGGCCACTATGGGGGCGGCGCCTGTGCCGGTGCCTCCACCCATACCAGCTGTGACAAAGACCATTTTGGTCTCATCGTCGAAGAGCTCGCGGATCTTCTCTATGTCGGCTTCGGCAGCATTGCGTGCCTTCTCGGGCTTATTGCCCGCGCCGAGGCCGTCGCCTATCTGGAGCTTTTCGGGCACCGGTGAGTTGCGGAGAGCCTGACGGTCGGTATTGCACACGACAAACGACACGTTTTTAATGTTCTGGAGATACATGTGGTTGACAGCATTGTTGCCGCCTCCGCCTACACCTATCACCTTGATAATGGTATTTGAGCGGGCATCAAAGCCCTCGCCCTGCGAGAGCTGCTGAGTAAATGAGTCGATATTGAGATCCTTGTCGTCCATAAAGGATTGATAGGAAGTTAGAGTTAGTAATTGATTGATGGAGAGTTAATGACGTCGGTGATGATCAGTCGTCGCGGTACTCCTCGTCGTCGTCATCGCCGAGGTCGCCGGGGCCTTTCATGAGCTCGACTATCTTGTTGCCAAACGCGGTAAACAGATTCTTCTTAGGCTTGGAACGCTTGGCGGGAGCCTTGGCGCTGTCATCGGGCTCGTCGAGCACCGCCAGTGTATCGGCCGCAGGCTCCTCCGGCTCCGGAAGAGCCGAAAGACACTCCTCGGGCGACTCTGCCGCCTTCAGGAGAACCGATATGATGTCGATGAGCTCACCGGGGGCTATGCTGCTGTCGGCCACCCGCAGATGGGACGACGGAAGCCCTACCCTCACGCGCATCTTGGTGAGCTCGGCCAGACGGTCTGTAAAGCCGCGGAGCTTGGAGCCGCCGCCCACCACAACGATGCCTTTGGGGAGCTCCTGGGCGGTGAGACCGGCCTGAGAGAGTTGGGCGCGTATGTTGATGATGATCTCGGATGCACGTGCCGACACGTAATTGTTGATCTGGCTGAAGTCCACTCCACCCGACACCATGTTATCGCCGGGCTTGGGTGCTGCATTGCCGCCGCTCCGCTTGAGTGTCTCGGCTTGCTCCTCCAGATAAGGCAGTGCCATGATGTCGCGGGTAATGTTGCGCGATCCGATAGGAAGGGTCGAGAGAAATTGCAGGCGACCGTTTTTGTATATCGACACCGTGGTGGTTTCAGCTCCGAAATCAACGAGCATGCAACCAAGCGACCGCTCATCGGGGCTGAGTACGAAGTCGGCCACCGCAATAGGTCTCACCACATAATCCACAATCTCGAGTCCGAGCTTCTCGGCCACCACGCGCTCGATGTTCTTGCGCAGTTTCTCTTGAGCCGCAACTATAACGAAGCAGGCTGTGATGTCGCGCCCGACCACACCAACAGGATGTGGAGTGGTGAGTCCGTCGATAGTGAAGGCTCTTGGCAACGAGGCAACCACATCGTCGACACCCGGCAGACCGGCAGGACCCATCGACTGGGCCTCGGTATTGAGTTCTTCAATGAGGCGTGGGGTAATCTCCGTCTCCTCCGGGAGCTGGCGCTCTACGCATCGCTCCGACGAGCTCACCGAGCGGCCGCCTATAGCCACATAGACCGACTTGATGTCGCGGGGGCTTACTCGGGTTGCGAGCCTGTGCAGGATTCGGTTCAGTGCGTTGGCCACTTTCTCTACATTGCGGATCACGCCATAGCGCACTATATCTGTGGGTAGCGACTCCTCCACCACGGCAGTAACCGTGAGGGGTGAACCTTGCTGAACTTGGCCTATTGCAGCTCTGACCTTGGAGCTGGCGATTTCAATCGCCACAATATTTGTGGATTCGGACTGCGGCATCCTGTTTGGGGTATTTTTTAGGGTAGAATTGACTTGATTAATAATAAACTCAGGCTTGCATCACGACAGACGCTTGTGGGCCACCCTCATGGAGTCGACCCCTATCATAGTGTTTGTGTCGACCTCCTCCTCGATCTCAACTATGGCGGGAGGCGCCTTGAGGCGCTTTATGCGCCTGGTGGCAACTGCCTGCCCGCCCCATTTGAGCGAGATGGTGTCGTACATATCCCAACCTTTCTGAGGCATCACTTCCTCGTAGAAACGTTTAAGACGCATAAACTTGGAGTCGAGACTTTCGAGGTTGCCTATATTGACCACATGCCCGCGTATCACAGGCACGATGATGATATCTGATGGCGAATCGGCCTTGATGGCCGACACGAGTGAGCTCCAGCCGGGATGGCTGTCGAGCCAGTCGATGAGTGGAAGGAGGCTGATGGCCGAAAAAGAGGTATCGGAGTCGCGGAAATGGCCTTGGATCACCGGCACGTCGATATGGTAACGTGGCGACGCGGTGATGCGCTTTCCGGCCCTGTTGATATAGTAACTCCGGCCGGTGGTGGGAAACACTCTGGCCACCGGCTCCATCGGATCGACGTCGACAAGGATATGCCCGTCGGTAAGGGTTATCACTCTCACCGACTCTATCTTGTCGATGGTCTCAAAAATATCCTCAATGGAGTCGGTATTGACCCTTGAGAGAGGCACACCGGCAATGCGCGAGGGGAGAGTGCCGAGCTCCTTTTCCAGCTCTGAAGCTGTGACGAAGGGATGCTCTGTGCTGTCGCGCACCACGATATAAAGACCCTCACAAGGCTGCGAGGCAGCGTTGCGAGCGGTAAACGACAGAGCCACACAAAGGTAGGCGGCCATAGCGACCACCGCCAACGGGGCAAGGAGTTTTTTGAGCATCTTCGGCATTTACGTCAATCAACAGCAGCTTCCACTATCTGTGGGAGCTGATTGCATATATCGCCGGCTCCCACCGTCAGAAGAATTTCAAAATTACTATTTTTTATTTCTTCCGGCAAATATTTTTTATCAGCAAGCAGTTTTTTATCATCTATTGTGATGCTGTCGAGGATAATCTGCGAGGTTACGCCCTCGATGGGCTCCTCGCGGGCCGGGTAGATGGGGAGCAGCACAACACGATCGGCCGCCGAAAGTGCCTTGGCAAACTCAGGGGCAAAATCGCGTGTTCGGCTGAAGAGGTGAGGCTGGAAGGCCACCGTGAGTTTTCGGTCGGGATAAAGCGCCTTTACCGAGGCTATCGAGGCGGCAAGCTCGTCGGGGTGATGGGCGTAGTCGTCGATGATGGCTCGTCCCGGCTCCTTGAGCCAGAACTCAAAGCGACGTTTCGGTCCCATGAACGAGGCCATGGCGGCGCGGGCCGAATCAGGTTCAAAAGCCCCGGCGAGCCAAAGGGCACCCATAGCTGCAATGGCATTGTCGATATTGATTTCAACAGGCACTCCGAGCTTCACTTCCGGGATGAGGCCCGAGGGGGTGACGAGATCGAAGGTCAGTGTCCCGTCGGCGCGGCATATGTTCTCGCATCTGAAATCGCCCGAGGTTCGCGAATAGGTCATCACCCTCACTCCCGGAGCGGTACGCGGGCGCATCTTGAGCCCCTCGTGAATGAGCAGAGCACCTCCTGGCTTGATGAGCTCGGTGAAATGGGCGAAGCTCTCAAGATAAGCCTCCTCGGTGCCGTAGATGTCGAGATGGTCAGGATCGGTGGAGGTGATCACCGCCACCCACGGGCGCAGATGGTGGAATGAGCGGTCGTATTCATCGGCCTCCACCACTGCCAGATCGCTCTTGGGGTCGAGCAGAAAATTGGTGGAATAATTGCGCAACACTCCTCCTAAAAAGGCGTTGCACCCATAGGGTGAGCAATGGAGCATATGAGCGGCCATCGACGATGTGGTGGTCTTGCCGTGGGTGCCCGCAAAACATATGGCGCGGTCGGGGGCAGTGGCTATGCCGAGCACTTCGGCGCGCTTCACAACCCTGAATCCATTGGCCCTGAACCATTCGAGCCCCCGGTGGGACGCAGGCACAGCTGGGGTGTAGACCACAAGCGTCGAGCCCCGATCGCGCATCCCGGCAGGTATGAGCGCCGGATCATCGTCGTAGACTATTTCCACCCCTTCGCTCTCCAGACTGGCTGTGAGCTCCGTGGGGGTGCGGTCATAACCGGCCACATGCGAGCCCTTGGAGAGAAAGAAGCGCTCAAGAGCTGCCATGCCTATACCGCCGGCGCCCACAAAGTATATATTTTCGGGAAAAGGAGTGTTCATTACTTGGTGACAATTGATTCGATTTGATCGGCAATCTTGGCAGCCGAGTCGGTAAGAGCCATTGTCGCGGCAGCTTCGGCTATCCGGCGTCGGCGGTCGGAATCGTCGAGGAGCGATGCTATCGCTGCGGGGAGTTCAGCCACGGCGTCGGCATCGAGTATCATTACGGCTGCGTCGCGGTTGGCAAGCGCTTCGGCATTGCGTCGCTGATGATCCTCAGCCACATTGGGCGAAGGAATCAGTATCGCCGGACATCCGAGATTCTGGATCTCGGAGATGGTGCCGGCTCCGGCGCGAGCCACAATGAGATCGGCCGCACGGTAGGCCGCGCCCATATCGTCGACAAAGGCCACCGCCTTGAACGACTCATCACTCTCCACAGCCGGACTACACCCGTCGATGTATAGACGGCCTGTCTGCCACAGCAGCGAAGCCCCCTCTTTGCGGAGAGTCGGCAGCGCTGCCTCGATGCTCTCATTGATAGTGCGGGCTCCGAGGCTACCGCCGAGCGCCACCACCAGCTTCCTGTCGGGATCGAAGCCGAGCTTGATCTTGGCCTCACGCCGGGTGAGGCTGCTTCCGAGCAACGACGCGCGTATGGGATTGCCGGTCATGACAATCCTGTCGGCAGGGAAAAAGCGCTCCATATCAGGATAGGCCACACATATCTTGCGGGCTTTTGCGGCAAGAAGCTTGTTTGTCACTCCCGCATAGGAGTTCTGCTCCTGCAGAAGAGTTGGCACTCCCCTCCTCTGCGCCGCTTTGAGAGTGGGGCCTGAGGCATAGCCCCCCACCCCGACAGCTATGTCGGGGGCAAACTCCTTCACAATCCTGCGGGCGATACGCATCGACTTCCAGAGCTTGAATAGCACCGGAATATTGCGCCACAACCGCTTGCGGTCGAAACCTGCCACCGGGAGACCCACGATAGGGTAACCGGCCGCCGGCACGCGCTCCATCTCCATACGCCCGAGCGCTCCGACAAAACGGATGTCGGCATCGGGATGGCGTCGCTTTATCTCGTCGGCTATGGAGAGCGCGGGGAATATATGTCCGCCGGTGCCTCCACCGCTTATCAATACTTTCATTGGCATAATCTGTATATACGTTGTGTGTGTTTGTTACTTTATCCCACGGCCCGGGTCAGAGCTGGGTGGGGTTGACGGTGCGTAGGTCTTCGGGGAGAGCCTCTATCTCAGCCTTCACGGCATCTTTCTTGCCGGTGCGCGCCGTGTGGCGGCTTACACTGAGCATGATGCCGAAGGCTATCGATGTGACAAGGATGGAGCTGCCTCCCTTGGAGATGAGCGGAAGCGGCTGGCCCGACACGGGAAACACTCCGGTCACGATGGCGATATGAAACAGGGCCTGGATAACTATCATCACAGCCATGCCGAGCACAAGGAATGCCGGAAACGCTCTGGTGCAGCGTGCGGCTATGCCGCTCGCCCTCGCCATGAGCCACAGATAGAGCACAAGAACCACCAGACCACCTATCAGCCCCATATCCTCAATGATTATCGAATAGATATAGTCGGAAAAGGCGAGAGGCAGACGGGCTGTCTCGCGCGAATTGCCCGGGAAAACGCCAAACACTCCGCCATTGGCCTGAGCCATGTAGGAATACATCTCCTGACGGTTCTGGGCGTTGATCTCCTTGAGATATTTCGGCTGATTGTCGAAATAGCGCTCAAGTCGCTTGGCCCATGTGCCCTGGCGTTTGCCCGATGTGCCGTTGGCCTTGTCGGCCTCGTGGACCATCTCTTTGGCAACCGGCTCCTCGTCTCCACTACCACTCTTATTGATCAGCATGAAGGCTCCAAAGCACATAGCGTAGACCACGATGACAACCCCCAGCTTCTTCCACTGCACACCGCTGATGAGAAACATCGATATGCTTATACCCATGAGCAGAAGAGTGTTGGTCAGACCCTGCTTGATGAGCATACCGCCGAAGAGCATCACCATGGCGGCCATGACTGTGACTCCTGTATTAGTCACGCCGCCCCCCTTCATCTGGGTGCGGTGGGCCACTATGGCTATGATAAACACGGCGCTGATCTTGAGCATCTCGGATGGCTGGATGCTGAATCCGAGTAGCGAGAACGATCGCCGGGCTCCATTGATGATGTCGCCGAAAAACATACAGTAGACCATTGCCACAACCGACAGGAACACAAATATAACCGACCATGAATAAAAATGGCGGTAATGGATGCGCTGGAGGCCGAGGATGCAGAGGAATCCGAGTCCGAGCATGGCCATATGACGCACGAGGGGACCGAACACACCGATGGTCGATGTGGCCACCTCGCGCGACGAGGCGCTGTAGAGCTCTACGATGGAGAGTATGATCAAGGCTACATAGATGCCCCAGATATGCTTGTCGGGCTTGGCGATGGGCTTTGGCAGCCCTACCTGACGCGGGGAGGTGAAGTCAGCAGGGCCTGCGGCCTGAGATGTGGAGAGTGGCATAGATATCAGTGAATTGTCGGGTGGTGATGATCAATCATTATTGAGGAGAGCCTTCACGGCGGCCTTGAACATCTCTCCGCGGTGCTCGTAGCTGTGGAAGAGATCAAACGAGGCGCAGCAGGGGGAGAGGAGCACAGTGTCGCCCTCGGAGGCAAGCTCGCGGCAGGCCGCCACCGCATCGTCGATCGAAGCGGTGGAGCGTATCTCCGGCACCTTGCCACTGAAAAAGTCGAGCAGTTTCTCATTATGGAGCCCCATGCATACTATGGCCTTGACCTTATGCTCCACGAGCTCGGCTATCTCCGAATAGTCGTTGCCCTTGTCCTTGCCGCCGAGTATGAGAACGGTGGAACGTGAGTCGGGCATACTCTCAAGCGCATACCAGCAGGAGTTGACATTGGTGGCTTTGGAGTCGTTGATATATCTCACACCGTCGACGGTGGCCACATACTCCAGACGGTGCTCAACCCCCTCGAAGTCGGAGAGAGCCTGGCGTATATCATCCTTCTTTATATCAAGCAGACAAGCCGACAGACCCGCGGCAAGCGAGTTGTAGAGATTGTGGAGGCCACTAAGGCTCAGATCAGCACGAGGCATGCGGAACGAGGTTTCGGGCGAGCCGTCAAACACCACCGACTCATCATCATCGTCGACATATCCCCTTGTGGAGTCGAGATGATGGAGGCCGAAAGGAAACAAGCGGGCGTCGGTAGTCACCCGCTCAAGCTGACGTGCTATCACGGGATCATCCTGCCAGTAGATGAATGCATCGGAAGGTGTGAGATTGTTGAGAATGCGGAATTTGGCTGCTATGTAATTGTCCATCTTATAGTCGTAACGGTCGAGGTGGTCGGGAGTGATGTTGAGTATCACGGCGATATTGGCCTTGAACTCATACATATTCTCGAGCTGGAATGAGGAGAGCTCGATGACATAGACGTCGTGGTGGTCGCGGGCCACCTGCAGCGCGAGGCTGCGGCCCACATTGCCGGCAAGACCCACATTGACTCCGGCCTGCTTCAGGATGTGGTAGGTGAGGAGGGTGGTAGTGGTCTTGCCGTTTGAGCCTGTGATACACACCATGCGGGCATCGGTGTAGCGTCCCGCCAGCTCTATCTCCGAGATGACGGGAATACCATGCCCGGCAATGGCCTGCATCACCGGAAGGGTGGGCGCTATGCCGGGGCTCTTGACCACCTCGTCGGCATTGAGGATGAGTTCCATAGTATGCTTACCCTGCTCAAAGGGTATCTCTTCGGCCTGAAGCATCTCAACATATCGGGGTGCGATGGTGCCGTAGTCCGACAGAAACACATCCATGCCTTTGTCTTTGGCAAGGATGGCTGCGCCGACTCCGCTTTCACCCCCACCGAGCACTACTATGCGGTGGGGCTTCAGTTCTTGTTCCTTGTACATTGTATCTATCGTATTTTGAGAGTAGCGAAAGTAAGACCTGCGAGGATTATACCTATGATCCAGAAGCGGGCCACTATCTTGGGCTCAGCTATGGGCTGGATGGGAAACTGGATCAAGGCATCTATGCCGGCATTGCCTGGTTTCTGGAAATGGTGGTGGAGCGGGGTCATCTTGAACACACGCTTTCCGGTGCCGGTGCGGCGTTTGGTGATCTTGAAGTAGGCCACCTGCACCATCACCGAGATATCTTCAAAGAAGAATATGGCGCAGAGCAGAGGGATGAGCAGCTCCTTGCGTATGAGGATAGCAAACACAGCTATGATGCCACCGATGGTGAGTGAGCCAGTGTCGCCCATGAATACCTGGGCGGGATAAGTGTTATACCACATGAAGCCTATAAGGGCGCCGACAAACGCAGCCATAAACACCACCAGCTCCTCCGATCCGGGGATATACATTATGTCGAGATAGGTGGCATATACCATGCTGGCGCCGAGATAGGCCATCACGGCAAGCGCTGCGCTTATGGTGGTCGACAGTCCGGCACACAATCCATCGAGTCCATCGGTGAGGTTGGCTCCATTGCTCGTGGCCGAAATGGCAAAGATGGTGATGAGGATAAACACTATCCATCCACCGATGGTGGCGTAATCACCCATCCATGCGGTGAGCCAGGTATAGTCGAAGTTGTTGTTTTTGACAAAGGGGATAGTGGTCTTGGGGGTCTTCATCTCCGGGGCATAGGTGATGTGCTCCACCACTTCGGTGTCGGCCGACTCCACAGTGATTTCGGCCGAGGCGGGTGACTCGATATTCTCGCGCATCACTATATCGGGACTCAGATACATGGTGAGACCTACTACAACTCCGAGACCCACCTGCCCTATGATCTTGAACTTGCCCTTCATGCCATCTTTGTTGTGGCGCGACAGCTTGAGATAATCGTCGGCAAATCCGAGCGCACCGAGCCACACGGTGGCAAATATCATGAGGAGCATGTATATGCTGCCAAGATTGCCCACGAGAGCCACCGGCACCAATGTGGAGAGAATTATAATCACGCCACCCATGGTGGGGGTGCCGGTCTTTTTCATCTGACCTTCGAGGCCGAGATCGCGCACTATCTCGCCCACTTGCATCAGCTGGAGGCGGTCGATGATGCGTCGTCCTACAAACACCGCTATAAGCAGAGCCAGCATAAATGCCACTCCTGAGCGGAAGGTGATATAGGTCATCAGTCGGGCTCCGGGGATGCCGCTGTCCTGAAGGAGTTGAAACAGATAATACAGCATGGCCTTACTTTACTGCGGCAAGAGCTTCAGCTATCACCTCGCGGTCGTCGAAATGATGTTTCACTCCGTGGATCTCCTGATAGTCTTCGTGGCCCTTGCCGGCAACGAGCACCACATCGCCGGGAGCGGCGAGGGCTATGGCTGTGCGTATGGCTTCGCGACGGTCGGCTATGCTGAGGGTGCGGGGGCGCGTCTCGTCGGTAAGTCCGGCCTCCATATCGCGTATGATCTCCTCGGGCACTTCGTCGCGGGGATTGTCGGATGTAAGCACCACGCGGTCGCTCAGGCGTGCGGCTTCGGCGGCCATGATGGGGCGCTTGCCTTTGTCGCGGTTGCCTCCGGCGCCCACCACTGTGATGATGTTGCCGCGTGTGCCCACAACATCTCTGATGGCCGTGATGACATTGACCACTGCATCGGGGGTATGGGCATAGTCAACGATGCCTGTCACGGCGCCCGAGGGTGAATGGAAAGTCTGGAAGCGTCCGGCCACCGGCACCAGTCGGCTCATGTCTATGAGGGTCTTTTCGGGATCGAGCCCAACGAGAAGGCATGCGCCGTAGACTGCTGTGAGGTTATAGGCGTTGAAACGTCCGGTGAAGAGTGTGTGCACTTCGTGGCCGTTGAGGCTGAGCAGAGTGCCGTCGAGACGGCTCTCTATGATGCGGCAGGTGAAGTCGGCCTGGGTGCGGAGCGAGTAAGTGTAGCGGCGGGCGCGGGTGTTCTGCACCATCACCTCGCCCACCTTGTCGTCGATATTGGTGAGGGCAAAGGCCGACGACGGCAGCAGATCAAAGAAGCTCTGCTTGGCTTTTAGATAAGCGTCGAAGGTCTTGTGATAGTCGAGATGGTCGCGGGTGAGATTGGAAAACACACCTCCGGCAAATGTGAGGCCGGCTATGCGGTGCTGGTGGGCGGCGTGGCTGCTCACCTCCATCGAGGCATAGGAGCATCCGGCCACCACCATGCGGTGGAGGAGTTCGTTGATGGTGAGAGGGTCGGGAGTGGTCTGGTTGGTGGGCACTGCCTCGGAGTCGATGTAATTGCACACGGTCGAGAGCAGGCCTGCCTTGAAGCCCTGAAGGCGCGCCATCTCGTAGATGAGGGTGGCGGTAGTGGTCTTGCCGTTGGTACCGGTCACACCCACGAGCTTGAGCTTGCGCGAGGGGTTGCCCCACCATTGCGATGCGAGGAAGCCGAGCGCCACAGCCGAGTCGGCCACACGGATGTAGGTCACGGTCGATTCGAGCCTTTCGGGGAGCTCCTCACACACTATGGCGGCAGCCCCGGCGAGAGTGACAAGGGGGATGAACTTGTGGGCATCGACATTGACGCCGCGCACGGCCACGAAAAGATCACCTCGGCTCACCTTACGGGAGTCGGACTGGAGAGAGTTGATAGGCTTGTCTTCGACGCCTATTATTTCCTCTACGGTGATGGCGGAGAGGAGTTCGGCAAGTGAGCGCATATATTGCAGGATATTAATTGTTACTGGAGTGAGTTGTCGGTAGTTATGAGATAGAGATTAGATCACTCGACGAGCGAGAGGGCAACAGCCGAGCCCCGGGGCACCCGAGAGCCGGGCATGGGCGACTGGGAGGCCACATAGCCTGAGCCGCTGAAGCTCACGCTGAAGCCGCGCTTCTCAAGCGCCGCCACGGCGTCGCGCAGGCCGTAGCCTCTCACATCGGGCACCGACCCCCCGGGAGTCTCGGCGGGCTTGCGTATTGCCGAGTGGCGCGGGCCGAGATCGATGGCCTTGGTGAGGTGCGATGTATTGTCGTCGGAGGCCGAGGCATAGAGCATGGCGGCCGAGGGGCGGTTGTTCTCATCGTCGGGTGCCGATCTGTAGTCGGAGCTGTTGCCGAGCATGCCGCGCGAATACAGCTTGAGCGCTATATTTTTGAGCACCACGCCCGAGGTGGATGCGGCGCCAAAGGCGTTCTGGCGGGGATGGCAAGTGAGCACTATACATGAGTACTGTGGATTTTCGGCAGGGAAAAATCCGCAGAAGGCGAGACGCTTGCGCGAGTCGTAGCCGCCGGTGGCCGACACCATGTAGCATGTGCCGGTCTTGCCTGCTATCCTCACCTTGTCGGAGCGGAGACTGCGCGCGGTGCCGTGGTCGCCCCACACCACTTGGGTGAGCATATCGCGCATGATGGCCGCCGTCTGGGGCGAGCACACCTGATCGCGCACATATGTAACAGGCATCACCGAGTCGACACCCTCGCCGCGCAGACCACCCACCAGCCTCGGACGCACGTAACGGCCCCCGTTGGCTATCGCATTATATATCGAGAGGGTGTAGAGAGGGGGGATCTCGGTGGCATAGCCGTAGCATTGACGCGAGAGGGTGATGCGGCCGCCACGATTGTTGGGCACAGAGTCGAAGCGAGGGGCGCGCTCGCCGGTGATGCCGGTATTGAACGGCTCAAGAAATCCGGTGGCCTTGACGCGGGAGTAAAAGTCGCCCGGACGGCTGTCGTATTTTTTGGTGATGATCTTGGTCATGCCTATATTTGATGACCGCTCTATCACCTCGGCCACCGTCATCGACCCCACGCCATGGGAGTCGGAGATGGCCCGCCCGCCGGCATAGGCATAAGAGGCTCCGGTGGAGAGCACATCGGTGGGGCGCACTATGCCGTCTTCTATGGCAATCATCATGGAGAGGGTTTTGATCACCGAGCCTGGCTCATAGCCGAGCACGGCGCGGTTCATCCCTTCGATATATCCCTGTCCGGCGGTCTTGCTTTTCTCGAGGTTTGAGATCGCCTTTATGTCGCCGGTCCTGACATCCATGAGCACAGCCACGCCCCAGTCGGCATCGACATGATTGAGGATATTGTTGAGCTCGTTTTCCACTATATCCTGCATCTTGATATCGATGGTGGTGAGGATATTGTAGCCGGGAGTGGCGGGGGTGTCGGTCCAGTTGACAATGCCGCGCGTGAGCGGAATCTTCTTGGCCTTACCTGGAATGCCGTAGAGGAGCGAATCGAGCGCTCCCTCAAGACCGGAGCGACCGTGGATCTCGCTGCACTGCAGTGTCTGCCCCACAGTGCCGATGCTCCGTCGGGCCATGCTGCCATAGGGGTTCACACGCTTCATGGTGGTTTCTACGGTCAGTCCGTTGCGATTGGAGTTGCGTATGTTGAAAAAAGGAAATGACTTTATCTTCATCATGTCGGCATAACTCACATTGCGTATGAGGCGATGAGCTCTGGGGCGGAGCGAGTCGGGCTTGTCGAGGGGCGAGAGGATATGCTTCCTCCATTGCGCTGCGGTGCGTATGGGGAAATATGTGGCGAGCGAATCGGCTATAGTGTCGATCTGCTGGCGCAGCCGGCCCTCCATAAACCGCTCCGAGCGGTAGTCGATGCGGAGGGTGTAGAAGCTGAGGTTTGTGGCGAGCACCGATCCGTCGGCTGCGAGGATGTCGCCTCGCTCAGGGGTGATGACGGTGGTCTTGGAGAGCTCACTGTTGGCCTTCTCATTCCATTTGTCGGCCGAAATGATGGTGGTGTCGACCAGCTTGGTCACTATGGCGATACAGAACAGGAGTATCACTATAGTGATCAGGAAGTATCTCAGGAGCGTCTTCTTGCGGTTGTCGGATTTGGCTGCCATTGCTGTCGGTGGGAGGGGTGGGAGAGTAGATGGGGGGGGAATTATTCGATGGTAACGCGATAGGGGGGCTGCTCGCTGACGCTCAGGCCAAGCCCCATGGAGTCGACAAGGATCTGCATCTCGCTCTCGCGTATGCGGCTCATGTAGGCCGATTTCACTCTTATCCTCTCGGTCTTGACGATCTCAAGCTCACGGGTGAGGGTGCGTATCTCCTCCATCTTTGTCTGGGTGTTGTATTTATTGGTTATATACATCATGATTATGGCCAGCGCTGTGAAGATCACCAGCCAGTGGCGGGCGAAAAAATCGACCGAGATCACCTGTCCGTAGAGGAGCCGGCTGAGCCACGACACCCGTGGCGATGATGATGATGATGATGGGGAAGTTGACATATCGTCTTGAAAGTGAGTGAGGAGTAATCGGATGGGAAGTGGATCAGTCGACCGGGAGCTTTTCGGCCACACGGAGCTTGGCGCTCCGCGACCTCGGGTTGGCCTCCACTTCTGCTTCGGATGGCACGATGGGCTTCGAGCCTCCTACCGCTTTGAGCGGCGCGGTGGAGCGCCCGAAGAAGTCGGTGGTGCGCTCGCCGTCGAAGCTGCCGGTACGGATGAAGTTTTTGACCAGCCTGTCTTCAAGCGAATGGTAGGTGATGATGGCCAGCCGTCCCCCCGGCTTGAGAGCACGCAGGGCCGACCGCAAAAATTGCTCTAGAGCCTCCATCTCGCCGTTGACACGGATGCGCAGCGCCTGAAAGAGCTGAGCCAGCTCCTTGCGCCGCGCCTTGGGATTGATATAGGGCTCGGCTATCGCCACAAGCCGCTCAACAGTGTCGACCGGAGCCTTGGCACGCTCGCCGACTATGGCGTTGGCCAATGCGCGGGCCTTGGGCAGCTCGCCATAAAGACGCAGCAGCGATGCCAGCTCGTCGCTGTCGATCGACGCTATGAGGTCGGACGCCGAGATGCGGGCGCGCCGGTTCATGCGCATATCAAGCGGGCCCTCGAAGCGGAATGAGAAGCCTCGCGCGGCATCGTCGAAATGGTGAAACGACACTCCAAGGTCGGCCAGAATGCCGTCGACCCCTCCGTCGGGATCCACTCCATAGTAGCGGAGAAAGTTGGATAGAAAACGGAAATTGCCGTGCACCATGGTGAGCCTCGGGTCTGTCTGGGCACGCGCTATCGCCTCATCGTCCTGATCAAATCCGAGCAAACGGCCGCCTGGCCCCAGATGGCTCAGGATGGCACGAGAGTGACCGCCGCCCCCATAGGTGGCGTCGACATATATCCCATCCGGCTTGATGGCAAGCGCCTCCATACACTCGGGCAAGAGGGCTGGAATATGATATACTTCTTCTGAAATCATTGGATATAAAGGCAATAACTGATAAAATGCACACCCTGACGCTTAGGGCGCCGCGCATGGACATTCACAACCGACAAAGTTACAAAATATAAACAATGGTTTGCAAATGTCAACACCCATAAAATTGCCACTCCGGGCAAAAAGTTATTAACAATTGGGTTGAATTTCACATAATGTGGCATAAAAACGGCGGCACCTCCCACCATCCCGGGAAAAGACGCCGCCGTTTGCATTCGTAAATTAACAGTCCGGCATGAGCACTTCAGGAGGGCACTCCGACCCCCAGCTTGCGGGCAAGTATCTTCATGCCCTCGGTGGCTGTGGCCTTGATCACCTCCACATTGGGCGGCACCGGAGCCGGATTGGGATCGATATAGTAGACCGGCACCCCGGGCCTGACATATTGCATAAGCGACGCCGCGGGATACACATTAAGGCTCGTACCTATCACTACAAAGATATCGGCCGTGGATGCTATGCGTGCCGCCGGTTCCATCATGGGCACCGCCTCCTCAAAAAACACTATATGCGGGCGCACCGGATCGCCATACTCGTCGCGGGTGTCGACCGAGGTGTCGAGGCTGTCGGGCGAAAGGGTATATACACGCTCGGGATGGGGAATCGACCTCACCTTCATCAGCTCGCCGTGGAGATGGACCACGTGGGTCGAGCCGGCCCGCTCATGAAGGTCGTCGACATTTTGAGTGATCACATACACCTCATAGAAGCGCTCCAGATCATGCAGCGCTCTATGGGCCGCATTAGGCTCGGCAAGCAGCAACTGATGCCTGCGCTCATTGTAAAACTTATGGATCAGCGCCGGGTTGCGTCTGAACCCTGTGGCCGACGCCACATCCATCACCGGATACTGCTCCCAAAGCCCTCCGGCGTCGCGGAATGTGGTGATTCCGCTCTCGGCGCTGATTCCGGCGCCCGTCGACACCACCAGTCTCTTCTTCTTTTCCATACTTAGTTTTTTTGAATTACAACACCTCCCCGCCAATGCGGGTTGATGAATGTTGCAAAAGTACACAAAAAATACAATCGCAAGTCATAAAAAACGGGCCAGAAACCAATGCACACATAGATGGCAGATGAGCGGTCAAGGACTGTCGCCCTGATCATCCCCTCCTTTTCTTTTGTCTACAAGTCCTCCGATCCAATAGCCGAGGTAGATAAACACAAGGCCAAACAGCTTAAGGCCCGCAATATATCCATATTGTGAACGCATGGCAATAAGCACCGCCAGTGCGATGACGGCTCCGATTACCGTACCTATTTTCCGATACTTGGTCATGTACTTACAACAACCGTATGTCCTCTTGTGATTCGTGACCGTCAAGTTTTTTTTGGATTGCGGGAGTGTTTGTTGTAATTTTGCGTTATTAATAACAACTAATAATTGTGGGTGCTACGGTGCTGCTCATCCCCGCACTCATCACCCTATAAAACAGATGAACGCAACCATTCAAGAGTCGATGCGCGACATATTGGCCGCCGAGGCCGCCGCAGTGTCGGCCATACCCTACACCGAAGATTACGACAAGGCCATAGAGCTGATCATCGAGCGGGTACACCGCCGGGGGGGCAAGCTCGTGACCTCGGGCATGGGCAAGGCGGGCCAGATTGCCATGAATATCGCCACCACTTTTTCGTCGACCGGCACTCCCGCAGTGAATCTCCATCCATCGGAGGCGCAACATGGCGACCTTGGCATCCTCCAGCCCAATGATGTGATGCTCCTGATCTCCAACTCGGGTAAAACGGTGGAAATAGTCGAACTTGTGACTCTCGCCCGGAACCTTTATGCCGATATTCCCATTATAGTTATAACCGGCAACCCTGAGGGACCGCTGTCGGAGACGGCCGATGCCGTCTTGTCGACGGGTGGAGCTCCAGAGGTGTGCCCCCTGGGGCTCACTCCCACCACCTCCACCACCATGATGACGGTGATAGGCGACATCCTTGTGGTGAATGTGATGCGGCTCACGGGCTTCTCGCGCGAGCAGTATGCCCTGCGCCACCACGGGGGATATCTGGGCCATAAGGCCCGCCTCTGAGCTGCCGGTTGAACAACCGACAACACACTCAGATTATCACCCACCCTCCACACCATCTCCACACACTATGCGACGAATCATCCTTATCGGGGAATGTGCGCTTGACATCGTATTCCCGTCGACCCAAAACAATTACCCTCTTGCCACCCTGAGCAATCTCAACGCCATTCCCGGCGGAAGGATGCTCAATGCCGCTGCGCTGCTCGGCACCCTCCACGATAATGTGAGCTATGTGGGCGAGGCTGCCCGCGACCGCATCGGCGACATGATAGTGTCGTTTTTGGCCGCCAACAAGGTGGATGTCACCTCAATCGACCGCTATGTCGACGGCGACACCCCATCAAATCTCTTTTTCCCTGTCGATGAGACCCACCCCACCGAGTCGATCATGATCTATCGCCGCTACCCCAGCGAGTGCTTTGATGTGAAATGGCCTGATGTGTCGGAAGACGACATTGTGGTGTTTGGATCTTACTTTGCAGTCGACGCCAGAGTCAGGCCAAGGCTCCATGAACTTCTGTCGTATATAGTGGAGCGTAAGGCGCTCATCATCAATATGCCCGGATTTCTTAAGCAGCAGGAACCGCGCATCACCCGCGTGATGCCCGAGATACTTGAGAATCTGGAGATCTCCGACATGGTGGTGACCCGAACTCAGGATCTGGAGCACATCTTCGGCACCCGCAATCCTGAAGACTGCTACCGGAAGCATATCAAGTTTTACTGCCGCTCATTTATCAACATCGACCCCGACCGCCAGCAGATGACATTCTTCCACGACGACATATCGGTGTCGACTCCCATCTCGCGCCCTCCCATCTCGCTGATGTGGAACTCAGGCGCGCTGGCCGGAATAATTTCGAGCATCGTCGATCTGGGCATCACCCGCGACACCCTCAAGCGTCTTGAGCCGGCCATCCTCTCCGACATCATCACCGAGGCCAACTCAATGGCCGACACCGCCGTGAGCAAAGCCTCGATAGACCATCTATGAATCCTGCCGCCATTCCCGACAGCCAGACTGCGCTCCAGCCATTGATTATCCCGGCCGGCACCCCGACCGGCCCGCTTGCCTCGCTCGCCCTTGCCTCGGCACCTCTGAGCGAGCTGAGGCGCGCCATCGAGGGGCTACCCTTCAACACCATATACGACTACCTGCGCACCGGTGCCCGCCAGATGATTGACAGCGGCGACACCCGCCGCGCCATCGAGAGCATAGAGGCGCTCGACGAGACTCTCACGCGTGCAGGCGATCCCGACCGCATGAGCCTCGACATCCACGCCGCAATGATGCAGGTGCTCGTAGGGCTGAGAGCATCGGAAGATGATTCCGATGCAGCGCTGTCGGCCGCAGCCACAGCCATGAGCCTGCTGGCGCAGGAGCCCAAGCGAAAGGACGAGCCGTTTCTGGCCGTGCTCGCCTCACTGCTCTACGACATGGGCCTGATCTACCATTCCCGGAGCGAATTTAAACACGCCGAGCGCTCGCTCGACAAGTCGGCCCGCATCTTCGGGCGTCTGGCCCGCACCAATCCCGACCGCTACGGACCGGCCCATGTGGTGGCGCTCGACGCGGCGGCCAAGGTGTGCCGCAAGGCCGGAGCACAGGCCGAGGCGCTCAAAGAGTGTCAGGAAGCAACATCCCGCTATCTCAGCGAGACCCGCGACGGAGCTATGGACGACGCCGTGGAGCGGTTGGCCGACTCCATGGCCGAGCAGGGGCTTACTCTCGCCAAGATGGGACGCCACCGCGAGGCCATACAATATCTGTCGCGTGCCCTGCGTTACCTCACACGCCTGCATCCCGAGATGGATCTCAGGCAGCTCAACCTTTCGACCGAGCTCGGCTTCTGCCTTCTCCACCACAAACCTACCCGCGAGAAGGGTATCCATCTTCTCAACACCATGCTTCACAAAGCCACACGCCTTGGCGATGCTGCCCTCCACCGCCGCATAGTCGATGTGCTGGCCGAGGCCCGCACTCCGGGGCGCCTCGACATACTCGGCGTATGGCATAAAATATTTCCACGCTAATGTCATCATCAGTACCCACCTCCCCCCTGCCCGTGATCGGTCATGGCGCCCGCGTAGCCGTGATCACTGCCGAATGGAACGGCCACATAACCTCCAAGCTGGCACGCGGCGCCGTTGAGACTCTCACCGCCAACGGCATCCTCCCCTCCGATATCATCTCGATCCCGGTGCCCGGCGCCGTGGAGCTCACTTATGCCGCCGCACGCGTCATCGAACACCAGCATCCCGACGCCGTGATAGTGTTTGGCGCAGTGGTGCGCGGCGACACTCCCCACTTCGACTATGTTTGCGAGAGTGTGACCCAGGGTGTGACTCTCCTCAACTCCACCGGCGACGTGCCGGTGATATTCGGCCTGCTCACTGTCGACAATGAGCAGCAGGCGCTCGACCGCATCGGTGGCCCGGCGGGCCACAAGGGTGTGGAGGCTGCCGAGACCGCTATCAGGATGATAGCTCTTGCGTCATCTATCTGAGCGCTCCCGATCCGCCAAAAATCGCGACCGCCCTCAATGCTCTTGCCGAGCCTGAGGGCGGTCGTGGTGTCTGGTCGGTTATAATCTTCGATTATTCGCCGGGGATGATAGCTTCGCTGGGGCAAACAGAAGCGCAAGTGCCGCAATCGATGCAGGTGTCGGGATCGATGTGGTAGATGTCGCCTTCAGAGATAGCGCCAACGGGGCACTCGGGAAGACATGTGCCGCAAGCTACGCATTTGTCGGTGATTACGTATGCCATGGTTATGAAAATAAGATTGTTGAAAGTTGGATAAAAACTATAACTGGCGTCAGGGATGCCGACGGGCGGCATATGACGTTGCAAAAGTAACGTTTTTTTATCAACTTTCGCTCACCGACGAAAGATTTTTTAACGAAAGAGGCAAAATATCCCTCCCGCACATAAAATAAAGACGGCTCTCCGGGGCGCCTGGGCGCCGGCGGAAAGCCGACATGATGGGAGTGGGGAAATAAGCAATACGGGCTGCGCCCTGGGCTTACTGACCGAGATAGGTGCGGAGCTGACGGCTGCGCTGCCCTTTCAGGCGGCGTATGGCCTTCTCCTTGATCTGACGCACTCGCTCGCGGGTGAGGTCAAACTTGGCTCCGATCTCCTCAAGAGTCATTTCCTGACATCCTATGCCGAAAAACATACGGATGATCTCGCGGTCGCGCTCGGGGAGCTGATGAAGCGCGCGGTCAACCTCCTTCGATAGCGACTCCTGGGTAAGAGTGGAGTCGGCTGCGGGAGAATCGTCGTTGGTAAGCACGTCGAGGAGTGAATTGTCTTCACCCTCCACAAAAGGAGCATCGACGGAGATGTGGCGCCCCGACACCTTGAGCGTGTCGGCAATCTTCTCCACGGGCACTTCAAGACGCTCGGCGAGCTCCTCAGGCGACGGACGGCGCTCGTTTTCCTGCTCAAACTTCGACAGGGCCTTGCCTATCTTGTTGAGCGAACCCACCTGATTGAGAGGCAGACGCACTATGCGGCTCTGCTCGGCAAGGGCCTGCAGGATCGACTGACGGATCCACCACACGGCGTAGGAAATAAATTTAAAACCACGTGTCTCGTCAAACTTCTGCGCTGCTTTAATCAAGCCGAGATTTCCTTCATTGATAAGGTCGGGAAGGCTAAGACCCTGATTCTGGTACTGCTTGGCCACCGACACAACGAAACGTAGATTGGCGCGGGTTAGCTTGTCGAGTGCGCGGGCATCACCCTGGCGGATACGCTGGGCAAGCTCGACCTCTTCTTCCACCGAGATAAGCTCTTCTCGGCCTATCTCCTGAAGATATTTGTCGAGCGAGGCGCTCTCACGGTTGGTGATAGATTTTGTTATTTTAAGTTGTCTCATCTGTCGTGCTATGATGATATAAGCTCGCAAAATTACAAAATTTCCGGCTATTTTACATAAAGTTTACGTATATTTAACTCATTCGAGTAATATCTTTAGCTATAACAACCCCTCTCACCCTTTGTCGCACCCGGGTGCCCCTTTTAAGAATGTTTAGCGCAAGGGGGATGCCGAGGGGGCAAGCAAACGTAAAAAAATCACGATAGTTAACCTATATTAACATCGCCGCAACCAGTTTTTGCCCGACCGGTCCGCTAACTTCGCTCCAGCATTGTACCATCAACCACCCCTCCTCACGCTTTCAACCGATGATCACCCTACAACTGTATGCCGCCGATGGCTCCTCACACCTCGAGTTGGAATATGCCGACTCGGGAATCCGCGCCGGATTCCCGAGTCCGGCCCAGGACTACATATCCGAGTCGATCGACCTCAACCGCACCCTTATCCGCCACCCTGCCTCGACATTTTACGCCAAAGTGGCGGGCGACTCCATGTCGGGCGAAGGGATCGAGGAGGGGGATCTGCTCATCATCGACCGTTCGATAGAGCCTGAGCACGGCGACCTGGCCGTGTGTTGCCTCGATGGCGAGTTTACTCTCAAGCGCATCTGCTTCACCAGCCGCGACAGGATAATACTCATGCCGTCAAATCGCCGCTACCGCCCTATAGAGGTGACCCCCGACAACGACTTCATCGTGTGGGGTGTGGTGACATATACCATCAAAGCCAACCGCCGCCGCCCCGGACACCGCAATCAGCCATGGTAGGACTCATCGACTGCGACAACTTCTTCTGTTCATGCGAGAGAGTGTTTCGCCCAGACCTGGCCACCAAGCCGATCGTGGTGCTGAGCAACAACGACGGATGCGTCGTGGCCCGCTCGCGCGAGGTGAAGGCCATGGGCATCCCCGACTGCATGCCCTACTACCAGCTGCAGAGCCGCTACCCCGACGCTGGCATCACTGCCTTCTCGTCAAACTATGCGCTCTACGGCGATATGTCGGCACGGGTGATAGCCATACTCCGCGAGGAGGTGCCCGAGGTGGCCCAGTATTCCATCGACGAGGCTTTTCTCGACCTTGAGGGGATGGACGGCATCGACCTCGCCGAGTGGGGGCGCAATCTGTGTCGCAAGGTACAGCGGTGTACCGGCATACCGGTGAGCCTCGGCATAGCCCCCACCAAGACCCTCGCCAAGGTGGCCAGTAAATATGCCAAGCGCTATCCCGGTTACCGCAAATGCTGCGTGATAGCCACCGAGGAGCAGCGCACCGCCGCCCTCAGGCTATTTCCTGTGGCCGATGTGTGGGGCATAGGCCGACGGATTGCCCGCACGCTCAACTACTACGGCGTGGCCACAGCTCTCGACTTCTGCCGCCAGCCGCGCGACTGGGTGAAGCGCCTGTTTCATATCACCGGTGTCCGCACATGGGCCGAACTCAACGGCGAGAGTGTCATCACCATCGACGCCCTCGACTCTACCACCAAGCAGACCATCATGACGAGCCGCAGCTTCCCGGCAATGATCTCCGACCCCGACGACCTACGCAGCCACATAGCCAACCATGCGGCCCGGTGTGCGATGAAGCTGCGCCGCCAGCACTCGGCCTGCTCGCTCGTGACCGCTTTCATCCAGTCAAACCATTTCCGCGACGATCTGCCGCAATACGACCAAAGCGGATCACACTCTTTCACCACTCCAACCAACACCACGAGCGAGATTGTCGCCGCTGCCGACAGTATCCTCGCCCGGATATTCCGCAAGGGCATATACTACAAAAGGGCCGGAGTGATGGTGGCCGGCATATCCGATGCATCGGCCATACAGCCCGACCTCTTCGACTACGACCCTCTGCGCAGCGACAAGCTCATACGCCTGTCGACCGCCCTCGACAAGATCAATCTACGCCATGGAGCCGACACCCTGATGCTCGGCTCGCAGCAATACCGCGAGCGGGACGACGATGGCAGGAGCGTGAGATTTGTCAATGCGATAAGGCGCGCCATGAAGTCGCCCGACTACACGACGCGCCTCGGCGCATTCAAGGTGGGGTGAGCTCTCCGGGCCGCTTATTTATAGCGGGCCCAACGGATGAGCTCCTTCACCGTGGGCTTCTTGCCATACATGAAGATGCCCACACGATATATCTTGGCTGCCACCCACACGCTTGCCAGAAAGCTGGCATAGAGGAGGACCAGCGACAGGATGATCTGCCACGACGGGATGCCGTAGGGGATACGCGCCATCATCACCATGGGCGACGTGAAGGGTATGATAGAGGTCCACACAGCTATCGACGAGGTGGGATCGCCTGCGGCCATCATGCCAAACACAATGCCGAGAATGATGGGGAGCATGGCTACAGTCTGGAGCTGCGAGGCATCCTGGATGTTATCCACAGCCGAGCCTATGGCGGCAAACACAGCCGAATAGAGCAGGAAGCCACCGATGAGGAATAGCAGCAGGATGCCGAAGAGGGTGAGCACATAGGTAGGATCGGCTATCACCGCGAGGGCGGCAAGAAAGTCGCTGTCGAGCGCCGACTGCGTGGGGGCGCCCATGCCCGAGTTGATCGAGGTGATGTCGGCGGCTACATCGGCCGGTAGCAGCGCGGGCATCACAAAGGCCGACATGGCCACTATCAGTACCGCCCAGATCACTATCTGCGTCACCGCAACAAGACCTATGCCGCATATCTTGCCGAGCATAAGCCCGGTGGGCTTCACCGACGACACCACTATCTCAAGCACACGGTTGTTTTTTTCCTCGATGATAGAGGTCATGACCATCTGGCCATAGAGGAGCAGGATCATATATAAGAGAAATGTGAGGATGAATCCAAGCGCATAGCTCAGACCCGACGATGTGGTCTTGTCGCGGTCGGTGCGCACGGTGTTCACACTCAGGTCTGACTCCACGGCATCCATGATGCTCTTGACGTCGACGCTGTAGACCTTCATGCGTTCCTCTTCCACGATTCTCTCAACCTGCGAGCTGATCTCCCCTTCGAGCATCATCGAGGCGGCTTCGTCGGCCAGCAGACGCAGCGGCTGGTCCTTGCCCACAAGCCCGCGCGGGATCATAAGCAGAGTGGTACCCTCGGAGGGCGCCACGGTATCGACGCTCTGGGTGGCTATGACATACTCCACATTGTCGCTGTTGACAAGCTGGGGAGCGATGATGCCTTCGGGGTCATACACGGTGACGGTGCGGGTGTCGGTGCCACCCATAAGAACCACCAGGGTGGGTATGGCCATCAGCGCCAGCATGAAGATAGGCATCAGGATGGTGGTGAATATAAAGCTCTTTTTCTTTACGCGCTCGGCATATTCGCGCCCTATTATGATAGAGACTTTCGACATGGCTTTGTATCTTTGATGATGTGGATGTATGGGGAATCAGAGGAGAGTGTTGGGATCATTGGCTTTCACGGCCGAGATGAAGATGTCGTTCATCGAAGCCACAGCCTCGTTGACGCTGTGGAGCGTCGATGCCTCGTTGGCGCGGGCAATAAGATCGCGGAGGGTGGCCCCGGGAGCCAGACGCAGGTCGAGCACATTGCGCCCTCGGGTATCCACCGAGGTGGCAAATGTACCGGCCAGCGGCGAGAGTGTTTCCATAAACGTAGTAGGATCGGCATCGGTGTAGGTCAGGCTGTAATGGCCGTCGGCCCACTCGCGCCGCAGGTCGTCGACACGCCCCGAGAGTATATTGTGCGATTTGTTGATGAGAGTGATGTGGTCGCAGATTTCCTCCACCGATGCCATATTGTGGGTGGAGAAGATGATGGTGGAACCCTCGTCGCGAAGGCGCAGGATCTCGTCGCGCAGCAGATTGGCATTGATGGGGTCGAAGCCCGAGAAGGGCTCGTCGAAGATGAGCAGCTTGGGCTTGTGGAGCACCGTGACGATAAACTGCACCTTCTGGGCCATACCCTTTGAGAGCTCCTCCACTTTGCGGCCCCACCAGTCGGCTATGCCGAACCGGTCAAACCACTTGCGCAGCTCGCTGATCGCCTCCTGACGGCTCAGCCCCTTGAGGCGTGCGAAAAATATGGCCTGCTCACCCACGGTCATCTTCTTATAGAGGCCGCGCTCCTCGGGCAGATAGCCTATCCGGGCCATATCCTCCTCGCACAGCTTGTGGCCGTCGAAGGTCACGCTGCCCGAGTCGGGGGCGGTGATGTGGTTGATGATGCGGATGAGGGTTGTCTTGCCGGCACCGTTGGGGCCGAGCAATCCGTAGACAGACCCCTCGGGCACTGAGAGGCTCACCTCGTCGAGAGCCTTATGGCCGGAGTATTGCTTGCTTACGCGGTCTACTTCTATTATATTCATCTGGAGATGGTGAATGGGTTGCGTGAAATAGGATTGGTTGGTGTTGTAGTGCTGTACAACACCGCAAAGGTACGGCTTTTTTTTATTCCTCCAAATATTTACTGCAAAAAAAGCCCGCCGCTACTGATAAATGATATGATTGACATATAGCAGAGGGCGCATCAAAACAAATTGATGCACCCTCCTGAAGTGGGTAAAAAACTTATCCTTTTCTATGTCTCGGAGCCCCATAACGGGGCATCATCAGTCAAGGGTCTGATCTCCTCCGCCGTTTACAAAAAGAGTCTGTCCACTCATCCATGAGGATGCAGGTGAAGCAAAGAATAAAACAGCCTGAGCTATGTCGCTTACCTCTCCAAGACGTTTGATGGGTGTGTTTCTGAGCATCTTTTCCTGAAGTTCCGGAGTCAATATCTTTGCCAATGCAGCAGTCTTGGTGGCGCCCGGCCCAACATTATTTATCCTTACCCCCATCTCTCCGAAATCATAGGCAAGATTAGCGGCGAGATGATTAAGCGCGGCCTTCGACGATGCGTAAACACACATATTCGGTTCCTTATCTATTGAGCTCATAGATGTGATGTTTACTATACTCCCATATCCTGATTTTTTCATTTCAGGGACTACCAGTTTGGAGAGATATAATGGTGCGAAAACGTTGATTTTGTAGATACGCTCCACATACTCTTCATCGATATTGAATGGGTTTTCTCGACCACCTCCTCCGAGGCCTGCATTGTTTACAAGAATATTGACAGTGCCAAAATTACTGATGGCAGAGTCAACTGTCTTTTGCATATCGTCGGAATTCAGCACGTTGCATTCACACGCAACAGCTTTTCCACCTTGGCCCACTATAGTTTGCACCACACTTTCGGCCTTATGGATATCTATGTCGCTTACCACGACAGAAGCTCCGGCCACAGCCAGGATTTGAGCGCATCCCTTACCGATTCCATCTCCGGCACCTGTAACAATAGCGACCTTCCCTGTCAGGTCAAATAATTTATCAAGATTCATTTTCATTGTTTATAAATCAGTAACTGTCGACACACGCCTGTATCAACGCGCATCTGATAATTTAAACAAAAACGATTGGGGGTTGGATTTTGAATATCCTTAAAATCAGCGGCATGATAATCATTTTTAACTGTTTTTTGTGGGTAAATATGTGTGTTACTTCACAAAAAGGGCGCCGCCACTATGCCCGTTAAAACCGGGGCTATGTGGCGGCGCTCGATTATATGTCTGTCAGCTGTTTGCTGAATCCTGACGCGCGGGGGGATTACTCCTCGTCGGGCATAGCTATGGCTGCCGAGGGGGGAAGGGCGTTTTCAGCATCCTTGGCGGGCTGGTCGGGCTGCTTGAGCATAAGGTACCACTGATCATCGCGCTTGGTGGGGTTGAACATGAGATTGAGCTTACCAGTGGCCGAGTTGGGACGGAACACGTAGGAGTATTTCAGATCGTTGAGTGCGGGGATGGAGAAGTCGTAGTGGTCGAGGGTATAGCTCACTACGGGGAAACGCTCGAAGCGGCTCTTGAGGGTGGCGCGCTCGCTGTCGTTGAGCTTGCGGAGTCCGCCCACGGAGTCGGCCATGTTGCGGGTATAGAGCATATCGAGAGCCTCGTCGATCTTGCCCTCCTTCATTGTCTCCATGAAAGTGTTGCCGAGCTCAAGCACCTGGGTGGTGTCGGCATTGGCGAGCTCCGACGAGAATTTTGCTTCAGCCTCCTCAAGGCTGATGGTGTTGGTGTCCTCTTTCTGCTTGTTATCACCGCAGCTTGCGGCGGCAATCACCATCACGGCAGCGGCGGCGATGGATAAAATGCGGTTCATTTTCATAATATGTAATTATATCTTGCTTGTTTGTCGGGTGCAAAGGTAGTAAAAATTTGGATAAGCGGGCATTTCAAGCGTTTAAAAATCACTGCTCTTTCATTTACAATCTCAGCCATAATTCCCCCCAAAGATATATTTTATAGGCGGGATGCTATAGATATTTCTACGGGAAAGGTTGGATGTGAGGATAGTTGTCCAACAATGGATAATATATGATAAATAGTTGATTTAGCATTACAATAATCCTTTATTTTACTGACTGATCTTGAAAAGACGTAGTGTTCCGTCATTTATTCCGTCACTTCAAAATATTTGATTTTCAAAATATTATGACCGTAAAAGGCTCTTTTTGCCATCTAAATTTTAGCGTATTGCGTCTTTTGTTACGTCATTTGAAGGATCCGTATTCTGAGTTTTCAACAGATGTGATAATCCAATTTTAGTTGCTTCGTTTAACAGATCCATTTGTCCTAAAAAAGCAGGTGAAAGTGAATATACTGTATTTGTTGTTCTGCCAGTTTTAATTAACGGTCCGTTAGGTTCTGAAAGCCGTTCTATCGTTCGGCGCAGCTGCGTTTCAGATATATGCGAACCAATGACTTTTGCAATGTCTCCTTTCTTTGCCTTTCCATATTTGGTTAGGAAAGGGATTAAGACAGCGAGGACTTGCTTATCATCCCAATCTGTCAACCCAGAATATTCTGAGATATTATTTGTCAACTCATAATATCTCCGAGGGAGAATATAGCGTATCGCCGTGGTTTTACCTCGTTTCTCAAGATAACCCATAGCAAGTAATTTTTTTGCAATATCTTTATCAAACGGCTGTCGCCCTTCTTTAATCGCGCAAAAAGTAAGTATATCGAATACCGATAATTTTTGATTTTCTGGTAGTTCTTGCTGAATGCTCTTGATAAAAAGAGCGAATCCTGGATCCTTGACAATCGACGAAAGAATGGCCACCACCTGATAGTCATCAGATTTTTCATAGTCAGGCGTTTGCTTACCTTCCGATAATGTAAGACGAAATATTACATCCATACCTTGTCCTGCACGTTCAACAATACCTGTGAGTGCAAGCACATCTGTCAGAAGTCTGTTGCGTGGAGTGCTTGAAACGGTCAGAATATTATCAATGGTAACACCCAAAGGAAAGCCGCCAGGGCTCGCAATAATCAACTTGGCTGGATAATGCTTGATTACAATTTCACTTTGTAAGCGATAATCTCGGTGCGCAAAAGCATTATTTACTACCTCACGTATAACCTGTTCGTTAAAGAAAGGAATATCAAACATATATGCTCCTTCCTGAACCGGAACATATCCATTCCTGTCATCAATGGCTTTCCAAAGCTGGTCAATTAAGATATAAAATGGAGCAACGAATGATATCCTTTTGTCAAAACGCTCCTGACCATCTGCGCTTCTAAATTCCAATTGTACTTTCGCTTGAGGGAAATGACGCTGTATCAGGTCCTCCTTACCTACCAAAAGAACTGCGGCATTGGTTACTTTTTGCCCATCAATTAATTTCAAGTCGCTCAGAGCTTGATAATCAGATAAAGAAGAAAATGTCGGATTATTTTGCTTACGAGCATACTTATCTTTCAGGATGGATATAGCATCTTTATCGAGGTCATGAATTGTAACTCCTTCACAAATCCCTTGGGAATAATCCGGATCGGTCTCTTGTAAAATATTAAAAAGAACCTTATCTGGCATAGGGATGAGTTCCTCGCCCGAACGCCACAAAGCAACGTCTTCATACTTTAAAGCTCTTCCGATTGGATGCCTCGGTATATCAATTACGACTACCCTCTGCTTATTTTCATCAAATAATTCATAGGCATCTACAGGGACACGTAACGAATTGTAAATATCGTTTTCCAGTTGTCCTAAGGCATTTTCATTTTGTCGAGTTCCCACTACGTTATGAGGATATTTGTCTTCCATCCCAAATACAAGATATCCTCCACCAGCATTCGCAAGAGCCACAACATATCCCAAAATACATTTACGACGTTCCGACGGTTTTTGTTTATCGGCCCCGTTAAAGGACATATGCCCGTGATGACAACGTTTGAACTCAACGTGGTCTTCGCTTTCACGCATGGTGCGCAATTTTTCTATTGTAAGTCTTGCTTTATCCATGTGGTCCATAAGGGTTACGAAAATAATTATACGTATATTACCTCAAGGCAAACAGCCAAGACTTCACAAGTGAGTATTGCCAAGTAGAGGAATGTCAAATCCTCTATCATGGACAAGAACAGAATAGTGGCTGGCCTTGATGTCCACAAAGATAGCATTTATCTTTGTATTATGGGGCATGACGAGACCATTATTATTCAAAAAAATAAATGAAAGAGTAGTGGTCGTGGGGAGATAATCGCGAGCGGGGCCCCTGCGCCAAGGTGGCGCAGGAGTCCCGCTGCGATAATTGCGATGGAGCGGATGGCGCGGTTGCTTGCAAGCCTCCGGTCCTGCGGTGATCAGATAGCGTCGAAGATCTCCGAAGCGGCTTCCTTCTCTGCGGTGGTGGGCTTGTGGCTCACACGCGATCCTACGAGAGCGTAGAAGAGGAGATAAGCGGCACAGCCTACGACTACCCAGAAGGAGTTGTAGTAGCCCACAGCGTCGGCAACGGCACCCTGGATGGCGAGCATCACGGCGCAACCAAACACCATGGTCATGAAGATACCGGAAGCGATGGCGGTGTACTTGCCCAGACCCTCAACGGCCATGTTGAAGATGGCACCCCACATCACGGAGGTGCAGAGACCTACGAGGAGGAAGGCGAAGATGCCCAGGGGTATCTCCTGCCATACTACTGAGAGGTTGCCCCAGTCAACACCGGGGAAGTTGACCTTGACAGTCTCGGGAGCAAACATGCCGAAGAGCACCAGGGCGATGGTGGCGCAGCTCACGGTGACGATCATGGCGCGGGCCGAGATCTTGGAGCCGATGGATGCACCCACGAAGCGGCCTATGAGCATCATGAACCAGTAAACGGCGATGATGAGGCCCACAGTGCCGGCGGGGATACCCTCGCCGATGAGGAGCTGCTGGGAGTAGTTGGGCACACCAACCTCGATGCCCATGTAGAGGAAGATGGCGAGAGCGCCGAGGGCGAAGTGGCGGTGGGAGAGAGCGCCCTTGATGAGGCTCACCTCAACGGGGGCCTGCTTGGGCTCCTCGATCTTGGTGAAGCAGATCACGATGAAGGCGATCACGAAGATGGCGAGGGCGATCATGAGGGCGGGGGTGGCGTCGGCGATCTTAGCCTTGGTCACATCACCGATGAGGGCACCCATGAGGATGTAGCAGGCAACGGCAGCCGACGAGTTGAACACGCCGCCGAGCTGGATGAGCTTATTGCCTTCGTTGCCGCCACCGCCGAGGATGTTGAGCATGGGGTTGACAACGCAGTTGAGGATACACATGCAGAGACCGGCGATGAAAGCACCGATGAGATAAACTGCAAACACGGCGCCGAGGTTGGCCTGGGCGTCCATGAGACCGCTCACCCACTGGATGAGGATACCGGCGGCACCGATGGCAAGACCGATAAGAGCAGTCTTCTTATAGCCGAACTTGGCTATGAGCATACCTGCGGGAATACCCATCACAAGGTAGGCCACGAAGTTGCCGTAGTTGCCTATCTGTGCGAGAACGTTTGAAATCTCACCCTGGCTCTTGATGATTGTCGCCATAGGTGTACAGAGGTTTGTCACGAATGCGATCATGGCAAACAGCGCGATCATCACAATGATTGCGCCCCATTGTTTGGCTTGCTGACTCATGATAATAGATTGGTTTATTGGATTGATTAATTTATTGATTGCAAAAAGGAATATGGATCAGTACTCACGCTGGCCGAAGATATCGCTGCCTACCCTCACCATGGTCGAGCCGGCGGCTATGGCCATGTGGCGGTCGTCGCTCATGCCCATCGAGCATACGGCAAAGCGGCTGTCGCCGACAAAAGGTCCGGCGGCGAGGCGGTCGAAGGTGTCGCGGATAGCGGCGAAGTCGGCCGCCACGCGACCGAGGTCGTCGGGAGTGTTCGATGCCATGCCCATCACGCCCCTCACGGCCACATGGGTGAGCGACGGGGCCACACGCACTGCCAGATCATAAGCCTCATCGGGGGTGAGACCAAACTTGGTCTCCTCGGCTGCCACATGGAGCTGGAGCAGGACGTCGATATGCTTCTCCTGACGGACAGCCTCGGCCTCAACCGCCATGAGCAGCCTCTCGGAGTCGATGCTCTGTATCATGTGGGCGCAGCCCACCACGCGGCGCACCTTGTTGGTCTGGAGATGGCCTATGAAGTGCCACACTATGTCGTCGGGCAGCATGGCGGCTTTTTCGGCGAGCTCGGCAGCGCGGCTCTCGCCAAAACATCTTTGGCCGACGTCGTAGGCCTCCATCAGCGCTGAAGCCGGATGGAACTTCGACACAGCCACGAGCTCCACCCCCGAAGGGATGGATTGCTTCACAGACTTCAGACGATCGGCTATGCTCATGCTTTCTCCTGATCCTTCTCTGCCTGCGATTTGTATTCGCGCGAATAGACATCGAGCAACGCTGTTTCGGTGAGCGACACCAGATCGAAATCGCCCATCACGCCTTTCATGCCATCCTTGAAGTTGTCGTAGGCGCCGTCGAAGCTCGACCCTGCTACAAGGATCTGGCTTATGGCGCGCTTCTCGGCAGCGGTTTTCTCGTCGATGGTGATGAAAGCCACTTTGGCCAGATACCACTTGTCGGCGCGGTCGTCGCGGAATATCTCTGATATCTTGGTGCGCTTCACTGCGCTCACTGAAAATTCGCCTGATATAAATGGGGTTTGCTCCTCGATGATGCGCGCCTCTGCTTCGGTGAAGGAGAGAGCGTCGACGAGAAACGATTCGGTAACTTTTTTAACTATGCCTTGCTCGACCATCTTGTCGTAGCGCACTTTACATTCAAACCAGTTCATCTGATTGGTAATCGTAGGGAGGTAGTGATATTAATGAAATGATTATCTGACAGCAATCTTGCGGGAGGCTGAGCGGTGTCCGTCGGTGGCCCTGATGATGTAGAGCCCGGGGAGGAGCGACGCAAGATCGAGCGAGCATTGACTGCCACTGGAGGTTACTTCGGCCGCCCACACGCCCTGTGGGGTGAAGGCGCTCACGGTGACCGATGCCGCACCGGCTATGAAAGCCTCGGCACGCGAGGAGTCGGCGGTGATGATCACCCCGCTGTCTGAGTCGTCGGCACTGACGCCCGCTATGCCAGCTCCATATTTGCGGGCAAGCACCTCCTTGAGGCCTGCGAGGGCGTCAATGCGGCCGGCGCCCATCTTTATGTCGTTGCCGGGACGAGCATATATATCGTCCTTGACCGATGTCTTGACAAGGATCTCCTTGATATCATTAACGGTGAGATCCGGATCGGCTTCAAGCCAGAGAGCGATGGTGCCTGTCACGAAGGGTGTGGCCATCGAGGTACCTTGAAGTGGACTGTAATAGGTGGTCATGCCTGACTCGTCAGGCTCGATTCTGGCACCATGATAGGCGCGCGTGTCGCCCACTGTGTAGTAGCGGCTGAGGGGGGCAAGCAACCAGGCGCCGGGAGCCGACACATGAGGGAGGGTGGTGCCGTCGGCCAGTGTGCCATAAGATGAAAACGATGAGGGCTCCAGCAATGGATAGTCAGTCTCGCTGTATTGATAGAATTGCTTATCGAGAGCGCCCCATGAGTAGCGCGAATTGTACGATCCCACGGCTATCACATTGTCGCCGGTGGCCATATCGCTTACCGACATCGATGCGTTGCCGTCGACAAATCCGGCTATCCCACCGGAGGTGAAGTTGCACCCTTCAAAACTGTAGGCGGTGAGAGTCACCCCGTCGGGAACATAGAATTCAAATCCCAGCACCACATCCTTGTTTGACACCAACGGATAGAGACCGTCGAGATATATCATTGACATGTAGTTGCCGTTTTCGGGAGCGAGCCTCACCACTCCTCCGATCTTGTCGCAGCCAAAGTAGCGCTTCAGTGTCTGCATCTGGGTATCATTGAGCGGATAATAGGAGTTGGCTCCGAAATCCTGATCGGTATTGACGGTCAGCGGAAATGAGAAGGCAAACTCCTTGGTGGTCTTGTTGTAGCCCACAATCTTCGCGCTGATGGCTTTAAGGCGGCTGTCGCTTCTGAATTCGATAATCGCATTCTCCAGTTTGTTGGAGTAGTTAGCGTCTGAAAGATCTACGAGGGTGCGCATCATGCTGTTGCCAGAAGTGCCGGTAAAGGAGGCGTTGATCCTGGTGCTTCCCTCGTTGCCGGCGGCCAAAACAAAGATTGCATCCCTGCCGAGCTCAGCTATGGCCCGCGAGAAGGTGCTTGAGCCGTCGTGGGGACCCAGATTGTAGCCGAGGCTCATATTGACCACAAGCGGTTTGCCGATAGCGGCGGCCTCATCAACCATGGTTTTGGCCGAGAGGAGCAGAGCCGAGGTTTCGAGGCTGCCTCCGGCCAGAAGCAGGTCGGCATCAGGCGCCACGCCATAATAGGGAAGAGTCCCCTCCCCTATGCGTTCGATATGAATCATTCCTTCGCTGTCGGGCTCGCTGTATATGGGCACGGTGGCATCGGATATGCGGCTACCGGCTGCTATGCCTGCCACATGGGTGCCGTGGGTGGCGGTTTTCTTGTCGCTTTGGGCTATGGCATACTCCTCGGGGGTGCGGTTGACTTTGATAAAGCCCTCACCTGCGCAATAAGAATATGCCGCCACACGTGTGTTGCCGTCGGCATCGATAAACGCGGGATTGAGCGGATCGAGGCCCTCATCTATCACGCCTACCAATACGCCTTTGCCTGTATAGGGGCTGCGCCCTTCGGCAGCCGAGCCATTATGTACGGCATCCACATTGGCCGAACGACGAGCACGGTCGAGCATCGGACGGGCGGTGGTGCCGAAATCAACCGTGGCCACTTGCTCAAACCCTACCGCACGGTCCACCCGATCGAGAGGGAGCCTGACGATGGCAAACTTGCCTATGGTCTCGATCACCTCCACTCCGGCGTTGCTCAGAGAGTCGAGCACAGCGGGCGACGTGGTCTCTATGGTGGCCAGCACAGTGTCGGAAGGGGCGGCTCCGCGGCTCTGCGGATCAGATGTCCGCTGCTCATATCTGATCATGCGGGCTATGGCGCCGGCACTGAGCTTGCCACGGGATGCGGCCTGAACACCGGCCAGGGATGTCACTATAAGGGTGACTATTAATGGTATGCGATAGTTCATAAAATGATTGGTCGATAGTAAATCTGAGCCCGGGCGCGACAGCTATCGCCCCGCTGGCATCTTCCAATCTGCAAATATAGCCATTTTTTTGCCACACATCCCACCTCTTGTGCCAAAAAAATGCCCCGGCAGCAGCCAACGACGCCTAACGTAAGTCCACATCGACCGTCTCCACCGGCAACCGGCGGAGGCCACTGCCAAGCCTCAATAGAACGTGTCAGAGAAATCGGCCTGAGAAGCGCTCTTCGACATCATTCACCACCTGACGGATGCGCTGCTCGTCGGATTTGGGATGAATGAGGAGCACATCGTCGGAATCGGCCACTATATAGTCTTTCAAACCATTGACCACCACAAGCTTCCCCGGATCCGAAACGGCTATGATGCATCCCTCGGTTCCGGTGCCCATAAAGTTGCAGTTATGGGCCACATTGCCATCCCTATTTTTGGGTGAATGATCGTAGAGCACGCTCCACGTGCCAAGATCGCTCCAGCCGAAATCGACACACTCCACATATACATTATCAGCCTTTTCCATCACTGAATAGTCGATGGAGATGCTCGGGCAGGTGGGGAAGGCTTCGTTAATAAACGCTATCTCGCCGGGGGTGCCGAATTGGTCAGTTCCGGCATCGAACACCGCCGCGAGATCGGGCGCATAAGCGGCAAGCGCATCAAGAATAGTTCTGGCTTTCCACATGAAAATACCGGAATTCCAGAAAAACTCGCCCGACTCAACAAACACCCGCGCAAGGTCGATATCGGGTTTCTCAGTGAAGGTCTTGACCTTGAGGATGCCGTCGGTTTCCTCGCTCCCTATCTGGATATAGCCGTAGCCGGTCTCGGGACGGGTGGGATTGATGCCGAGAGTAAGGAGGGTGGGATGCGACTCGACAAACTCGAATCCACGGAGCACGCACTCCTCGAAGATCTTGTCGCGGGTAATGATATGGTCGCTCGGAGCCACAATCATCGACGCCTCCGGATCGAGAGCCATTATGTGGTGGGCGGCCCAGGCTATACACGGCGCAGTGTTGCGACGCTCCGGCTCCAGAAGAATATTTTCGGGGGCTACGCCGGGCAATTGCTCAGCCACCAGCGGGGCATATGCCTCGTTGGTCACCACAATGACATTTTCCTTATTGACAAGCGGGAGTATGCGGTCGTAGCTCATCTGAAGCAGAGAGCGCCCGGTGCCGAAAAAATCGATAAACTGCTTGGGCCTTCCGGTGCGGCTGTAGGGCCAGAAACGGCTGCCGATGCCGCCACACATGATCACACAATAACGGTGAGGGTTCATAGTCAGGGGATACGTGGATTTGGGTTGAGTGGCTCAAAGCCGACGGCTAAATTACTCTTTTTGGGCCGTCGGTGCAAGAAAAAGCGAATAAAAGACGATATATGGAGCTTTTTGAGTAATTTTGCGTAGCATTAGGCTAAGCAATGCCTTACAAACCATCATTACCAACTGACAAAATGGCTACCACACTGGTTTCTACCGACTTCAACTTCCCCGGCCAGACCGCCGTGTACCACGGCAAGGTCCGCGATGTCTACACCATCAACGACGATACCCTCGCCGTGATAGCAACCGACCGCATTTCGGCTTTTGATGTCATACTCCCCAAGGGAATCCCTTACAAGGGGCAAGTCCTCAATCAGATAGCTGCCTACTTCCTTGAGTCGACAGCCGACATTGTGCCCAACTGGATGCTCTCTGTGCCCGATCCCATGGTCACTGTGGGCATGCGTTGCGAGGGCTTCAAGGTTGAGATGATTGTCAGAGGCTACATTGCCGGCAGCGCATGGCGCGAATACCAGGCCGGTGCACGCGAGATATGCGGCGTGAAACTCCCCGAGGGTCTCCGCGAGAACCAGCGCCTCCCCCACCCCATCATCACCCCCACCACTAAAGCCGACGAGGGCCACGACGAGAATATCTCGCGTGAGGAGATCATTGCCCGCGGCATTGTGAGCGCCGAAGATTATGCAGTGATGGAGGATTATGCCCTCAAGCTCTTCCGCCGAGGCACCGAGATGGCAGCCGAAAAGGGCCTTATCCTTGTCGACACCAAATATGAATTTGGCAAGCGCGACGGCAAGGTATATCTCATCGACGAGATCCACACCCCCGACTCCTCACGCTACTTCTATGCCGACGGCTACGAGGAACGCCTCGAAAAGGGTGAGCCCCAGCGTCAGCTCTCCAAGGAGTTTGTGCGTCAATGGCTCATCGACCATGGATTCATGGGCCGCGAGGGTCAGCAGGTGCCCGAGATGACCGATGAGTTTATCCAGAGCGTCACCGACCGCTACATCGAGCTCTACGAGCATATCACCGGACAGCCTTTTGTCAAGGCCGACGAGAGCAATCTTCCCGACCGCATCACTGTCAATATCCTCGATTGTCTGCAAAACATCAACGCATGAGCGCTCCCTCGGCCGGTGAGCCCGGATGCCAGAAAGTCAACCCCTACCGCCACGACCGGCGCGGAAAGGATGAGCAGGTGCGCGATATGTTCGACAACATTGCACCTGCCTACGACTTCATGAACCGCGCCATGACCCTCGGCATCGACCGTCTGTGGCGGTCGAAAGCCATAGGCATGATAGCACGCCACGCACCCGAGCGCATACTCGACGTGGCCACCGGCACTGCCGATCTCGCCCTTGAAATGAACCGCCGCCTCCACCCCTCGCGGGGCATCATAGGCGTGGATCTTTCCGAGGGGATGATCGGGGTTGGCCAGAGCAAGGTAGAAGCGGCAGGCGCTTCCGGCAATATCCGGCTCATGGTGGCCGACTGCCTCGACCTACCCTTTGACGACGGTGAGATGGACTGCGTGACCGCAGCATTTGGGGTGCGCAACTTCACCGACCTCGCCGCGGGCTACCGAGAGATGGCCCGTGTGACCCGCCCCGGAGGCATCTTGTGTGTGATCGAGCTTTCCACCCCCCGGGGTGTCATCACAGGCCCCCTCTACCGCCTCTATACCCGAGCCATAATCCCGGCCCTCGGGCGATTGGTGTCGCGCGACACACGCGCCTACACCTATCTGCCCGAAAGCATTGCGGCTGTGCCGCAGGGCCGCGACATGATTTCCCTCATAGAGGCCAACGGATGGACTGGAGGCGTGGCCACTCCCCTCACCTTCGGCGCCTGCACCATCTACACGGCCCGTCGCGCCAACGACTGAACATTTTTTTATCACAATATGTACAAACCCCTATCAATCATCGCTATTGCTACTGCAACAGCATTTAGCCTCGGCTCGTGTGCCTCTTCATCCAAAGAGGGACTCAAGAGCCTCGATGCATCGCTCCTGAGCGACAGCATAGCAGCAGGCTCCGACTTCTACGAGCATGTGACCGAGCGCTGGCAGAAGGCCCACCCCCTCACTGCCGAATACTCGCGCTACGGCCAGTTCAATGTGCTCAACGACTCGTCGGAAAATCGCGTGAAGGAGATCGTTACCGGCCTCGCCGCAACTAATCCCGAACCCGGCACCGTGGCTTTCAAGGTGTCGACCATCTACAATCAGGCCATGGACTCCGTGCGCCGCAACAATGAAGGCGCCGAGCCTATCAAGGCCGATCTGGCCCGCATTGAGGCTGCCCCCGCCGACTCAATGACCGACCTCTTCCTCTGGATCCACACCAACTACTCCAGCCCCTTCTTCGGCGGCGGCCCGATGGAAAATATGGCCAACTCCAATGAGTATGCCATGTATATCGGCGGCGGAAGCATGGGCCTCCCCGACCGCGACTACTATCTGGCCGACGACGAGCGCAACACCTCGGTGCGCGAAGCCTACAAGAAGCTCATCCTCGCCCAGCTCGCCAATGCCGGTTACGACGAAGCCACAGCTTCGCGCATCATGAACACCGTGATGAAGATCGAGACCGAGCAGGCCAAGGATGCCAAGACCCGCGAAGAGAGCCGCAACATCCAGGCCATGTATAATCCCCGCACTTTCGCCCAGCTCAAGAGCGACTATCCCGCCCTCCCCTGGGATCGCTTCTTCATCGAGACCATGGGCATCGAGAGCCCCGACACTGTGATCGTGACCGACCCCAAGGCCATGACCCGTGCCAACGCCCAGATGGCTTCGCTCTCCGATCGCGAAAAGAAAGATTATTATATCTGGAAATATGTGGCCGGAGCTGCCCCCTATCTCTCCGACGCTTTTGCCGATGCCTCGTTTGAGTTTAACAAAGTCTACAGTGGCGTGCAGGAACAGCGTCCCCGCTGGAAGCGCGCTCTCGGCGCCACCGAAGGCGCTATGGGCGAAGCCGTGGGCCAGCTCTATGTCGAGAAATACTTCCCCGCATCATCAAAGGAATATATGATCGGCCTTGTAGAGAACCTCCGCGAAGCTCTTTCGCAGCATATCGACTCTCTCACATGGATGAGCGACACCACCAAAGCCCGCGCCCAGGAGAAGCTCAGCGCCTTCACCGTCAAGATAGGCTACCCCGACAAGTGGAAAGACTACACCACCATGGAGGTCGATCCCGCCAAGAGCTACTACGAGAATATGCACGAGGTGTCGATGTGGCATCAGCGCGACACCTACTCCAAGTGGGGCAAGCCTGTTGACCGCACTGAATGGGGCATGACTCCCCAGACCGTCAACGCCTACTACAATCCTCTGGCCAACGAGATCGTTTTCCCCGCTGCCATCCTTCAGGCTCCCTTCTTCGACCCCGAGTCGTCGGATGCTGAAAACTATGGCGGCATAGGTGTGGTGATCGGTCATGAGATGACCCACGGATTCGACGATCAAGGCCGTCACTTCGACGCCAAAGGCAATATGACCGACTGGTGGACCGAGGCCGACTCCAAGGCTTTCACCGCCCTGACCGATCAGCTCGTGGCTCAGTTTGACTCCGTAGAGGTGCTCCCCGGCCTTCATGCCAATGGCCGCTACACCCTCGGCGAGAATATCGCCGACCAGGGTGGCCTCCGTGTGGCCATGACCGCCTTCCTCAACGCTCAGAAGAAAAAGGGCGTCGATGTTGCCACCACCACCATCGAAGGGTTCTCGCCCATCCAGGTGTTCTATATGAACTATGCCAACCTCTGGGCCCAGAACATCCGTGAGGCTGAGATGCGCTCGCTCACCCAGGGCGATGTACACTCGCTCGGCAAAAACCGCGTGAATGTCACCCTCCGCAATCTCGCCCCCTTCTTCGAGGCATTCCAGATCGCTGAAGACCAGCCCATGTATCGTCCCGTCGAGGAGCGTGTGATCATCTGGTGATCACCCCTCCCCTTACCATAGCGAAGTCCCGGTCAGGCATTGATGCCCGGCCGGGACTTCGGCTTTTCAATCGCTCAATCGCGGCTATCGCGCAGTTGGTCAAGGCTGTCGCGTATCGCCTCAAGCTCCGACCGCATCTCCTTTATGGCTGGCGACATCACCTTTGGTTGCATTGCCGCCACCCGGCCATAAGCCTCGTCGAAGTGCTTCCGGTCGGCAACACCAGGATCGGCATAAAGCAGCGCAAGAAGATAGCGCGGATAGATGCGCCCCGGCAGCCTGTCGATGGAACGGAGGAAATAGCGCTCGGCCTCATCGTAGACACCGAGCGACTGGTAGTTACGCCCGATCAGATTGAGAAACATCGGGTCGGAACTCACGCGCACCCCACGCTGCAATATCTCATTTGACCGCACGAAGAGGCCCGCCTCGCGCAGAGCCTTACCATAGTCGAAGAGAAATTTGGCCGAATGGCTCCATGTGGCCGACATCGAATCGAGCCGGGCGATACTCCTGTCATCCAGCCCCGACGCGCATATGTGGCGCTGACGGACCCAGTCGCCTTCGGCCGAGAGCCGGTGAGACCGGCCTCGGGCGGCCATAACAGCCACCACCGCTACCGCCACACAAACCATAATCGACACAGGGCGCCAACTCTTCGATCCCGCCAACACGCCCGCTATTACCAATGCTCCTGCCGATGCGATAAACTCAGGGAACTGCAGCGGATACGACGAGAAACACACTATGGCAAACACCGCCACTCCACCGGCAACCCCTCCCGAGCGGCCCCGCCATGCCGACACTCCGGCCCAGAGCAGCAGCCCGGCAAACAACAGCATGGCCGGGAGCCCGAAAGCTATGGCTATCTGGAGATATTCGTTGAAAGCATATTCGGGAGCACCGCTCACCGACTCAAAAACCGACCCGGGATGTGAATGGAAATAAGCCTCCTGCGCATTTCCCAGGGCTCCTGCCACATAGTCCCACCCTACCCCAGTCAGAGGGTGTTCAAGTGCCGCCGATGCACCGTTGAACCACATGAGCAGGCGCCCGAGAGCCGAAGCGGGTTTGAGGTAGACCAAAAAAGCGAGGGTACACACGCCAAGAACCGCAATCACGACAACCGATCTACGGCTCAACCGAGGGATCTTGCCTGCACACGATAATGTGATAAAACACCCCACGGCTCCCGCTACCCAGCCGGTACGCCCCATCAGCACAGGCATGAGGGCCAAAGCAGGAATGAGGTAAATAAGTCCGAACCAGTGGGCCAATCCTTCCCGGCGTCGGGCCACATAGTGCAGCGCAACGGGAAGCAGCATAGCCAGAAATCCGCAGTAAGGGCCGGGATTGTAGAACGATCCGGTGGCAGGATAGAGCCGGTGCAGGCTATGGGCAAGCCCGGTGAGCTGGGCCCATCCGAGCCCACACTCCCATAATCCCGCGCAGAGCAACACGAGGGCCAGACAATCGGTCAGAGCCGAGGGGCTATGCCATGTATTCGCTTTCATACTCCGGGATTATCGACGGAGCGAGCGGAAAAAATTGGTGACGAGTTCCGAACACTCGGCAGCGAGCACTCCGCTCTCAACCTTGGCGCGCGGGTGGAAGGGGGCCGCTGTGTAGGCTGTATATCCGCGTTTGGGATCGGGCGCGCCGATCACTATGCGCCCCACCTGAGCCCATGCTATGGCTCCGGCACACATCAGGCACGGCTCCACAGTGACATAGAGAGTGCATCCGGCGAGATATTTGCCGCCGAGTGTCTGGGCGGCTGCTGTTATGGCCTGCATCTCAGCGTGGGCCGTCACGTCGGCGAGAGTTTCGGTGAGGTTGTGACCCCTGCCCACAATAGTCCCTCTGGGCCCGACGACCACTGCACCTATAGGCACTTCGCCCGACTCAGCGGCGATCATGGCTTCGTTGAGAGCCATGCGCATGAAGCGCTCATCGTCGGCACCGCTGGCCTTGAAAACGGTATCATTCATCCTTACCTGTGATTATGCTCTTGATTTCATTGAGCTTGGTGAGCGCTGCAATGGGGGTGAGATTGTTGATGTCGACATGGAGTATCTCGTCGCGGATCTGTATGAGCACCGGATCGTCGAGCTGGAAGAGCGACATCTGGTAGCCGCCGTAGGTCTGTTGCTGCGCTTCGATAGAGGATGTGGCCGGACGGGCACAGCTCACTCCCGGAAAGCTGCTGTCGGGCGAGGCTGCCCGGCTGCGGCTACCACCTGCCGCACCCTTCGGACCTCCGGCGCGTGAGCTCTCCTCAAGATGGGCCAACACTCGGTCGGCCCTCTCAACAATCGAACGGGGCATACCCGCCAATCTCGCCACATGGATGCCGAAACTATGTTCCGATCCGCCTTTGGCCAGACGCCGGAGAAACACCACCTTGCCATCGATCTCCTTTACCGACACATTATAATTGACCACACGGCTATAGGTGTGCTCCATGTCGTTGAGTTCATGATAGTGGGTGGCAAAGAGAGTTTTTGGCCTCGGCGATGGGGCTCCGTTGCCTGGCCCCTCGTGGAGATATTCCACTATGGCCCAGGCGATAGAGATACCGTCATAGGTCGAAGTGCCGCGTCCCAGCTCGTCAAAGAGTATCAGCGACCGTGGGCTAAGACTGTTGAGGATCGAGGCGGCCTCGGTCATCTCCACCATGAAAGTCGATTCGCCGAGCGATATATTGTCGGAGGCACCGACACGGGTAAAAATCTTGTCGACCACACCGATGTGGGCTCTTGAAGCCGCTACGAAACATCCGGTCTGGGCAAGCAACACATTGATGGCGGTCTGACGCAGCAGTGCGCTCTTACCCGACATATTGGGCCCTGTGATCATCATGATCTGGGTGTTGTCGGGATCGAGCGACACGGAGTTGGCTATATACGGCTCGCCGGGGGGGAGCTGGCGCTCAATCACGGGATGTCGCGCATCGGTGAGTTCAAGCACGAGCGAGTCGTCGACCACCGGACGGCAGTAGCGGTTTTCCATCGCCACGACAGTAAATGCGGCCAAGCAGTCGAGGCGCCCAAGAATCGAAGCATCGAGCATCACTGCCGGCACATAGTCGGCGATAGCAGCCACGAGATTGCCAAACAACTCAGCCTCAAGTGGAGCTATGCGCTCCTGAGCCTTGATAATCTTCTCCTCATACTCCTTCAGTTCCTGAGTGATGTAGCGTTCGGCATTGACAAGGGTCTGCTTGCGCACCCAGCCGGCAGGGACTTTCGACTTATGGGTGTTGGTCACCTCAATGTAGTAGCCAAACACATTGTTGAATCCTATCTTGAGCGAAGATATGCCAGTGGCCTCTATCTCCCGGGCCTGAATCTGCATCAGATAGTCTTTTCCGGAAAAGGCTATATGGCGCAGATCGTCGAGCTCGGCCGACACCCCTTTGGCAATCACATCGCCGCGGCCAAGAGCCACCGGAGGATCCGGCGCGAGCTCCCGGTCGATACGCTCTATCACCGCCAGACATGGATTGAGCTGATCGGCCAACGCTGCAAGAGGGTCGAGCGATGCCGACGCGCAAATATCCTTGACCGGGGCCACTACGCGCAGACTCTCGCGCAGCTGGGCCACCTCGCGCGGGGTGATGCGGCGCGTGGCAGCTTTACCGGCAAGACGCTCCAGATCGCCCACGGCCTGAAGGAGGGCTCGTAGCGAGTCGCGGCTGTCGGGCTCGCGGAAGAAGTAATCGACCACATCAAGGCGACGGTTGATGGCGGCTGGATCGCGCAACGGGAAGAGAAGCCAACGCCGCAACAGACGCGCACCCATGGGGCTTACCGTGCGGTCAATGACACTCAGAAGGCTCTTGCCCCCTTCCCCAAAACTGTCGATGAGCTCAAGGTTGCGCACCGTAAACTTGTCGAGGCGCACATAGCGCTCCTCCTCTATGCGACGCAGGCTCACAATGTGGCCCGTCATGACATGTTGAGTCAGGTCGAGATAATGGAATATGGCTCCCGAGGCGATAACAGCATAGTCGAGACCATCGACCCCGAAACCCTTCAATGAAGCAGTCTCGAAATGGCGCAGCAGCCTGTCACGGGCCGCCTGTGTGGTAAACACCCAGTCGTCCATCTCGAAGAGGAGATAGCTGCCATTGATCATATCGGCAAAATCCTTCTTTCGGCCACGTTCCACGAGCACCTCTTTGGGTGAGAAATTGGCCAATAGCTTGTCGATATATTCAGGAGCGCCCTCGGCGGTGAGAAATTCTCCGGTAGAGAGGTCGAGAAAAGCCACACCCATGGCTACACCTTTGGGGGCGAAATGCACTGCTGCAAGGAAGTTGTTTTCGCGGTGGCTGAGCAGATTGTCGCTGGTCGAGGTGCCAGGAGTCACGAGTTCAATGATGCCCCGTTTCACCAACTTTTTGGTGAGCTTGGGGTCCTCAAGCTGCTCGCATATCGCCACTCGCTTACCGGCGCGCACGAGTCGGGGGAGATATGTATCGAGGGCATGGTGGGGAAATCCGGCGAGCTCCACATGGGCCGACTGTCCGTTGGCCCGTTTTGTGAGAGTTATGCCGAGTATCTCCGAGGCGGTGATGGCGTCGTCGCTGAAGGTTTCGTAGAAGTCGCCCACACGAAAGAGAAGCACCGCGTCGGGGTGCTTGCTCTTCATCTCCTGATATTGCTTCATCAGGGGGGTCTCCGCTATCTTTTTAGCCATGGCAGAGGGGCATGGATGGTCAGCGGACCTGCTGGATCAGGAATATTTCTGTGGGGAAATGGTCGGAATATCCGTCGAGCCATACTCCGGCCGAGAAGGTGCGGAGGGGGTAGCCCTGACGCTGGCCGTCATCGCCCTTGAGAAAGTCGAAGTTGTTGACCTGATGCTTCCAGAAGTGTAGACGTGCGGCCGATGAACGGTTGTCTTTAAGCAGATTGCCGCTTACTATGATCTGGTCGAAAAGATTCCAGTTGCCTTTGTAGGCAAGAGTACCGACTCCGCGGTCGAGGGTTGCCCACCAGGGGTTGTAGAATCCATGAGACGCGACCCCCTCGGGCGAACGACGGGCATCGAGCACCTTGGCGCAGGACCGGTCGTGGGGATCATCGTTGAGGTCGCCCATGATAATCACGCCAATGTTGGGATTGACGCTCCAAAGCGAGTCGGCTATATGCTTGCACAAGGCCGCTGCAGCCTCGCGGTGTTTAGATGAGCGCTCCTGACCACCGAGTCGCGAGGGCCAGTGATTGACAATCACAGCTACCGTATCGCCCCCCATCGATCCTACAACACACATCTGGTCGCGGGTGGGGAAGCCTATGTCGAGCCTATGGTTGGTGACATTGATGAGCTTGAAGAAGCGGGGATTGTAGAGGAGGCCCACATCGACGCCGCGACGGTCGGGCGAATCGTGGTGGACCACCCGGTAGGCGCGCGAGCGTATCGGCTCGGCCTTGACCAGATCCTGCATCACGCTCTCATTTTCGATCTCCGACACTCCGATAACGGCAGGTCCCTGAGGGGTAGTAGGGGTGACCATGGCCTCGATGGCAGTGGCGAGCCGGTTGATCTTCGACCAATACTTGCGGCTGTCCCACTGGCGGGCTCCCTTGGGTGAGAACTCCAGATCGTAGGTGCCATTGGCGTTGATGGTGTCGAAAAGATTTTCGAGATTATAAAAAGCCACGCCAAACACCCGGTACTGGGCCTTGGCACCGTCGCTCTGCGCGGGCATCTGCGCTGCGGCTGCCATAGCGGCCATGGCAGCGATTATGATAAGCAGAATCTTTTTCATGATAGCGGTTGATTATGGATTGTTGGGGGGGAGTGGATGGAGTGATGACGGATTAATCGGCAGCTTTGCGGTTGTCGCCCTCTTTGGGCCGACGGGGACGGTTGCGCTGCTGGTGGCGGCGGGGCTTGTGGGCCGAAGCATCGCGCGTGGCAGCCTTGGTTGCTGCTGCGGGATCGGCAGCCGACGCCTGACTGCGCGGCTGGCGCTTATCGTGCGACGGCGCGCCTTTGCGCTGTCCGCCGCCTTGCCTGCGCCCTTCGCCCGGGCCCCTGTGCCCCTGCTTTCCGCCACGGTGGCCGCCTGACCGCCCTGTGCCCGACGGCACCCGTCGCGATGGGTCGTAGGAGGGAGCTTCGCCAAGATGTTCGGGCATATCGTTTTTGCGAACCTCATAGCGCAGGAAACGCTCTATCTGGCCAAACTTGGGCTGCTCGGCCGGCCCTACGAGAGTCACAGCCTTGCCCCCTTGTCCGGCACGCGCTGTTCGGCCTATGCGGTGGACATAATCTTCGGCCTCGCGCGGCACCTCATAGTTGATCACCATCGCGATATCGTCGATATCGATGCCACGGGCAAGAATATCGGTAGCCACAAGCACATCAATATGGTTGGCTCGGAATCCGAGCATCACCTCGTCGCGGCGTTCCTGGTCGAGATCGCTGTGGATCTCGGCAGCTTTGATGCCAGACTTGACAAGGGTGCGGGTGAGATCCTTCACATTGAGCTTCGACGATGCGAAAATTATCACGCGGTTGGATGCCACAGTCTTGAGGAGATGCTGCACCAGCGGGGTCTTCTGTCCCTCATAACACACATAGGCGCTCTGCTCGATAGCCTCGGTGGGGCGGCTCACAGCAATCTTCACCTCAGCGGCATCGGGTTTCAGGATGGCCTTGGCGAGCTGCTGTATGCGCGGCGGCATGGTGGCCGAAAACATCAGCGTCTGCCTCTCCTTTGGGAGCTTGGTGGCAATCTGCATGATATCATCGTAAAAACCCATGTCGAGCATGCGGTCGGCTTCATCAAGGATAAAGTATTTAACCTTCGACAGATCCACATAGCCCATCTGGAGATGGGCTATCAGGCGTCCTGGAGTGGCGATCACCACGTCGGCGCCATTCTTGAGGCCTCTCTGCTGAGCGGCGAATGTGGCGCCGTCGGTACCTCCATAAATAGCCACCGAGGTGACATTAATATAGTAGGAGAAACCCTCCATCTGACGGTCGATCTGCTGGGCCAGCTCACGGGTTGGCGACATGACGATACAAGCCGGAGCTTTTGACTCGGGACCGTCGGCTATCAGATCTATGACGGGGAGAAGATAGGCGGCTGTCTTGCCTGTGCCTGTCTGTGCTACAGCGATCAAGTCGCGGCCCGCAAGAATGTGGGGTATCGATTGCTCCTGAATCGGGGTGCACTCGTCAAACCTCATGGCTTCCAGCGCGTCGAGAATATCGTCGGAGAGGGCGGTTTCGTCAAATCTCATATATGGATATTATCGGAATACAGTGGGATGATGAATGGTGGCGCCTCACTCGGCTCCACGCCGCAAAGTTACGAAAAATAATCGAGGTTATGGCACTATCGGGGCGCCATCTCAGCGTGTTTGCTCTCCGGAAGCAGGCGCGGGTCCAAACACTCCCTCCTGTATAAACAGAAGCGAATCGGCATGCGTGAGAGTGTCGGACACCAAAAACTCAGCCTTGTCGGGACGCTCTATGTGCTGCAGACGCGCATTGCGCTTGCCCGAGCGCACACCGAAGCGGAACACCTCTTCGATCTCCTTGATCAGATTGATGCGGGTGGTGTCGGTGAGCTCCCGCTGCGCATAAGCTTTCTTCTCGTCAAAATGAGCGCGCCCGAGCGAAAACCTCACATGGCCGGGGCGCCCCTTGATGTTGACTCCGAAACGAAACGGTATAGGCGATTTGAGCACGGCGATATGGTAGTCGAGATTGAGGCCGAGATCATTGGAGCCACTCACCCCAAACCGGTAGCGGTCGATATCAAACATAAACGGAAACAGGTCGAGACGCGAGTCGCGCACCATAAGCTCCACATCCATATGGTCGATCATGATGCGGTCGCGGTGTTTGAAACGCAGCAGCTTGGCTACCTTCTCAAACTTGCGTGGATCGGCAACACCAAGGCTGTCGCCCGACAGTCGCATCACAGCCTCAAGGGTGTGGAAGCGGAGGTCGAGCAGTGAGTCGAGCTCGCTCGACATGGCCATGTCGGCCGTGACAATGCCACTCACATCGCGAAGCAGCGGAAGAAGCGAATCGACCTGCGGCATGAGGTGGAGGAAACGGTCGATATGCAGCTGCCTTATCACCATGCCGGCAGCAAAGCGGAGACTGTCGGGCCTCGGAGCGGAATAGAGCGCCGACAGACTCATCGAGCCCATCGGGGTGTAGCCGGCGAGCCTGTTGAGATGCACCGATCCGCCCCGTACCCCGATGTTGCCCTCGATGCGCTGAAACCATATATCGGAGTAGAGCACATTGGCGGCCCGGAGCCTCATCTCTGCCTCGACGTTGCCGGGGATTATAACAGCCTTCCGGGTGGTGGTGTCGGTCTGATTGCGTATGCTGCGCGCTATCTCATCATCGTTGTCATGCTCGGATATATGGCTTCGCGAGTCAATATTGGCGGCAAAATCCGAGCCTGCAAATATCGCCTCAGCTATCTCATTGATATTGAAGGTATCGGCGTCGACATCGAGGCTCACCCTCCAGGGCTGCCTCAACGAGGTCATGGCGCGGGTGATATTTGATAGGGTGCCGCTGAGACGGAGCGATGTTGAGCCGGTGGTAAAGGAGGCACTATCGATGGTGATGCTGTCGGTGGTAAACCGCATTGCGATGCCCGAGGTGCGGGCCACGAGAGGGAAGAAGCGGCTCATCACCCGTCCACGCCCTACGGCGAGCGATCCATGGGCTTTGAGGCGACGCAGCCAGCCGGTGACCGACCGGTCGACACTCAGCTTCAGGGCGAGACCCTCCTCCACGGCTACTGAGTCGAGATGAGCCCTGCGTCCGGCGAGTGCGCGACGTGCTTTCACGAGCGAATCGATATCCACGCCACTCCGGAGCAGCGAGTCGCGGCGCGCTATGCGGCGGGCCCGGGCGGTGGAATCGGCCTCGCGCAGATGTACCGACAGATCGAAATGGCCGTCGGCCACCGACGCGCGGTTGAATGGATCGGAGTAGCGCACGCGTCCGGCGTCGAGCTTGAGTTGCATACGGGGCACACGCGCATTGCCCTTATAGCGTGTAATGGATGCGTGGGCCACAACATCGTTGAGCCGGGTGACCATGCTGTCGGGGATCGAGCGGAAATAGAGCCGTCCGGCGCTGAAGCGGCCTCCGACAGGGAGCACCTTGGTGGTGTCGAGACTCGACGAAGTTGCCCGTGTGCCGATCCCGGCCTTCAGCGATGTGGCCGCAAGGATGACCATGCCGCTGTCCATACGGGCGGCGATGGTGTCGGTCGATATGGAAACAGTGAGCAGCGAATCGACCGTAGCCGTGGGGAGCGATGCCTTCGACGATGTGCCGAAATGAAGCCGCGCACCCGAGGCAAACAGAGTAATGGAACTGTCGACACGCTCGGCATGAAAACGCTTCACCGACATATTGCCGTCGATTTTCATGTGGTGGAAATTCTGGGACGAGAGATGGGAGAGCCTGAAATCAAACCGGGTGTCGGCCGTGACAAGTCCTTCCATATTGAGTCCCATCCGCTCGGTGAGCTGCTTGGGAAGAGACGCGAAGTCGACTCCACCCTTGAACACTCCTTTCACCCGAGGGTCGGTGACCGGATTATCAATAGTTGCCTCCATCTCAAACCCCATGGCGCGACCTATGGCCTTGAGATGCTTTATATCCACCGAGGATCGGTCGGGATCAAGACCGTCGACAGTGGCCAGGATCCGCGCCTCTATGGTGCGGAGATGGATGCGGTCGTAGTCGGCGGCGCCGCTGAGCGAGAGCTCGACGCGTCCCGAGGGAATCGAGTCGGTGGAGGGATTGAACGGTTTGGTGAGCTCGGCGTTCAGATCGGCCACCACCTCTCCCTCGATATTTCTCAATTCACCCTGCATCGACTCGGGGAGTATACGGCGCAGTGATGAAAGCGAGATATCTGGAGCGGAGATTCTGAGCTGATTGACCGTGAGCTGGCGGCTGAAGTCGATATCCGTATTTAAAGTGAGGGCCAAGCGGTCTACACCCAACGTCATATCTCTCACAGCCAGACGATACGGATCGGATGGGGTCCATTCCACCCGTCCGTCGACACTGACCGGAGTCGACGGGATGCGGAGGTCAGGAGCTATGGTTCCCTCTCCGGTCCCTGAAATCCTGACCAGATAGGCCGGCACTCCGTTGGCTGAATGGGCTATATCGGTGGTGATGCCGATGGTTATGTCGCGGCTGCCCGACACTTCGTAATAACTCACCGACGAGTTTCCGGTCAGAGCGAAATGGTCAATAGTTATATCGTGCACCGGCGAGGAAGTGCTGTCGGTCGATGGCGGAGCTATCAGATAGTTGGCCACCGAGTCGGACACCTTCACCAGTTTGGCGCGTAGATCGCTTATGGTCACATCATAGATATGGAAGCGGTTGTGGAGCAATGCCGGGATGTCGATTGAGCCTGAGAAGCGACTGACCTCAAGCAACCGGGATGCTCCCGCAGGCAGGGACGATGTCACGCTGTCGGGCAGATGGTCGAGTGCATGACTGTCGATAGCAAGAGTGTCAATACTCACCGTGAGTTTGGGAAAAGTAGACCAGAACGACAATTCGACCTTGGCAGCCTCAATATCGGCAAGCAGATACTCATCGGCATACTTACACACGAGCGGAGTGAGTCGCGCAGGCTGCAAATAGGCCACCACAGTGCCCACCACTGCACACACCAGCACCAAGACCGCAGCCACTGCGGCAACGAGCCATTTGACCACACGCCATATATGTCGGCGGGGAGTGGGTGTTCCGTCGGTCTGCGTTTCTTTTTGTTGGTTGTCGGTGTTCATGATTATGGATTCTGTGGCGATGACGGGCGAGGGCGCGCCGTGATGTGGAAGCAGGGCTGCTTACGCTCAAATTTTACATATATCTTACCCTCGTCGCGCATGGCTGCAAGCACTTCGGCAAGCACCCCCTTCAGATCATCTACCGAACGGGCCACTGGGTTGTCGGCATCAGGAATGAAGCGGGCATATGACACATCGACAGTGGTGGCGAGTTGATGCACCGACGAGTCGACAGCATTGACATTGCGGCGACGCAGGCGGCGTACCGTCTCGGGAGTGCGGGTCACGCTCGTGATGCGGATACGGTAGCGCGAGCCTCCGCGGGCCGCAACGCTGTCGGTGAAGCGGCGCCCTATCTCATGGATCGCATCGGCGGCCTCAGGCACCAGATATGGCACCGAGTGGGTCAATGGCTCGATGAAGAAATCACGGCACGAGGTGATCTTGACCAGCGGCCTGCGCAGTTGCCAATGGGACTTCAATCCCGACAGGGGCACTATTCCGACAGAGTCGGCGGCTGCCCAGTGGATATAGTTGCTGTCGTTGAACACTGTTCGCATATTGCCCATATAGTTCACCTTCATGCGCGTTGTGGTGTCCGACATAGGTCGTGCCACATCCCAGGGCCCTACGGTATCGACCCGCTCAAGATCGCGGGCATTGGTAATCGGGCGCATGGCATCGGGCGACTCCGCATGCCGGTCGGCACACGATGTCAGAGCCAAGGCAGCCACGAGTGTGGTCAGCTTCGGTGAGCGCAGGGCGTTTATGTGCATTGTTTCAGGATTGGAGAGAAGAGGGAGATGAATATGTGTGGGACGGTGAGTGACGGCGGCAGGAATCGGGTCACTCAAACCGGTAAGTTATGGTGCCCATCTGCTCGGCACGTGCATTGGCGTCGACACTGAACCGCGAAGCCATAGCGGCTTGCTCGCAGCTACGTCGGGCACCGTCGTCGGTCGACACCGCTCCGCTGCCGGAGCGGTATTTGGCCTCGACCACCTTTCCTTCGCGGTCAACGCGCACGCTGACCACTATCACTCCGGTCTCACGTCCGCGGGGAGCGCTCCACTTTTCGAGCGTGCGTCCTGCAAGGCTGAAGCCGGGCTTGCCCGAAAGGGCTCCCGACGAGGCATTGCCGTTGGGCGATCCAGGATTTCCGGTGGCTTTGCCGCTATTTGATTTGCCGAAGCTCACACGCTGATTGATGCGCTGCTGGGTCTCGGCCTCACGCTTGGCTTTTGCCTGGGCCTCAAGCTCGGCTTGGGTAGGGCCGCTCTTCTCGGGCACAGGTTCGGGCTTCACCTTCACAGGCGACTCCACCTTGGATGTCTGTACAGGAGGCGTAGATGGAGCCGGCTCACCGGCATCTGAGCGATCGTCGGCTTCGGGAGGTGCCGCAGGTTTACGGTCGTCGGCAGCATGGGTTTTCTTAGGGCTGACATTAGGCACGGGCGTCTCGCCGAGCTTCACATATTCGCCCTCCATGAGCAGCTCCGACGTATCGGCCGGGGGCCAGTCGTGCTTGCGCGTGGTGCCGGAATAAGTCAGGCCGAGCCATATCAGCAGGAGAGCGACAACGGCATGAAACGCCACCGTCGCCACTGCAGCCGTCGCCTTGTTTTTATCGTCTGTCATGGCCATTGTCAAGAGATTAATTAGCCTTTGGCAGAGCCGAAGTGGGTGCGGGCTTGGTGGCGAGCACCATCTTGAGGCCATTCACGGCCCCGGCATTCAACACCTCCACGAGCTGGCCGTAGGTCACGCTCTCGTCGGCATAGATGGCTATGTTGGCGTCTTCGCCGGCCTCTACGGCCTGCTGCTCGATCACCCTGAGAAATCCCATGAGCTGGGGGAGGGAATCGACAGGCTGCGGATCCATCACCTCGGGAGTCGACACATACATGGCCTTGTCAGCGTCTATATACACCCTCACGGCAGGCTTGATAGCTGTCTGCTCGGAGCTCTGCGGCAGGTTGATCTCCAGCGCCGTTGGAAACACGAAGGTGGAGGTGACCATGAAGAATATAAGCAGGAGGAAGATAACGTCGGTCATCGAGGCCATCGAGAAGATCGACGTCATGTCATATTGGCGTTTCAGCGACATGGCGGTCAGGCGGGCTCGTTAAGGAGATCCATAAATTCCATTGTCTCGCCTTCGAGGCGGGTCATGACACTGTTGATGCGGGCCACGAGATAGTTGTAGGCAAAGAGAGCTATGATGCCCACGATCAGACCGGCGACAGTGGTGACGAGAGCCTCATAGATACCTCCTGCAAGGATGTCGATGTTGGCCGACGACCCGGCCGATGCAAGATTGTAGAATGCCTCGACCATGCCTATAACAGTGCCGAGGAAGCCGAGCATCGGAGCTCCTGCGGCAGTGGTGGCGAGCCATGGAAGGCCCTTGCCGAGCGATGCGATCTCCAGATTGCCGGTATTTTCGATAGCCACGAGGACATCGTTCATGGGGCGGCCTATACGGCTGATGCCCTTGGCGATCAGGCGGCCTGAGGGGGTGTCGGTGCGCTCACAGAGGCGTGTGGCGCTCTCAAGCTCGCCCTGATGGATATAGTCGCGGATGCGGTCCATGAAGGTGCGGTCCTGACGGCTGGCGCGGCGTATGGTGAGCCAGCGCTCCACAAATATATATATGCAGATGATGCTGAGGATGGCGAGGGGAATCATGATCCAGCCACCCTCCATGCAGAGCTCCCAGAGGGAGATGCTTTCGGTGGTTGTGGCTTCGGCCACGGGGAGAGGATTGACTGGGGTTGCAGCGGTGGCCACAACGGTAGACACGGTGTCGGTCGATTCGGTGAGAAACGATTCTACGGCTTGAAGCATTGCTTTACGGTGGAATTAGGTAAATCGCGTGAATGGAGAATGGGATTGCAGAAGTAGACAGATGGATGGAACGCGTCGGCAGATCACTGGGCCTTGGGCGCAAGACAGGCACGGTAGCGGCGAATGGTCTCGTCGATGCCGAGATAAAGGGCGTCGGATATCAGCGCATGGCCGATCGACACCTCGTTGAGATAAGGAAGGCGCGAGGCAAAGAAAGCAAGATTCCCGAGGCTGAGATCATGTCCGGCATTGACGCCCAGACCTGCATTATGGGCGGCCCGGCTCGCCTCGACAAAGGGAGCCACAGCAACCTCGGGATCGGTTGCATAGCGGTCGGCATAGGGCTTGGTGTAGAGCTCCACACGATCTGCGCCTACACGGGCGGCGGCACGGATAGTGTCGACATCGGGCGCTACGAAGATAGAGGTGCGGATGCCTGCGTCGCGAAGAGAATCGACGATGCCTGCCAAAAAGTCGGCATGAGTCTCGACATCCCATCCGGCCGAGGAGGTGAGGGCATCGGGTGCGTCGGGCACCAGAGTGACCTGAGCCGGCTTGACCTTGGTGACAAGATCCATGAATTCGGGTGTGGGATAACCCTCGATATTGAACTCGGTGCGCAGCAGGGGCCTGAGATCATACACATCGGCACGGGTGATGTGTCGCTCATCGGGGCGTGGATGCACGGTGATTCCCTGGGCACCTACCTGCTCGCAGTGGAGGGCAAAGTCAACCACATTAGGACGGTTCTCGCCGCGCGCATTACGCAGCGTTGCAACCTTATTGATATTTACACTAAGATTTGTCATTTCAGATATGCTGATAACAACAAAAAGCGACACACCGACTACCGGTGACGGAACACCGGCGAGGGTCAAGGCGTTGTACACATAAAGAAATTTGTGTAATTTTGCGCGTCGCTTCCCATTGCGACGACAAAAATAGTCAGAATTTCCCATTCCGACAAAAAATTATCAATGACCACGCACACCCTCTCCGCCCGCAGCGTCGCTGCCACCCCCCGCTTGACCGACCTTCGCCGGTCGGCAGCCCGCCTGTTCCCGCTGGTCGATGACTCAAGCGAGCTCACTGTCGTGTGCCGTCGGAGCGACTTCTCGGCGTCGGCCATAGCCCGCGCCACAGAAGATTGCGACACCCATCTCATCAACCTCAACATCACGGCCGATCCGTCGCCCGACGGCAACCCCGACTCAATAGTGGTGGAGCTGCGCGTGGGGCGCCGCGACCCGAGTGCCGTGGCCCGTTCGCTGGCCCGATATGGATTTGAGGTGATCGATACCCGATCGGCCTACGGCAATATCGACGACGAGCGCTCGCTCGACCGCATACGCGAGCTTATGCGCCGCCTCGAAGTATGACGCCGCTCCCCTCTCCCCTCCTCTGTCTCCTACATTGTTTACCCACAACCATTAATCCATCACAGCCTTGCGCATAGCCGTCTACGGCAACGAGTATCAGCAGCCACATCTCGACCTCATAAGGAGGTTCATCGAGATATTATCGGGGGCCCCCGGAACGACGCTCGCATTCGAGCGCACCTTCGGGGCTTATCTCACGCGCCACTTCGCGCTCCCACCCCACGCTACCCTTCCCGACAGTCCACCCCCGCAGATTGATCTGGCCCTCAGCTTTGGCGGCGACGGCACAGTGCTACGCACCGCACGCGCAGCAGCCCCGGCCGGAATCCCGGTGATGGGCATCAATACCGGCCACATGGGCTATCTCGCGGCAACACACCTCGAAGATCCGGAAGATCTGGCCGGGATAATCACCGGGCGCCGCTACGAAATCGACGAGCGGGCAATGCTTGAGGTGTCGACCGACGGCTTCTGCTCCATGCGCATGTTTGCCCTAAATGAGGTGGCGGTATTGAAAAAGGATATAGCTTCGATGATATCGGCAGCCACGGCAGTTGACGGCCACTTCATGGCCACATACCGTGCCGACGGGCTCCTGATAGCGACCCCCACCGGATCGACGGGCTACAATCTGTCGGCCGGTGGCCCTATTGTGGCACCCCGCTCGCCTGTGTTCATCATCACTCCGGTAGCCCCTCACTCGCTGACAATGCGTCCGGTGGTGGTGCCCGACTCTGTAGAGGTGAGCATAGTGGCCCATTCGCGGGCCGATTCCTTCCTGCTCAGTGTCGACGGCACTTCATTTACACTCGCCGCAGGCACTCCGCTGCGCATCACCAAGGCTCCATTCAATTGCCGGCTCGCGCGCATGTCGGGCAAAATATTTGTGGATACACTCCGCGACAAGCTCCTTTGGGGAATGGACACAAGCGGCCAGGCATGATGGTCAAAGGCTATATCGACCATTCTACCCTCGGGCGCGTGATTGTGACGGTCAATCCTCGCGCAAGGAGGTTCACGGCACGCTGGAAAGGTGTGCAGCTCCATCTCACCGTTCCGGCCGGCGTCAACGTTGCATCGACCACCAGAGCTCTCGATACAATGGCCGTAAAATTGCTTGCTTCAAAGCCTTCGCCCTACGATATTGAGCCCGGGAGGCGGATCGATTTCGATTATTTCTTTATAGTGTTTGGGCGCTCGGCAGTGCCCGACGAGGTGAGGTCGCGCTTAGTCCACGATGAATCCGGTCGGCGCGGAGTGGAGATAGCGATAGGGAGCGCGCTCGACCCGTCGGATAGAGGGGTGGAGAAGCTCCTTGCCAAGCATATGCGCCATGCAGCGCGCTTCTTTGCTTCTCACCTGCTCGATGAGGCGGTTGCCGTGTCGTCGCGACTGGGTGTGGCTCCTGCAGGATGGTCGGTAGGCTCAGGTGCGGGACGTCTGGGCTCATGCGGCGCCGACCGTCACATCAGCATTTCGTGCATGTGTGTGTTTCTCCCTTACCGGCTGAGAGAATACATCATATGTCATGAGTTGGCCCATCTCACCCACTTCGACCATTCAGCAGAGTTCCATGCCCTCTGCTCGCGTTATTGCGGCGGCGACGGCACTGCACGCCGCGCGGAGCTGAAGAGCTTCCGCTGGCCGGTGCCACGATGATGATTCATCGTGGGCCACACTGTCAGTCTTTGGGCGGGAAGAGCTTGTCGGCTTCGTCGAGATGGAAGTTACGCGCCAACGCGGCGATAAATGCCGATATGGCGGCCACGGCTTCGGATGTTTCTTTAGTCACCTCCTTGTGGGTGAGCCTCAGCATGAGCATACCATAGAGGGCATTGAAACAGGTCTCGATCTCTCCGGCCGGAGCGTCGCCGCTCTTTGAGCGCAGCTCTACGATATAGGGCAAGGTTTTATAGAAAAGCGCCGTATATTCTGGAAAACGGGGGTCGGCAAGGAGTGCCTGATGGAGCGCCACAAGATTGGCCAGCACATTGCGGTTCATCTGGAGATGGCCCTTCTCGGCAACGTCTTCGCGGCGCATCATGTCGATAAGGCTCTCATACCACTCTCTCATCTCGCGGCGCCGCGCCTCGTCGAGACCCGGATACCTGTCGATGATATTGGTGGTGATGCGCTCTATATCAAGACCGTTGGCGCGTATCATATCCTCGACCTGCCACATGTAGAGGATGTATTCGGCTATGTTTTCCTTACGTTTTTGCGAAGCTATAATCATGATAGTAGGGATGAGGAGGGGAAAGTAGTGAGGTTCAATTCATTGCAACAATACAACACCCGCGGAAGCCAAAACGTTTCGCCAAGGGCGTGATTCCGGCTGCTCAGACATGAGGAAGAAAAGGGCGCATATCGCGTCCGGCAGCCATGCCCTCGCGTATGAATGTGGAGGAGATCTGCATCGTGGGGGCGCCCTCGATCAGTGTGGCGCCCTGAGGGAGCGCGGCGGGATCGATGGCGAATCCCGGCCTCGGATACACCATCACACCAAAGCGCGACAGAATCTCGTCGGGCTCACGCCACCTGTGTATGTCGAGGATATTGTCGGAACCGACAAGTAGACGGAACGAAGAGTCGGGGTGATCGGCGGCAAGACGGCGGAGAGTGTCGATGGTGTAGCTGGGACGAGGCATAGAGAGCTCAAGTGAGCTCACACTCATGAACGGATATGGGGCCACTGCACGGCTCAGCAGGGCGAGGCGCTCGCTGTCGGTCATTGGGTAAGGGGGCTTAAGTGGATTGCGGGCCGAAAGCATATACATCACATGATCGACCCCTTCGACAAACTGGCCCACATAGCCGCCAACCATGATATGACCTATGTGTACAGGGCAGAAAGAACCGCCGTACACCACCACCGTCCGGCGCTCCATCAGGATGCGAGGAATGTGGTGATCACGGTCTCAGCCTCGTCGACAGCAGTATCAAGATTGTCGTTGACCACCACATGGTCAAACTCTCCGGCAAAGGTGAGCTCGTATTCAGCCTTGCCTATGCGCTCGGCTATGGCTTCAGGCGAGTCGGTGGCACGCCCGGTGAGGCGGCGGTGGAGCTCGTCGATGCCCGGAGGCATGATAAAGATGCTCACGGCACGCGGGCCGAAGATGCGCTTCACATTCACACCACCCTTCACGTCGATATCGAGGATCACATTGTGGCCGGCGGCACAGCGTGCATCAATCTCGCTGCGGAGGGTGCCGTAGTAGCGACCCGGATACACCTCCTCATATTCCACAAACTCATCGCCGTCGATGGCGCTGCGAAACTGCTCAGTGGTGAGGAAATGATAGTCGCGGCCGTCGATCTCCTCGCCGCGGGGGCTGCGGTTGGTGGCCGACACCGAAAACTCCATGTCGATATTGCCGCGCTCCATGAGACGGCCGATAATGGTTGACTTGCCGCTACCGCTCGGGGCCGATATTATGATGATTTTTCCTTCCATATCGCCAACGGTCACATCACGTTGAGTATCTGCTCCTTGATCTGCTCAAGCTCATCTTTCATCCTCACCACTATGCGCTGCATCTCGGCATGGTTGCTCTTGGAGCCGAGGGTGTTGATCTCGCGACCCATCTCCTGGGCTATGAAGCCGAGCTTCTTGCCTTGACCCGGAGCTGCGGCCATGGTCTCGAGGAAGTAGCTCAGGTGCTGGCTCAGGCGCTGCTTCTCCTCATTTACGTCGAGCTTCTCGATATAGAAAATCATCTCCTGCTCAAGGCGCCCGCGGTCGTATTCGGCCACGCTGATCTTAGCCAGACCGTCGGTGATGCGCGAGCGTATCTTGTCGACGCGCTCCATCTCGAACGGCTCGACCGAATCGAGCAGACAGGCTATGCGCTCTATGCGCGTGGCAAAAAACTCTTCGAGTTTCTCACCCTCCACCCTGCGGTAGGCCATCAAGGCATCAGCGGCATCGGAGGCAGCAGACATAAGCGCAGCGCTCTCCTCACCCGCCAGTTCGGGGGTGGTATCGGCATGAATCACGTCGGGGAAACGCATGAGGATGGTAAACCAATCGGCCGGGGTGTCGATGCCAAGTGCGTCAGAGGCCGCCTCGATCTGGCGCTTGTATGTGGCAAGAGCCTCGATGTTCAGCTTCACGCCGTCGTCGGCACCCGACGCCTCGCGAGTGACTGTCACATCGACCTTGCCGCGCTCCAGGCGCGAGGAGATAAGATTACGAAGCTCAAGCTCTTTCTCACGGTAAATGGAGGGCACCCTCATCGAGATGTCCATCTGCTTACTGTTAAGGCTCTTTACTTCCACTATGATTTTGCGGCCGGCAAGCTCGATGGTAGCTTTGCCAAACCCGGTCATTGATAATAGCATACGTTACCGATATATTTTGCACAAAGTTACAACTCTCCCGCCGAAAAAGCGTACTTTTGCAGATATTTTTTTCAACACCGACATGGCTACCATACTCAATATCGACACATCGACCACAGCTTGCTCGGCCGCCCTCACTGCCGACGGCCTCGTGCTGGCACATTATGAAACTTTTGAGCCTCAGCAACATGCAGCGCTGATTTCCGACTATATCAAAGCGTGTCTGGATCATGCCGCCGACCATGACATGAAGCTCGACGCTGTGGCCGTGACTCTTGGCCCAGGCAGCTACACCGGTCTGCGCATAGGGCTCTCCGAAGCCAAAGGGCTGGCTTATGCTCTCGGCATTCCGCTCATTGGCCTATCGACTCTCGAGGTCATGGCCACTGGGGTGATGTTCGGACATCCGGAGATTTTCGACGAGGCCGAAGCCGACGGACGCGAAGTGCTCCTGACTCCTATGATCGACGCCCGCCGCATGGAGGTGTTCACAGCTGTCTATACTCTCGGGTTGGAACCGGTCATGGAGCCTGCGCCACTTATTCTGTCGCCCGAGAGCTATGAGCAAGAGCGCGAGCGAGGACGGCTCGTGATATTTGGCGACGGAAGCGACAAGGCACGCGAACTCCTTCCCGACGCTCTATGGATCGAGGGGATAGTGCCTCTCGCAACAGAGATGCAGGCACTCGCCGACCGCGCATGGGCACGCCGCGACTTTGTCGACACGGCTTATGCCACACCGATGTATCTCAAGGAGTTTCAGGCTTCGACTCCCCGCAACCCGTTGGCATGAGCCACGCGGCGTAGATCGTCGACGAGCATACCGGCCGCCGTGTCGGCCGCCGGACGCGAACCGAGACGGGAGCGCATGGCGGCATAGCCCTCGGCCTGAGCGCGTCGGGACGCCGAACCTATATCCAACAACGGCGTCAGCTCGGCATCGACCAGATCGGGGGTGCAACGATACATAAGCATCTCCGGTATCACCTCGCGCCCTGCGATGAGATTGGGGAGGCTTACCCACGGCACCTTGATCAGGGGTCGGAAGAGCTTATAGAGAATCTTGGAACCACCCGAGCGGTAGAGCACCACCTGAGGCGTTGAGCAGAGCGCACACTCAAGTGTGGCGGTACCCGAGGTGACAAGGGCCGCATGGGCACCACGCATCACATCAAGGGTTGCACCCACGACCTTCTCTATCCCCGCCCCTCCCCAGCGGTTGTAAATCTCGGCCGGGAGAGCCGGGGCGGCGGCTATGACGGGGCGCATCTCCGGATGACGGCGCGCCACCTCGGCCATGATGGGCAGATTGCATCTCACCTCCCCTTTGCGGCTGCCGGGAATAAGCGCGAGTACCGGGCGGGGGTCGTCCTCGGGTACTTCAAGAGGCCGGGTGGCGGCTATGCGTCTGTCGACCTCCTCCACCGACGGATTGCCCACATAATCCACCTTGTAGCCGCGCGCCGCAAACCATTCCTCCTCAAAAGGCAGGATCGAAAACACACGCCTGACGTCGCGGCGGATCGCTTTCAGGCGCCAACTTTTCCACGCCCACAGCTTGGGCGATATGTAATAGTAGACGGCTATGCCACGCGAGGCGGCATAGCGGGCCAGCCTTAGATTGAAGCTCGGATAATCGACCAGTACCAGCGCGTCGGGGGCAAATGAGTCAATAGCCTCGCGGGCCCGCCGGAGATTGCGCCCGACGTCGGGCAGATGCCTTATCACCTCGCAAAACCCCATATAGGCCATGTCGCGATAGTGGATCACCGGACTTATACCGCCGGCGGCGGCTGTCATGCAGTCGCCGCCGAGGAAGGCGAAGCCGGCATCGGGATCGATGCCGGCTATTGCCTTTATCAGTTCGCCGGCATGGAGGTCGCCGCTGGCCTCGCCCGCCGAAAAGAAATATTTCATCAGATATCGTCGGGAAGAGTAGATTCGGCCTGCCCCTCCTCGTCGAGATTGTCGTAGCGCTGGAACAGGAAATCGTTGTAGGGGAAGCGTGCCACGTGTATCTCCTTGGCGCGGTCGTAGATCTTCATCTTGAGCTCGTCGATGTTGAGCTGCTCGCGGGCTGAGATAAACACCACATTGTCGCCCAGACGATTCATCCAGGTGGCCTTGAGGTCGTCGAGCGACAGGTTGGCTCGGGTAGCGGGAGTAAGGTCGTCGGCATCCTTGGGGGTGTAGCTAAAGGCGTCGATCTTGTTAAACACCATTATGACCGGCTTGGTGGCGGAGTCGCATATATCGGCCAGGGTGCGGTTGACCACCTCGATCTGCTCCTCGAAGTTGGGGTGGGAGATATCGACCACATGTATGAGCAAGTCGGCATCGCGCACCTCGTCGAGGGTCGACTTGAACGAGTCGACCAGATGGGTGGGGAGCTTGCGGATGAATCCAACGGTGTCGGTGAGCAGGAATGGAAGATTCTCGATTATGACTTTGCGCACAGTGGTGTCGAGCGTGGCAAAGAGTTTGTTTTCGGCAAACACATCGCTCTTGCTCAGAAGATTCATCAAGGTCGACTTGCCCACATTGGTATAGCCCACGAGGGCCACACGGGTGAGCTTGCCACGGTTTTTGCGCTGCATCGACTTCTGTCGGTCGATATTGCGCAGCTCCTCCTTGAGGCGCGATATTTTGTCGAGGATTATGCGGCGGTCGGTCTCGATCTGAGTCTCGCCCGGGCCGCGCATGCCTATACCGCCGCGCTGACGCTCAAGGTGTGTCCACATGCGGGTGAGCCGCGGGAGCAGGTACTGGTATTGGGCCAGCTCCACCTGTGTCTTGGCATTGGCTGTGCGCGCTCTCTTGGCAAAGATATCGAGGATGAGGCTAGTGCGGTCGAGGATCTTGACCTTCAGCTCCCGCTCTATGTTGGCCACCTGCTTCGACGACAGATCATCGTCGAAGATAGCCATAGAGATATCATTGTCTTCGATATAGGCGCGTATCTCCTCAAGCTTGCCCGAGCCCACGTAGGTGCGGGCATTGGGGCCGCCCACCTTTTGGGTGAAACGGGCGGCAGTGACAGCTCCTGCTGTATCGGCCAGAAATTCGAGCTCGTCGAGATATTCGGCTACCTTGGCCTCATTCTGCTCGGGAGTGATGAGGCCGATAAGAACGGCGCGTTCAGGCTCGGCGTCGATTGGCGCCGCTATGGGATTTATATTCAGGTGGTCGTTGATCATTTATTGAGAGTGGAGTAGTCGCGCGAGTAGCGTAGCATCTGTGAGGGATAGTCCTCGGTATAGTCAATGGTGATATCGGTTATGCGGCCATCGGCATCGGTGACCGGAGTGTAGACGGGATTGACAAAGCCGCGGTAAGGGGCTATGTCGAGGTGCGAGTAGCGGTCGAGCACTTCGCGATGGAGCTTGGGATCGACCTTCACGCCATATTTTTCAACGAGGTCGCGCCCGGCCTCATAGTCGCCTTCGGAGCGGATGCGCTGCACCTCGGCAAGGAGTTCGCCGAAGAGTCCGCGCAGGGCCTCGTAGTCGTTGATTTTAACGTATGTCTTGCCCTTGCGGTTCACGAGCTCAACCACCTTTGCGGGTTTGCCCTTTTCAAGCACCCACTCGGCGATGAGCTTGCGGTTGCGCATGTGGGCTTCCTCAACATCCTTGCCCGGCTCGATGCGCATGAGCTGGGTCATGAGACCATTGAGGAGATACTTGTAGTAGGATGCCTTGTAGGCCTCGGGGCTGTCGAGAAGCCCGAGCTCCACCAGCTTGGGATCGGCCAGGTAGTAGAGGGCAAAGAGGTCGGCGCGAGCCTCCTCGAGTGTGGAGCCGTGGGCCTTGAGTGCGTCGGGATCGACACCGGGCAGGAGGCGCCCCGAGCCATGGCCGAGACATTCGTGCAGATCAGTGTGGAGATTGTCGGTGATGAAGAGATACTTATCGAGCAGCTTGCGGGTGGCGGCATCGGGCACAAACTCCTCATTGAAGCCATTGCCGTGGCTTGCCTCGTCGTAAGCGCGGGTGATGTTTTCGATGGTCACCGACTTGGAGCCGTGGGCGGCACGGATCCAGTTGGCATTCGGCAGGTTGATGCCGATGGGGGTGGCGGGATAGGCGTCGCCGGCAAGGATGGCGGCGGTGATCACCTTGGCTGTCACGCCCTTCACCTTGTCTTTGCGGAAACGCGGATCGACCGGCGAATGGTCTTCAAACCATTGGGCGTTGGCCGAGATGGTCTCGGTGCGGCCCGACGCTTCGAGATCTTTGAAATTGACGATCGACTCGTAGGCGCCGGTCATGCCGAGGGGGTCGCCGTAGCTCTCGATAAAGCCATTGATGAAGTCGACACGCGAGTCGGTGTCGTCGACCCACAGGATCGAATATTCATCAAAATCGGCCAGATTACCGGTGGCATAATACTGGATGAGCTTCGAGATCACCTCGCGCTGTGCAGGAGTGTCGGCATAATCGGCGGCGGCGCGCAGATTGTCGACGATGCGGCTGATGGCGGGCGAATAGAGGCCCCCAAGACGATAAGGCTGCTCCACGATGCGCCCCGATTGCGGGTCGCGGGCCACGCGTGTATTGAGGCCATAGCTGATGGGGTTGGCCACGGTGGTGTCTTTTATCGCATTATAGTAAGCCTCCACATCGGCCTGGGTCAGGCCGGTCTCATAAAGATTGTTGGCCGAGGTCGCGATCAAGTCGGCCCCTTCAGCTTGATTGACACGCTTGCTCATAACCTCGGGATCGAATATCACATCGGCAAGAAGATCAAACGATGGCTTGCCCTCATCAAACATCCCTATCGGCTCGGGAATCTTGGCCACCTGCTCGGTAAACCATTCGCGCGAGAAGCCGGGGGTAAACTTGTCCATCGAATAATGGTGATGGATGCCATTGCCAAACCACACCTGCTTCAGATAGGTCTCGAAAGCCTTCCAGTCGTCGCCGGAGCGATCGGTAGCCTCGGAAGTATATACCGACTCCAGGAGCTCGCGGATAGGCAGATTGTAGATATTATTCTGATCCCAGAGCATATCGCGGCCGGCTATTGCCGCCTCGGTGAGATAATAGATAAGCATCTTCTGGCGCAGGGGGAGCGACTCGAAGCCGGGCACCTGATAGCGGAGCACCTCGATGTCGGCAAAGCGGTCGACCGTATAATCAAACGGAGCGGGGGCCGACGAAAGCGCGTCGGGCCTCGGATTGGCAGCTGTGATGTTCATTGAAGAAGAAACGGCAACGGCCAGCGCCGCGCCTGTTATGATGGTTCGCAGATTGGTCATAAATAAAATGATATGATTATTGTTGATCCAACCGCAAAGTTACACAAAAAAATCATAGCCACCGCCCCACCCCGCCAAAAAGCATCCGGAGAAACTGCTATCAACCCTCCGCGCAACGGCCAGCCCGTTCTATCCCAAACCCTTGACGGGCTTTGCCGCTATCTCCTCCGCTAAAAAATCTGACGGATAACATATCCAGATATTTGCTTCTCTCGCTTGAAGGCCATATCTTTGCAACAGTGGCAAGGAAGCGTAAAAATCACAAAACAAAACGACTCTCACATAATCATGAAGCCTAAGAATAGATATTTCTGCATAGGATGCCAAAGGCCCAAAATGCTTTTTGAGTCAAAGAGCAAAGCAGATAATTTCCTAAAATTCAACAAAGACAATTTTGACAGGGTGCCTAAAAGGAGCTATTTCTGCTCCTTTTGCGGCGGCTGGCACATATCGAGCATCTCCAATATAGCAGCTATTCTTGCCGCTAAAGAGAAAGATGAGAAGGCCTGGCAAAGCCTGACCGGTGAGTTGCCAAAACCTGCGCCGGACAAAAACTCCGTAGAATATCGGGAATCAAAGGAGCGATATACAACTCTTAAGAGTCTCTATTCTCAGATTTTAATCTTGATAACTGCATGTGATTACGATTCCGCGAAAAGACTTCTCAGAAAAGCCCGGATATTATACAGGGAATTGCTCCAACACAACCTCTCTTGTTGCATCAACGACGATAGGCTACCTGATGTGGTTAGCGGTTTTGAAAAAATGGGCTCATTCCTGCAAGTGTTGACAGAGTTTCAAAATATGCCCGATGCAACAGACGACGCCTTAGCAACATTGTTTAAGGATCATCAGTCAGGCTTTTGCCGAAAGGCTATAAAAAACCTGAAAAGCAAAATTTCATTCACGCATATAATATCCGAATTAAATAAAAGCGAGACAGCAACCGAGTGCAATCAATTGATCATGCAGGCTGAATCTGTCATCAAATCAGGCTTCACCGGCGGAGGATGCTCCAGCTTGAGGAAATGGGCCAAGAGTTTATTAAACGAGACATGCCAGCATCTGCACCTCAGCCACACGGATCGGCCCACTTTAGCGCATCCATCAATACCCACCTCAAACTAAGAGTATGCTTGAATTTAAACATTATAAGGCCTAACAAGTCCTCGATTGCTATGATGCAAATAGAATCCGCTGAGGAATTCATTGGATTCGCAACTATCATACTTCTGATTAATCATGTTCAAGCTGAAAAATCATTTAAATTCAAACACACTCCTACTTATTATAAATTATTATTGTATCTTTGCCAAGCGAGAAGGCTTGCACATTTTGTTCCGGGCCGGCTCTCACATATATCACCGCTTCCAACTAAAAGACATCGACTCGAATGAACAAATTATGCTTAATATCAATTCTTTTAATCGCCGCATTCAATGCGTCAGCTGACGATTTTGTAAGCATTTCCGGAAAAGTGACCGACTACAAGGGGAATAATGTTGACTCTTGCTATGTTTGCCTTTACAATCCGGATTTCTCCACGGCCTACGAGACATATTCAGATGCAGAAGGTCACTATAGTCTTGACAGTATAGCAAAAGGCCACTATGCCTGCCTGGCGGCATTGCGCTTGAAAGAATATCCACGCATGAATCAGGTCGAAAAGAAAGATATGAAACTTGAGTTCTGGGCTTGGAATGTGCCTGCCGACAGAGACATCCGGTTGAATATCCGCTATGATAAATTGGAACTCTATGGCACTACTGCTTTTTTTGAATTCGGCGGTCATCAGGAACTGCTGATCTACACAAGGCCGATGAGTGTGACAAAGGTTTTGGAAGATCCAGGATTCATGGACAAAACTTCACAGGAAAAGAACTGGAAAGTAACTGTCGAACCCGAACAGATTGAATTCGAGGTCTATGCCGATGGAAACCGCCTCAAAATCCTATCTGTCCAGCACCTTTCATTACCGAACACAAACGGCAACCCCAACAACGATGACTGTTACCTCATCCATACATCCATGCCTGAAAACATCCTCAAGCGTCATGATGAGCCTTATGAGATTAGAGTTATCGGACATAATATTGAATATGACGAATGGGGTGAGAATGTCTACTATCTTACGCCGGTCAAATACTCCAGCAACAAATAACGTTATAGACTTGATAAAACTATCCTGTTATAATTTATTGCTGTCCGATTAAACTTTTTCAGGTTGATAAATCAGCGCTGACCGCGATGCCGAATGGCTGGAATCAGAAGCCGCGCGAAAGCTGCCCGGAGTCTCGCCCAAGACATGGCAGAACTATCGCGACCAGCGCGTCATCCCCTTCTCCCAGATTGGCCGCAAAATCTACGTCAACCGCGCCCCCCCTCGATACCCTCCTCCACCGCCACCGCGTCGGTGCAAAGAACACCACCTCTCGCTCCGGTTAAAAAAATCTTTGCAGTGGGTTATGCCGAATATGTTTTACAACATATTTAACGACACACCGCGACATAACCCACTGCCATTTCAGATATTTTATGTAATTATGAATTGCCCTTACGCCGTGAGACTTCGTATGAAGCCGGAACGAGGGAGGTATTTTTATTTAACTGGATTTAATCTGTGGATAGCGATTTGGAGATTAATGATCTTCCATTTGATATCTAACCCATTGAGCTATGTTGAGCATATGGACACGAATAGGTAGTTTACGCCCACAAAATTCAAAATCAGCATTTTGAACAGTTAATCCACTTTTATCTACAATTTCAGATAATTGAAGAAGATTGCTATTTATACTAGAGAATGCAGGAATCAACATCACTGGATTCAGAATCCCTTGATTGCATTTCTCAATATTGATCATATCTGCCTCAATTGACTCCAACTTTTTATAAATCTTTCTGATGGTGCCCATGTCTCCGAAGAATCCCATAGCTAAATTTATTTTTGTGAAAATTATTTGTTGCAAGCTACAATCATAGAAGCACCCCAGAGAATATCATCCTTAGATAAATGAGGATAGTTTTTAACTATTGGGACAAACTGAGTTTTTATCATTACGTCATCAATTGGAACGCTGCAACCTTGAGCGTATTCTCTGAAAAAATATAGAAGACACTCATCACATTCTTGATCGGTAAGACCATGAATCGTTTTTAAGGATTTTAGAACACCTTTAAGTCTAGATGTCATATCGTGTTGGTTATTCATGATTCCCTTAGAAACCATGATACCAAATATACCATACATTATTTTTTTCTTTTCTGAAGTTGTCATGATTATTTGGATTTTGCCTGCAATTTGCCTGTTGAAAATTAAAATCAGCGAGATAAGCCTGTAATTACCACAATCTTAACTCGCTGATTTTACTGTGCCCAGAACAGGGGCACGAAGATTGAATTATTTTGAATTGAGACAATTCGTGTCAACGGTGAACAAAATAGCGTAATATCTTGTTTTTCAATTAGAATAAACCGAAATGAATTGGTTCAAATTATAGACAGAATTGAACCTGATTCATCTAAATTCACCATCCGTTGACACGGCGTTGACACGGAATTTTTGGTGGAGTCGGGAAAATTCACTAACTTTGTATTACACTAATAATTCACTCTCCTATGGCGACAATCACCAGAAACATCACCAAGGGCAAGAACCCTTCGGGAAAGTCGGAGCTTCTCCTCCGCCTATGTGTATCACGCAACCTTGTAATGCGTATCAAGACCGGATTATGGATGGATCCGGAACGATTTGACAAAGGTACATTCATAATGCCGAAAGACTCTGCCGCAAGAGCGGAATTGAGGTCTATCGAAAACAAGATTATTGACATCGAGCGTTTCCTTATCGACCTTTGTGAAACGACACCTTCAGATGCTCTGACAAAGGAGTTGGTTATGGAACAGTTCGACCAGTTCCTCAATCCTAAGCCGGAGAAGAAAAAGCGTCAACCACGCGACCCAAACTTCTTCGATATATTTGAAGATTACATTGCCAAAAAGAATATTTCTGAATGGCGTATCCGTCATCTTCGCGTTCTCAAACGCGCCTTGATGCGCTATGAGCTTTATGTTCGTGCAAACGGAAGCAAGCGGTATAAAATCAAATTAGATGAGTTCACTATTGATGATGTCAACCGCTTTGAGAAATTCCTGCGCTCCGAGCATGAACTCCATGAGAAGTATCCTGAGATTTACAAGACAATCCCGGCTGACACCCATACTAACCGCAAGAAACCTAAGCCGCTTCCAAAGGGAGACAATACCATCATCGGCTTATTCGGACTGATGAGGGCATTCTATCGCTGGTGCCGCGACCAAGATCTCACGACCAACGATCCGTTTTCAAAATACAATGGCAAGACCACGGAGGTATATGGTACACCCTACTATATCACCATTGAGGAAAGAGACCAGATTGCCGATTATGACTTGTCGGCAACTCCATCCCTCGAAGCCCAGCGTGACATCTTTATCTTTCAGTGTCTGATCGGATGCCGTGTGTCTGACCTTATGGCGATGACTCCGCGAAGCATAATCAATGGAGCGATTGAGTATATGCCGCAAAAGACAAAAGGCGAGCGGCCTAAAGTTGTCAGAGTACCCCTCAATACTCGCGCTCAGGCATTGGTGGAGAAATACAAAGACCGCGATGACCTCGGCGGCAAACTATTCCCATTCATAAGCTCTCAGAAATACAATGTGGCTATCAAGAAGATTTTCACCGTCTGTGGAGTTGACCGATTGGTGACAATACTCAACCCCACCACTGGCGAGGAGGAAAAGCGGCCAATCAATGAAATTGCCAGCAGCCACCTCGCCCGGCGCACTTTCATCGGCAATCTCTACAAGAAAGTCAAGGATCCAAACCTTGTAGGTTCTCTCAGTGGCCACAAGGAAGGAAGCAAGGCATTCGCCCGCTACCGTGACATTGACGAGGACATGAAGAAGGAACTTGTGGGCTTACTTGACTGAGAAACGGCATAACGTTCTGATAATAGGAGAAAAATTTGTAATTTTGTATTGCAATATATGACAAAGGATGAACTTGTAGCAAAGCTACGCGACATAGAATGGGAAGATTTTGAAGTCAAAGAAGCAAAATCAGAACTGCCGAAGACTATTTGGGAAACTGTAAGCGCATTCTCAAATACCTCTGGCGGTTGGATTGTACTCGGTCTCAAACAGTCTGGCAAGACTTTTGAGATACAGGGAGTAGAAAATATCGAAAAACTTGAACAGGATTTTCTAACTACGCTCCGCTCTGAGAAGTTTAATCAAAGATTGGCGGTAACATCGAAATCATACGATATAGATGGCAAACGTCTATTGGCATTCTATGTGCCGGAAGTTGAGATGAAGCCTGTCTATTACAACAATCCGGCCAACACGTTCATCCGCATGGGTAGCGGTGACCAACGGGCAACCGAAGGGGAAATCCGCGCGATGTTCCGTGACCAATCGTTTGGCAAGAAAACTGAGGAAATAATCCCTGAAAGTGGGATTGAAATGCTCAATCTTAATACTCTGCGCAGCTATCGTTACGCTTTAAGCCAGACAAGCAACCTCCTCGAATATCGGGATGTTGATGATGTTGAGTTTTGTGAACACGTAAACATCACAAACAAGGGATTGCTGACATACGCCGGACTGCTGATGTTTGGCAAGGCACCTTATGTGTTGAGATATGTTCCAACATTCTGTGTTGATTACATTGAGATTCCGGCCCCGACCATTCAAGAGGCGGAAGTAAGATATACATACCGAATCCCAGAGCAGGAAAACATCTGGGAGGCAGTGCAGATTATACTTCGCCGCTTTCGGACATTGGTGGATGCCCCCATACATATCAAGGATGATGGCTTCGCAACCACTGACGAAAGCCAATATAACGTACTGCGCGAAGCATTGGCAAACATGGTCATGCACTGCGACCACTTCGATTCAATGCGATCTTGTATCCGTGTATATACAGACCACATCGAGTTTATGAATGGAGGTTGCTTCCCACTCCCGGTGAAGGACATCATCGGAAAGGTTTATTCAAAGTTGCGCAACCCGACTCTTGCAAAATTGTTCCGTTATGTAGGCATTGCAGAGAATGCCGGATATGGCATGAATAAACTCGCAAGTTGGGAAAAATTGACAGGAACCACCCCCTCAATAACGAGTGACCGCACTTATGCTACTGTGTCGTTTCCTCTAAAATCTGCGATACAAAGAAAGGGTGAAACGGATAATGTCGGTAAAAATGTCGGTAAAGATGTCGGTAAAAATGTCGGTAAAGATGTCGGTAAAAATGTCGGTAAAGATGTCGGTAAAAATTTAAGCCCACGACAACTGCAAATATTGGAACTTGTTACTGAAAATCCAGAAATAAGCATAGCAGAAATGGCAAAAATAATTGGAGTGACAACTCGAACAATAGAACGAGAAACCCCCAAAATGGACGCCATTCTTCGTCATATAGGTCCAAAAAACGGTGGACATTGGGAAATTATCGGCAATGAATAAAACGAAGTAATATCATTCGCTTAAATATTACAGATAAGGTAATACAACACATGCCAACCCTCATAGGAGAATTTGTTTTCTCAGTGAGGGTTGGCATTTTCATTTGAAAGCGGTGAGAGACGGAGCGGTCTTCAGTGTTGTCGGCGCAATGCCGTCAAAAAGCATAGGGCGATGCCTTATGCCATTTGACCGCATCGAGCCTATGTGCAATGGTGGAACACCGATAATCGGCAACGCCTCAAGGTGAGCACCGGGGACGCTGCTTTTCACCATGAGACTCAATGCCGCTCATCCGTGTTCTTTATCACCATTGCCTGATATTGATTTTTTCGACTGTTCCGTCACTCACCGCTTATAGGCAGTCCACGAGGCGAGACTGTGAAAATCGCCAGCCGTAGTTGTCGCATTTTCACAAACTCGCCTTTCCGGGCCCGGGCAGTTCCATTCAGGGAATCCAGTAATATGGATACTTTTTTCGGTGTTCAGTTACCCATTTTTCAAATTCCGGCATCGTTGTTATGCCATCGGCGATGACGGCTTCATAGTATTCCACACCGTGATAGTCTTTACCCTCCGGTGTTTCAAATTTCAGTCGCAGAATCAGGTCTTTTTGCTCCTGTGTCATTACTTCCACAATTCTTTCTGCCATTCTCTCGAAGTAACCATCGTATTCAGTTCCTTCCTCAATGTGGATAATGTCAAACTGCCATATTTCCCCATCGTCGGTCTTGTAAAACACATGCCATGCAATGCAGTGTTCATCGGTGTGCAGACCATTGATGCACCTGATTTCAGTTACTCTCGGGTTTGTTGCAATCTTAGCCGCGATTGCAAAACTGCTGTCTGTTGTGATACCGGAAGAATAGACATGAAGGTCTATGTCGCGATGAGAAGCGAGTAATCCCATTCTTAGAGAACCGATGAGATTTACCCGGCAACCGGCTTTTTTCCAGATTTCAGCGATGCCGGATTCCTCCAGTATCGCACGGGCTTTCTTTTGATTGGCGATAGCCAGATTATTGATTTGAATATGATTCATCGTTGTTGCGATTTGACAAATCTGCAAAGATAGCACTTTTTCAGGGATTTCAGTACCAATATGTCGTGGCTCGTTTTCACCGGGGCGTAAACTTAGCTCCAGTTTTCATGCAGTCAGTACGACTTAGGAAGCTCTGCTTGCTCGGAGTTGAGAACGTGCGGAGAAGGGATATTCTATATCCTTTCAGCGAAAAAATCTCCAGACCTCCCGTTGGTCAGCTCGTATTTTTTCACCGAAGGGCGAACATCCCTCTACTTCCTCCGCACGGGACGGATTCAACGAGCAAGCAAAACTTCGATAGTCGATAGACGCATAAAAAAAATGTCGCACGATGAAAACGAACAACAACATATCAGATAGACGAGGCAAAGCATCCATCTCCAGTCTCAACCGCATAAAAAAGGTTGTCAAGTGGGTCGCTATCCTTATCACCTCAATCATCGGATTGGTGTTGTGGGTTTTCCTCCGACCGATATTCCGAGGCGTTGGTTGGGTTATCTCAGCCGTTTCAGCACTCCTTATCATCTATTGGTTACTCACCCTATAAAAATTACGACTATGGCTACAATGTTGAAATCAAACGACACTGCAATCGCAGTAATGCAGCAAATGCTCCAAGAGCGTTGCATCGCAGAACCCTCATTCGCTATCAAAATGGCGAACCCCTCAAAGTCAATGGAGGGAGCGGTAAACTATCTATGCTCCCAAATCCAAAAGAGCGGTCTATGTGTGGTGGACGACACCACCGTTATGAATCTATTGGTACACTACTTTGACGAGAACGAGATTGAGGAGGGCGGAAAGGTCAACTGCAACATCGTGGTAGGAAAGCCGGAACTCTCCGAGGAAGATAAAGCCGACCTCAAAGAACAGGCTATGGAGCAGTACAGGGAGGAACAACTCCGAGAACTCCGCAGACAGAACCAACCGAAGGCAACCGCCCCCAAGCACACCGCCACAGCACCGAAAGCAGGTGAAGAAATCAATGTTCAACCCAATCTCTTTGGAGAGGACTTCTAAAGCATACGACTATGAAACCGAGAAATAAGAAGCAAGAGCAGATATTGGCAATGAGTGGGCATCTTCGCCCACTCACCACCGCCCAAAAGCAGTGGGCACTGACCCATACAATCGACAACTATGCCCTTAAATTCAAGAAAGGGAAAGCCGTATGTCTGATATGCGGTCACGAGTGGGAAGCCGAGGAAGGAATGTGCCGTTGCCCACATTGTGGCGCAAAGGTTGAGGTCAAGGCTACCACCCTGCGAGTTGTAAGGGAGAGGTCATACTTCAACATCGTCACCGCAGTCAAGGGTTTCCAAGTAATCCGAATGTTTCTGATGATTGTGGAGTTCCGCAAGGGTATGAGGGCAAATCCCGGCTTTGTTGAAATCGGCTCCTATTGGATTGACAAGCACGGACACACCACAGTTGTAGGGCTTCAGCGCACATTAGGTCACTACATTGACTCATTCGCTTTCGGCTCTCCATTGGAAATCAGACACGACAATGACGCATTCTGGCACATCGCCAACCAATGGGTCTATCCAAGGACAAAGGTCACTGACACCATCAAACGTAATGGCTACACAACCTTTACCTATGGCGCACACCCCGTGACGATGTTTCAGCAGTTGCTCACCAATCCCAAGGCAGAGACGCTGATGAAAGCCGGAGAGGAGGGGTTGTTCCGCTACCTTTGCCACCACCCTAAAGAGGTTGACAAATATTGGGACTCAATCAAGGTGGCACGCAGGGCAGGTTACAAGATTGACGACCCGCAGATGTGGTTTGACTACATCAAGATGTTGGACCGGATTGGCAAAGACCTCCATTCCCCCACGTTTGTAGCACCAAAAGACCTTAAAGCCGTACACGATGAATATGTGGCAAAGGCTGAACGCCAGCGTATCAAGGAGCAGAAAGAGAAAGACCGCAAGAGAGCGGAGGAAGATGAAGCCAAGTTTGAGGAACTCAAAGGCAGATACACCGGATTAGTGATGACAGACGGAGAAATCGTTGTCCATACCCTCAACTCCGTAGCCGAGTATTACGATGAGGGAAGCCGTCAGCACATCTGCGTAGGTTCATCGTCCTACTACCTCAAAGAGGACACATTGGTTTTCACTGCCAAAATCAAGGACAAGACAATCGCCACGATTGAAATCTCCCTCAAAGACTACTCAATCATCCAATGCAGGGCATTCGCCAACAAGGTCTGTCAATATCAAGACCGCATTGCCCAAATCATCAGCGACAACATCAAGATGATAGCCGAGAGAAAGAGAGCATAAGTTTAACCCGACCTCCACCGCACCGGTGGAGGTCACAACACCCCACCAGTTATGACACGCATGACACAAAACGGAATATCGACCACGCAGAAAGGTCAGGAGCAATACGAAGCCTTCTACTATACTCATAGAAGTGAACGAGTGGAACAAATTATGTATGATTATCGCACCGATGATGGCGAACTATTCTCAGTGGTGTCACCGACCCTTAAAGAGTGCCGACAGAAACGGGACGAATGGCTCGCAAAAAAGAAATAGCCAATAGTCGTAATATACGCCAAGCGGAGCAACCCTGTGAAGAGTTGCTCCGCTGATTTACTCTCAAAATTTCCAAAAATTTCGGCCGCCTTTGGAGGCGGCGGTTGAAATAAGTTATTTAATTAACGGTAGTTGTGCCAACATATTCTTTAGCCTTATTGCAAGTCTCGGCATAGGCTCTGCAACAGTCAACGCTATGAGTTCCTTTGATGATGCAATATCATTTATTAAACGTACCACTTCATTCAATTTCAATCCTCCCGCCGGTCCGTCAGCTACGGCTGCAAGAATATCGGCAGGATCCATCACGTCCATGTCAAAGTGTATCATCACTTTTGATTTGCCCGACTTTTTCAACCAGTCAATCACAGGTTGGCTTGTTCCTGCAAGTTGCTGTGGCGAATAATGTGTCAATCCAAGTTCCTCCACCCTTTTTTCGATATAGGGATACTCACACTCTCTCAGCCCCGCGAGACATACAGCATCAGTCGGAACACTTGCGGGGAGTTGACCGATGATTTCCTTGTCCCCCATGCCCATGCAGGCAGTAAGCGCCATCGCATGATAACCATTGTAATCATCTCCCGGCAATGTTATGTCGGGGTGTGCGTCAATCCACACTATCGCCACATCTCCTTTGTATTTGTCAGCGAGATAAGAAAATACAGGTACGCTTACCGAACATTCTCCACCGAGAGTCACAACCTTGTCGGGACTGGCAATACGCAATGTGTCAAGGGCTGCCTTTGTCTGAGATGCTATTATATCATGGTCAAGCACACCATTTTTCTCAATCCGTTCTGAAATATCCGTGGAAACAGGCACTGTGAAAGTTTGATTATCTGTTTCCGGAGCAAGAAAATTCAACAGCATCGAACCAAGATAATATCCCCGTGAAGCATCTTCAGCAGGGATATTCGGAATCCACCGGGCAATGTTTCCACCTTGCCATTGGGGGTAAATCAATCGTATTGTTTTCATTGTGTCCATTGTCTTATTTGATAGTAAGAACATATATAATACCTTAATAGTTGAGCAGGCGATTGCAGTCGTGCCAGTCGCCAATCATTTCACCTTTGGCACTTGCCTCGATCAGTTTTTGCAGGCGACTGTTGAACAGTTCCGGTTTTGATTTTACCCTGTGGATATTGTCTATCCTCACACGCTGATAGAGCGGTGGCATATCCTGAAAGTTCTCCCATGCCGACGGCGTTTTCTTGAAAGCCGTGACAATCGCCGGCATAATCTCAAATCTTGCATTGAGGTCTGGACAAACTTTGCGCCCGCTTTCGGTCAAAAGTCCTAATTTCTCCAATCTGCGGCACCGCTCTTTGTTGAGTTCGGTCCATTTGCCGGATTTAGTTCTCGGTCCGAAGCGTTGCAGCGGCTCACCGTTGACGCTTTTCAATGTAGAGTCAATCCACCCGAAACATAGAGCCTCCTCAACGGCATCAAGATACCAGAGTGCGTCCTCCGGCGGCGTCTTGCCACGCTTCGCCACTACCCAGCACTCCCGTTCTGTGGTATGATTCTCAATCAGCCACTGCCGGAACTGCGCCCTGTCTTTTATGTCGAGGATATTTACGGGTGTCATTTATTAAATGTCTGTTTTAACAGTCATGCCATGTTTTGTGCGAGGTTACGCATGTTTGCCATTCCTTCCTCGTCATTCATGACATCGCCAATCTCTCTGCCATCAATTCTTTCGTTTAGAAACAATTCTTTCGATAAACTCGGTTTTAGCTTCGGTATAGCCATCTCTATTATGCTTGAATTTTGGCAAGAGACTCAATTTCAGAGCCTCATATTCTTTAGCCGTATCGGGATGGTCCACCAGAAAATCACGAAAAAATATCTCGTCATTGTCACCGATTGGATGAATATGTATATGGAATACCTTATCGGCGTATCCCGATGGTGTATATCCCTTATTGAAACTCATACGTATTCCTGAAACAGACATACATATATATCCGGACGACTCCATGACATCACGTAATTTGTTCCAATCCAGTCTTGTCGATACTTCCACCAATATGTCTATTATAGGTTTGGCCTGAATTGTCGAAATGGCAGTGCTGCCTATATGGTTGATTATGGGGCAAAATCCATCAAGGATTATTTGGAGTTGCTTTATTTCATCATCAGCCCATTCTTTCCAGCAAGAAAAATACGGCACAAGAACTATCGGAAACAGCTCCCATAGTTCTTCCAAGGTCAAATCTTTCAACTTTTTCGCAGCCTCACTCATTATTGTGTCTGTTTATCATTATCTGTTCAAAGTTGTCCTGTCCCCACTTGATTAACGCTTCGACATTAGGCAATAGTGTTTTTCCTAAGTCTGTGATGGAATATTCCACACGAGGCGGTACATCCGGGTAAAGCTGACGCTCGATTATGCCGTCAGTGGTAAGTTGTTTCAACACCTGCGACAGCACTTTCTCTGACACGGACGGAATATTGCGGTACAGTTCGTTGAAGCGCACCGGTTCGTTCTCGGAAATCTTCACGAGAACGACCAAAGCCCATTTGTTCCCAAGCCATTCAAGCATCGGAGCGGCCTTGCAATATTCATAGTCCAATTTTTTTGCCATATCGTGTTTGCAGAATTGATTGAAAATGAGTAAAACAAACTTTTCGGTAAGGGTCAAACCTTTCGGTATGTTGTTGTTTAGGCTCTGATTCTCACCTAATTTTGCACTACAAAGTTAATAAAAATCGTTGAGATATGATATATCCTGAACTACATTTCACGGGGCAGGTGTGGCGACCGCCATACGAGGCAAACTCGCAGTTGCTCCAGATTACATCGGGCTGCACATGGCACAAGTGCAAATTTTGCAGCCTGTATCACGGAACACCATTCCGTATGTCGCCATTATCGGAGGTGGAGGCAGACTTGAAAGTAATCCGACAGTGGCAACCACGGGCACGCCGTGTTTATCTGACAGGTGCCAACCCGTTTGCTCTCAGCTACAACAAACTGATAGATATTGCCATACTTCTACGCAAGTATCTTCCTCATTTGGTGTCTTTCGGAATGTTCGCCCGCGTGACAGATATTGCCCCCAAATCGGTAGAGGAATTGAAGCACCTACGTCACATGAAGCTCGACAGTATAAATATCGGTATCGAGACCGCGCATGATCCTACTCTTGAAAGAATGAACAAAGGCTATCATGCCAACGATATTCTTGAACAGTTGTCAAAACTCGATGAGGCTGGAATACACTACAACGTGTTCTACCTCAATGGACTTGGAGGAAAGGGCAAAGGCGTTGAGAGCGCAATCGCCACAGCAGATATTCTTAACAAACTGCATCCTTGTATCATCAATATCGTTTCATTGACTGTATTTCCTGAATCACAATTATATAAGGAAGTGCTTGACGGCTCGTATGAGGAAGAACCGGAGATTGAGAGACTGTTTGAGATGCGAACTCTCATTGACCGCTTGAAAATCAAGGTCAACCTTATGGGACACCATATATCCAATACGGTACCAATCACCGGAGCGTTGCCCGATGACAAGGTCGCAATCCTCCGGGAATTTGACAAAGCGATAGCGGAGTTTCCAGAAGAAGAACTCAAAGCCTACCGCAGCAGGATATGGCATCTGTGAAGACACCAGTCCCTGTCTCAGCCTGTTCGTTTCGGACAGGCTTTTTTATAGGCAATCTCCTCAAAAATTAGTAAATTTGCAGTCTAAATCAGATAAGTACGCAAAATAACTAAAGCAGATATAGTAAACGAGATAGCAAAGACTACAGGGATTGACAAGGCAAGTGTTCTCGCGGTGGTTGAGCAATTTATGGTTGTAGTAAAAGACAGCCTCGCACATGGAGAGAACGTATATCTCCGTGGCTTCGGCACATTCTCAGAAACCTTACGGGAAAGAATTTTCAAGGTAAGGAGTATGCGAACTATATTCGCCACATCGCAATCGGGAGTATGGGATTTACGCCCGGCATCATCGAGCATTGCAGGAACGGTGGCGTGTTAGACACGGGAATAATCCCGAATATATGAAAAGCGGAAAATCCGATGAAGTTACGACTTCATCGGATTTTTTAATTTAGCTATATATCCCAATCAGGCTTTACAATTTTGGGATAACGTTGTTGTCAATAAACATATTAACAAATAGCCTGTACCAATCAGTGTACGAAGAAGTTCAGTTCGTTTACTATGAATTACCATTTTTATGCTTTATCCTTATCGAAATACTCTTACATATATTTGCCTTACTTGAACATCACAAATTGTGCTATTTCGTTTATTCGTTTGATCTCCGCAAGTGATTATGAATTAAGTTATTGAATTGAAACATATCTATGATGCAATATAGTAATAACTAATACATTGATAATATTTTTAATTCTTGAAATGACATACTTTTAACTCTGTAATCATGTTTTGGTTGTTTGGTTGTTGATTGAAATGCTGGACTTTAACTGGAACGGAAGTCAGTTCTTTGTTCCCCCACGTAAATTCTCCAGAATATATAACCCTGCTCGTCCAATACAACGTGCCTTCGATAAAAAGCTTATAATCTCCCGTAGGAACATGGTTGCCTTTTTCGTCTGTCCCATCCCATTGATAAACCAAAATGCCATTTCTGGGTGTCGCTCCTGTTATGGCATCTACTTGCTCTGAGGACATATCTTTGGGGTTAGCCTTGCTTACCCAAAAAGGTATAGCATCCTTTCGATATTTATATCCACCTTTTGCAGTAAAGGATGTTGTATAGATGGTACGTACTAACTGCCCTTCGTCATTCTCTATCCATATGGCATATTGACTGGAAGCTATTCCTCCACGCTGGAATTTGAAAGAAATTTCCAATCGTTCTTCTGTACGGTTGTGCATCCGTGTGTCTTTTGTTTGCAAGGAATTAGTCTTATGTTGGCGTCCACTAACAGACGATAACACAGATAATCCACCGATGATAAACAAAATCAATAATGTTATTCTCATTACTTTACGATTTATTTTAGAACACTTGTGATGATAGTTCAGGCCTTTGGTCTTGATGCCAATAAGGATAAGGCTTATCTGTCTTGCTGGCGACATCAAGACGATTTATTTGCTCTACTGAAAGTTTCCAGTCTACTGCACCAAAGTTCTGGCGAAGTTGTTCCTCGGAACTTGCTCCGATAACAAGACTGCACACAGTGGGACGCTGCAATAACCAGTTTAATGCAATCTGTGCGACGCTTTTCCCTGTTTCCAACGCAAGATCTTCCAATACGTCCACTATATCATACAACCTATTGTAAGATATAACATTATCCCTTACTGGTGCACCACCACGTGCAACCCTTCCATTTTGCGGAATAGGATTATTCCTTCGGTAACGACCTCCCAAACGTCCGGCAGCCAGCGGACTCCAGATTATAGAACCCACGTGTTGGTCTATACCGAGAGGCATTAATTCCCATTCAAAATCTCGGTTTAATAGTGAATAATATACCTGATGCGCCACATACTTACTCCATCGGCATCTTTCAGAAACTGAAAGAGACTTCATCAGTTGCCACCCTGAAAAATTAGAGCAACCGATATAACGTATTTTTCCGCTTGTTACTAAATCATCCAAAACCCGGAGTGTTTCTTCGACTGGTGTGTTAGCATCGAAACCGTGTATGTAATAAAGGTCAATGTGGTCTGTTCCAAGACGGCGCAAACTTGCTTCACAAGCCTCCATCAAATGAAAACGCGAAGCCCCCTTCTGGTTACGGCTTTCTCCCATAGGAAATGTCCCTTTGGTCGCAATGAGCAACCTGTTACGTTTTCCTGCAATCGCCTTACCCAATATTTCTTCGGCAAGTCCGCGCGAATACATGTCTGCTGTATCAAACATATTCAATCCTGCATCCAGACACATATCTACCATATGGGTAGCTTCCTTTACTCCGGTATGTCCCCAACCTTCAAAGCCATGAGAACCACCGAATGTTCCTGTTCCCAAAGTCAATGCCGGAACGAAAAGTCCCGAACCATTCAATCTACGATATTCCATACATATTTTTTCTGTTTATATGAAAATCATATTAGCAACAAGATTACAGACACACAGGTGATAGCCGTTGTAAAACTGCGGAAGCCCTTTTCCGGTAATCGTTTTACTAAAAAGATGCCGGCTACACCTCCCATTAGTATAAAGGGGATAGTAAGGGCATCTATTATGAGTGATTGACTCGTTATATTGTTCCATGCAAACATCTGTACCGGAATCTTCAGATAGTTGATTACAAGAAAGAACCATGCGTTTGTCCCGACAAAACTGTATTTCGGCATCTTTACCGACAAAAGATATATGGCCATTACCGGACCTGCAGCATTCCCTATCATAGTGGTAAACCCACCTAAAAGTCCGAAAAACGGCCCATACCACCAACAAGACGAAAGTTTGTTCTCTTTTCCTTTCCACTCGGACCAAAACATAACGAGCAGCACGATGGCAAGACATCCTCCCATAAGATGTTTGAACGCTGCTGGTGGTATAACCTTGTCCACAAGCAGAGCCAAGATGAACCCTACCAAAGCAGCCGGAAGTAGTTTGAAAACGTATTTCCATTCTGCGATGCGTCGGTAGTAAAGAACAGCAATCAAATCAGCTATACACAAAATGGGCAAAATCAACCCCGTTGAAGGCTTTGCTCCGAATGCAAGAGCCAAGAGAGGAACTGATATCAGGCTTAACCCCTGAATGCCTGTTTTGGACATGCCAATTATTAAAGCCGATAAAAAGAGTATCCCCCAGTCTGTGGGGGATTGAATCAACATTGACCACTCCATAACCTTGCCTGTTTTTACAATCCGAGAACGTCCTTCAATTCCTTTCTCATGACACTCTCGTCAACGTCTTCACCTGTCCAGTATTTAATGGCTATTACAGCCTGATTTACCAGCATATTCATGCCGGGAAGCACATGCTTGCACCCTTTGCTTATGGCATCTTTCACGAAATGCGTATATGCTGGATTAGGTATGCAGTCGGCAACAACCATATCAGGTGTTAAAGAATCTACATTGATGTTCAGTCTCTGTTCAATGTTAGGATATAGTCCTACGGAAGTGGCATTGATGACAATATCGGTGTCAGAAGGGATATCAAAGGAGTGGTTCCATAGCACAAATGAAGCTTTTGCCGGGGTGTGTCGGTTTAGCAAATCTACTAATGTTTGTCCTCCTTCATCTATATTAAGCACTATGATGTCAGAAGCTCCGGCCAACGCCATTTCCACACAGATAGCACGTGATGCACCTCCGGCTCCAAATACCACCAATTTTTTTCCGGCAATTTCCGTCACTTCTGAAATGGCTTTTACGAAACCTTTTCCATCGGTGTTTTCTCCGCGTGTAGTGCCATCTTTTTCGATGATGACAGTATTTACAGCACCGATAATACGGGCTGATTCTCCAAGCGTATCGAGGTATTTGATGACCTCTACTTTATTCGGTATGGAACAGTTGAATCCTCGCCATCCCATAGCTTTGGCTCCTGCAACGGCTGCTTCAAGATTTTGTGGACCGACTTCGCAGTTGATATAGCGGTAGTGTAATCCGTGGTGATGGAATGCAGCTTCCATGATTGCTACCGTTGGATTTTCTGCCGCCGGCTTCGCAAAAGACCCAAGCAATCCGGGAAGAAAATCGGATGCCGGAGCGTAATTTTTCAAATCGTCAATACTCATGATTGGATAATTATGTTGTTTGCTAAATTCAATTATTTCAGGAAGCTTTGCCATAGTTCCGTCCTCATTTGTCAGTTCGCACAACACTGCATAAGGTTGAAGCCCTGCCAGTTTCATAAGTTCAACACTCCCCTCTGTGTGGCCTTCGCGTTCTTTAATACCACCTGGACGGGCAATCAGCGGAAAAACATGTCCCGGACTGTGGAGTGATTTGCATGTAGCGTTTTCTGCAATCGCAGCTTTTATCGTCTTGACACGGTCGGCAGCAGATACACCGGTGGTCACACCTTCGGCTGCTTCTATGGAAATAGTGAAAGCTGTGCCATAAGTACTGGTATTATGTTCTACCATAAGCGGCAGATTAAGTTCATCTGCTTTTTCCTGCGTAATACATAGGCATACTATGCCGCTGCAATGGCGTATCATACACGCCATGTCTTTTTCGGATATGGTCTGTGCGGGGAAAATGAGATCGCCCTCATTCTCTCTGTTCTCATCGTCGACCAACAACACACCTCTGCCTGCCCTAATGGCAGAAATGGCATTTTTCACTCTTGCAGCACTGTTTCCGAATGCTGCCAACAAGTTGTTATTCTCCATCATTTTATTTTTTTATAGTTTCTTCTCACAGAATTCTATTTTTTCTTTGTTGGGGCCGATTATTGTGAAAAACCGGACTCCATGTTTCCAAAATGGCAAGAACTGTACATGCTCATCCAAACATTGGAAACCGGCATCTTTTACCATAGAAAATATGGAATCAATGTCCGTCACGTCCAAAGCGATGTGATCTATCGCCCCGGTTTTCATTGCAGCCTGTTGGCTTTCATAAATCTCCATAATCAGGTTTCCTAACTGCAAAAAGACTACAGATTCACCGTTTTGTTCATTGATGGTTTGCCATACCACTTCAAAACCAAGCTCTTTATAAAAGCGTATGCTCTTTTGCATATCATTGGTAGGTATCCCGACATGTTGAATCCCGGTAATTTTTCTCTTTATATCCATACGTGTATCTATTTAAGAACGATTCTTTTGATTATATGCAATACACCGTCTTCGTCATTGGACGGAGCCATATAACGTGCGAAACTTTTTAATTCATCCGATGAATTTGCCATACAGTAACTATAAGATACTGTTTGAAGCATTTCCGCATCGTTCATCTGATCACCAAAAGCCATGCATTCATCCGCTTTCACCGACAAATGGTTCTGAATGAACTTTAGTGCATTACCTTTATTCGCATCACGATGACTTATGTCAAGCCAATTCAGTCCAGACACCACTACTTTTAGAGTTCCGTTGAAATGCCGCAAAACAGGATAACTGTTTACCGATGAACCATCGAAGTCATATATCGCTATTTTGAGAAATGTATCATCCTTGACATCCAACAAATCCGGTACGATTTCGCACCGTTCATAATAAGTACGGGCTTGTCTTACAAATTCAATGTCTTCATCTTCAATATATGCCTTATTCTTGCCGCATAATACTGGATATGCTCCCTTTATCTTTCTCACTTCCCGGACGACTTCATGTACCTCTTCTGACGGAATATCGACAACCAATAATTCTTGTGACTTTGAAACCACATAAGTTCCGTTTTCTGCAATAAAGATGATATCGTCCTTTATCCTGTTGAAAAGTTTCAGCAGGTTATAGTATTGTCTGCCGCTTGCTGCAACAAACACGACACCCTTTTCTTTCAGATTCTCAAATACAGAGAAGAACTCCGGATGCAACCTGCCAGCCGAATCTAAAAGAGTTCCGTCCATGTCAGATGCTATCAATTTTATAGATTGTTTTCCATAATTCCCATTACTGTATGATTTTATATTTCAATTCATCCGGTATTGCCGGCATCGAACCATGCTGCGAACATACATAAGCAGATAGATCTACTGCCAATCTATGTGCTTCCGAAACACTTTTTTTATAGCATAAAGCCGAGCAGAATGTTGCGGTAAACGCATCTCCTGCCCCCACCGTATCAGCCACCTCTGTTTCGGGGGTTGCCTGAAAAGAAACCGATTCAGGCATAATGATATAACTACCATTTATTCCACAAGTCAATATAATCATTTTCAGATTATACTGTTTTAATAATGCAACGCATTGTTTTTGCGGAGAGCATGTGCCTATATCAAACATTTTGCTCACTGTATCCAACTCTTCATCGTTTATCTTCAAAATGTTGCAGAGCGATAAAGAATCGTGGATCAGCTCCTTGCTGAAGAATTTTTGCCTGAGATTGATATCGAATACCTTAAATGTATTGTCCGTATCCGGCATCGTTTTAAGGAATTGATATATGACATTGCGGCTTTTGATATTCCTTTGAGCCAGCGAACCGAAACATACAATATTCGTATGTTTGGCAAGTCGTGCCATCTCGTCATTGAAAGTAATGTTATCCCATGCAGTTTGTTCTTGAAAGTCATATCTTGGAACCCCTTGTTTATCCAGACTAATCATTACTGTTCCCGTAGGATAATCAGTGCGCAGAATACGGGATTCAATGCCTTTACTTTTCAATACCCTTTCCGCTTCTTCTCCCAACACATCATTACCTACAGCACTCACAATATAACTATTGAGTCCGAGTTGTGCTGTGTGATATACGAAATTGGCAGGAGCTCCGCCTATCGTTCGCCTGTTGGAGAATATATCCCATAAGACTTCTCCTATGCCGACCGCTATATGATTCATATGCTGATTGTTGTAGTTTTAAATTGATGCTGCAAAATTAGGGCGATTTTTCGAGATATGATTACAATATATTTGCTATTTATTTCGTTATATTTGCAGCACGAATCAAAATCACAGAATATGGCTATACTGGAACGAAAAATCATTCATCAAAGGACTACACTATGTAGCCGTATCATATACCCTAAGTTCGTATTGCCACGACATAAACATGCCGAATATGAGATTATGCTGTTTACTCATGGAAGTGGCAAGCAATTTGTAGGAGAGGGTGTCAGGAATTATAAGGAAGGGGATGTTGCTATGATAGGAAGTAATGTCCCACATTTGCATTTGTGTAATGCAAAATTAGATCCCGGTGCAGGATCGGAAGCAAGTTCCGGAATAGCGTTGCAATTTCACCCAACCATATTCCCCTTATCTATAGGAGAATTACCCGACTATCTTCCCATATATGAATTATTGCAGAAAAGCCAGTATGGAATACGCTTTTCAGACAAGAACTTATATGACGATTTGCTACAGCGGTTTGAAGAACTTGAAAAGGTAGAGCACACTGTACGGTTGATCCATCTTTTTCAAATTCTGGAACGCCTATGCCAATGCCGGAAAATAAACATTCTTTCAGACGTAGCATACAATAGCTCAAATCTTTTGCAGGAAACCAATGAGCCTGTCAATCGCGTATATTCTTATCTTTTCAACCATTTCAAGGAAAAAATCTCGTTGAAGGAAATTGCAGATTATGTGAAACAGAATCCATCAGCTCTTTGTCGATATTTCAAACAACGTACAGACAAGAGCATCTTCCAATGCCTTGCGGAAATACGTATAGAGCACGCCTGCAAGTTGTTGATGTATTCCAACTTGACTGTCGCACAAATAGCCTACGAATCCGGTTATAACCATGTTCCTCATTTTATTGAGCAATTTGAAAGAGTTACCAAGCGAACGCCAAGCGAATACCGTTTACAAGTGAATATTTGAAATTCCATATAAAGATTGTCTCGGTGCAACGATTATAGAGTTAATTAATCTATTTGTTCTATCCAAATTTTTCTCGCATAGAAGCACTTCTACCGCCTCTGACAGTACAGAAAGAAATAGCCTTCATACTCAAATCTTTCATTCAAAAGATAAAGTTGGAAGAACTACTACTGAGTAAATATCAAGAGCAAAAGAAGTTCTTGCTTTCCAATATGTTCACATAAACAGATTGGAGAGAAGATATGTCTTTTGAGCATTGTATAGCGTGTATAGCCGACTTGAATGTTCTATTTTATCGCTAATTGCACTCATCATTTCTGCTATTCGCTTTTGCTCAGATAGATCAGGAAGATGTAGCTTCATATTGAAGAAGTCAACTACCGAAACATTGAGAAGGCCGTGATTCCGTGCTCCCTCCACACAAATCTCTGATACTTCTCGATACCAATATTTCGACTCAAATAAGTATACCAAAAAATCAGAATCAACGATACCCTCTATAGGTCGGAAACAAATATATCGCGGAGAAAGCACTCCTTGTGGATATAAGTCCAATCTTTTCGCTGCACCCCATATAATGGGAAGGACTTTCTGTTTGATTAGAATTTTATTTATTCGGGTGGTTGCCAAAAATATTCGTCGTCAGTGGTTGGATTCAATATGAAACGCCTGTTTCCTTCTCCTTTAGGAACCAATGTTACCCACGTACCCTGAGAATGATAGCTGTCTCCCTCAGTTTCATCTTGGCTATACGTATTGGCAAGCATATAGTACATATTAGGTGCAAGATAGTGAGAAAGGTACGTCTTGGATGATTCCCTATTGCCATTGTAATCAGCTTCTGGATTGATGTGCATTGGCACATCGTGTAGAAGATTATATCGTATTTCAGCCGGTGAAAGAAGATGCCCGCTATTGTCTTTGATCCATGCTCCATAAGTTGGGTCAAGGAAAATCCACTTCCTTAATTTCTTACTCCAAGCTGCAACAAATACATGATATTGGCTTGAGTCGTCACGCAACTGATAACCTTTTATGTATTTGGCTTTAATACCAATACTTAATAAGGCCTCGCTAAGACACATCGCCATAACGAAGCAATTCCCGGGATTGCCAACTCGTGCCGTCGCATTCATAAGACTGCGTAGATTGTACAAAACATGGGGTACGGCTTTGCCATCATGCCGAATGCTGACATGAATCCAACGGCACAATCTCATCATTCGGATATAATCATCACCCTTCCCGGCAATTTTCCGCAGATGGAAAATTCGTCTGTTGCGTTGGAATGCTTCCGTATCTTCCGGTGCATACTCAAATCTGAATGGGAGGGGATATTCGCCGGGAGTATATTCTGCACTTCGTTTCAATGACTTTACAGAAGGATGTTCTTTTTCAGCATTATATTCCCAGCCGATTTTCCTCATTTTATACGCTCTTGTCCAAGAGCCGAAAGCATCGGCAATGAATTTCCACATATCTGATGCGCCGCCACCTATAGCATCGTCAAGTTCCTGAATGCGACCATAATGTCTTGTCACCCATTTTGAAGATTGTTGGAGTCGCTCTCTTACTTGCTCTTTTTTCTCATCTGATATATTATCGAAAGACTTCCGGTAATTTTCAAAAGGAATCTTGGAAACAAGCCGTGTTTCATTATCGAAGTATGTCTTTGAGTCGTCAGTCACGTGAATAAGTTTGTCAGGGAAAGTACCACGGACTATAACATGAGCCAATTTGGGACAATGGTCGAAAGACAAATATGTGTCGCAAGAGAAAACATTAGCTTCAATGATAATGGTACGCAGATTATCGCAATAGCTCACCACCCACGGACGAAGTTGACCTATGGTGCCACAAACGATAAGGGTTTCCAAATCCTTCATGGCAAATATACCAGTATCGAAAATGCCAATATCTTTAAGAACAAGAGTTTTCACTCCATCAATCCGGCATGTGTTGATGTCCTTTAGAATAGGAATATCTTCAAATATCATCGTGTCGTAAGTGTATTTGCGTAGTTTCTCAAATTCTCTTACGACATTACGCCGGTAGCCTATCTTGATTGTCTTCCGACCATGAATTACTTCTTGCTCTTCAAATCTGAATGATTTCTTGCTCATATATACAATAACAACCGACAGAAGCGCAATGATTGAAGCTTATAAATGTACTTTTACCATGGTCGGCGTGGCGGAGTTGGAGCCTTGAAATCCCATGGAGTTTTGTGATAGTCAGTTATTCTTTTACCAGAGGTGTTGAGGAGATGCCAACCCATTACCTTATCTTTAACGAGTGCTACTCCACGATGGAACGGATATGCCTCATCAAAGTAATCAGAACCTAATCTTTTGCCTTGACCATCGATGAATGTCCAGCCCATCACCTTATCTTTCACAAGAGCATAACCGTCATGGTAGTCATCAACCTCCTTGTAATAATCTGTACATTTCTTTCCGGTAAGGTCTATGAAGCACCACCCCATGATTTTATCCTTAACAGCTGCATGACCTTGACTGAATGGCCGAATCTCTTCATAATAGTCGCTTATTCGTTTACCATCTATATCTGAAACATACCACCCCATTATTTTGTCCTTCTGGATAATGAGGCTTGGGGAATCATCATAATAGTAGTTGCTACTATCGTATGGATAGTAGTATTGACTTTGTGCAACAAAGATAGCGCACACAAGCATTAAGCTGAGAATAAAGCGTTTCATAATCTCTTGTTTACAATTTTAGACGGCCTTAGTTATGACCGGTTTAACAAGCGGTATTGACCAATATAATTTTTCAGCGTTAAATAAAAATCCCATCTGAATCGAATGCAATCCAGATGGGATAAAAAGTATTAAGGAATGAACAGGGCGGCTAATTCCGTAAGCCTCCGAATTAACAAACCTTTGTGTTTCTTGCCTTTATAGTGGCAGTGGGAGGTGTAGGCTTTGAAGATATTGCGGTTGCCGGATTTGAGGAGGCGTAGGACGCTGGACTTGTTGACTACACCGGGTCCACAGTTGTATGCGAGGGCAGCGAGGAGATATTTGTCTTTGCCGTATTTCTCGTACAGTGCGCAGAATTTGGAATAGTCTTTGCGAAGAAGTGCGTCTGCCTGTGCTTCGGTTATTTGGCAACCTCGGCGGTAGGGTTCGCCCGGCTGAACTTGATGTCCATATCCAACATATGGCCAATGTTTCGGCTTATGGAGTGTTTCAAACTTCTTGATTATGAGGATTGCACGCTCAAATAGCGGCAGTTCCATTATGCTTCGTTTTGTTTTCTGCTCCCTAGCGGGGGCAGTTCGCTGTGAGGCGGCGTTGCCGGGCATTGTTCCCACAATGGAGAACAATGCCACAAAGAGTATCAGGAGTTTCTTCATTTGCCGATGGGTGTTACAGTTCCGGGATTGATGGGTGTAACAACCAGACTTCCTGTACCGCCGTTGTCGTCGCTGTCATTGTTGTTGAACTCGAATGCCTGCTCCCACGGGGTGGAATCGAAGTTATCCTCGATAACAACGAGAAATTTATGGGAATCAGAAGATTTGGCAGTGTAGTTCAGGCGGAATGTCATACTTTCGAGGAGGACACGATCATTGTTGACCAATACGGGGCCATCAACCATCTTTAGTGAGCCGTTTCCCTCATATTGAAAATAGCGGATTGTGTACATAGTGTTGGAATAGTTCCCTTCCGGCTTGATTTCAAAGCGCAGTTCGATAGTTTCGCCATTGGCGATTTTGTCGGCGTATGGCATGACTTCCACGGTGAAGGGATATGACTGCTGCACATCGAGGTCATCGGAACAGGAGGTGAGGGAGAATACAAGGGCAAAAAGTATTGCCCAAAAGCCGAAAAATCGGATTGGAGTGACGCGGATTGCGCCGATTCTATTGAGAATGTCTGTCATATTTATCAGAATTTTAATTTGTTAGTATGCTTGGGAGAGATTGATACAAGGTATTCGTTCAGATCCTTATGGTCAGGATAGAGCGAAGACTTATCCGCGACCCTGTCACCAAACTCCTTTTGGAGCTTGGCGAGGGCTTCACGACCTGCGGCATCATTGTCGAGGTAGCAAAGAATGAGCGGATAATCTGAGAGGAAAGGGAGAGCCTTGTGGAGGTTGGAAACGGAGTTGAGAATCAACGAGTCGTTGCCGTCATTGTAACCGAGTTTTTCAGCAGAAAGAAAGTCAATGAAGCCTTCAAAGATATTGCATCGACCATTGCCGTTAGCGATATGGGTGATATGCTTCGGAGGGAAAGATCCTTTAAAAAAGGCTGAGCGAAGTTCGTAACCGTGTGCGTTATTCTCAAATCCGATAGCATAATAGTCTTTACCACGTAACTGATAGTCAACCTTTACACAATACTTTTGAGCTATCTCTTTTGGAATACCACGTTGGGCGAGGTATCGCAAAAGAGTTGGAGATTCAAGCCGTGAAATTTCCACATTCTGAAAAACTGGTTCAGTGGGCTGGCTAACAAAAGAAGGATGCTCCTTCATCGGCAGTTGTACGTTCATTGAGTCGGCTATATACTTTGCTTGGGCCTTGAAGTCAGAGGAGTGAATAAACTCCCCGGCCAATTTGAAAATGTCGCCACCACATCCGGTGCCGAAGTCATAAAACACATTCTTCTCGGCATTGACGCAAAAAGATGGCTTATGTTCCTCACGATATGGTGCGAAGTATGTCAATTCACGGCCTTTCTGAGCCACAGGCGCATGTCCCAATCGCCTAAGGAAATCGGCAATCGGTATGGTTTTGAGTCCTGAAATATCCATAGGCTAACGGCGCATCTTACGTTTAGGCTGATTCGTTTCAGCCTTTAGTGGCTTCGGCTTGACTTCCGGTTTATTATGCTCACGCTGTTTGTAGGCATTCATCTCACCAGCAATATATCGGTTTAGTTCCGATTTGTTGGCGCAGCCTGTCAGTTCATACGCAAGGTCATAGATTCCACCATTGGCACCAGACTTGGTATCATGCCATAAGTTCGTGCGGATATTGATAACCATCGTACCTTTGGCCGATGAATCATAGGGAGTATTATAGATTCTCAAATCACCGTCGGCAGCTACCGGATGTTCCTGACCCAATGCCTTCATAAAGTCAGTGAGCGGCATCTTTGCAATGTCGAGGTGTATTACCTGTGGCTCAATGGCTCTTTTTGTGAGCATTTCTTTGGCTATCTCATTATCGTTCATCATCTTGACAATGTAGCCGCTAATATCCTTCCGATGGTCGCCCCTTGCTGTAAGTTCCGCTAAATCATATAAATTACCGGATTCATCAGTCCCGTGATCATACCAATTATTCATTTTGGTGTCAACCACTAATAATGCCTCTGCATCATCACGGTACGGAGCATAGTAAAGTTTCAAATATCCATAGCCGCCAACTGACTTTTCGCCAAGGGCATCCAAGAATGCCGTAATCGGCATCCCCGGAATATCTTTCTCAGTGTATCTCATAGCCTGTCAGTCCATCATAATTCTAATGCCCAGTCCGTAGGAGAAATGGCAGTGCCCCGTTGAATTACCGAAAATGAATCTCTCTTTGAGGTTGGCGGTGAGGGCGATTCTGTCTGAGAGATAGAAATCGGCTTGAAGATTGACCGCTCCACCATAGATGAATGCGTCCGAGTTGTGGAGCGTTGCTCCGTCTGGCAACAGCGCCTTTCCCCAGTTGACCGTCTCATATCCGGCAAGAGCCGAGATTCCTCCATAGAGGTGAAAGAACTGTGAGTAGTTGCTGTATAGGTGGAGATTATATCCAGCTTCGCCTATAAATTCAGCAATGGGGATTCGACCTTTCTCTCCGTAAGGCTTATAGGACTGAAGATATTCTCCGCCAAAAGTCCACTCATGTGCGTTATTGCCTTTGAATACGGAGTAATACACTCCGAAGGAATAGCCACAGTCACGGGCTGAGCCGGTATAGAAACCGTCAACCATATTCGCCTTGACTTCTACCGACCTCATGCCGGGAAGTGTTCGCTGGGCCATTGCCTGCCCTGAGAAAAGGGCAAGCATGGCAGCGAAAATTATCATCGCTTTTCTCATTGGATTACTGAATTGAAAGTTCGTCAATTACGTTGGCTCTCACAATGTCTTCGTTATCGACCACAAAGGACTGATGGCGGCCACCTTCCTTTTCGGCGACTTCGATAACGAGCTGTTTGTCATCGGGGATGGTGAATTTTTCCAAGGCGAACACGGTATGCTCTGTAGATTTACCGTGTACCACCGTCACATAGTTCTGGGCACGGAGTGGTTCTACAACATTCTCCTGCATTGCGATTCTCTTAACAACTTTCTTATCCACAATCTTGAACATTACATAGTCAATGTCGAAAGCGATATTTGAAGTGTTCTTAAGTTCCGTGTGGAAATAGAGCAAGCCATTGTTGGTGTAGATGGATTTCAGAAGGAACTGGATCCCAAAACGCTTGCTGCCTATATGTTTGATTTCACGCTTGTTCTGCTTGTAGATGGATTTCATAATCAGCTTTACAAGCATAGGCGACTCCTGACCGAGTTTTTCCAGATAGATCTCCTGTGCGTTGTTGGGGCGGTTCACGGCTTCGCCATCATGGAGAAAATCGGTCATTTCGATACTGAGCAACAGCGGCTCTTTGGCGAATTTGACGTTAAATGTGTAATAGCTACCATCTTCAGTGATAACCGAAAGATTGGTTTCCTGCTTGAACGACTTAAAAGCCGATTTTACACGCAACACATTCTTTGCACCGTCAGCGAGTCCGGCAACGAGGTTCTCATTGCCCAAGTCCACATAGGTGATTTCTGCCGGGAAGATGATATGCGTGGTCTTGTTGTAGCATACCTCCAGCGCGTGAGGCGGAATCATTGGGTCGAAACCAACTTTTCGGGTAAGACCATCGAATTTGTCGCCATCGGTGTAGTTAGCACCATACACGGTCATGTCGTGTGCGGCGACCGTTTCAGTGTCAGAAGACACATTGTTATCGGTGTTTTTGACTGTTTTTGCGTTGACAGCGGTGGCTGCTCCGAAAAGCGCCACTGCCGCAACGAAGAGTTTTGTGATTGTTTTCATTCGTTGTGTTGGTGTGTTTTGTTGATTACTGCTCAACCTGTTTGAGCATCACTTTGTAGCCGGATTTCAGATGAACTTTCACCTGCCGGACTTTCTTGGTAAGATATTGGCCTACGCCATTGAGTAAGCCACGGCCTACATCGGAGACAATCTGCGCTCCGGCATTGGTGGATATGTTGATTGAACTGCCGACGGTGCTACCCATATTGGCTCCGATTTCTTTCAGTGCGTCTGACTCCATAGAATTGGGAATGTTGATACCATCCTGACCGTCTGAGTCATATACCGCGAGGTCAACCTCCATGATACAACCCAATGCCTCAATGCTTTCAATCGTGATTTCAAGGCGTTCACCTTGTAATCGCGCCGAGCCGACAATGGTTGTATTCTTTGGCAACAGCGAGTTGCCTATCCACATAGGTTCAAGGGTTCTCAGTTTCACGCTCTGACCGTCAATTACCGACTGGTCAGAGGCTATGCACGCTGAAATGGTATTCTTGAAATTCTGACGCTTGCCGCCGACAGCGGTAGAGAATGACCGTTCAGATGTTGCCGCACTGAGAGAGGAAACCACATTACGGTTGACCTGATTCACCGGCATAACATTACGCTCCTTCTCCGGCTCATCCACAATGACCGCTTGCTGACCGCCATTGCCGGTGCCGAGGTATTGCGCTGCCAACTGATAAGACTTCTCCATCAGCTCCACTTCATTGGGCTGCTGAGTCTGCTGCTGGGCGTAGGCATTCTGCATTTCCAGTTCATCAATCCTCGCTTGCAATTCCGCGACCTGTGCCGCCGATTGGTCTTCGGGAATGTAAAAATCCTCCAACGAGGCTTGAACTTCCTGATAAACTTGGTTTGATTGCTCAATTTGATTGGGCGCAACCACATCCTCCTGCGGAGGTATGGAGTCGATCGTTGGCACAACCTCAGCCACATTCACAGCCGTATCCTTCTGCGTAGCGTAAGCGTCTCGTTTGTCGCTCACTATCTCCTTCGCATCCGGTTCGGGCATATTTTGATTGAAACCGTTTGTGTTCGTCTGCGCACCGTCCCCGAAACTGTCGAAGATGAGCCAGAGAATTATGCCGGTAGTCAGAAACATAGCCGGGAAAGCCACCAAATATTTAATCCGCATCTTGCGCTCCGCCTCGGTGGTTGGGCGCGTCAGTTTGTTCCACAGGTTCTTCAGATCCATAGAAATCATTTATTGCGGGTGAGTCGCCCTTGTCGGGCATCGGCATCTGCTTGATGTTGCCGAAAGCGGGGTTACTGTGAACCCCATTGTAGATGTTATACATTGATTTACCGAAAACAAAGAGAGCGAGCATAGCGAACAGAAGAAAGGCCACAGCCACGACCCTGAACCGCTTCTGCGGAGGTATGTCGTCGCACTTGCGACGTACATACTCCACAGCTCCCTCCTTACGCTGCACCAACTTATTAAAAAGGTCGAGCACGGCATCGGGGATGATTTTGATTTTCATCTACTTCTTGATTGTCTGAATGTCCTTATTCTCCACCACCGTGAAGTTCTGGATGATGAAGCCGTTGGGATTGTCATCGGAACGTCCGGAGTTGCTCAACTTGCAGGTACTTACCAACGACCTCTCCGTCACATTACTCTGACGGATAATCATCTGCTTGGCATACGTCCGCACATCGTAGGGATAGTTGGTAAAGTTGACTACCACACTATCCACCGTCAGCGTCTGAGTGATATTGCCGGCGATGATGCGGTTGTAGTAGCCCTGTTCGGTGAAGTCTCGGTAATAATTGTAGGCACTTTTATCGGCCAGTAGCAACGCCCGACTGACATTGTGCTCAATCGCTGACTTTTCCGGCGAGAGTGTGAAGAACAGTTCATGGAAACGTCGCACATGCTCCCGGGCCTCTGCGGGACGGTTCTGCTCCATATCCTGAGAGAGAGCAAGCATCAGTGACTTGCCATTATCAAGGACATAGATCTTTTCCCGCTGCTTCTCTGCAAAGTTGAGCGAAAGCATCACGCTGGCCACAGCCACCACAGCACATAAGCTCACGAATACAATGCCGAAAAGACGAATCTGCCGGAACGACGACTCTATGTTTTTGAGTGATTTGAACTCCATAAGCTATTTTTTCAAAAGTTTACCGGCTCGACCTGCCACATTACCAGTGGCAGACCCTGCTATCCCACCGATTGCCGAGCCGCCTTGCATACCCATTGAGTTGACATGCTTGGTGTAAGCGCCCATGCCTCCCGACTGAATAATCCAGCTTGCAACTGTCGGAATAGTGAAGTATCCGATAATGCCTATAATCATAAATATTGTGTAGCAAGTATTTGAACTATCGAGATTTACATTAGGATTATTCGTCAACTCCGATATATCGTTTTGGAGCATCAGCACCTGAATTTTCGCCAATATCGTCGAGAACAAATCAGCTACCGGAAGCCATAAGTAAACCTGAACATATCTGCATATCCATTGGGTAAGAGTGGATTGGAATCCATCCCACACCGATATAGCGAATGCGATAGGTCCGAGTATCGCTAACACTATGAGGAAGAATGTCCTTATGGTGTCTATGGTGAGAGAAGCAGCTTGAAAGAGCATCTCCAATAATTCCCGGAAGAAATTTTGGATAGCCTTCTTCACCTTATACATACCTCGCTCGATATACATTCCGGCAGCGGTACCAATTTCGGTTACTCCAAGTTCATCAATCTGACGGTCAAATTCAGCGTCATCGACAAGGTAAGCAGTTGATGGATCATTCATCATTGCCTCATGCTCCAATCTGTCCTTCTCCTCCCGATAATGTTGCATATCGAGCGTCTGACCTTCAAGCATTCCTGCCGTTCCCTGCACAATCGGCGACATTATTGAGTTGATTGTGCCAAGCACGATTGTAGGGAAGAACATAATGCAAAGCCCTATGGCGAAGGGACGGAGTAGCGGGAACACGTCAATCGGTTCGGCTGCGGCAAGCGACCGCCAGATACGGTATGCCACATAAAACAGCGCACCCAATCCGGCAATTGCCTGAGCCACACCTGCCATGTCGCTGCACAACGGCATCATCTCGTCATAGAGAGACCGAAGTACGGTGTGCAGGTTGTCAAAATCTATAGCACAAAGCATAGGCGTTACCAGTATTTTTCGCTTCCGTCACCATAGAGAGACACTACACGTTCTGTGTCAGCTTTCTTCTTTGCACGGAGATAAGACACCGAGATATTTTTATTGGTATAGTAAGCCGTGAGGTTCTTCAGCCGCTTCATCTCCTTGTAGCAATCATCAACCACATCCATACGGTCTTTATCCGTCATGGATAGAGTTGTGATGTTGACAACCTGCTTCAGGTCTTGCAGAACACCACCGGCTTCCTCCAAAATTCGGGTGTAGCCCGAAGCGATCGCCGAAAGTTCCGAGGAGGTGAAATTGGGATCGGTCAACATCTTGTTGAAGTTGTTGACGTAGTAGCCGGAAATATTGCCGAGCATGAGAATTGTCTGCTGCACCTTTCGGGCATCGCGGACAAGGTTATTTACCTGTTGCAGAGCATCGTAATACTTCTTAGCCTGCTGATAAATTTTCACTGTTTCCTGAAAATTTTTCACCATATTTGTGGCCGTCGTTGACTCTTGAACGAGTGATTTTGAAGAGTTTACGATACTCTGGGCTATGTTTGACGGGTCAATCACCGTCCACTGGGCGTTTGCATTGCCCGCTCCGAGGAGCAGAACAAAGGCAAACAGCATGAGGATTGTCTTGATGTTTTTCATTGAGTTGTTTTCAGTTGATTTTAGAGGCTATGCCTCCAATTAGCCTTATTCCGACATAGAGCAGGAGCAAAGGAAGTACTATTAGAATTGTCGCACTGATTGCAATAGCCACCAGAAGTAATCCAACGATTCTCAGAAACGTTTTCATAGTGGGAACCAGTCTTTGAAATGAATGTCGGATAGAAACTCCATAAAGAATGGCTTGGCATATTCAACGCATTTGACAGCCCCGACAAATGCCACCGACAGCAATCCTATGGCAGAGAGAAAGAGAATTGTCCCGACGAGTATTCCGAGAATGGGGTGAAACACTTTTGGTATTTTCATGTCGCACCCTCCCTTCTCTGTTGAGCCATCATGCGGATTGCCATTTCAAGGTTTCCGCCGAGTTTGGCAGCGAGTCGCTGAACCTCCACTTTTTCAGTTTCCTCAGTGGTGTAGCAGTAATACTCCTCGCCGGATACCTCCGTGGCATAGACGGCAGATTGTGTGCCACCCAATCCAATCCACACCTCTTTATATAGTCGGCTGGGATTGTTTGCCATGTTAATACTCAAAATCTGCGCTTTCTCCTTGTCGGTCAAGCCTAACAGTTCCTGAATCTGGTCGAAACGATTCATATATTTGCGCTGATCCAACAGAATTTTGCAGTCGGAGTTGTTTATGATGGTCTCTTTTACAATGGGCGACGAGATAATATCGTCAACCTCTTGTGTAACCACCACAGCCTCACCGAAGAATTTGCGTACCGTCTTGAACATATACTTCAGATACTCCGCCATATTCGCCGTTGAAAGAGCTTTCCACGCTTCTTCCACAATCATCATTTTTCTGATACCTTTCAGGCGACGCATCTTGTTGATGAACGCCTCCATAATGATGATTGTGACGATGGGGAATAGTTCCTTGTTGTCCTTCACCGAATCCACCTCGAAGACTACGAACCGCTTGTTGAGCAGGTCGATATTCTCCTTTGAATTGAGAAGAAAATCATACCTGCCGCCGTGGTAATACTGGCGTAGCGTCGTCAGAAAGTTGTCAATATCGAAGTCCTGTTTATAGATGGGTATAGGCCGTTGCGCCATTTCAGCACGGTAATCGTCACGCATAAATTCGTAGAACGAATTGAAACATGGGAAAATATCACGGTCTTTCACCATCTTTTCAAGGAACATAGACAATGCGGATCCAAGCTCACCGCTTTCGGTTTTGCTGATACGGTCGTCCTCTGACTTCCACAGCGTCAGCAGAAGCGTCTTGATGGAATCCTTTTTCTCCACATCGAAAATGCAGTCATCCGTCCAGAACGGATTGAACGAGATAGGCTTATCCTCGGTGTAAGTGTAATAGATACCATCTTCGCCGTGGGTGCGACTACGAATAAGGTTGCATAGACCTTCGTAAGAGTTACCGGTGTCAATGAGCAACACATGGGTGCCTTGCTCATAATATTGGCGTACAAGGTGGTTGGTGAAGAATGACTTTCCGCTACCTGACGGGCCCAATATGAACTTGTTGCGGTTGGTAGTTATACCTCGCTTCATAGGTTCATCGGAAATATCCAAGTGAACGGGCTTACCGGTCAATCTATCTACCATCTTGATACCGAATGGAGATAAGGATGAGCGGTAGTTTGTCTCGGCTGTGAAGAAGCAAACGGCAGGCTCTATGAATGTGTAGAAAGATTCTTCAGCCGGAAAGTCAGCCTCATTGCCGGGCATTGCACCCCAGAACAATGTCGGGCAGTCAATAGTGTTGTGCCGTGGCATACACCCCATTGTTGCCAACTGACCGCCGACCTCGTTCTTGATTCGCCGCAACTCCTCAGCTTCATCACTCCAAGCCATGATGTTGCAATGGCAGCGTACCGAGATAAGGCTGTAAGAATGAGCCTCGTTAAGATACTGGTCTATCCACTCCTTATTTATAGCATTACTTCGGCTATACTTCGAGAGGGAGTTCATATTACGGGCTGTTTTCTCAAACCTTGCCAAGTTCTCATCGTGGTCGTCAATCAGAATATACTGGTTGTAAATATGGTTGCATGGGAGCAGCAATCCGACGGGACTTGCAAACGAGAGGCGACAATCCGACCTGTCAGTCGATAACCGTTCATATCGGTTGTCGGTACTGACTTTGCCGGGCAAATCATCGGTGTCCGATAGCGTATGCAGACAGAGCATCTTGTCGCCAATTCGCATTTCCTTAGCTGAGAGGTCAATATCTTCCAGACAGGTCACATTGCCCATCGAGAGAGACAGATACCGCTCAATTATGCCGGAGGTGCTTTCAGTGCCGACAATCTCATCGTCCGATAGGCGACGTAATTTGAGATAGCCGGTATCATTGATGATTCGCTCAAACTGCTCAACCGACTCCATGAACTTCACAATCACCTCGTGGTTGAGTTCCTTTGGAGTAATACGTCCGCGACATAGAGTTGAAAAATTACTCTGCTGTCGCATTCTCTCCTTTGTAGTCTTTGTCAGAAACAGGTAGCACTGGTGGGCCAAGTATGGACGCTCATTGAAATGTCTTTCAAATGAGCGGTCGAGAAAACTCAAATCCTCTTTTTGTAATTCCGGCTTATATGTCTCAGCCATAAACCAGTCTTGCTTATGAACTACCGAGAAGTGGGGCAATACCTTGATTGCCTTGCACCAAGCAGCGTGCATCGCCTCATATTCTGCCGAGGTCACCGTGAACAGTTCGGGCAGTGTCACCTCAAACGCCAGAGTAATGTCGGCATCTTTGCTTATGATACAGCCATGTTCAACGGCAAGCAGAGGGAGTTTTGACTCCAGTGTTGTCGCTTTCAGTGTATTCCTCATTATTTCTTATGCTTAATCAATCGGTTAAGGCGCAGACGGTTGATGATGTAACGCGGATGATATTTCACAGCCGTGAGTTTCATCAATCCGTACTGGCCATACTTTGTGTTGAGATGGAAGGTAAGCCACACAAGGATGGCGGCGCAGCCTCCGCCGAAGCCGATGCAGAACCATTGCGGCACGCCACACATATACATGATGACGAACACAATGAAATCCACAATCAGGCCACCGGCGAAGATGAAGAGATACTGCGCCTTCAAACCCTTGTATTCAACTGTTCTCCCAATCCCTTTGTTGATTGAGAACTCAGCCATTGGTCAGAGGAAGAACGAGCGGAGGATGGTGGCGGCGACAATCAGGAAGATACACGCGCCGAACCACGATGCGGCAGTCTTGCTGGTGTCAGGATCGCCGGAAGAAAACTTGCCATAGACTTTGACACCGCCGATGAGACCCACTACCGCACCGATGGCATAGATGAGTTTCGTACCGGGGTCAAAATAGCTGGAAATCATAGAAGTAGCCTCGTTGATACCAGCCATGCCGTTACCGGCTGCGAAACACTGGGCTACCGATGCAACTGCAAAGAGCGCGGAAAGTACACGCGGGTTGAATACTCTCTTGATTTTGTTTGTGATTTTCATTTGCTTCTCACTTGTTTCTGGGGTGTTTGCGAACAAAGTCCATGTTGAAGCGCGGTGTATTTTCAGAATCCGGACCCTTTGCCAGTTCCTCAAACTTCTCCTTCAGCTCCGCTTCCTTCTTCTGTTGAGGTTGTGGTTTTTCCTCCACAACCGGAGCCTTGGCTTCATCATAGTTCTTGTCCTCGGAGACATTTACCTTCATGTCGAATCTCCGGTGGCACTCAATCAGTTTTTCAAGCAGTGCGTCGGGGAGACAACCGCTGAACTGTGTGCCGTCAAGTGTTCTGTAAATGTTCATCGCAAACTTAAGATCCTCGGGAGTTCTGCCATCGGCAGTTTCAAGAATCACCGTTGCCTTTGTTATGGAATCGAAGTCAGCACCTGTGGCCAACTCGTTGGGATATGCCACAGTGTCATCCTCTCTTTCGAGCTGGGCAATATCATCACGGTTGTCCTCCCATGCCTTCGCCTCGGCTTCGCGGGACATCCGGGCAGCGGGAACTTCCTCTTTCGATTCCTTCTTCTCATTGTCGGGGACATCAAACTCAGCATCCTTGGCATCCATCAATGTCTCTACACATTCACGCAGGGAGCGAATATCCTCCTGCATGGCTTTGAATGCTTCGTAGCTGAAACTTGACTCACCGACCGCCTCTTCCTCCTTTTTCTCCGTGGGCTGAGACTTTTCTTCTTCCTCCTCCGGTGGTGCCGTTTCCAAATTGGCCGGGATGTCCGGCATCGACCTTCGGTTGATATATTCGACGATAAGGACGACCACAATGACCTGTGCCACAATAGCGGCGAGAATGTATAGCCATATCATATCGGTTTACGATATTTGTCATTGGTCATCTCAGCGATGAGGTCGGCGCAGTCGTCGAAATGCTCACGGAGTATTGCATCGACATATCCCCCGATTGTAGGATTTTCGCCGCCAACGTCTTTGACAATGCGTTTCAGCCGTTGGGCGCAATCACGGGATACATAGATCTGGTTTGTTGTGCGGTTCACACCGTCACCTGTCAGAAAACAAGCCTGATATTTTCTGGCCGCTGCCGAAAGGGAGTTCATCGCTTTCTCATCGGTATCAGACAGAAAGGATGCAGCTGTCAGTTCGGCGATAACGACCTTGTTTTCATCAAGGTGGAAATCTATGATGTTCTGGACGTATGTTCCCATAGTGGCTTTGTCGCCGCCGAGGATGGTCACTATTCGTTTCACTTGACTCCAGAGGGATTCGGTGAAACAGATACATCTTTTGGGTTTTATTGAGAATCGGGTGAAGAAAGTCGCTTCGTAGGCGCGTTTCACATCATCCGAAAACACGATGCCTTCAGGGCAGATACCTCCGGCACTGGTGTTTGAGTCTTGGGGTGTGGTCATTTGAATCTGTCAAATGGGTTCTTGGGCGGGATTTTGTTGAACATTTCCCTGATGGTGTTTCCATAAGTCTTAAAATGATTTTCAAGAATATTCCACAGTAAATCGGCTTTTGTCATAGTGCCTCCGGGCGATAAGTTCTTGACTATATCGCCAATCAGCTCAAAATGCTCCTGAGACACACCGATTTTGCAATATTTCCCTTCCGAGGGCGCTTGGGCGAAGTAGGTCTCTCGATATACCTCTTCTTCTGATGATTGTTTTGGAGTGACTTTTTTTTCGGATGGCTTCTGCTCTACCGGTTTCTCCTCAGCCGGAGTGTCTTCCTTGACATCTTCTTCATCATCTTCTGCAAATTTGGGCGTTATAGGCTTGTAGCCATGAAGAAAATTTTCTTTGGGAATAGGCACTTCCGCAATCTTCTTAGCCATGACGGATACCGGTTATGGCAAGTATCTCCTTAGCCAGTTCGTCTATGCAGCTTCCTTTTATCAGAGAGGGATCGGGAGGGAACAATGTGCTTCTGAACACTTTGTTTTTTGGATTGACAGAAAGACCGCGTTTGAATCTGACGCTTGCCGGAAGAGTCGTTTTCATCGCTTCGAGGCCGATGCTCTCCATAAATTCGTCATACTCACCATACAGGTCACGCCTTTCTCTCGCGTCAATCTTGTTCCACAGAATCTTCACATTTTTCAGGTTGCCATATCCTGAGGTCATGATATGACCATGGATAAATTGGCAGTAGCCCAATGTGCTTTCTATATCGTACTTGCTGGCTGCCATCGGACAGAATACATAATCGCAGTTCGATACTACCTGTAGGACATTGAAGTTGTTCATCGTACCTGGTAGGTCGAGAAACAGAATCTGAGTGTCGTTGTCCCCCTTGATATATTTTCGCAGCGTAGCAAGCGAAGTTTCCAAGGGACATTCAAACACCGGGTATGGCTGCAAGCCGCATTTTGCGAGTTGGGCAGTCGCCATAGCCTGAATGTGCGGGAACTCATCGAGGTCCTTTAACTCGCGGTTTCTCTCACCCATGAGACTGTGCTGGGGGGAGTCGCAATCCATAATTGCAACTTTTACTCCCATCTCATAGTAGAGATAACTCGCGACAAGAACCGTCAGCGTCGATTTGCCCACTCCACCTTTTTGGTTGGAGAAGGCGACGGCGATAGTGTCGCTCATTGTAGAATTTGTTTGAGGGTTTGTGAATGGGTCGGCAACCTTTGCCACGATGTTCCGGCAACTGCCGAAATCATGAAACAACCGTCAGTGGCTGTGGGTAAGAACTTCAGGATGTTACAACTGGCTTTCGTTCAGCCTCACGTGCGTCTGGGGTAACGGTCATCGGGAATGATGTAATAGCGGAAGTTGTTCCAGACATCATTCAGTTCCGACAACAGGTTGACCGTCAGGACGTGATTAAGGATGTACTGACTTGCGCAACAACGGATTGAAGTTCTTACTGAAGTAAGGTAGGAAGGTCGTACTGCCTTAAGGACGTATGACCTTAGGGTCGTAGGATCATAAGGACGTAAGGTCTCATGGTCGTAAGGCAGGAAGGACGTAAGAACGTCAGGAAGCAGACCGGGACTTCCGTTAGGACTGGCTTATGATTGACCTTAACTAAGGCAGTAAGATAGATTGGGGTGAAGACGAAAAGGACTTCTGAAATATCGGCAGACAGTTCTACCGAAAGTCCTTAACAACTTCTTGAAGAACAGTCGTAATGTAGTCCCTAAGACCACGACTGTATATCAGGGAGTTAACTCTAATTGGTTGCTTGGTTGCTAATGGAACGCTATGCTCCGGCAACTTCAGCGCGGCATTCTCACCGCAAATATGCACACATATAATAGATGTGATGCTGAAAACGAGAACTGCATACCTGCATCACTCTTTCGACATGAATGCCGGCGCTTGTGTCTCATTGACGATGCAAAGTTAAGCGCAATTCTCCACGCTTTCCAAATTATTTCGGGGCAGTTCCATGATTTGACGTTTTAGTTTCCTTTTATGCCATTCAAATTCCTTTTTCACCCCTAAAAATGGCAGTAACTTTGCAATGTGCAGCAGAGATAAAATTCATGCCGCTTTTCTACTCCATATAAGCATGGGTGATAAAGACCGGAATCACCCACATACCTTATATATAATGAACCACTCGATTAGGAGTAGAGTGTTCACATGAACACAGCAAGGTGTCTTTTCAGGGGTCTGAAAAGGTTTTGAGGGCCACAAGCCCTACAAAACAACCTTGCCCGTGTGGGACTGAGGGAACACTCCGAAGTCGTGTTCCCAACCCATTGCCTGCGGCACGCTATAAGTAAAAATCGCTACGCGGTTATAATCCCAAATTCCAAAACACATGAATAACTCGCCATCTGGAGGTCGGCCACCATTAGTCGATCGCCGCGATTATTGTCTAAAAATCCGGTTTAACCAAACTGAGCTTGACCAGTTACATCGTATGATGGATAAAGCTCAGGAAACTGTAAAGTCCGAGTTTATCAAGCAAGCACTATTCGGCAAGCCGTTCAAGGTGCTTGTCACCGACAAATCCCTTGCCATCTATTGCGCAAAACTCTCCGAGTTCTTCTCTCAGTTCCGTACTGTCGGAGTAAATTACAATCTGATTGTGAAAGAGCTTCGCTCTGAGTTCAGCGAGAAAAAGGCGTTGCAGTATCTCTACAAACTTGAAAAGGCCATAGTAGAAATGGCTAAAATCTTGGCCGAGGTCAAGGCTCTCACTGTCAGGTTTGATGAGGCATGGTCGCAAAAATCTCTATAGGTAGCAGCCTATACGGAGCGTTGACCTACAACTCTGAGAAGATAAACGAAGCAAAGGGGCGAGTATTGGGTGCCAATAAGATTGTATTGCCGCCTGACGGCAATATAAATATTGGTAAGATGGTGGAGAACTTCAAGGCTTTCATGCCAAAGATGGGCAAGACTAAGAAGCCTGTTCTTCACATCTCACTCAATCCTCACCCCGAAGATAAACTCACCGACCAAGATTTTGAGATCTTGGCCCGTGAGTATCTTGACAAGCTGGGGTTCGGAGAGCAGCCGTACATCCTATATAAGCACGAGGACATTGACCGTCACCATATACATATAGTGACCGTCAATGTCAACGAGCAGGGGAAACGGCTGAATCAGGATTTTCTCTATCGGCGCAGCAAGAAAATCACAACTGAATTAGAAGAGAAGTATGGTCTTCACAAGGCGCAACGAGAGAAAATCTCTCCCGATACACCTATTACAAAGATTGACCTGTCGGGTGACATCAAACGACAGGTACAGAACACTGTCAAGTTAGTCGGTATGCGTTGGAAGTTCCAAACACTCGGTGAGTTCAATGCTATCCTCTCCTTATATAATATAAGATGTGAGCCGACTGACGGCAAGGTCAATGGCCGGGAGTATCACGGATATGTATATCATGCCACCAATGACAAAGGCGAAACCATCGCCACGCCATTTAAGGCATCCCGGTTGGGTAAGTTTGCAAGCCGTACCGCTGTCGAGGGAATGTTTGAGCGAGCCAAGGATAAAATCGACATCAAGCCTACGAAACGAATCGTGGTTGATGTAATGGCTCGATCAAACGGTAAAGAAGACTTCATTACCAATCTCAAAGAGAAAGGCATTGACCTCATTCTTCGCTACAACCCCGATGGCAGATTATATGGCGCAACATTCGTTGACCACAATACCCAAACGGTATTGAATGGCTCACGACTTGGCAAAGAGTTCTCTGCCAATGCTCTCAATACTTGGTTCAACGACCCGGCACAGAAGCCGATTGTGCAGCAACAACCGAGTCAAGGTCAGCAGCAATCTGCGCCAACGCAACCACAGTCTTCACACAGTCAATCCAACTCCGGAAGTCAAGGCGACAGCCAGCAGACTTCATCGCAGGGTTCTACTCAGTTTTCAACTCAGAGTCAGACCTCACAGAAATCTTCCACTCCAAGACATTCCAACAATGACGATTATTCCCAGCCCACTTTACCGGGACTGGAATTATTCCACGTCGGCTCAGGCTATGACCCCGAACAGGAGGCCATGAACCGCGAGATGGAGCGCCGAAAGAGAAAAAAACGTCGCAAAGGTCGCCGACTCTAACAAAAATAATTCGATAAAAATGTCACAACAAGAAGATGATCTGAGGGCATTGGCGAAAATCATGGATTTTCTCCGTGCCATGAGCATAGTTCTGGTCGTAATCAATATCTATTGGTTCTGCCCGGAGCTTCATCCATCACAACCCGACGGATTCTTTTCCACTGTCAACAGGGTGCTGGGCGGTTTCGACCGCTCATGCCACCTGTTTCATTCGCAATACACGGCCAAATGGTTCGCCCTTCTACTCCTCGCCCTGTCGTGCCTTGGCACAAAGGGAGTGAAGAACGAGGATATTACATGGCGCACTATCTGGATATTCTTAGGCACGGGATTGATTCTGTTCTTCCTGCCGAAGTTCCATTACACCTTATATATAATGTGTACTGCCGCCGGCTTCATCTGTCTGCTTATGTCGGGCAACTGGATAAGCCGACTCCTGAATAACAATCTCATGACCGACGTATTCAACAATGAGAATGAATCCTTTATGCAGGAGACGGAGAAAAAGACAAACGATTACTCCATCAACCTGCCCACAAGATTCTATTACAAGAAGAAATGGAACAAGGGTTGGATTAACGTAGTCAACCCATTCCGTGCCACAATAGTATTGGGTACACCCGGCTCCGGCAAATCGTATGCAGTGGTAAACAATTTCCTTAAACAGCAGATAGAGAAAGGATTTGCTTTGTACTGTTATGATTTCAAATTCGCAGATCTCAGTACCATTGTGTATAACCACTTCCTTAAGCATCGTGACAAATATCCGAAGAAGGCAAAATTCTATGTCATAAACTTCGATGATCCGAAAAAGAGCCATCGCTGCAATCCGATACATCCGGCATTTATGACCGATATTGCCGATGCCTACGAGAGTGCATATACCATTATGCTCAACCTTAACAAAACGTGGATTCAGAAGCAGGGTGACTTCTTCGTGGAGTCGCCTATAATCCTGTTGGCCAGTATAATATGGTATTTGAAGTTGTATAAGGGTGGTATTTATTGCACGTTTCCACATGCCATTGAGTTCCTGAACAGACGCTATGAGGATATTTTTCCCATATTATCCTCATACCCGGAGTTGGAGAATTATCTCTCACCGTTCATGGACGCTTGGCAAGGAGGAGCTGCCGATCAGTTGCAAGGTCAGATTGCATCAGCCAAGATTCCTCTTTCACGTATGATTTCACCGCAGCTCTATTGGGTTATGACCGGCAACGACTTCACGCTCGACATCAACAATCCCGAAGAACCGAAGATACTTTGTGTCGGTAACAATCCCGACCGCCAGAATATTTATGGCGCGGCACTCGGCCTGTATAACAGCCGTATTGTCAAGTTGATAAACAAGAAGGGAATGTTAAAGTCCGGGGTGGTTATAGATGAGCTTCCGACCATATACTTTAAGGGGCTGGACAATCTAATTGCCACTGCACGAAGCAATAAGGTTGCCGTTTGTCTCGGTTTTCAGGACTTCTCCCAATTGGAACGCGACTACGGCAAGCCGGAAGCGGCCGTGGTGATGAACACAGTAGGCAATATCTTCTCCGGACAGGTTGTAGGCTCTACAGCAAAAACTCTCTCAGAGCGTTTCGGAAAGGTTTTGCAAAAGCGTCAGTCAATAAGTATCAACCGTCAGGATGTTTCCACCTCCATCAACACGCAGATGGATAGTCTAATCCCACCGAGCAAAATCTCGACATTGACGCAAGGTATCTTTGTCGGTGCTGTATCTGACAATTTCGGACAGCGCATCGACCAAAAGATTTTCCATGCCGAGATTGTGGTTGACTCCGATAAGGTAGCAGCAGAGGAAGCGGCATACAAGCCAATACCGACAGTCAACGCATTCATTGACGATAATGGCAATGAGTATATGGAACAAGCTATCCAAACCAACTACCGCTCCATAAAGCAACAGGTGAAAGACATCGTCGAAGAGGAGAAAATACGCATTGCTTCTGACCCTCAACTCCAGCATCTGCTTAATTTGAGATAAAATTGATTGAAAAATCCCCGGATGCCACCAACTGGGGTTCGATAAATTTCAATATAACTATCTGATTTTAAGCGTCCGTTACAACAAACATTCCCGGTTGGGAGCAACCGCTCAAATACCCCTTGGATTAGCGATAATTTTGCATCGTAACATTAACACAACGAGTTATATGAAAGCAAAATTATTAACCCCGAAAACGTAAGCCGAGAGAGTTATGACCGATACCCAATTCAATGACATGATGAGTATGATGAGAGAAATCTTATCCGAACTCCGAGGCTTAAGAGAAAGTCAACATCCAAATCCACAACAGGAGGAAGTGTATGGCATTAAACCGGAGGCCATATATTCCCAACGCGATGTAGAGGAGATGTTCTCTCGATGCAGTAAGACTATCCGTAAATGGCGCCAAGAATACGGACTTGTGGCTCATCAGGAAGTCCCCGGAGCAAATGGATCTGATCTGTGGTATCTCGGTCAAGACCTTATCGACTTCTTTAGGGTTTATGCCGTAAGACTGAGCATAAACCACCCTAAGAAAATCAACAAAACCGTCCCCAAGGGACACTTGTAAACGCCAAAACAAAAAGAAAAACAAATGCCAGAACAAAACCTCAAAAACCAAGACGCGCTCATAGCGCGAAACGCCCAGACCAGTGAAACTGGTGTGGTGACAGGTCTCAACGCTGACGGCTCACCTCAGATGGACGACCCTGCAAAAGCCGCGAAGTTCCTCACCTTCGACCGCAACGCCGACATTCTTGACAACTTCCTGCGCAACTTCGCTGCCCAATACAAGAACCCGACCATGTTCAACTTCTTCAAGGTGCCAGCTGATCAAATGCCTACTGTAGGCTTCGCTGTCAATCAGATGGCAAAGGATATGGAAGCCAACAAGGAGATGCTCGCCACCTGCGAAGTGAAAATTCCTGACGCTCCAAAGCAGGAAGCGGAGCAAAAGGCTGAATCGACCCAGCAACAGGAAGCACCCAAGTATGAGCGTCCCCAAGCGATTGATGAGAACAGCATCAACTGGAACAATCTCGCAGCATGGGGTATCACAAAGGATTCTCTCGGTGAACAGAATCTGAAGAATATGCTGAACAACAAGATGTCTGACCTCGTGACGGTGACACCGACATTCGGCAACGAGAAGTTTGAGCTGGAAGCCCGTCTCTCCCTTCGCCAGAACCCCGACGGATCTGTCAAGGTAGTGCCTCACTTCATTCGGCAGGAGCCAAATCTCAGCGAGGAGTTTCACGGGGTGAAATTCACGAAGGAAGACAAGGAGATGCTGAAAGCTACGGGTAATCTCGGTCGTGTCATTGACCTGAAAACACCCGACGGAAAAGTGGTTCCATCATTCGTGAGCATCGACCGCAAGACCAACGAACTCATCGCCCTCCCGGCAGCGGCCATTTATATCCGCAATAAAATCGGCGAGACAGAACTGTCACCGAAGGAAATCGGATTCCTACGCTCCGGCAAGCAGATGAGCAAGGAAGTCACCCTCTCCAATGGCAAAACCTTCCCAACGGTGCTCCAGATAAGTGCCGCCGAACAGAAAGTGGAATTTGTACCGGTCCATGCAAGGCTATATGAACAGAAGTCGCAGGAACAGTCCAACGGTCAGAAGCAGGAGGGCAATGAGAAAAGCCAGTCGAACAACTGGACTCTTCAAGACGGCAGCATCAAGCCGCTTGGCAAGTGGAAGGGAGTCGAATTCTCCGACCAGCAGAAGGCGGACTACGTAGCCGGGAAAACAATCAAGGTCGATGGAGTTCCGGATGCCAAAGGTGTTCCAAGCACTCTCTACATCCGCTTCAACCCAGAAAAGCAAAGACCATACACCTACAGCTCCGATCCGGACAAAGCTAAGGTCATCACCCCGGCGGAGGAGAGCAAGGCTCAGGTCGCGGTCAACTCGGAGGGGAAGACACAGGAGGCAACGAAGCACCTGAAAGGCCCGCTCGAACAGGGTCAGACCCAACCCAAACCGGGACAAAAAAAGAAAGGGCAGAAGCTCTAAATAGCTGATTCTCACACCAAGACTCGCAGGTGTGAAGACATCTGCGAGCCCTTTTTACACCCTTTTTTAAACTCACGAAACTCAAACAAAACCCACAAACTCAATAAGTTATGATTACAATCATCGCTCAAAACCAGCAGTCTGCACTCGCTATCGCCCGTGCCACAGAAAACGACGAAATGGGCAACCGTTACTACTACGGAGCCAAATACTATATCACTTGGGCCATCCACCGTATGGTAGAAATCACCACTCCGCGTGGCATCGCATCCTACTGGTTCCGCAACCAGAGCTTTCCCAATCTTCCGAAGTATCTTACCCTGAGCGTGACCACACGCACAAGCAACGATGGCACTCAACTCACTCAGGAGGCTGCCACCCAGCTCGACACTATCAAGTCGCTGCTTGCCAAGAGTGATAGTATAATCGTGGCAACCGCGCCGACACAGGAAGGCGAATTGACTTTCCGCTACCTCTATGCCTATCTCAACTGCACGCTCCCTTACCGCCGGGCTATCATCTCGGAACTGACGGTTAAAGGTATCAACCGCGCCATCTCTTTCCCGATGGATCCGGAGAATTTCGACAAGTGGTACACCGCAGCTCGTCTCCGTGACGAAGCCGACTGGTATATCGGCGTAAACGCCCGTCGCGCACTTGCGTTCGCAGCCGGTCGTGGCACATATCAGATTGGCCGCACAAGCGCATCAGTTCTGAAGATGATCCAAGAGCGCAACATCGCAATCGCCAATTTCGAGGCTGTTACTTCAGGTCACACCACAATCGCTGTCAAGGACTCTGATGGAAATATCATTCCCATGAGCAGTATCGAGCCTAACAATCTCACTCCCAAATCGACATCGGAGGTCAATATTCTCTCAGTGGAGAAAGAGGAGATAAAGGTCAAGACTCCCAAACTGTACAACCTCGTGACACTCCAGATGGATGCCGCCCGTGTGTTCGGACTTTCTCCACAGCGCACCTATGATGCTGCCGTAGCCCTCTACTTCCGTAAACTCATCTCTTACCCAGTGGTAGCCGGGTCAACCGTTTCCAAGCGTAAGTATCAGGAGTGCCGAAAGGTGCTGGACAAAATGTTGGCTTACACCAACTACGCATCCGTAGCCTATGCCCAGATGGATGTTGCTCCCGGTCGTTCGGTTGACAAGACAAGCCCGATGGGAACGCACGGCATCGTAGCCACCGGAGTGCCGCCTCTGGTAATCAAGGACGACCTTTCAAAGGTCTATCACCTCATCGTCAAGCGGATGTATCAGGCTTTCTCAAAGGATGTCGTCATCAATCGCTACAACGTATTGGCAGAATGCGAGGGTGTACGCTACCGGTGGACCGGCGAGACATACAAGGCAAAAGGTTGGCACTCGCTGTTTCCCGACACCGCAATCAAGACTTTGGCTACACCGAAATTCTCTTCCGGTGAAAGCGTGGAGCTGTTCTCCGTAGGCTCATGCACAAAGAAATCGGTGGCACCAAAGGGATATACCGATGATACCCTTATCGAAGAACTTCTGAAGGTTCGTGGGTCATTCCAGTCTTTTACCATCGCCAAGGATGTGGTGCATCTGGAAACTGTAGGTCTCATCGAGCGCGACCCATGGGGAATTATCTCGCTTACAACCAAAGGTAAGTTGCTTTACAGCATCATCAAGGACATGAAAATTGCCGACCTGTCTATGGTAGTCAGCAGCGATGAACTGATGCGTCAGGTCATGAACGGCAAACTCTCACGCTCCGCCTTCGAGACCTCCATCAAGAATCTCTCCTGCGACATCACTGCCGAGATACTCGCTTCTGCCAAACTATATCCCCGAATGGAGGAAGACATTCCTTGCCCCCATTGCTCCGAGGGAGTGATGAAAACCTTCGGGCGAGTGGCAAAGTGCGACAACCCCGGTTGCGGCCACTACATCTTCCGCCAGTTCTATGGCGTGACACTAAGTCATGAGGAACTTGCCGCACTCATCAACGACCGCAAGACTCCCGAAATCAGCGGATTCAAGTCATGGTCGGGCAAGCCTTTCAAGGCGCGTGTGATCATTAACCAAGCCGGAAATCCGCAGGTCGTGAGCAAAAACAAATCAGAAAACATCTAAAACTCAAAATTATGAAAAATACTCTATCAGCATACGAGAACACTCTACGCAACTACCTCAACCGCTACAACTTCCCCGAAGCGGAGGACGAAAGTTTCATCACTTGTCGCGCTGAAAACACCTATGAGGTGTTCTGCGACGCAAGAAGACGTGGTATCGACGTACCCACCTCTGATGAACTCGCCAAAATAGTTCTCTTTCAGGATCTCGACATCACCTTCGATGATGTAATCCGAGACATTCTCGCAGAGGAGTTCTACGATGACCTTCCGGAATACGAATACGACAACGTCATCGCCGACATGGAGTATCTCCTTGAAGAATACCGCGAGCTATACGACATCACCCCGGAGTTTATGGCTACTCCGGAATGGGAGGCCATGAAGACGGAACTCACTGGAATAATCGCACAATTCATTAACGGAAATGGCTTATAATCGACAACAAACAATGCGCAACAACATTGAGGCGATTCGCGTCGCGTTTCGCCTCGGTGTTGAGAAGCGACCGCCTACCGCTGATGAGCGCGAGGAGCTGGGCAGATATGCCGGATTCGGTGGATTGAAGTGCATACTCAATGATGCCAAAGAGCTTGCAGATGCCGCCAAGTGGAGCAAAAGTGACATTGAGTTGTTTGCACCGACCGTTGAACTGCGCCGCCTAATCCATGACTATTCCAAAAGTGACAAGGAGTTTGCCGCATATATGGACTCACTGAAAGCGTCGGTGTTGACAGCGTTCTACACTCCGTCGCCGGTAATTGGTGCTATCGCTGACTCCTTGAAGTCTAATGGTATTGAAGTAAATAGTTTCCTTGAACCGTCTGCCGGACAGGGCGCTTTTGTCGATTCTTTCCTGCAACGCTATCCCGGAGCAGAGACTCTGGCATTTGAGAAGGATTTGCTGACGGGCAAAATCTTGTCTGCGCTTCATCCCTCAATCTCAACCGAGATAAAAGGCTTTGAGAAGATTGATCCTGATTTTGAAGGATATTTCGATGTGGCAGCATCTAACATTCCTTTCGGGGACTTTGCCGTTGCCGACCCTCGATATGCCACAAGCAAGGAGATTGCCTACCGTCAGTCAACTAAGGCTATTCACAATTACTTCTTCTTGAAGTCTTTGGACTCGGTGCATGAGGGCGGTATTGTGGCATTTATTGCCTCGCAGGGTGTGATGAATGCCGCCAGTCCCTTTGTTCGCATGGAGATGATGCGTCGTGCTGACCTTGTGGGTGCTTTCCGTCTGCCCAACAACACGTTTTCCGACAATGCCGGAACAGATGCCGGGTCTGACCTGATTATTCTCCAGAAGCACACCAACAAGAAAGCGTTGTCGGCTGACGAGGAGTTTTTCATCCAATCTATCGTTGACCGTGAGACAAAAGCCCCCAACAACAAATATTTTGTGGCATTTCCGCAGAATGTCATCTGCACGGAGGCAAAGGTTGGTACTGACCAGTTCGGCAAACCGGCGATCATCTACAAGCATGAAGGCGGCGTTGACGGTATAGCCGCTGATATTCGCAAGGCACTCGATGAGTCGCTGAAACTGCGCCTCAATCTGGACTTCTATAATAATAGGAGTCTCACACCACCAACTCCAGAACCGCCAACGCCTAAACCTGTAAAACGAACCTCTGAAAATAAGGTCGAAAAACCGAAGCGCATAGCGGATACTCCGTTGATGCAGCAATATCGGGAGATGAAGAAGAAACACCCTGATGCCATTCTTCTTTTCCGTGTCGGTGACTTCTACGAGTGCATGGGTGTGGATGCGGTCAAAGCGTCGGAGGTTTTGGGAATTACCCTTACCCGCCGTATGAACGGAGATAAGAACAGCATCGAGTTGGCAGGATTTCCGCACCATGCTCTCGATGTGTATCTGCCCAAACTGGTCAGAGCCGGCAACCGCGTCGCTATCTGTGAGCAGTTGGAAGACCCGAAGCTGAAGAAAAAGACGGTGAAGCGCGACACTCCGAAGCCAGTGGATCAGCCGAAACCTGACCCTCCCAATCCAGAACCGCCAGAACCTTCTCCTGCACCAAAGGATGATGATCCAACGCCACCTCCAACCCCAATACCATCCGATAAGGAAATAGAAACATCTGGTAGCCCAGATTACAATGATAATCCTGACCCTCGTTTGTTCGCCTACAATCTTTTCGGAGAACTGGAGCCTATCGGCAAGCCACAACGTCAACCGAAGCAGCCACCCCAGCAGGACGACAAGCCGAAGCCAACGGTTACTGTAACCGACACTCAGGCTAAGAAATTCCGACCGCTCTCTGAAAAGGAGCTGGAGTTTTACGGCTCTCTTGATTGGGAAACCAATCCGCCCATCAATGGCTTCTATGAGACAATGATGTCGATTGCCCATCGTCAGCTTGCTGAAATGGAGGCTGAACGTCAGGCAATGGAGGCGGCAAAGAAGGAGACAATCACCGAAGACGGCACAATCATCGAAATATCAAAAGGTGATTTTGTTCCGAAGCCAAGAGTGGCAGCGGAAGCACCCAAGCCTGTCGAGCGTGATATGTCGCCCCGTCCGTTCTCGGAGGATATTCAGTTCTTCCATCACAATGGCAGTATGGTTGTGGACAATGGTCAGGTAGGTTTTCTCTCAGAGGTTCGCAAAAATGGTGCGACATTCTCACCGCTTACGCTCAAGCCGGAGCAGGAGAAGAGAGCCATGCTCTATGTCTCCCTGTCGGAGACCTATCAGCAGCTCTACAACTTCGAGGCTGAGACGCATGAGGTTTCAACCGAACTGCGTCAACACCTCAATGACTATTATGATGAGTTCGTGGATAAGTATGGCAACCTCAATGAGAAACAGAACGTCAAGTTCATTCTCATGGATGCCAATGGCCGTGACGCTCTTGCCCTTGAACGTGGAGAAAATGGTGTATTCGTGAAAGCGGATATTTTTGACCATCCGGTCTCTTTCTCCCAAGATGAGATAACCTCGGTTGAGATGCCGCAAGATGCGCTTATGGCTTCGCTTAATAAATACGGTGAAGTCAATATGGACTATATGGCAGACCTGTTGGGCATTGACAAGACCGCCGGATCTATCGTAGGCGAATATGAGTGGGATTTGCTTGAAGCCCTCAAAGGTCACATATATTACAATCCACTTGTGGAGAAGTATGAGATTGCCGACCGATTCATTGCCGGAAATGTGGTCCAGAAAGCGGAGGACATCAAGGCATGGATTGACCGAGAGGAGAAAAGAATCGAGAATTTCCCCGGCTATGACGGCATTGAACCGTTCATCGAAATTTCCAGAGACTCGTTGAAAGCGTTGGAGGAAGCCATTCCACGAAAGATTACCTTCGATGAACTGGACTTCAACTTCGGTGAGAGATGGATACCGACGGGAATTTACTCTGCGTACATGAGCCACCTTTATGGCACTGACGTGAAAATCGCATATTCTTCATCTATGGACGAGTATTCCTGTGACGCACGTCGCAAGAATATGAAGATATGGGAGGAGTTCTGTGTCAGAGGTTACTATCGTGTCTATGATGGTATGAGCCTTCTGAAGCACGCCCTGCACAATACTGTGCCAGACATCAAGAAGTCCATTGGCAAGGATGAGAACGGTCACGACATAAAAGTTCCCGACAGTGAGGCAATCCAACTCGCCAATACCAAGATTGATGAAATCCGCAATGGTTTTTCGGACTGGCTTGATGCTCAGTCTCCGGAGTTTAAGGACAGATTGGTTGACCTTTACAATTCTAAGTTCAACTGTTACGTCCGTCCACATTACAATGGAGCGCATCAGACATTCCCTGACCTCAATATGAAGTTGTTGGGCGACCGATATGGAATCGGCTCTATATACCAGTCGCAAAAGGACTGTATATGGATGCTGAAGCAGAATGGAGGTGGCATCTGCGATCATGAAGTTGGTACAGGTAAAACACTGATAATGTGTATTGCAGCGCATGAGATGAAGCGTCTCGGACTCGCCAACAAACCGATGATTATCGGTATGAAGGCAAATGTCGCGGAAATTGCCATGACCTATCAGACTGCATATCCCAATGCCAGAATCCTCTATGCCGATGAAAAGAGTTTCAAGGCTGAGAACCGTGTAGCTTTCTTCAATCAGATTAAGAACAACGACTACGACTGCGTCATTATGTCTCATGACCAGTTCGGCAAGATACCGCAGTCGCCGGAGATGCAGCAGCAAATCCTGCAAGCGGAACTTGACACGGTTGAGGAGAATCTCGAAGTCATCAAGCAGCAGGGTCACGACATATCCCGTGGTATGCTAAAAGGTCTTATCAAGCGGAAGGAAAATCTGACCGCCAAGATAGCGACCATCCAATATCAGATGGGGCAGAATAAGGATAGTGTCGTGGATTTCAAGCAGATGGGCATCGACCACATTTTCGTTGATGAGTCGCAGAACTTCAAGAACCTGATGTTCAACACACGCCATGATAGAGTGGCAGGTCTCGGCAATAGTGAGGGAAGCCAGAGGGCACTCAACCTGTTGTATGCAATCCGTACCATCCAAAAGAGGAATGGCAAAGACCTCGGTGCTACTTTCCTCAGTGGTACGACAATCTCCAACTCATTGACAGAGTTGTATCTGTTGTTCAAGTATCTGCGTCCGAAAGAACTTGAAAGGCAGGAGATAAGGTGTTTCGACGCTTGGGCGGCAATATTCGCCAAGAAGACTACCGACTTCGAGTTCAATGTTACCAACAATCTGGTACAGAAGGAGCGTTTCCGCTACTTCATCAAGGTGCCGGAGTTGGCAGCCTTTTATAACGAGATCACGGACTATAGAACCGCAGAAGATGTTGGCGTTGACCGGCCGCAGAAGAATGAGATACTCCATAATATACCACCGACAAAGGAGCAGGAGGTTTTCATTCAGAAGCTTATGGACTTCGCCAAGAGTGGCGACGCCACAATCTTAGGTCGTGCGCCATTGTCTGAAACCGAGGAGAAGGCGAAGATGCTCATAGCCACGGACTATGCCCGAAAGATGGCTCTTGACATGAGAATGATTGACCCCAGTTATTCCGATGATCCGAACAACAAGGCCAGCCACTGCGCAAAGATGATTGCTCAGTATTACCATAAATACAATGAGCAGCGCGGGACTCAGTTTGTATTTTCCGACCTTGGTACATATAAGCCCGGTGAATGGAATTTCTATTCGGAGGTCAAGCGCAAACTCATTGAGGACTACGGCATACCGCCGCATGAAATCCGCTTCATTCAGGAGTGCAAGACTGAGCGGTCAAGAAAGGCTGTGATTCAGGCGACCAACGACGGTGATGTTCGTGTCCTGTTCGGCTCAACCTCAATGCTTGGCACCGGAGTCAACGCCCAGAAAAGGTGTGTCGCAATTCATCATACCGACACACCTTGGGTGCGACGAGAAGTCGCATAGATAATTGTTAAAGTGATTGCCCAAAGAGTTGGGAATCAGATTTAACCCGCTGTTCCGTCAGCGGTAGCCTACCAACCGATGCACCTTAATATGTATTAAGCGGTTGGGACAAAGTACACTTTCGCAAGACAAGACAGAACCGCGAGGGGAAGTCAAGTGCGGTT
>CAJTUF010000001.1 GCA_910579675.1 uncultured Muribaculaceae bacterium | reverse complement strand
ATCTTCATCAACAACTACCGCCGCACCACCCGCGCGCAGATAGTCAACGACAGCACCGACGACTGCTACCACCTCAACCTGTGTCAGGACACGGCGTTTGAGACACCCGAGGGGTCGCTGACGGCTGGGGAGATCACCGACGCGATCAACTCCTTCGATGAGAAATACCGCGTGCCCTTCTCGATGCATGTCGCCGGTTACAAATACCAGGAGATCGCCGAAAAGATGGATCTGCCCCTCGGCACCGTCAAGAGCCGCATCTTCTTTGCCCGCCAGCAGCTTCAGGAGCGCTTTGCCGACTACGCCTGCTGACCCTCATTACCTCCCTCAGCCAAAACTCATGAATGATAGATAAAGTGATAGATTGATAGATAGATACCCCCAAATCGGGCGGGAGCCGTGTGCGACACATAGCTCCCGCCCGTAATCTTTTATTGTCTGAATTACATGAATGATTGAGATTGCTCGGCTGAGCATGGCGTCTGATTTCCGTGCTATTCGGCAAGACAGACAGGACCTTATTTTGTCATGTTAAAAAAAAGCCGTATCTTTGCAGATGGAAAGGGGCGCAGCATCAATTGCAAAACCGATTGACACTCTTTGCCCTTCCCTGCAACCTCTGACAATGAAGAATAACAAAATCCTGTACATCTCACAGGAAATCACACCCTATCTTGCTGAGACCCCTATGGCGTCGCTCGGCAAGCAACTCCCTGTGAGTATGCAAGAACGTGGCTTTGAAGTGAGGACCTTCATGCCTAAATACGGCTGCATCAACGAACGCCGCAATCAACTCCATGAGGTGATCCGCCTCTCGGGAATGAATATAATAATTGATGACACTGACCATCCGCTGATTATCAAGGTGGCTACGTTGCAGCCCTCGCGTATGCAGGTGTACTTCATTGACTCTGACGATTATTTCACTACGTCAAGTGGCGCATCAGCTCCACTCGAGACAGTGTCGATGGCCGAGGAGAACCATGAGCGCATGATATTTTTTGTGCGCGGCGTGGTCGAGACTGTAAAGAAATTGCGTTGGGAGCCAGCAGTTGTCCAATGTATGGGTTGGATTACCGCTTTGGCACCTTTGTTCATGAAACGGATGATGGTAGACGATCCATCGTTTGCTGAAGCTAAGGTGGTATATACTCTCCGTAGCGAAGGGTTTGAAGGCACACTCGATGAGTCATTTCTTTCTCTTCTCGCTCCCGGTTTCGCTCCCGGCGATCTCGCTGCTCTGGGAGAAGGTCCAGTCGGTGTTGATGATCTCCATCGCATTGCCATGACTTATGCCGATGCTATAGTACAAGGTGACGAAAATGTGTCGCCCGAACTCATTGAATTTGCCAAGTCGACCGGCAAACCCTTTATGCCATACAATGCAGATCTTCAATCTTTCGCCGACTCGACCAATGAATTGTATCGTGGTCTGCTCGGTGTGGCAGATGAAGATTGACGCATATAAATTCTCTCTCCCATACTTAATCTCTCCAACATTCTCCCCAACATTCATCTTACAATGACATCTCTTCCGTCGAAAAAGCGCCTCCTCTTACGCTTGTTTCTGACTCTTGCACCCCTCTCCATGTCGCTTGCGTCGTGCAACGACGATGTGTCGAACATTGGTTCTTCGCTTGTTACCGACGAGAGCAATATTGTGGTCGATTCGACTTTTACCATTACCGGCCAATCGGTGACCACGGGCGACTTGCGCTCGCGCACCCTTTCCCAGCTCATTGGTAATATCCAGGCTCGCAAGTACGGATCGCTGAGCAGCGACTTCGTAACACAGCTCATGCCCTCAGCCGATTTCGACACTACGGGTGTTACTCCTGCTACGGTTGACTCATTGTCGCTCATGCTCCGTTTTTACTCGGACAAGATCACCGGCGACTCAATGCTCCCGATGGGAGTGAATGTCTTTGCCCTTACCCGACAGCTCCCTGAAAAGCTTACGAGCTCGTTTGATCCCACGGGCTATTACGATCCGTCGAGTCCGGTATCGTCGAGCGTCTACTCTTCCAATCTCCTTTATTCCGATTCACTCGAGGACATAGGGGTGCATATCATAGAGGCTAAGTTGCCGTTGTCGTATGGTCAGGAGTATGTGAAGACCTATCGCAGCAATCCGGAACTTTTCACATCCCCCGAAGCATTTGCCTCACTCTTTCCGGGAGTATATGTTGCCAATTCGTTTGGCTCTGGTCGTGTGACCAACATCTTCAACACCCGCGTTGTGATGTATTACCACTCCAATACCCGCTATACCAATACATCGGGAGAGGAGCGTGACACCACCATTTATTATACCGATATCATCGCGGCTTCGACACCCGAAGTGCTCACCAATAATAATCTGCACTTCAAGATTGATCCGTATTTATCGGACCTTGCCTCTAAAGAGGCCCTTCTCGTTGGCCCTCTCGGCTATGAGAGCCGTATCAAGATTCCTATCGACGATGTTATCTCATCGTTTACTACCGGCACTATTGGATCGATGGGTGTTGTCAACTCACTGTCGCTGACGATTCCTGCTGAGGAGATAACCAACGACTATGGTATTGAGCCTCCAAGCCACCTGCTTCTTGTGCCGTCGAGCGATCGCGATAAATTCTTCGACGAGCAAGATATTCCCGACAACAAGACATCATTTATAGCTGCCTACGATTCTACCAACGGTCGATATGTGTTTTCCGGTCTGCGCCCTTATATGATGTATATGATGGAGGAAGAATTTGACAATGAGAAACGTGAAGAGCTTTCTACCTTCTCGCTCGTGCCTGTTCAGGTTTCAACCGAAACATATACAAACAGTTCGTATCAGACTGTTGAGATAATCACTGCAGTCGGGCCCAATATTGATGGACCGACAATGGCACGTCTTAAGCTTGATGAAGCAAAATTAAAGCTCACTTATAGCACTGAAACCGTAAATTTTTAGTAACTTTGCATCCGCTAAAGAGCTGAAAACTGTTAGGCTCTGAATGACCACGGCTGCTGCCGCAGCCATAAGCCGCAATAGCTCAGTCGGTAGAGCATTTCATTCGTAACGAAAAGGTCGTGGGTTCGAGTCCCACTCGCGGCTCTAACGTCAATAACCTAAGCCTCAGTGAGATAGAAACCTCACTGAGGCTTGGATTGTCTAAGAAACGGTTAAGAAATTACCAAAATATCCCCAAAAATGGGGAAAAATTGGTGTCATTTTTAGTGTCACAGTGTCATTTTTGTGTCACAAAAATGCACCTTGTTTTACTCACACACACATATATATGGCCGTTTTTTATTGGTTTAATGGCTTTCTTTCGTCTAAATATGTTATCTTTGCAGAAGTTATAAACAAACCAATCCATACTACCAATCTATTTCATGACGAAACTTAATCTTTTCGCCTTAGTGGCAGCTGCGGCCGTGGTGTCGTCGTGCAGTCATAAGGTGGATCAAACAGCGTCTTACAATGTGATTCCGTTGCCTCATCAGGTGACTGAAGGCAGCGGCGAGTCGTTTGTGCTCGACGGGTCGACCACTATCGCTTATCCAGCGGGCAACGAGGGTCTTAAAAATGATGCTGAGCATCTTGCATCGTATATCAAGCAGCTCACAGGTCACGAACTCACAGTGACCGACAAGGCTCCGGGCGAGAATGTGATATTGTTGCGCGACGAGCTTGGCGGCGATAATCCCGAAGGATATGTGCTCACCGTCAACTCCGGCAGCATCGATATCAACGGCGCCAGCGATGCCGGTACATTCTACGGCATCCAGACACTCCGCAAGTCGATTCCTGAAGCTAAGGAGAGTGATGTGGCATTCCCTCCTGTAACCATTACCGACGAACCCCGCTTTTCCTACCGTGGCGCCCACTTCGATGTTTCGCGTCATTTCTTCCCTGTCGATTCAGTAAAGAGCTTCATCGACATGATGGCTCTCCACAACATCAATACTCTCCACTGGCATCTGACCGACGACCAGGGGTGGCGCATAGAGATCAAGAGCCGCCCGCTCCTCACAGAGCTCGGCTCGAAGCGCGATGGCACAGTAATAGGCCATAACAGCGGCAAGTATGACGGTATCCCCGTGGAAGGTTTCTACACCCAGGAGGAGGCACGCGAAATAGTGAAGTATGCCGCCGACCGCCATATCACCGTTATCCCCGAGATTGATCTGCCCGGCCATATGCTCGGTGCCCTCAAGGCTTATCCTGAGCTCGGCTGCACCGGTGGCTCTTACGAAGTGTGGCAGCAGTGGGGCGTTAGCGATGATGTTCTCTGTGCGGGCAACGACTCCACCTATAAGTTTCTTGACGATGTGTTCACAGAGATCCTCGACATCTTCCCCTCGGAATATATCCATGTAGGCGGCGACGAATGTCCGAAGACCCGTTGGGAATCGTGTCCGAAGTGTCAGGCCAAGATCCGTGAGCTCGGCCTCAAAGCCGACAGCCATGGCACCAAGGAGGAGAAGCTTCAGAGCCATGTGATCCACCATGCCAGCGATTTCCTCACCAGCAAGGGCCGCAAGATGATAGGCTGGGATGAGACCCTCGAAGGTGGCCTTGCCCCCGGCGCAGTAGTTATGTCCTGGCGCGGTGAGGCAGGCGGCATCGAGGCAGCCCGTCGCGGCCATGATGTGATCATGACCCCCAACAGCTATCTCTATTTCGACTACTACCAGACCCTCGACCGTGCCAACGAACCCGATGCAATCGGCGGCTATGTACCGGTGGAGCGTGTCTACAACTACGAGCCTGTTCCCGCCGAACTTACACCCGAAGAGGGCAAGCACATCGTTGGCGTCCAGGCCAATCTCTGGACAGAGTATATTCCCACCTTCTCGCAGGTGCAGTATATGGAGCTTCCGCGTATGGCCGCTCTGAGCGAAGTACAGTGGGCCGATGCCCCCAAGGACTACCGGGCATTTGCCGCCCGAGTGCCCCAGCTCATCGAGCAGTATAAGGCCAACGGCTACAACTACGCCCGTCATATCTTTGACGTGGAAGGTACTTTGACCCCCGCCGAAGGCGACCACGCTATTACCCTTGAGCTTGCCACCGCCGACAGTGCGCCGATCTACTACACCCTCGACGGTGCCGAACCCACCGATGCCGCCACTCTCTATGAAGGCCCCGTGGCTCTTCACGACAATGCCGTGATCAAAGCAGTGGCAGTGCGCACGAGTGGCAACAGCCGTGTGTTTGTCGACAGCGTATCGTTTAACAAAGCCACCTCACAGCCCGTGACTCTCGTCAACGCTCCCAACAAGCGTTATGAGGCCAAGGGTGGGCAGACCCTCGTTGATGGCAAGTTTGGCACCAGCGGCTATGGCAACGGCGACTGGGTAGGCTTCAACGGCGACGACATGGTGGCAGTGATCGACCTCGGCAGCGAGCAGCAGGTGTCGGAAGTTGTGATCCGCAGCTGCGTCACCACCGGCGACTGGGTGTTTGATGCAACCGGCATGGAGATTGAGGTGAGCAACGATGGCAAGACCTTTGTCAAGGTCGCTTCGGAATCATATCCCGTGCCCACCGCCCATACCAGCGGCATCATGCGCCACGCACTCTCTTTCCCCGCCACGGAGGCCCGCTATGTGAAAGTCACAGCCGGCACCCTAAAGGTGATCCCCGACTGGCACCCCGGCAAGGGCAAGCCCGGTTTCCTCTTTGTTGACGAAATCGAGGTAAACTGACGCCTCTATCTGCGGGGCAGAAGCACCGAAGATATTGAAAAAAACTGAAAGAAGGGCTGACTCCTGCGGGGGGCAGCCCTTCTTTCGGTTGTTGTGTCGGGGTGGGGCATCAAAGGATTCCTTCGTCGTTGAACGACATGAATCCCCCGGGCCCTATGATCAGATGGTCGAGCAGACGGATCCCGAAGATCTCGCATGCCGCTTTGATTCGCGAGGTTATCTTGCGGTCTTCGACCGATGCCGTCATATTGCCCGACGGATGGTTGTGGACAAGGATGATGCCCGATGCAAGACGGTCGACCGCCTGCTTCATAAGTAGGGTGACATCCACCACGGTTGCAGCTAATCCACCTGATGATAGATTGAACTGCCCTGTGATGCGATTGCTTCTCGAAAGGGTTATACACCAGAATTGTTCGTAGGGTAGCGATTCAATCTTGCCCCGAATATAATCGTAGACCACGCGTGAGCAGGTCACCTGAGGCGGTCCGTCGGAACGTTGTTCATCGCGGCATCGCATGCCGAGTTCAAAGGCTGCGGCAATGGCCACGGCGCGGGCTGGGCCTATGCCCGGATTGTTTTTTATCAGCGCGTGGATGCTCTGGCTGCGGATCCCCGATAGCTTGCCATCGACAGCGCTCAGCATGGCGCGGGCCACCGAGAGTGCCGAGCGGCCCGGAAGGCCCGAACCGATGGCGATTGTGAGCAATTCGGCATCGGATAGCGACGCGATGCCGTGGGCCATCGCCTTTTCGCGCGGGCGATCATCTTCCTTAAGATCGGTGATGCGGGTTTCTTTAAGAGGGGAGTCCATAGAGAGGAGGGGGATAGAGAATAGATGTTTATTTGCCGCGCCGCATGGCGATCTCCGATTCGAGATCACGGCCCCGGCCAAGGAGTATGTTGCGGGTGAAGGCGCGTATGAATCCGGTGCCGTAGCCTACGATCTGCACCACAGAGGCGGGTATGGCCAGACATGCGATGCGCAGTGAGCGGGTAGAGCGCCATGCGTCGACCCATAATGCAATGGCATAAACAGCAAATGGCGCGAGCCACCAAGGCGATACAAAGATGGCGAGGAGGAGCATCAGCGCCCCCATCACCACGGCAATTGCAGGCAGAGCATGGACCAGCTTGAGCGATCCCGGGTAGAGCAGGTGGAGAGTGATGCGGCTCATGCCAAACACATGGACCTGACGGAAAAACTTGGCGAAGTCGACGCGACGTTTGTGCCACACCTCGGCTTCCGGTATCAGCCCTATCGAAAACCCTTCATGTGCTATGCGTGTGGAGATGTCGATATCCTCGCTAAACATCTCTCTGAAGCCCCCTACCTTTGCTGCCACTGCGGAGCTGAAGCCCATGTTGAATGATCGCGGAGTAAACTTTTCCATAGATTTGCGACGCCCGCGTATACCTCCGGTGGTGAGCATCGAGGTCATGGCAAACGAAATGGCACGCTGCACCGAGGTAAACGATTCGCAAGCTGCGTCGGGCCCACCGTAGCAATCGAGCGGGTGGGCGTCGAGCTCGCGGCTCACGGTGGCGAAATATGTGGGCGGGATCACACAATCGCTGTCAAAAAACACGAGATAGCGTCCACGCGCCTGTTCGATTCCGGCATTGCGGGCATACGAACGTCCTTCGTTGGGGCGGAAAATATATCTTGCATTGGCAGCCGGACCAAGCTCTTCGACCACCTCGCGGCATGGGAGCGGCGATCCATCCTCCACAATGATGGTCTCGAAATCCTTTTCGGTCTGGGAGGCAAGTGAGCGGAGCAGGTCGGCCACTTCGTCGGAGCGGTTGTAGACGGGTACTATTATCGAGTATCTTGGGCTGTCGGTCATGATATAAGCAGGGTGAGTGGATGTAAACGTGGAGGTCACGACATGCGTGAGCGATAGTCGTCGAAGGTAAAGCGGCGCAGGAGTTCGATGGTGCCGTTGCTGCGGCTGAACAGTATGTCGGGATGCTGGATGCCGTTAAACATCGTTGTCTTCACCGTGGTGTAATGGTTCATATCCTCGAGAGTGAGGCGCTGTCCGGGCATTAGAGGATGTGCAAACGACCAGTCGCCAACATAGTCGCCCGACAGACATGAGTTGCCGCCGAGACGGTAGGTGGGCATGGTGCTGTCGGGTTCGGGGAGCGCCTCGGTGATGGCGGGCTTGTAGGGCATCTCAAGGCAATCGGGCATATGGCAGGCAAATGAAGCGTCGATAATGGCTGTTGCGACGCCCTGATTCTCCACAATGTCGACCACTGATGTCACCAGATCGCCGGTGCGCCATGTAAAGGCCGATCCGGGTTCGAGGATCACCTCAATATTGGGATGGCGGGAGCGGAAGCCTTTGATTAGCTCCACAAGATGGTCGGTGTCGTAGCCTTCGCGTGTCATCAGGTGTCCGCCACCCATGTTGACCCATCTGAGGCTGTCGAGATACTTCCCAAACTGCTTTTCAAACGCGTTGAGCACCTTCTCGAGGTCATACGACGACGATTCGCATAGTGCATGGAAATGGAAGCCCTCAATCCCTTCGGGTAGTCCGGACTCTTCAAGTTGTAGAGCGGTTACTCCGAATCTTGATCCCGGCAGGGCCGGATTGTAAATGTCGGTGTCGATCACCGAGCAGGCAGGGTTGACTCTCAGGCCGGCGCTCACCCCGGCCTTGGCAGCCCGAGGTGCAAATCGGGCGGCCTGACTGATGGAGTTGAAGGTGATATGAGTCGACAGAGCCAGATATTGGTCGATAGTGTCGTCGGTATATGCGGGGCAGTAGCTGTGGGCCTCGCCTCCAAGAGTCTCGGCGCCAAGACGCAGCTCGTTGAGCGACGATGCTGTGAAGTCGCGGTTGTATTCGGCTATCACCGGGAAGGTGCGCCACAGGGCATTGGCTTTGAAGGCCATGATGATTTTGGCTCCCGATCGGCGCTCCACATCGGTAATCAGTTGGAGGTTGCGGCGCAGACGGTCTTCATAGACTATGTAGTAAGGGGTGGCCAGCGGCTCTTTATGAACTGCCGGTACGGAAGAGGTGAGGGGTACTGAAGAGGATGATGACATAGGAGCGATCAGTTGATAATTCGGAATTTTGCAAATTTGAGAAGGAGGTTTTTCTCCTCGCCCGAGGCCGTGAACTCGACCTTTATGCGGTCACCGCCAGGTTGGGAGGTATCGATGTCGAGAATGGTGCCACGGCCGAGGAGCACATGTTCTATCTCCATGCCCTCGCTCAGTTCGTGGGCCTGATGGAGCACCAGGTCGGCACCGGGCGCGGCGGCGGTGGCGACGGGACGTCCTGCGACAGGGCGTGGAGCTGGGGCGTCGGCCGGACGCAGAGGCCTCGGCGAGCGGTATTCGCTGCGGGCCGGAGCCTCACGGAACCGCGACGGCATACCGTAGGATGCAGGGGCCGACGGGCGCGCTATCGACGATCCGTTCATAAGGCGCAGATAGGCCGGGTCGATGTCGCGGAAAAACGGTGAGGGGAAGGTAATCACAGTCTGGCCGTTGCGGAAGCGCGAGGTGGCAAACGATAGCATACAGAAATTGCGGGCGCGGGTGATGGCCACATAGAGCAACCGGCGCTCCTCCTCGATTTCCATGATAGAGTTTTTGCTCATCGACGAAGGGAAGAGATCGTCTTCTACTCCCACTACGAAAATATTGTCAAATTCCAGACCCTTTGCGGCATGGACAGTCATGAGGGTCACCCGGTTTTCGCCTGCAGTATCGTCGCTGTCCTGATCGGTGGCGAGAGACACTTCGGCCAGGAAGTTGGCCATGGTGGCTTGATCGGCATAACCCTCCTCCTGCTTCTGGTCGGCAAACTGCTTGACGCCTGCAAGTAGTTCCGATAGGTTTTCCTGTTTGGAGATGCTCTCTGGGGTGCGGTCGCTCATTAGTACGGCCATAAGACGCGATTGGTCAATGATTGACTGTGCGAGGCTCATGGCATCGGCCCCAACATTCTGCATGGCTGCAAAGCCACTGATCATGCGGGTGAACTCGTCGAGCTTACGTCGTGCAGCGGGTGTGATTCCGGCATCGGCAGTTGATCCGGTGGCACCTGTGAGGACTCCCCATATCGAGCTGTCGCGGTCGGCTGCATATCGGGTCAACCTCGCCATGGTGGTCTCTCCAATGCCCCGGGCGGGATAGTTGACGATGCGTCGTAGAGCCTCATCATCGTCGGGATTGACTGCAAGGCGGAAGTAGGCTATGGCATCCTTTACCTCCTTACGCTGATAAAACGACAAGCCGCCATAGATACGGTATGGGATATTCCGCTTGCGGAGGCTCTCTTCGAGTATGCGGCTCTGGGCGTTTGTGCGGTATAGGATAGCTGTTTCCTGCCATGACGCTTTGCCCTCGTTGTGAAGCGACGACATGCGGTTTGCCACGAGAAAACTCTCTTCATAGTCGCTGTAGCTCTGCACCACCTCGATTTTCTGACCTTCGGGACCTGTCGAGTAGACATTTTTGCGTATCTGCTCGGTGTTTTTGTCGATGAGAGAGTTTGCTGCGCCGATGATGTTGCGTGTTGAGCGGTAATTGCGCTCAAGTTTGAATATCTGCAGATCGGGATAAGACTGCTTGAGGTTGAGTATATTACGTATGTTGGCTCCGCGGAAGGAGTAGATTGACTGCGCGTCGTCGCCCACCACACACAGGCGCTTGTGGTCGGCACATAACTGGCTGACTATCACGTGCTGTGCAAAGTTGGTATCCTGATACTCATCCACAAGGATATATCTGAAATATTCCTGATAGTGGCGGAGCAGGTCGGGATTGTCGCGGAGTAGTACGTTGGTGTAGTAGAGCAGGTCGTCGAAGTCCATTGCGTTGGCCTTGAAGCAGTGGTCGCGATAGGCCCGGTATATGGCATATGTGTCGGGGCGGCGGGCATCTTTGTCGGCTCTCATCACATCGGGGAGGGTTGCGTAGCGCTCCGGCGAGATGAGGGCGTTCTTGGCCGATGAAATGGCGTTGAGCACAGCAGCGGGCTTATAGATCTTGTCGTCAAGACCCATATCCTTTATTATCATCTTGACGAGCGACCGAGAGTCGGCGGTGTCGTAGATGGTAAATGATGATTTGTAGCCCACTCGCTCGGCATTGGCTCTGAGGATGCGCGAGAAGATGGAGTGGAAAGTGCCCATCCATAACGACGCGGCAGTGCGGGGTCCCACGAGCTGTTCGATACGCTCGCGCATCTCTCTTGCGGCCTTGTTGGTGAATGTGAGCGCGAGGATGCGCCACGGCTCATAGCCAAGCCGCAGGAGATGCACGATCTTATATGTCAGCACACGCGTCTTTCCTGAGCCGGCACCCGCTATAACGAGCGACGGACCATCGGTATATTCTACAGCAACGCGCTGCTGATCATTGAGTTGACTAAGATAATCTTCCATAGTCTACAAAGGTAATAAAAATATTCGGTGTGGCGAAATGTTAAAAATCAGTTAAATAGGAGCATTGGCTTAAACTTGTGGCTGCTGTTGCGGTCAAAGAGTCGTGACAACACTAAAACGAACAGCAGAATAATCAAACATAACAGAAGCAAATTTCGCAAAACAATCAGAAGTAACATGAAGAAGCAAATCATTTCTCTCGCTATCGCAGCTATCGCTCTCACCTCCTTCACCTCCTTTGCCCAGACTAAAGGCGCCGCAGCTCCCTGCTGCACCGCTACCCCCACCGGCGTCTGCACCGCCGCTAACCGTCCCGCTCCGGGTCCCAAGGCTATGAATCCCTTTGAGGGGATCAACCTTACCGCCGACCAGAAGTCGAAGCTGGAGTCGCTTGCCCAGGAGCGTCGCAAGGATATCAAAGCCCGTGGCGACGAGCAGAAGAAGATGCGCCGCGAGCGCTTTCAGGCCGACTCGGCCCGTATGGTTGCCAGCCGCGAGGCGCGTAAGGCAGACCGCAAGGCATATCTTGCCAAGGTGAAGTCGATTCTCACCCCCGAGCAATATGTGACTTATCTGGAGAATATGGCTACCGAAGGACGGATGGGTCATCGCCCTCATGCCTCAGCTGCCGGCAAGGGCCGCGATCGTAATGGCAAGCATCATGGCGCACGCCGCCATGGCCGCAATGCGGGTCAGTGTCAGACTCCCGCATGCGCTGCCGCTCCTCAGGCCAAAAGCTGAAGAGAGATCCCTCTTGAATAATTAATGTGTGATTAAGATTGATAAGTAATAACAACGACCTACGGGCTGCCCTGCGACAGGGTGGCCCGTAGGTCAGTTATATTGTTGTGGTGGCTTGAAGCAGGACTATCAGCGCTCGCCCCATCGGTGGCGCAGCGGATATTTGGTGGAGTGGAGGAGCATGCGCAGCGATGTCGAGTAGGTGAAGTAAGCCCAGGTCCAGTTGATAAGCACGGTGAGCTTGTTGCGCATTCCGAGGAGGGAGATCAGATGGACAAACATCCATGCCAGCCATGCCAGCATGCCTTTGAGATGAAGGCCGTTGAGATCGGCCACGGCAAGGTTGCGGCCTACGGTGGCCATGGAGCCTTTGTCTTTATATGTAAATTCGCGGTCCCAGGTGTCGGTATTGAGTTGACGGGCGAGCAACCTGGCCTGCTGGATGGCGGGTTGGGCAAGCTGAGGATGTCCCTTGGGGTATTTGGGAGTCACCATCATGGCTATGTCGCCAACGGCAAACACATCGTCGAGGCCGATGACGCGGTTCTGACGGTCGACTGCAAATCGGTTTCCACGTCCGGGGCGGTAGTCGGTGCCTTCAAAGATGAAGCTCTCGCCGGTCACACCGGCGGTCCATATCACCATCTCGGAGTAGATGGTTGTGTCGTCGTTGAGGGTTATGACGTTATCTTTATAGCTTTTGAGGAGGTGGTTGAGCCTTACGTCCACAAGGAGTTCCTTGAGATATTTGAGGCTTTCGGCCGATGCTTCAGGGCTCATCGGGCCGAGCACTCTGTCGGTGCCTTCGAGCAGGATTATCTGGAGGTCGTCGCGGTTGATGCCGGGGTATTCACGCTCGAGAATGTAGCGTTTGAGCTCGCCGATAGCACCGGCTATCTCCACTCCTGTCGGGCCTCCACCCACCACGACAAAGCTGAGCAGCCGACGTCGGCGCTCGGGGTCGTCGGTGCATAGCGATGCGCGTTCGAGGCGGTCGAGGATCTCGTTTCGGCATCGGGTGGCTTCTGCGGCGCTCTTCATCGTAAAGACAGATTTGATGAGGTCGTTGTTGCCGAAGAAGTTGTTGGTGGTGCCGGCGCAGATAATGAGCTTGTCATATTCGATGGTCTCGAATTGGGTGCGGATCTCCTTGCGCATCACATCGATGGTGTGTACATCACCCATGTGGTATGTCATGCCGGCTTTGGATGATATCTTGCGCAGTTCGCGGCGGAATGGAAACGAGATGTTGCCCGGGTCAAGACCGCCTGAGGCTATCTGATAGAATAGCGGGGGGAAGCTGTGGAAGTTGTTTCGGTCGACAAGAGTTATCTCGAAGCGATCTTTGTCAAGATACTTGGCGAGGTTAAGACCGGCAAAGCCGCCGCCTACTATTACTATGTGTTCCTTCTTGCTCATATGGTGGGTGGTGTGGTTGTGGGATGTGATGTAATGGATAGGGGGATAATAAGGAGAATAAGAGTTGGAAAATCGGTCAGAAATCGAGCCTGCGGTATCGGTCGCGGGCATCGGCGCGGGAGCGGAGGTTGAAGTGCCACCACTCGGATCGGAGCGGCATGAAGCCACCTGCTTTCATAACACGCCGCAGCAGGATGCGGTTCTGCCGGGCGGCTTCGGTAATCTTGCCTTGGGCCACGAGCTGTTTCTCGCGGTGGATGTTGGCTTCGGGTCCAAGATGGTCGATCTTGGTGCCCATGGGGAGTTCGTGCCCTGATGCGTCGACAATGGTGATGTCGACCGCAAGGCCGTAGTTGTGCAGGCCACCGCCACGGGCGGGATTGCTCACGTAGGGCGCCATGGGAGTGCCCTTGACAGTGTTGTACATCTTGGTCTGCACCGACATGGGGCGGGCGGCATCGGCTATCCTGAGCCTGTAGCCGGGATGCTCGGCCGAGAGGGCCTTCTGGGCGGCGGCGAGCCCTTTGGAAGCCTCGGGGTGGAGATATGCTTTATCAAATCCTTCGGGATACATTGCCACGCCGGTAAAATTGTCATCGCGGCCATACATGAGGTTCACCTCGATTGCAGGGGCGCTCAGACTGGCGTCGACCATTCCAGCACTCTCCATGCGGGCGGCAAGGCTGTCGGCCGCACTCATGGGCGACGGGCCCGATGCTCCGGCTGCGGCCGATGTGGCCGCAGCTGCTGCAAACAAGAGTAATCGTAGTGGCTTCATTCTGCAAAATTAATGTTTTTTATCGTGACAAGGGATAGATTATTGGCATTTTCGGAGTATTTTTGCGGAAATATTTCTTTAATTACTCACGTGAACATTTGTCGCATCATCACAGCCCTTTGCGCAGCTCTGGCCGGATTGGCCCCAGGGTATGCGCAGATCAATGTTGACCAAGTGGTCAGGGTTGGGCGCAACGCGCTCTATTTCGAGGACTATGTGCTCTCCATACAATATTTCAATCAGGCCATTGCGGCCAAGCCCTATCTTGCCCAGCCCTATTTTTACCGCGCTGTGGCCAAATACTCGCTCGACGATATGAGGGGAGCCGAGGCCGATGCCTCGCTCGCCATCGACCGCAACCCGTTTATCACCGATGCGTATGAGATACGCGGGGTGGCGCGGCAAAACTCGGGCAATCTTGAGGGCGCGATCGCCGACTACCGCAAGGTGCTCGACATGATGCCTGTCAACAAGGGGGTGATGTTTAATCTCGCCATGGCACAGCAGGATGCCGGGCTGACCGACAGTGCCGAGGTGACTTTCCAGCGCCTCTTCAAGCTCTCGCCGGGCTATGAGCGCGCCTACATGGGCTATGCCAATCTGCTCCTCCACAAGGGCGACACCGTAGGGGCTCAAACCAATATCGACAAAGCTCTCGACATCAACCGCTTCAATGTGGGCGCCCTGATATTTCATGCCAATCTGGCCATGCAGAAGGGTAAGGATGGATTTGCGACGGCTCTCGCCGACATGGACGAGGCCATCCGCCTTGAGCCTCGTCAGCCGTCGTTTTTTGTTAACCGTGCCTATCTGCGCCATGAGCTCGACGACTATTATGGGGCGATGAGCGACTTTGATTATGCTCTCCAGCTCGATCCTGTCAACACTTCGGCCATCTTCAACCGCGCTATCCTCCGCGCCGAGGTGGGCGACCACGACCGCGCCGTGGCCGATCTCGACAGGGTGGTGTCGCTCACCGGGGGCAAGGATTATCGGGCGCTCTTCAACCGCGCCATGATCAACAAGGAGCGCGGGCGCCTTCAGGATGCTCTCTCCGATGCCGAAGTGATTGTCAATGCTTTTCCGGATATGCCGGCCGCCTACTTCCTCCGATTCGACATACGCGAGGCTATGGGCGACAAGGGCGCACGCGCCGACTACGATCGGTCGATTGCCATGGCAAAGGCCAACCGCAAGGCCGCTCCTGACGATGCGACCGAGGCTTCGCGCGGCCATGCCGACGATGATCCGTTTTTCAACTTCGACCCCGAGAATGCCGATGCCGTGGCCGGGCGCTTCAACTCGCTCGTCACCATCGACACCTCGGCCGAGACTGCCGAGGTGGCCGGGGCTCTCGGAGCTGCCTCCAAGGGGGGACGCTCTATCCGCGGTCGCGTGCAGGATGCCGACGGGGCGGTGGAGCTGGAACCGCTCTTTGTCGTGACCTACTACACCTCGCCTACCGAGCTCAGGCCCTCGGGCGACTATATGAAGGAGGCCGACGATGTCAACAACACCCGTGTGCTCCGCTATCTGCTGCAGGTCACCAACCGCGAGGTGGCTCTCGACGATCCGGCCGACATCCGCCGCCACTTCGAGAGTGTCGACTACTACACCTCCTACATCTCCACCCACCCCCCGCGCGCCATCGACTTCTTCGGCCGGGGCATGGACTTCATGACCGTCAGAGACTATTCGCGCGCCGCCGCCGACTTTGGCGAGGCCGCACGCCTCTCGCCCGATTTCACTCTGGCCTATTTCATGAGGGCCATCGCTACGCTGCGCGAGGCCGAGAGCGACAGGGCCGCCGCTTCCGCTGACGACGATGCTCCGTCGGCTCCCGGGGCCGGGGGAGCCACACCCCACCGTCTGCGCCATCTTGCCGCCCGGCAGGCGATTGCCGACCTCGACACTGTGCTCACTCTCTCGCCCCAGCTTGCCATAGCCCACTACAACAAAGGGGTGATTTATGCCTCGCAGGGCGATTACACATCGGCGCTCTCGGCCCTCAACGAGGCGATTGCGCTGAAGCCCGAGATGGGCGAGGCCTACTACAACCGCGGCTATGTCTACTTCATGCTCGGCAATGGAAGCGCCGGCGCTGCCGATCTGTCGCGCGCCGGAGAGCTTGGCATCGTCCCCTCCTACTCCCTCCTCAAGCGCATGAGCCGCTGAATATCCATCAATCCTCCCCCCCTTGGCTATGACAAGAATTAAATCGCGATTTGTGGCGGCGTGGGCCGCTATGGCCTGCCTCGGAGCGGCTTCAGCCGCCGGGCCCGGGCTCCGACTCATGACCTACAATGTCCACAACGGCGTGGGGCTCGATGGCCGCCGCGACCATGACCGGACAGGCAATGTCATTGCCGCCGCCCGCCCCGACTTTGTGGCTGTGCAGGAGGTCGACAGCCTCACCCTCCGCAGCGGGCAGACCTATGTGTTGGGCGATATTGCCCGGCAGGCGGAGATGATCCCCATCTTTGCCCCGGCCATACCTCTCGACGGGGGCGGCCTCTATGGCATAGGGCTCCTTGTGGGCCACCTGCCCGACTCTACCAGCCGCATCCCTCTCCCGGGGTGCGAGGAGGAGCGCATGCTGCTCATAGCCGACTATCCCGACTATGCCATTGCATGCACCCACCTGTCGCTCACCCCCGCCGACGCTCTTGAGTCGGCGGCCATAATATGCCGCGAGGCGCGTGCCCGGGCGCCGAGGCCGATGGTGGTGATGGGCGATCTCAACTCTCTCCCTCTCTCGCAGGTGGTCGACTCGCTCCGGGCGGTGTTTGAGATTGTGAGCGCCCCCGACCTCCCTACCTTTCCCGCCGACACCCCGCGCCAGTGTATCGACTACATCATGGTTTCCCGGCCGCAGGAGGGGGGCCATCGGCGCCTCAGGGCCGCCGAGGTGGTGGCCGAGGGGGTGGCATCTGACCATCGCCCCGTGGTGGTCACACTGGAGATAACTCCCCCGCGCGACCGCCACCCCGTCCGTTAGCGCACATGCCCCTTTGGGGGTGGCGTGGGGCGTCGCGGTGTGGGGCTCGGCCTACGCTGAGCCATTCGCGTGGATGGCGCTTCGATCCTCGGACTGCGGCGGCTACGCACGCGCTTGTCCGAGGCTATCCATCAGTTGCGCCGCTACCGCGGCTTGGCGGCTACGCGCGCTTGTCGTCGCCGGGGCGGCCTCTCCGAGAGTGGCGCCCATGCCCCTTTGGGGGCACTCCTTGATGGTGGTCTCACTCAAAGGCGCGCGTAGCCGCCGCAGAGTGGGGTTTGCGAGACGGGAGGATGATGATGCTCAGCGTCAGCCGAGCGCCTTGGGCGACGAGGTGCGTCGCTCGGTAGGTGTTCTTCAACCAAACAGCTCTGAGTGAGAGCCAAGACGCAACACACCTATCTGATTGAGAGATTCGTCGATCCATATCAGAAGGAAGTCACCTTCTACATGACATTCCATACATCCCTTGTAGTCGCCCTTCAACATATGGGGGCAATACTCCGCGGGGATTGGAATCTCATCGCGGAGCATACGGAGTATTTCCGCAACCTTTCCCATTTTCTTTGGCTGATTGCGAAATCGCTTGGCATCTTTCTTATACTGGCTCGAAAAACGCAGAGTCTTCATAAGCCCATCGACTTATACATGGCCTCAACGCTCGACACATCAAGCGGGCCTTGAAGCCGCCCTTCACGAGCCTCGGAAAGTGCGGCTCGGGTCTCCTCATTAGGTTCAGTGTAGGCAATGTCGTTGAGCACACACTCCACAAAATTGTTGAGGCTACGGTTTTGCTTACGGGCCATGACCTTAAGTCGCTCAATCAATTCGACTGGCAAACGGAAACTTTGAGCCTTTTTCTGAATAACTATATCCATGATTACATCTTTTGTGTGTAAAAGTAATACAAATATAATACATAAACAAACGAAAAGCTAAAAATGCGCCTCAGGTGGCGTGGGTCGTCGTGGTGTGGGGCTCGGCCTACGCTGAGCCATTCGCGTGGAGGGCGCTTCTATCCTCGGACTGCGGCGGCTACGCGCGCTCTTGTCCGAGGCTATCCATCAGGTGCGCCGCTACCGCGGCTTGGCGGCTACCGCGCGCTTGTCGTCGCCGGGGCGGCCTCTCCGCGCGTTAGCGCCCAAGCCCCTTTGGGGGCGCTCCTTGATGGTGGCACCACTCAAAGGCGCGCGTAGCCGCCGCAGAGTGGGGTTTGCAAGACGGGAGGATGAAGATGCTCAGCGTCAGCCGAGCTCCTTGGGCGGCGTGTATCGTCGCGATGGGGAGCTTGACTGACGCTGAGCATTTGGCGGGGATGTGCGCCGCTACCGCGGCTTGGCGGCTAACGCACGCTTGTCGTCGCGGGGCGGCGAAGCGACAAGGTGATCCGTCCGGTTAGAGGCAGCGGCGAGATGGCCTTGCAATAATTGCCCCAGGCTATTTCAGGATAGTCCCAGCGATTGTCGGCATAGAGCATGAGCGTGTTGCCGTCGGGCTTATTCAGCCGGCAAGCCACATCGCCTTTGTCCGACAATACACTCAGCGCCTCTCCATCCGGCATTTCAAGCGTGTAGAGATAGATATTCTCCTTCATCGACTTGGCCCAATTTGTGAGCGGCATCGAGGCATTGCTGCCCTCGTCGCTCCAGTAATAATAGTTGCGCGTATCAGCTCCCCAGGGCTGATCGGGTTTCACACCGTAGGGCTGAGGGGCTTGATTGTAGATGGGCCGGTGGCCGTGGTGGCCCGACATGGCATCGTCGGGATAGCTGTCCCAATAGCCGTTGCGATCCCACCGCAAGGTGCTGAAGGCATCGTTGAGGCGGAATGCCAGCCCCGTCTCGCGCAGATATCCGTCGGGCAATCCATCGGCATTATAGTCTATTGTCATATCGCCGGCGGCAGTGATGGATATCCGATATTCCACTCTCGCGTCGCCATATCGGCCTGTCACCACCGCGAGTGCATCCCCTGCCGGAGTGAGACCCACCGAGAGGCTGTCGGGGCGCCATGATTCAGGGGCGATGGTCATATGATCGGCCACTGAGCGTATTTCGGCGCCAGTCAGATGATTGTAGTTGATATAGGCGTTGAGATAGGGCCCGCTCTCCACCACTTCGCGTCCATCCGTCTGTATGCCCGTCATCAGACAGTTCTCACGGTCAAACGGTATCGCAAACCCATTGCCCATCACGGTGATGAGGCGGTCGGTGGTGTCGATCGTCAAGGGGGTAGCAGCCCCCTCGGCAAGGAGCTCCCGGCGGGGTGTCGCTAATGTGAACACATACGTGTCGATGGTGTCAGAGTGGGTGGTAAATGTGAGCCGAAGAGTGTCGGCGCCCTCCGCCACGCGTCCCGCCACCCGGATAAAGCCCCGGCCATGGGGCTCCACATCAGGCATCGCTACGATCGACGTTTTTCCACACGATGTCGTCGTCACCTCGGCTTTCACCTCCGACAGATTGGTGTGGTCAAACCTATTGACCACCGGCAGCAGAATATCTGCCATGCTCCCCACTTCAAGCTCCCTCGGCGCCTCAATCAATATCGGCGTGTAGGCTTTCTTCGTAGCGTGAAATTCAGGCTTCGGGCGACGGTATATGTCTACAATGCCCCACTCGCCATATCCCACACAATTGCCCCGGAAGCCTTCGGGCTTTTGGGTGTGTGCAAAATCCTTCCACCACGATGAGCCCTCAACAGGTTCGGGCAGATGAAACACTTCATCCACATAGCCCCATATGGCTCCGCCCAGGGCACCATCGTTGGCCATCACGCCCCGCCACATCTTGTCGAGCGATTGGCCCCAAAATTCCCTTATCCCTGGATCATCGCGCAGTGTGGCATATGTGTAGCATGCCGGATGTGCCCACTCATCGTGGAGCGTAGGGAAGTCGCTATGGCCAAACCCTCTGACCGATACTCCCATCTGAGTCATGTTTCCGCTTACCGGCGGATAGTGCATGCTCAGGATATCATATATCCGCCCCACTGTGTCGGGCACTGTGCCGGGATAGCTGAATATCACAGGGCGCGACGGATCGTAGGACTTCACCCACTCGTAGCTTGCGGCAAAATTAGTGCCATACACACTCTCATTTCCGATGCTCCACATCAACACCGACGGGTGACTCTGATAATTCTTCACCATCTCCCCCAGCTGCTCCAAATATTGCCGAGTGTGGATGGTGTCGCTCTGCGAAGCCCCCGGCTGGTAGTTTTCCTGACGGTAGGTGTTGACAAAACATACCGCTGTCTCGCTTTCGACATAGATGCCATAACGGTCGCAAAACTCAAGGAAGTCTTCCGATGGCGGATAGTGAGAGGTCCTTACAAAATTCATGTTGGCCCTCTTGAACAAGCGCGCATCAATAGAGTCGGTGGTGCGGTCGGAGGAGCGTCCGAGGGTGGGATGGATGTCATGGCGACATGCTCCCCGCAGTTTCACCGGGCGCCCGTTCACCAGCAGCCGGTTGCCGTCTACCTCTATATTCCTGAATCCTATCTGCTTCTCCACTGTCGCCGTCGGCTTGCCCTCGGTCTTAAACTCAAGCCGGAGGGTGTAGAGATTGGGATGCTCGGCATCCCATCGCTTTGGTTGCTCCACATCCAAAGCTATCGAGTTGAGCCCCTCCATCACCGGCTTTGCCTCCGACCTCACTGTTGATCCGTCACTGTCGATCACCGCCACTTCCACTTGCGTCCGCTTCCCATCCATGCGATCGTGGGAAAACCTCACGTCTATACGCCCGTCTGTATATGTGCTGTCGAGCGAAGCATCTGCTTTCAGGTCGGAGATAAACGATTCCGGTTGGGTAAACATGCCGACACTTCGCAGTATACCTCCTACGGGGTGATGGGCGTAGCCAGAGGCATATGATATCTCATCCACTGGATCGGTGAGCTGCAACTCTACCTCATTAGTGCGCCCCGGCTTTATAAAGGGAGTCACATCGGTGTCCCAGCGTGTGAAGCCGCCACGGTGCTTCCGGATCTCTTTGCCGTTGATCAAGAGGGTGGCATAGGAATATGTGCCGTCAAAGCGAAGGATTATCTTCGAGCCCGACCATGACGACGGTATATTGATTTTTTTTCGGTAGGTGACCGGCGTGTCGTGCTCCGGGGCCAACCCTTGCATGGCAAGCTCGCCGGGCACAATGGCTTTATGCCATCGGCCCTTTGGTGAGAGTTTAACATCCCAAGAGCCGTCAAGATTGATACTTTCAGCTTCTACAGGCTTGGAATATATTGTAGGAGTGGTAGCCGAAACGATGGCGGCGGGTTCGGTCAGCGCCAGCGAAAATGCAAGCAGTAATGATTTTGTTGCTTTCATCTGCAAGTCTGTTTTGTGATTCTCTGATATTATTGATGGATAGAATAGATACCATTGCAAAATTACAGAAAAAGATAAACCGGACGCGGAACAACCAACCACAGATGAAACGCAAAACGGAACTCCAATGAGGCTCAATTAAAGGCAGAAAAAGGGGCTATCCCTTCCAATCGCTTGAACACGCTCACAAAGTGTCGGGGAGAGGTGAAACCACAGGCGTAGGCTACCTCTTTTATCGACATATCTGTGTTGGCAAGCATTTCTTTGGCGGTGTCGATACGACAGCGTGAAAGGTATGTACCCGGAGTGATGTCAAACTGCTGCCTGAACAGTTTGCGCATATATCTTGACGATATACCTGCAGCGGCTGCAATATCGTTGATGGTGACAGGTTTGCATGCTTCGCGCCGGATAAGGCTCACCAATGGCGCGATTGCTGGTTTTAGAGCCCGGCGCTCCTCTGCGTCGGCATGGGCGCGGCTGAGGAGTATCCAGAGCTGGGTATATAACGCGGCAAGCACGGTGGGGTAGCCGTGGGCTTGGTTGTGCAGCTCCCATATTATATTGCGCATGACCGATTTGATGCGTATATCGCTGCGTATGGCCATGACTGTGGAGCCGCTGTCGGTGAGAAATTCGGGTAACCGCATAGCTTCGCTTGGTGGTAGTCCCGGGATAAGTGCGAAGATCTCGGGGCGAAACTCAAGCTGAATCAAGGCTGTGGAGTGCTGCCCGACTTCAAAATAATGGCGCACACCCGATGGTATGACCATTATATCACCACGACCGAAGTGGCGGCATATGGTGTCGGTGGTTATTGTGCATGATCCTCTTTTGACATAGTTCACCTCAACGCGATGGTGGGAGTGAGGGCCGAAGGTGGAGTGTGGATCAAACGAAATCTCGCGAAACACCTCGGTGAAATGGCTCCATGGCTGGGAGGGGGGAGGAGTGGGAGAGTGCATAGACGTGAGATCAGGGGTTGACTTGCCGGGCGAAGCGGATAGTTGCGCCGTCGAGCGAAGGGAAGGTAAGAGTGAGGGTCTGAGTGGAGCTGTCGGTGGTGGCATACGAGTCTTCACAGCCCGGGATGGGGTTGCCATGGGCGTCGTGCCATAGGAGGTCGTATTGGTTGCGGAATGGGGTGGCCGAGATGGAGCCTTTGAGCATGCCGGGGCGCCAGAGGGTGGGGTCGACTTCGGCCCCTGCTATATAGTAGATGCCGTAGCTTCCGCGATGCTCTGGCAGCTCTCTGACCAAAAGTGTGTAGCGTCCGCCGGGGCGTGCTATGGCGGGGTCGGCGGCGCGGTCGAGATAGGCGTAGATCCCTTCGGGGAATGGGTGGGGAGCGGATGCGGATGATATAAGGCTGTCGGCGAGGTGGGAGGGGAGCCCGGCGAGGCGCTCTGATCTTGAGGGGAGGCGCTCTTCGGCAACGAGCATTGTGGCGATGGCCGATCCCTCGACCCGGAGGGTGGCGTGGGCGCTCCCTGCAGGGGCGGGAGCGGCGGCTTTCATCACGAGCGACAGGCGCGCGCTGCCGGCATAGACGCTGGCGGTGTCGGCGGCGGAGTTCCACTCGATGAGGCAGGTGTTGGGCCCATTGTCGAGCGCCAATCCGGCGGAGGGGTTGCTCTGGGCCACGAGGCTGTCGGCGATGAAAAGGCTTATAGTCATGCTGCGGCGGTCGTAGAGATTGTCGGCCACATCGGTGTTGAGCCTGCACCGGAGCCTCAGGTCGCCACAGCCTATCTCAAACCATGAGCGGGCGGGCCCGCTGTGGAGCCGCTCGGAGCCGCTGATTGCGATCCGGGCCTCGATGGCGCCATAGGCCTCGGAGCCGAGCGGGGGATAGATGGCAATGGTGTCGGTGAGGGGCAGGGGGGATGCTATGTGGTAGATGCGCCGGGGAATGACGGCAAGAGCTGACAGGGCTGAGAGCAGGAGCATCATCAGCGGGAGGAGGCGGGTCATTGTCGGGCGGCCATGAGAGAGATGATAGAGTCGGTAAATTCGCGCGGCGGGAGCGATGCGGAGATCCAGCATATGGGCAGGCCGCGGCGCTCCATGCCGCGGAGCCATGTCATCTGCCGCTTGGCAAACTGATGGATGGCTGTTTCGAGCTGCCGCCGCATCTCGGCAGCCGATAGGGCGCCGAGCAGGTGGCGGGTGATAAACCGGTATTCGAGACCGTAGCCGATAAGGATGTCGGGGTCGACGCCGCTGTCGATCAGGGCCCTCACTTCGTCGACCATCCCGGCGGCGAGGCGCTGGTCGAGGCGGCGCGATATGCGCTCGCGGCGGGTGTTGCGGTCGATATCGACCCCGATTATGAGGGGCCGGACAAGGGGGCCGGAGGGTCGGCCGGGGTCGGCCTCGGGGTGGTCGCGATAGTAGGTCTGGATCTCGATGGCGCGGATGGCGCGGGCGCGGGTGTCGGTGTCGGAGGTGTTGTGGAGGGTCTTCATGGAGGCGAGTATGCTCCGCAGCTCGTCGAGGGGCAGGGGGTCGAGGCGCTGGCGCAGATCGTCGTTGCGTGGCACCCGGGGGAGGATGGTGCCCCGGGCGAGGGCCTCGACATACATGCCCGATCCGCCACACACGATGGGTGTTTTGCCTCGGCTCTCGATCGAGGCGATGGCTGCGCGGGCTTCGTCGAGGTAGCGGAAGAGATTAAACACCTCGCCGGCTGGAGCCACGTCGATCATATGGTAGGGCACTTCGCCATATTCGTCGAGGTCTTTGCCGGAGCCTATGTCCATGGAGCGGTAGACCTGACGGGAGTCGGCCGAGACAATCTCGCCGCCTATTGCGCGGGCAAGGTGGACGGCGCGGGCTGTCTTGCCCGAAGCGGTGGGCCCTGTGATGACTATCATATCGGTAAGGGGATGAGTGAGGGGATGATCAGTAGGAGAGGCCGTTGATGTGGCGTCGCCAGAACGACCGGAGGCGCCAGAGGGGCACGTCTTGATTGCAGCGAGCCACGTAGAGCCAGTGGCGATCGTTGAAGTCGACTTTGTAGTCGATCACGTCGCCGAGGCGGAATGTGGGCCGGTAGTGCTTGATGGGGTATAGGCGCTTGCCGCGGGGGTCGTAGGTCTTGAAGGCCATGGAGGCGGTGTAGATGCGGTGGATCTCGGATGCGAGAAGGGGGTCGATCTGAGCGGCCATGAGCATTTCGTTGAACTGATGGAGCGACACCCACATTGCGTCGGGCATGGCGGCAGTCAAGGCTTCTGCCATGGCGCTGTTGTCGATGGCCACGATGAAGTGGAAGAGGTTGCAGTCGGCATTCCACTCGCTGTTTGAGTAGAGAAACCTCACGCGCGCACCCTCGATGGCGGGGAGGGTGCCTTCGAGATAGCGCACGGCCTCGTGGAGCGGGAGGTCGCGGCGGTAGGGGAGCACAATCTCGGCCGGGGTGTCGGCTTTGGTGCGGTTGAGGTCGATGTAGGAGTCGGAGCAGGAGTCGGCCTCGGGGAGCCTGATGAGGAGCTTATTGTCGTGGATAATGAGGTAGCGGGCTTTGGATGAAGTGCCTTTGCGCTGCTGCGACCCCTCTAAGTCCTGATCGTAGTAGCGGTATATGCCGAGATAGCGGAGCGACATGTAGAGGGCTGCAATCACCCACAGGGCGGCGGGGATGCCGAAAAAGAAGTATCGGTCGGCGCTATTGAGGTTGGAGTTGACATACTTGACAATGTAGTAGGCCCACGAGGAGATGGACAGGAGGAGCGCTCCGGCGAGGAGAACCCGGATCTGCGAGGTGCCCTCCTGGCTGAAGAGCATCCCGAGAAATCCGCGCTCGGCGGGGGTGTCGAAGCGGAGCTTGCAGTCGACGCAGAATGGAAACGACGATCCGCGCTTGAGCATCCACAGGCACACGCCGGCGGCGATGGGGGCCACGATGAGCACCGGGATAAACGGGATGTCGCGGTTGATGCCGAGGCTCACGATGCGGTCGGGGTGGAGCATGTTGTGGCTCACGAGCACCACGAGCATCACCACAGCGCTCCAGAAGAGGATGCGGGTGGTGATGAAAAAGGGGAGGAGGCATCGCGCTTTCCTCACCTCGCGGCCCATGCGGATGGCCCGGTAGAGCGCCACTTCAAGGACGACCGCCACCAGTGGGGTCCAGATGGGACGAAAGATGAGAGGTGATAGCATTACGGCCAGAATGGAGGTCGAGGTGACCATCCATTCAAGCCATAATGAGAATATTCCGTTGAGATTGTCGGTACGACGGCGTTGTTCCATGTTTTGATTAACCGCAGAAGGGCTGCGGATGTTTGGTGCTTCGGCTTACTTCATGTGGCTGTTGAAGTATTCGAGCATACGGGCGTAGACCACTGTCTGCATTCCGCAGCCGTTGATGGAGTGGTTCATGTTGGGGAAGATGTAGAGGTCGCACCATCCGCCGGCATTCTGTAGATGGGCCACATATTCAACGGCGTTGGAGAAGTGGACATTGTCGTCGGCTGTGCCGTGCATGATCAGCAGAGGGCAGCGCACATTGGCGGCACGCCACAGAGGCGCAGAGTCGCGGTAGCCGTCGGGGTTCATCTGGGGGGTGAGCATATATCGCTCGGCATAGATGGTGTCGTAGTAGCGCCAGTCGGTCACGGGAGCCACGGCCACTGCGGCGGCATAGGGGGCGTCGGGTTGCGACGAGGCCATGAGGGTCTCATATCCGCCGAAGCTCCATCCGAAGAGACCGATGCGGGAGGCATCGACATAGGGGAGAGAGGCTGCATAACGGGCAGCGTTGACTTGGTCGATCGACTCATAGTGGCCCAGCTGCTTGTAGACGGCGGTCATGAATGCGCGGCCACGGCCTCCGGTGCCACGGCCATCGACACACATCACTATGTAGCCCTGGGTGGTGAAGTAGTTGGCCCAGCCTATGCTCCAGTTGTTGAGCACCTCCTGCGATCCGGGGCCCGAATACTGGTACATCACCACCGGGTAGCGGCGCGAGGGATCGAATCCGGCCGGCTTGAGCATCCATCCGTTGAGGGTGTTGCCGTCGCTCTGCATGGTGAAAAACTCCTTGCGGGGAGCATCGGCCCAGCGGGCGGCATAGTCGGCGTTGTCTTCAAGGGTTTTCACGGTCTTGTCGCCCGAGGCATTGACAAATGTCACCACCGGAGGCTGCTTGGCCGAGTTGAACGAAAGGGTGTAGAAAGCATAGTCGGGGCTGAAGGTGGCCGATGCGGTGCCCTCTTCAGGCGATAGATTGGTGATCTTGCCTTTGGCGTCGATGCGGCTCACCACGCGGTTGATGGGGCTGCTCGATGCGGCCTGATAGTAGTGGCAGCGCTTCGCGGGATCGTAGCCGTAGTAGGCGGTCACATCATAGTCGCCCGAGGTGATCTGCTTCATCAGGGAGCCGGAGTAGCCATACTGGTAAAGATGTTCGTAGCCGGAGCGACCCGACGAGATCACGAAAAAGTCGGGATAATAGTGTATATCCTCGTAAGTGGCTGTCGAGAGCCATGCATCTGCTTCCTCTACCACGAGGCTCTTGACAACGGTGGTCTTGGGGTTGGCGGCATAGATCTCCATGCGTGTCTGCTCGCGGTTGAGAGCCACCACTATGAGGCGTTCGGGCGAGTAGGCATAGGTGATGCGGGGGATATATTCGATGCGCTTGTCGGGGAGCTCGATGCGCTTGGTCTTGCGGGTCTCGACATCGTAGGAATGAACGCTCACCACCGAGTTGGGCTTGCCTGCCACCGGATACTTGTAGGTGAAGTCGCCCGGATACAGGGCATAGTCGGGGTTGGGATTGCAGGCGCCTTCGTAGAGAGGAAATGTAAACATGGGCACCTGGCTCTCATCATATTTGATATAGCAGAGGTTGAGATTGTCGGGGGCCCAGGTCATCGACGACGAGGTGGTAAACTCCTCCTCATACACCCAGTCGGGCACACCGTTGATGATCTCGTTGACTTTGCCGTCGGTGGTCACTGCCAGCTCAGTCCAGTAGTCGAGCTTCTTGAGATAGATATTATTGTCGGCGCCCACAAAAGCCACCATGCGGCCATCGGGCGAGAAGAGGGGGGCGCGCTGGCGCGAATGGTCGGTCGAGAGAGGGCGGAGGATGCGGGTGCGCACTTCATAGACATAGTATTCGGCATCGAACGAGCGGCGGTAGATGGGGCGGGCGTTGCGCCACACAAGGATCTTGTCGCCACGGTCGCTCACCTTGTATCCCTCGATCGACTTGATGGTGGTCTCGCGGGTGTGGGTGAGATCCATCACTGTCTCGAGTTCTTTTCCGGTGCGGGTGTCATACTTTACAAGCTTCTGCCCGTCGGCCGACAGCTGGAGATATGCTTTTCCGTCGGGCAGATAGTTGAAGCGGGCCGGATAGCGGGGAGCCCTCTCGCTGCCGGTATACCGCTCGATCTCTGCAAAGCGGTTTTTATTGTTTGGCGCGAAGTCGGTTGCGGCCGAGCACTGGAGCATAGCCGCCAGGGCTGCGATTACAATTGATATTCTGCGTAGCATCATATTATTGATGATAATGTGTGGGATTGATAGATTCTGTGATGATGGAAATGTTGTGATGGTCAGAAGAGAGTGAGCTGGTTGCTGTCGTCATGCGGTGTGGGTTTCCGTGCCGGTGCCTTGTAGCCGAAGTCGTCGGAGGGTTCCTCTACCATCGGTAGCTTTACCTCTTCAGGCGTGGGAGCCACGAGCCATTCGCTCCCCTCTATCAGCTCGTCGATCGCCGATATGTGGGGTTGAGCTTTGCGGCGTGGCTGCTTATCCGGTTTCTTTTCAGCCGCCGGGGTGCTGTTGTCGGGTGCCTCCTGACGGTTTTTGCGGGGTCGGCCGCGTCGTGGTGCAGGCTTCATGCTCTCCTCCATCTCTCTGCGCAGGGCCGTCATGGCATTGGCGTGCTCATAGAGGTTGGATTCGATGGTGGACCGTAGCGTCTTGTTTTCCTCCTCAAGGCGGGCTATAGTCTTCAGATTCTCCTCCGATTCCTTGAGGCGAGTCTTGAGCTCTGCGATACGTGCTTCTTTCTTGTCGGCGAGTATGGCCATCTTCTCGGCTTGTGAAGCCGCGTCCTGCAGCCGTGCCAACTCCAGTTCGGTCTCAGAGAGCTGTCTCAAGGCATCGTCGTGGGATGCTGTCATCGCGGCGAGTTGCTCCTTGAGTGAGTCCATTTCGGCAACTGTGGCTTCGGCGTCCCGAATCTTTCCCGATAGAGCGCCATTGTCGGCTGTGAGTCGCTCGATCTGTGCGAGTAGCTCCTGCTCCCTCTGCTGCTGGGCGTCGTCGGGGGCGGCCGTAATCGCACCGCTCACGCCCGCCACACGCAGCTTGTTGGCCATTGATCGGTTTTCGAGTTCAAGCTGCTCCTTCTCGGCAGCGAGCTGCTCGGTCTGTGCTTCGAGATCGTGGACCCGTTCCTGAAGAGCCCTTTTCTGGCGGGTGGCCGATAGCTGCTCATCTTTAAAGGCCTCACGCCGCTTCTCAAGCTCGATATTACGTTCGCGCATTCGCTTCAGGTCTTCGTCGATTCCGGCTCTCTCCCGGGCCGATTCGCGCGTCACTCTGTTGCGTTCCTCCTCGGCAATGGCTGCGAGGCGTTGGTGCAGGGCAGGGGTGAGGCGTTCGGTAAGAAGGCGGCGCTGACGTTCCTCATCAAGGCATGAGGCTATGAACTCGGGCTGGAACGAATTGAAAAGCTCCACCACCGACGCCAGCATATCGGCAGCGATGGCGTCGGCGTCGGTCATGGTCTCTACAGCCTCGACGGGCTCTTGATCCGGCGCCGGATCGGATGGCGCCGGAAGGCTGAGTGTCGAGTCGGGCTCATCGGCAGTGGCCTCGTCGTCGAGAAATATCTCGTCGTCGGAGTCAAAACCTAAAGCACGCTTGAGATTATGGAGTATTGACATGGTATCGGTATTGTACTTATTAAAGGTCGGTTTCGGGCAGAGGGGCGCATCCAGGTGCGGCCACTACGCCCAGCCCCTTTCGTCCGTCGATTCCTATCACGAAGGGAGCGTCGAATCGTACCACCCTCAGAGTGGGACTCTCATATTCGGCAGGCCGGGCATCAAGCATATCGAAGTGGCAGAATCCGGTGCCCGCTTTCTCGTCCACAGTGAAATAGCCCACACCCATCGAGGTGAGGTTCTGGAAGAAATGGGTGCCCTGACTCGGCTCCACCCGGTAGCCGGGAAGGGAGGTCTCCACTATAAGGCGTGCCTGCGATATGTTGGGCCATTTGACAGGGATGCCGAGAGCACTATCGCTCGATCCCCATCGGCCCGGGCCTATGAGGATATACGACTCGCCCCGCTCGGCCATCTCGCGGTTTATCTTTTCTATCTCGCGGGCAAGCATAGGATTGCCCATGGAGTTGAAGTTTTCGGGCCTGACATATACCACAGTCGACACATCGGCAGTCGTGCCGTTGCCAAGAGCTGTGGCGCTCCGGAGCAGCAGCTTGTCGTCGGAGAGAGCCAGCAGGTGCTCGTCGACCTGTTCGCTCTTGTTGACTATAGGACGTATCTGGAGCCAATACACCTTGCCCTTTATGTCGGCGGCGAGGTCTTCGAGCAGGCATGCAAATTCGATCTCCACCGGGCGTCCCATCTCGGAAGCACCCGTGGTGAGCATAAAGTCGATCACCTTGGCCAGCGGGAAAGCCTCATGTTTTAGTATATTGTTGAAGGTCACCACCCGCCGTCCGCGGCCAGTGTCGTAGTCGAGCAGTCGGTAGTTTTCGTGATCGTAGCTCGACACCATCATCTTCAGGGCGCCCGCTTCGGCCGCCTGTCTGACAGTGATCTTCCGTAGGTTGAATCCGTCGTCGGTGCTGAAGTCGATCAGCCGCTCCGAGGTGTCGAGAGCAAGAAGGGTGGTCTGGGTGTCGCGCAGGGCAAGCTCCAGCTCCGAGGTCTGCAACACGGCGGCTGGATGAGCCGGAGAGAACCGGAGCGACAAGCCGCCGTCGACTATATATTTGCCAAGGCCGACAGCAATCTCGGCAACACCCTCTTCGGGTCGTTCGAGCCCTACCGGGTAGTAGTTTAGCGAGCGCCCCACTCCGGCAAATGATGGGAAATAGCCGAGCCCGGGCACTTCGCGCCCTACCACTTCCTGAATGATCACAGCCATCTTCTCCTGGTCGATCACATTGGATGTGGCATTCATATAGGCTTTTGAGTCGGCATAAAACACCGAGGCATACACTCCCTTGATGGCGTCGGAGAGCATCTTCAGCATCTCGTAGCGGTCGGTCACACGCGGCACCATATAGGTGGAATAAATGCCGGCGAAGGGCTGGTAATGGCTATCTTCGAGGAGCGACGAAGAACGCACAGCCAAGGGGGTGTTGACCACCTCCATGAGCGCGAAAAAGTCTTCAATGAGCCTCTGCGGCAGGCGCGCCTGAAGGAAATAGCGCAATATCTCTGAATCGGGCATGTCGCTCAGAGCCACCGGATAAAGATTGTTGGTGGCCATGAACTCGTCGAATATGTCAGTGCAGAGAACAACCGTGCGGGGGATAGTTATCACGGCTCCGCCCGGAAAGTTGTCGCACACAGGGTGCTTCTTTATGATCTGGTCGATGAAAGCGAGGCCGCGGCCCTTGCCTCCGAGCGATCCCTCGCCTATACGGGCAAAGTTGGAGTAATGGTCAAAGCGGTCTTTCTTGAACACAGCCACCACGCCTCGGTTTTTCATCTTGCGGTATTTGACAATGAGGTCGAAAAATAGCTGGCGGGCCGCAGGTGCATCGTCGAGCGAACGGAAACGGTGTTCCTTAACCACATTGGCAATGGGAAAGAGTGCTCTGGAATAAAGCCAGCGCGATATGTCGTTGCTCGAAGCGTGGCGCAATAGCGCTTCGGCAGGTATGTCGAAGATATGATACTGCAGATCTTTGAGCGACGTGATGCGAAGCACCTCCCGCCCGGAGTCGGGATCGGTGATCACGAAATCGCCAAATCCGAAGCGGTCGCTTATGGCAGCCGACAGATCGACAGGCAGCTTCTTTGAATTCTTGTCGAGAAACACACAGCCCATCGACTCGGCCTCAGCGCGGTTCTCGGCCTCGCTCGACTCGATGATGAAGGGTAGGTGAGGGCGGCGTTGCTTCACGGCGTGGGCGAGCTTCAACCCCGCCTTGGGGTCTTTGGCTCCCTCGCGGTGAAACGACACGTCGGATATCACTCCGAGTATGTTGCTGCCAAAACGGTCAATAAGATTCACTGCCTCCTCATAGTCGCGGGCGAGCATCACCTTTGGGCGCCCGCGCATGCGCAGCATCTGCTCGTGGGCATTGAGCGCCTCGGTCGACGCGTCGCGGCTCTGCTTGAGCAGATCCTTGTAGACGTGGGGAAGCACCGACGAATAGAACCGCACCGAGTCCTCGACGAGCAGGATCATCTGCACGCCTACGGTGTTGATGTCATACTCGGCATTCATGCGGTCTTCCAGCAGCTTGATGATGGCCAGAAGCAGATCTACATTGCCCAGCCACGAAAACACATAGTCGACCGCCGATAGATCCTCTTTGGCCAGACGCCGCGACACCTCGCGGCTGAATGGGGTAAGCACCACCACAGGCACATTCGGGTCGATCTCCTTGATGGCTTTTGCTCCCGACATGGTTTCCGACACCATGTCGGCTCCGGGCATCATGATCACGAGGTCAAACTTTTTCTCGCCCATGACCTTTATGGCCGCCTCGGGGTCGGCCACCTGAGTGACACGAGGAGGAGCCGAGAGGTTGAGCGATACGTATTCAAAGTAAAGTTGCTCCTCAATGCGACCGTCCTCCTCCATCATGAAGGCATCATAAGGCGACGCAACCATAAGCACACTGTGGATGCGCTTCTGCATCAGATCCTGAAATGCCGTATCCTTCAGGATAAGACGGTTCAAAGCATCTTCATTCATAGCCGGGCTGGGAAAAGTGATAGTGATGGTGGGTGGTATGGTAAGCCACAAAGTTACGACAAAAACGCGATACGTCGGCAACAAAAGCGGCCCAAATTAGCGCTTCGGCCCATAATTTGGCGGTAGGGGGAAGAATATGTCGGCGTGGTTGAGGAAAATAATGTAACTTTGCATCGTTATGAGCAACCAAAGCATAGGAATAATACCGGCCCGATACGCATCGAGCCGTTTCGCGGGCAAGCCGCTGGCGCGCCTGGGCTCCATGACCATGATCGAGCGTGTTGTGTGTCAGGCATCCAAGGCCCTTGACAGGGTGATCGTGGCCACCGACGATGAGCGTATAGCCGCCGAGGTGGCACGCTTCGGAGGGGAGGCGGTGATGACTTCCTCATCCCACCGCAGTGGTACCGACAGGGTGGCCGAGGCCTACCGGCTCATTGGCGCCAAGGCCGATGTGATAGTCAATATCCAGGGCGATGAGCCGTTTGTGGAGCCCGAGCAGATAAAGCAGCTTACAGAGCTTTTTGACAATCCGGCCACCGATATAGCCACACTGGTGAGGCCTTTTGATCCGGCACGCGGATTTGAGGCTCTTTTCGATCCCAATCTCGTGAAGGTGGTCACAGCCTCGGATGGCAAGGCCCTCTATTTCTCGCGGTCGATCATCCCTTATGTCAGAGGAGCGGAGTGGAAGGAGTGGCTTGATAAGACCCGATTTCTGACTCATGTCGGGATGTATGCCTACCGCCCGGAAGTACTGGCTGAGATAGTTGAGCTGCCCCAGTCGCCCCTCGAACTGGCTGAGAGTCTCGAACAGCTCCGATGGCTTCAGGGGGGCTACTCAATAGCTACAGCCGAAACCTGTTTCGACAATATCGGCATCGACACCCCGGCCGATCTGGAGGCCGCGATAGCCAAGTTGTCGCAGATATGACCGCTAACCTTCTCGACCGCTCGGTGGCTCCCGAAGTGAGGCCGTTACCCCATCTTTCGCTCCCGCTTCCCGAGACCGTCCATACCCGCACCGGATTGCCGCTGGTGGTGCTGACATCGGCCACTTGCGATGCTCCCGTGTTTCAACTCCGCATCACGGTGGGAGGTCTGGGCTCGTTTGACCTCGGCCGTCCTGAGCTTGCGTCGCTTTACCCGCTCATGCTCAATCAGGGGTCGGAAGGACTCGACGGCGACAAGTTGTCGGAGATATACGAGGGGGCGGGCGCATGGGTCAACATCAGTCAGCAGAGCCATCATCTCGATATCATAGTGCGCGGTCTTACCGACACCGCTCCGGAGGTGGTGACCACTCTCGCGCAGATGCTGCGGGCGCCACTCTTTCCGGCACGCCGCCTTGCTGTGATAGCCGAGAGCCGGGCCATGCAGCGGGAGGTGGCGCTCAAGCAGCCAAAAGTGCTGGCGCGCGAGTCGACGGCGCTAATGCTTTGGGGCGAAGGCCACATAGCCGCCACCTCGGCCAGCCCCGACGATCTGCGCGGCGTCGTTTCATCCGATTTAGTGGCCGTGCACAGTGGTTTTGCTCCGTCGCGCATGACTCTTTATCTCAGCGGCCATGTCGATCAGGCTCTGATTGATACGGTGACTGACGCTTTCGATGAGGCATTTGAGGGCGACAATACCTCCGATGGTCAATGGCACCCTAATGTCATGCCGCCGGCTCCGACAGCGGGATTCAGGCGCATCGACCTGCCCGACAGCCGTCAGGCCGCAGTGTCGATTGCAATTCCGGCCATCATGCGTTCCCATCCCGATTATGAGCTCCTCCGGTTGGCAGTGACAGGTCTGGGCGGCTACTTCGGGAGCCGACTCAACACGGAGCTCCGCGAAGAGCGTGGTCTGACTTATGGTGTGAGCGCCGCTCTCGTAGGGTCGCTCGACGGAGCTTTTATGTCGGTTGCCACCGAGTGCCGACGCGATGCCGCCGATGAGGCCGTAGAGGCTATTGAGGCTGAGATAGCAAGATTTGTGTCAGAGCCGCCGCATGGTGATGAGTTGAAACGCCTGCTCAGTTATTCCACCACGCGCCTTGCCGCCATACTCGATTCTCCTTTTGCCATACTCGACACTGCCGAGGTGCAGCAGGCCACCATAGGCACCCCGGTTGATTATTTCGACCGCACGCAGGCGGCAATAGCTTCGGCTACTCCCTATGAGCTTGCCCGTGTGGCTGCCACACATCTCTCGGATCTTCGCTGCACTACGGTAGCGGAATGAGGCTTTTAACAATATTTTTGGCATGTTCGGGCATTATAGTTGCTCATTATACGGCGCGGATTCACTACCTTTGCAGTTAATACGTCGGGGGGCGATCTTTCTCCGGCGCATATCTACTGACAATGACACAATTGAAGCTATACAGAATAGCGGTTGCCGCCATGATGGCAGTTGCCGCACTTAGCGCCTGCGGCCGTCCGCGAGCCGCCGCCATGACGGATAGCGCTGCATCTGATACGATACAGGAAGTTCAGCAACTCTTCACCGGCGCCGAGCAGACCGAGAAGTATATACCACTTCTGCGAGGTAAGCGTGTGGCGCTCCTGAGCAATCACACCGGCATGATAGGCTCGCGCCACACTCTCGATGTGATGCTCGACTCAGGCATCAATGTAACCACCGTTTTCTCTCCCGAACATGGGTTCAGAGGTACAGCCGACGCCGGCGAGCATGTCAAGAGCTCGGTTGATGCCAAGACCGGAATCCCCATCGCCTCGCTCTATACGGGCAAGACCCGCTATCCGGCCAAGGAGGTGATGGACTCCATCGACGTCATAGTGACCGATATCCAGGATGTCGGGCTTCGTTTCTACACTTACTATTGCACAATGGTGGATCTGATGAACGCAGCCGCCCGCTACGGCAAGGAGTTTATGGTGCTCGACCGTCCCAACCCCAACGGTATGAATGTCGATGGCCCCGTGCTCGACATGAAGTATGCCTCGGGGGTGGGCCGTCTTCCCATCCCGGTGCTCCACGGCATGACCCTCGGCGAGCTGGCCCGCATGGCGATAGGGGAGGGGTGGCTGAAAGATTCGGCCCGGATCCCTCTCACGGTGATACCAGTCGAAGGTTATACCCACTCCACCCGTTATGAACTTCCTGTTGCGCCGTCGCCCAATCTTCCCGACATGAAGTCGATCTATCTCTATCCGTCGCTCTGCTACTTCGAGGCTACTCCCGTGAGCGTGGGACGAGGCACCGACAAGCCGTTTCATGTCTACGGCCATCCGGCCATGAAGGGGCGTGACTACAGTTTCACGCCGCAATCGCGTCCGGGCGCCAAAAATCCCCCTCTGCTCGGCAAGAAGTGTTATGGCGAGGATCTGAGCACCATCTCCGATTCGGCCCTGATAGCCGCGGGAGTGGATCTGTCCTATCTTATCGACGCATATAAAGCTCTCGGCACCGGCGATAAGTTTTTCACATCATTTTTTGAGCTTCTTATCGGCAACGATAAGGTGCGCAAGCAGATTGAGCAGGGCAAGAGCGCTGAGGAGATCAAGAGCTCATGGGCTCCCGAAGTGGAGGCTTTCCGCAAGCGGCGTGCTCCCTACCTGATCTATCCCGAATAAAACACCCATGGCTCGCCTCCTGAGCCAGCAACCAGTCAGAAAACATTATCTTGTCACCACTCACAGTCATACTCGCCATAGCGGGTTATTTCATTATGCTTCTTGCGATAGGCCGTCTGGCCGCGAGGGGAAGTTCCAACTCAACCTTTTTTACAGGCGACCGTCGCGCGCCGTGGCCTGTTGTGGCCGTGGCCATGATAGGCGCAGCCATCTCCGGAGTCACCTTCATCTCCGTTCCCGGCATGGTTGCGGCCAAGGGCTACGCTTATCTGCAGATGGTGCTTGGCTTCATCGTTGGATTTGTGGTGATAGCCGTGGTGCTTGTGCCGATGTTTTACCGCCGAGGCCTCGTGTCGATCTATGGATATCTCGGCGAGCGCTTCGGGAGCGGGAGCTACCGGGCGGGCGCATGGTTGTTTATCGTGGCGAAGATGACTGGCGCCGCCGTGCGGTTTTTTGTGGTGTGTGGAGTGGTTCAGCTTCTTGTGTGCGATCCGCTGGGCATCCCTTTTGAGCTCAATGTAGCGGCAACCCTTCTGCTGGTATGGCTTTACAGTGCCGGCGGAGGAGTGAAAAGCCTTATCTGGACCGATTTTCTCAAGAGTCTATGTCTGGTTGGCTCGGTGGGGCTGTGCATATGGTTTGTTGCCTCCGGCCTTGGCCTCGGGTTGACGGAGCTGCCCGGCGTGGTGGCATCGCATACCACAGCGCGCATATTCTACTTCGACAATCCTATGGAGGCCACCTACTTCTGGAAGCAGTTTGTGGCAGGCATCTTCATGGCCATAGCTACCAACGGGCTTGATCAGGACATGATGCAGCGTCATCTGGCATGTACCGACTCCATTGCATCCCGCAAGAATATGATAGTGAGCGGAGTGATGCAATTCTTTGTGATCGGTCTTTTTCTGGTGCTCGGCACCCTACTGATCATCTATTCGGAGGCGGCCTCGATTCCGGCACCTGAGCGGCCCGACGACCTGTTTGGCATAGTTGCCTCACATCCGTCGATGCCAGTGGCCGTAGGTGTGCTGTTTGTGGTAGGACTTGTCGCTGCAGCCTATTCGGCAGCCGGGTCAGCCCTCACCTCGCTCACTACGTCCATGACCGTTGACATACTTAGGGCGCCGGAGACCAAACCAACCGATACAGTGACAGCCATACGCCGCACCGTTCATGTTGCCATGACAATCATGATGGCATTGGTCATCATAATCTTCTATCATTTCAGCGACGACGATGCCATATCGGCCGTGTATACCCTGGCCTCCTATACCTATGGCCCTATCCTCGGATTGTTTGCCTTTGGGCTGGCAACCCGCAGAAGGGTGCGCGATCGTTTTGTGCCGGTTGTATGCGTTCTTGCGCCTGTCCTTTCGTGGGTGGTGCAGTGGGCGCTCCGCGAGTACACCGGTTATGCCACAGGCTTTGAGCTTCTGCTGATTAATGCCGTGCTGACAATGACTGGTCTTGCCGCCGCTTCATATCCAGCACGCCAAGAGGCCCCCGAGAGCCCCTCAGCCATCAATTTAACCACCGATTGACTCCATACCTCCGGCCCAATGTCACACGACCTGTTTAACCGATATATCTGGCTTGTCGACACCATCCGTCGCCACGGGCGTATTACGCGTACAGAGCTCAACCGGCTCTGGGGACGCTCGCGTTTCGGCGACGGCACCGAGCGCGGCATCCCGCGGCGCACTTTCTATAATTACCGTGCGGCGATAGAGGAGCTTTTCGGTGTGAGCATAACCTATAATCCATCTACCTACGAATACTCGATAGAGAGTGAGGAGGAGGGTGGGTCAAACCCCTCGATGACCGATTGGATGCTCAATGCAGCCGCAATGGGTAGCGTGGTGCAGGACGCTCAGGAGGCAGCCGGCCGCATTTTTGTTGAAGATGTGCCCTCGGCCCGGGTTCATCTGTCGACAGTCATATCGGCTCTGAAGGGATTCCATACGCTCACATTTACCTATACCCCCTATACGAGAGTCAATCCCACGCGAGGTGTGGGCCTTGAACCATATTTTCTCAAGATATTCCGCCAGCGCTGGTATATAACCGGGCGCAATGTGAAAGATGGTGTGGTGAAGACCTATGCGCTCGACCGCATGAGCGATGTCACTATTTCGACCGACACATTTTCGCTCCCCGACGACTTTGACGCAGGCGAGTATGTCAACGATGCCTTCGGCATAATCTTCACCCAGGGACAGGCCTACGACGTGAGGCTGCGTGTTGACCCGCGCAGGGCCAAGTATCTGCGCACCCTGCCGCTCCACCATTCACAGAGTGAGAGTGTGGCCGACGGTTATTCGGTGTTTAGCTACAGGCTTCGTCTGACGGGCGATTTTGTCAATGAGCTCCTATCGTTTGGACCATCGGTGACGGTGATTTCGCCCCCCGAGCTGAAGGCAATGGTGGTCAGCTCGCTGCGTGATACCCTCGACAACTACGGCCCAGACGACATCTGAGCCATGTCAGCTTACAATCCTATCGCAATCATTACGACATTATAATTAAGAATATGCGTATCGATATACTCACAGTGTTACCCGAGATGCTCGAATCGCCTCTCAATTGCTCAATCCTCAAACGGGCCCAGGACAAAGGGCTTGTTGAAATACATGTGCACAATCTGCGCGACTATACCACCAACCGTCACCGTAAGGTCGACGACTACCCGTTTGGCGGCGAGGCGGGCATGGTGATGCAGGTGCAGCCGATCGATGCCGCCATCTCGGCTCTCAAGGCTGAGCGCGACTACGATGAGGTGATTTTCACTTCACCCGACGGAGAGGTGTTTGACCAGCCCATGGCCAACTCCATGTCGTTGCTCAATAATATCATCATCCTCTGCGGCCACTACAAGGGTATCGACTACCGTATACGCGAGCATCTCATCACCAAAGAGATCTCGATAGGCGACTATGTGCTCACCGGCGGCGAGATCCCTGCTGTGGTCATGACCGATGCCATAGTGCGTCTGATACCCGGCGCCATAGGCGACGAGCAGAGCGCCCTGAGCGATTCCTTTCAGGACAATCTTCTCGCCCCTCCGGTGTATTCCCGCCCGGCTGTGTACAATGGCTGGGAGGTTCCACCGGTGCTCCTTTCAGGCCATCAGGCCAAGATCGATGAATGGCGCCATGAGCAAGCGCTCGAACGCACCCGCCGTCTGCGTCCAGACCTGCTGAAGGGTATGGAATGATGTGGCGGTTCTGACACTCTCTTTCGTTACAACACACTCAATTATATGATACGGATTATCACACTGTCAATAATACTTCTGATGTCCATGGCACTTCATGCCGTGGAGAGCAAAGGCGATGATGTGGTGGCGATCCTCGGCGACAGCAACACATGGCTTGGCCATGATGACTGCACCGGCGAGAAGGCCTGGACCCGCGAATGGGTCAGGCTCTATGCCCCCGCCTCGGCCCGCAGCTATGCCCGCAGCGGCGCCACATGGACCAATGTGACCGCTACGCGCCGCAATGTTGAGCAGGTCACCGGCTCGCTTGCCGACGACAATACCATTTATAACCAGACAGCCCGTCTGGCCGGGGCCATAGCTTCGGGTGAGCAGCCGATACCGTCGCTCATCATCATCATGGCCGGAACTAACGATGCGTGGTTTCACAACAAGCGTCCGGGTGCGTTTGATATGTCGGCGGAGGAAGCCATGCAAGTGTGCGACGATGATGCTCTGATAGCCATGGAGCCGGGGCAGGTAACAACGCTGGCTCTCTCAGTCCGCCATAATGTGGCGCTCCTGCGCCGCATGGCTCCTGATGCCACCATAGTTCTCGTAGGACCTCTGCAGTCGGTCCAGGCTCCCGACAATATGATCATTGCGGCCGGGGGCATTATTGAGTCGATGGGACGTGAGCTCGGTCTTCCTGCCATACGTCTCGACCGCGACTTTGAGCTCGACTCGGCCAAGGAGGCGGTGAAGAAGCATCTTACCTACGACGGCACCCACACCTCGGTGGAGGGAGCACGCCGCCTGGGAGCGTTCCTCGCAGAGAAGATCAGCGCCCTGCGCCCCGACTGATCACTATCGAAGTCTATATTTCTCAAAGCATAGTCATCAACTAATAATTCCACGATGGTCTTTTCCGACCTGTTTTTTCTGTTCGTATTTCTTCCGGCGTTTATGCTATGCTACCGGCTCGCAGGAGTTTTTGACACCCGCGACACGGCGGCAAGCGATCCATCGGGACTTCGTTCTACCCATCCGCGCCGCAATATAGTGCTGGTGGTTTTCTCGCTCCTATTCTATGCCTGGGGCGAGCCTGTGTATGTGTTTCTGATGGTCGGCTCGGTGGCTGTGAACTACCTTGCCGGTCTATGGATCACACGTTGCCCGGCAGGAGGTGTCGGGCGCCGTTTTGCGCTTATCTCCGGTCTTACGGTCAATGTGATTATGATAGGTGTGTTTAAATATGCGGGTTTCATAGCAGAGCAACTGTGTGCAGTGGGCATCACAGTGCCGGTACCGACGGTGGCTCTCCCCATCGGTATCAGCTTCTACACCTTCCAGAGCATATCCTATCTTGTCGATGTATACCGCACCACTTCCATGGCCCAGCGCCGCTACACCGATCTGCTGCTGTATATCTCGATGTTTCCCCAGCTTATCGCAGGGCCGATAGTGCGCTACTCCACTGTGGCCCGCGAGATCAACAACCGCAATGTGAGCCACGACGATGTGGCCGAGGGTGTGTTCCGGTTCATGCTGGGACTTGGCAAGAAAGTGATTTTGGCCAATCAGTTTTCGGATATAGCCACCGGATTTCTGTCGTCCCAGGGACTGCCCGATATCACAGTAGGGGGAGCATGGATCGGCATCCTTGCCTTCACCTTCCAGATCTACTTTGACTTTTCGGGCTATTCCGATATGGCTATAGGCATAGGCCGCTGCCTTGGCTTCCATTTCGACGAAAATTTCGACCATCCCTACATATCACGTTCGGTCACCGAGTTCTGGCGTCGCTGGCACATGTCGCTCGGTTCATTTTTCCGCGACTATGTGTATATCCCACTCGGGGGCAACCGCAGCCATCAGACCCTCAATATTCTTGCGGTGTGGTTTCTCACGGGGCTCTGGCATGGTGCAAGCTGGAATTTCGTGATGTGGGGCCTCTTCTTCGCGGTAGTGCTCATGGTAGAAAAGAGATTTATCCTGCCCCGGGCCGCCGATATACCCCGCGGCGCACTCCATTTCTATGCCATGGTGATGGTGGTGGCCGGATGGGGCATATTTTATTTCGACGATCTCGACCTTATGAGCCGTTTCTTCCAGGCATTTCTCGGCTTTGCCCCCGGTGGACTTTGGGACTTTGCGTGTGAAAACGCGCTCAGGAGCCATTTCTGGCTGTGGGTGGCAGCCATGTTATTCTCTATGCCTGTAAGGCGTTTGGCTGAGTCGGTGCCCCACCGCCTGTTTAGCCGTGGAGGGCTTGTGGCGATGAATATCACCATGACCTCCCGTCTGGCATTGTCGGTGGTGCTCCTGCTGCTGAGTGTGGCTCTGCTCATAGGCGCCACCAACAATGCTTTTCTATACACCCGTTTCTGACCAATCATATCATCAGTCAATCTGCAATGTTTTCAATAGCTCTCCCGCTGCTTCTCGCTCTTGCATCGTCGCCCACCGAGGCGTCGGCTGCCAATAATCCCGAAGATGATATCGACGTTGATTTCCTCCACTCCGAAATGGAGTCGATAGTGCTCGGGACGTCGGCGCGCACATTTGAGATGCCTTCCGCTTCGGGTGAATATGTCAACACCATCACCGGCAATGCTCCCTTCAGACGTGCACGCCGGGGCATTCTGGTTGTTGGCAGCGGCGACACCGTAAGGGCACTCGAACCCTTCAAGGGATCGGCCCGTGGTATCGAGGCATATGCTTCGGCCATCAATGAATATGCCTCCGCTCTGCCTGAAGGTATCAATATTTATTGTATGCCAGTGCCTACAGCTGTGGCATATTATTGTCCCGATGCCGCCACACGTTACACCGCGCCGGTGCGCAGGGCTATGCTCGACCTGTTCAGTCAGCTTGACTCGAAGGTTACGCCTGTCGATATATATCCCACCCTCGGTCTGCATGCTTCGGAACCGATCTATTCGCGCACCGACCATCATTGGGCGCCTCTCGGGGCCTATTATGCCGCGGGCTGCTTCGCTTCGGTGGCGGGCACTCCTTTCCGTCCGCTGAGCGACTATGACACGCGCTCGGTGGAGGGCTACGTAGGTACGATGGCCCGATTCTCGGCCGACAGAGCCGTCGGGCGCGCGCCCGAGGAGTTTGTTTATTATACTCCTCTTGACTCCACTTATACCGTAGACTATGTGAAATACAGCATACGCAAGGCCAAAGGGGCCACGGTGGGCACCGTCACGGGCGAGAGTGAGCCTCAAGAGGGCCCGTTTTTCTACAACACATTCCATGGGGCATCGAGCTATCTCACTTTCATGGGAGGCGACACCCGCCTTACACGCATACGCACATCGGCCAATACCGGGCGCCGGCTGCTGATACTGAAAGACAGCTTCGGCAATGCCATACCTCCCTACCTCTTTTCCTCCTTTGATGAGATCCATGTGGTCGACTGCCGATATTTCACCAAAAACATTGTGAGCTATGTGGCCGACAACAATATATCGGATATATTGTTTGTCAACAATATGACCCACGCGGTGAGCCTCCGCACTTCCGAGGCCTACCGCCGATACCTTATCCAGTGATGCGACGTTCTCAGATATTTATTTTTCTTGTCGGAACGGTTTTTGCCGCTCTCACCATAGTGTTTATTTTTTTTCCCCGTACCTCCTTTTCTGAGCTGGAACGGAGAGAGCTGTCCACCTTCCCCCAATTCACCCTTGATGCACTGAGGTCCGGAGATTTTACGCGCGACGTGTCGGCATGGTTCAGCGACACAGAGCCATTCCGCGACCATTTTCTCTCGTTTGCCATGCAGCTCAAGGGCTATATGGCACTCCGCAGCGGCGGCGACGACGATGTGTCGTTTCATGCATCGACATCAGGACCCGAAGATGAGTTTGCCGACGAGACCGACGCCAATATGGACGGTCATGAGCTTGTTGCCGAGCCGGCCGATACCCTTGGCGAGGTGGTAGCTGATGCCGCTAAAGGGGTGGAGATCGCCGACTACGACGGCCATGCCACTCCACAGGGTGCGGCAAAGATGGCGTCGTCGGGCGTGATAGTGGTTGGATCGGGTCCCACTACCAGAGCGCTCATGGCCTTTGGCGGATCGTCAAAGGGGGGAGTGAAATATGCCGAGGCGGCCAACCTCTATAAGTCGGTGCTTGGCCCCGACGTGAGTGTGTACTGCATGGTGGTGCCACTGGCGTCGGAATTCTACACACCAGAAAAGGCACGCAAGATGACGAGTCCCCAGTTGCCTGTTATACGCAATATCTACTCTCATCTTGATGGTGGAGTGATTCCGGTCGATGCTTATTCGGCGCTGGCACATCATGCCGACGAGCCAATCTATCTGCGCACCGACCACCACTGGGCACCTCTCGGGGCTTATTATGCCGCAGAGGCGTTTGCCAAGGCAGCCGGAGTGCCTTTTCTGACCCTCGACAACTACGATGTCCACACGATCCGTAATTTTGTGGGCACCATGTATGGTTTTTCCAAAGATATAGCTGTGAAAAACGCTCCGGAGGATTTTGTGTACTACACCCCGCGCGGAGTCGACTATTCGACTACTTTCACCACCATAAATCTCGACAAGAAATTCAGGCCCATAGGTCAGAGCAAGCCATTCAAGGGGAAGTTTTTCCAGCATCATTCCGATGGTTCACCCTCGGCTTATCTCACCTTCATGGGTGGCGACTACAATCAGACCGTGGTCAAGACAGGCACCGCCAACGGACGACGCCTTGTGATCATAAAGGACAGTTACGGCAACGCCATACCCGGATTTCTCTTTGGCTCGTTTGAGGAGATCCATGTGCTCGACCACCGCTATTTCCGTAAGGATGTATCATCGTATGTGGCCGAAAATGGGATTACTGACCTGGTTATGGTCAACAATATATTCAACGCCTACTCATCGGGAGTGGCATCGCGCTACCGCTATATCCTCACGCATTCCACACCGGTTCCGGCCGCAGAGCCCGCCACCCCGAAATCTTCGCCCGACAGCGCAGCCAAGTCCGCGCCGCAACCTCAGCAAAAGCCCGATTCTGTCGCCGCACCGTCAACTAATGTTTCTGATGATCCTGTGGTAGAGCGTCGCGACTCGTTGTGATGCCGCTGCGGCGTGATAGCTGACCTCACTCCTCTCCGAAGTAGCGGAGATGCAGATTTGCGTAGGCCGGTGTGGCTTTGTAGCGCACCAGCAGGGTGTCTATGCGCTCGGCGAGTTTTTCCTCGTCGCGGCGCACGAGCCACGACTGAAATTGGGTGAATGTCACACCTGTCGATATATCTATGTCGGGATAGTCGCGGCTCATGGCGCGGGCTATTCTCTCATTGACCACTGCGCGGTCGATCTCGCCCGTGGCTGTAAGTATGACGAGCTGTTCCGAACCATAAAGTGAGTCGGTTATGATATGTATGGTATCGCCGATCTCATCTGCAAGGTTTTGCAGACGTGTCACGGCAGGACTTTCGGCGGGTACCCACACCTTTTTGTCAGCCAGCCCGAGCGCTGATGAGACATGGGTGGCAGGGTCGCGACGTTGCACCAGAACTTGCCTGTCGAGAAATGCCGGTTCGGTAAATGCAAACTGTTCCCTGAGCTCGGCTGTGGTGGGCACGTCGGCCACCACTATGTCAAAGCGTCCGTCGCGTAGTCCGTCGAGGGCTGTAGTCAGGGCCGATATGGGGTGAAATTTTATTTTAAGTCCACCTTCACGTGCAATGGCACGGAGCAGATCGTAGTCAAAGCCGCCGATGGTGTCGGCATGCTGATAGAAGGTGAGAGGCGAATATTCGATAGCCACATCTATGGTGTCGGCTCCTGACGGAGCATAGGCGGCATCGTCGGATGAAAATGTGGGACGTGAGCACACTTTAAGCAGCCACATGGCTCCGATGGCCACGAGGAGCAGGGCTATGAGCAGGTTGGCGGTGCGCTTGCTTTTGGGTTTGAGCGGGGAAGTGGTTTTCATACACAATTATGTCCGGTCTACATACTTTTGACAAGCGGGGCCGGGGGTGATCAGTTGGTGAAATCGACCGAGACACCGAGCAGGAACCGGCGCGGATTCATGGGGTAGTGTGGGAGGGAGAAATATTCCTTGCCGCCTATCGAGCCTTGGTTGATATGAGAGAATAACACATAAAAACGCGCTTTGCTCAATTTCATGTTGACATAAGCGTTCATGTAGGGGTAATTTCCTACTTTTATCTTGTCCTGAGTATAGAAAGCGGTGGTGGCGGGCTGATAATTGTAGGCGTAGTAGGATGAATACCAGTCGCAGTCGACACCGAGCTGCACATGGAGGGTAGCCACCTTGAACAGGATAAACAGATTGGAGTAGACGGCGAGTTCGGGGAGCGGCACAATGGCTTTGTCGGTGCTTTTCTGCCATGTAAGCTTGTTCTGCCAGTTGAGTATCCCAAGTTTGAAATCCTGCGAGAGCGAAGCGCTCACCACCTGTATGTTGCTCCCGTGCTGGGCCGGCATTGCTATGGAGTCGAAGTAGATCAGATTCTGCACATTCTCGACGTTGAAGCCGATGCGGGTGCGGGTTTTGGGAAACGCCACGCTGCCGCCCAGACGCAGACGCCTGGTTTTGGAAAAGTCGTTTTGCCAGATAAAGTGGTTGCTCACATAATTGTTCATCAGATATGGGGCGGCCTCGTTGGCAAAATGTGCATTGGCGGCCACGGTGAGGGTGTCGCCCATCAAAGGGATGTTGGTCGACAGGTTGGCGCGGAGGTCAACCTCGCCGAGAGCACGGCCGAGGAGCCCGAAGCGTGCCGTGGCATCATAGCGGAGCAGCGACCCCGTGGCTTTGGTGAGCTGTCCTCCCACCCACACGAAGTTTTCGGAGCCGGAGGGGGCCACGCGGTCGGGATAAGGATAGGGGGTGAGGCCCTCTATGACGTCGCCGGGATTGCGCGGGTCGGTCACAGAGTCTACGGCCTGAGTGTACTTGCGCAGCTCGTGGGTTATGAAGGCCGACAGCCCAAACTTGGCATACTTGTGGAAGCCCTCGATGAGCGAAAGGCCGAGGGTGTTGCGTATGGAGTGGTAGCGCGTCACGTCGTGGGTGCCGTCGAGGGAGAGGTATCTGTTTTCCCAAAACTTATCCCCCTCCGACGGGTTGCCGTTGTCGAAGAGATGACGGCCGCGGCGGTAGTCGAAAGTCCATGTTATGGCGCTGACGGGCACAAACTCGCGTGGTATGATGGTGTCGGGCATCATCTTTCCGTCGGGCCCGAGGATGGAGTCGGGTTCGAGGTCGCGCCAGAATCCGAGCTTGTAGCGGTTGTTGAGCATCAGCTCGGCACCGGTCACACGGGTGTGGGCATCGTTGAGATTGACCGGGATGGCGTTGGGCTGGATGGTCGACACGCCGCCCTGCAGCTGGGCAGGATCGGTGATGTAGCGGTCGTCGGTTATACCGCCGTTTTCTTTGTTGAGCGAGTTCCATGCGTTGAAGAAAGCCTGCAACTCATACCGGTCGCCCATATACGATGCGGAGCCACCCCATGATATCGCCTTTACCGACTGAGCGGTATATGATCCTTTGGAGTAGATATAGTCGAAGTTGGCGCCGAATTGCAGCCTCTTGTTGACATTGCCTGAGAAGATGCCTTTGAGCCTGTCCTGGGCAAATTCCTTGCCGCCTCCTGTGTTGTAGCTCAGGAGGGTCATGGGGATGCGCGAGTTGTAAAACTTGTGGTTGCCGAGAGTCGGGAGCCAGTGCGACAGCGCGTCGCGGAAAAAGAAAGCACTCTGCGGCTTTCGCTGCATATAGATCATGTCGATCCCCTCGGCTCCGAGATTGCCGGTGGTGGCCCATGCCGGAGTCACATCGTTTGGCACCGCCTGGAGATAGTAATTGTGTAGGAGGGTGTCGACGGATGATGGTATCCGATAGCCCAGCGGCGAGGTCATCTCCCAGGCATAGACCTTCTGCTCCGGGGCCTTGCTGGAAGAGGATGATGATGATGCAGATCCCGACGAGGGGCGCGGGAGGGTGCGGCCGCCGGGCTGCTGGGCCATGACATGGCCGGAGGCCGAGGCGGCTATCAGTGCGGCAAAGAGTATGATAAGGCGCTTGAGCGCCGGGAGGTGGCTTGTGATAATTGACATGGCTTGCTGCTGGAGAGAGGGCCTTGTGGGCATAGTTTGGCGCAAAGTTATCAATAATTTCGCAAAAAATAGGAGGGCTATAGACCGATAATGAAAAAAAATAGCTACCTTTGCAGCCGCATAAGGGGAGCATGCGCCATCGCGGCGCGTATCACCGCTCTCCCGCGCACCAAGCAATACAAATCCAACTAATTCATTAATGGCAACAAAAATCAGACTGCAACGCCATGGTCGCAAGAACTATGCGTTCTATCCTATTGTTATCGCCGACAGCAGGGCACCACGAGATGGTAAGTATATTGAAAGGATAGGTTCCTACAACCCGAACACTAATCCTGCTACAATAACTTTGAATTTCGAGAGGGCTTTGTATTGGCTCAACTGTGGCGCACAGCCCACCGACACCGCACGCACTATCCTCTCCAACGAGGGCGTTCTGCTCATGAAGCACCTTCAGGGCGGTGTGAAGAAAGGCGCATTCGACGAGGCCGAGGCCCAGCGTCGTTTCGATGCCTGGAAGCAGAAGAAGCAGGCCGGTGTAGACGCTCTCCGCGCCGCTATGGCCGACAAGAAGGAGCTCGACGCCAAGGCACGTCTTGAAGCCGAGCAGGCTACCAACAAGACCATCGCCGAGGCCGTGGCCAAGAAGAAAGCCGAGGCTGCCGCCAAGGCTGCCGAAGAGGCTGCTGCCGCTGCTCCCGCAGAGGAGGCCGCTCCCGCCGAAGAGGCTGCCGCTGAATAATCACGCAGACGGTAACATTACCCTCCCCCTTCACTTCATCTCAGCCCGGATGGTGCCAGTCATGGCGCCGTCCGGGCTTGATCTGTTATATAGTCAGATTATTGTAGGAAGTCATATTTTTTTGGCTGTGGAGCTTATAATGTGTATATTTGCAGCCTGAATAATTCCGCCAACCATAATTATTAAGGTGACTGAAATACCCTTTACCAAGATGCACGGTGCGGGCAACGATTATATATATATCGACTGCACCTCGACACCGGCTCCCGACTCGCCCGCCGATCTGGCGCGCGAGATGAGCGACCGCCACTTCGGCGCAGGCGGCGACGGGATAGTGCTTATATTACCCTCCGAGTGTGCCAACTTCAGGATGAGAATGTTTAACGCCGATGGCTCGGAAGCGCAGATGTGTGGTAATGCGTCGCGCTGCGTGGGCAAGTATGTCTACGACAACGGGCTGACGGGAGGGCGCACCCGCGTGACTCTCGAGACTCTTGCAGGCATAAAGATACTCGATCTCCATCCGGGCGCCGACGGCAAGATCGCCACGGTGACGGTTGATATGGGTGAGCCTGTGACGCGATGCGAGCTCATACCCGTAGTGGGGCAGGGTTGCGCCGACTTTGTCGATACCCCTATGGCCACTTCGCGCGGCCCTGTGGCGGTGACAGCCGTGTCGATGGGCAATCCTCACGGCGTGGTGTTTACCGAAGGGGAGCTCACCGATGATCTGGTGCATGGCCTTGGCCGCGAGATGGAGGTGCTTCCCGATTGGCCCGAGAAGGCCAACATAGAGTTTGCACGTGTAGACGGCCCCGCCGACATCACCATGCGGGTGTGGGAGCGCGGATCGGGCGAGACTCTCGCTTGCGGCACCGGTGCCTGCGCCACAGCTGTGGCTGCTGTGCTCTCCGGACGCACAGGCCGCAAGGTGAAGCTCCATCTGCTGGGCGGCGAGCTCGATATCGAGTGGCGCGAGACCGACAATCATGTGATGATGACCGGCCCTGCCGCAACAGTGTTTACCGGCACTTATTTCCGCCACTGAGCTTTCCGGCGCCCAATCGCGTAATCCCAAAACAAGAATAACAACAGATATACAATATATATACCAAGTGGTACACGTCAACGATAACTTCCTTAAGCTCCCTGCATCGTATCTCTTCAGCGAGATAGCCCGCAAGGTGGAGCAGTTTAAAACCGAACACCCCGACGCCCCGGTGATCCGCATGGGCATCGGCGATGTGACCCGTCCGATATGTCAGGCAGCCATCAACGGCCTCCGCCAGGGTGTCGACGACGAGGCCCGCGAATCGACCTTCCACGGCTACGGCCCCGAGCAGGGCTACGACTTCCTGCGCCGCTGCATAGCCGAGACCGACTATCGCGAGCGTGGCATCGAGATTGCCGAAGATGAGATATTCATAAGCGACGGCGCCAAGAGCGACACCGGCAATATAGGCGACATATTCTCCACAGGCTGCAAGGTGGCTGTGACCGACCCGGTATATCCTGTCTATGTAGATACCAACGTCATGGCAGGCCGCGCCGGCGAGCACCTGCCCGACGGCCATTGGAGCAACATAGAATATCTGCCCTGCACGGCCGAAAACGGTTTTGTGCCCTCGCTCCCAACCGGCAATCCCGACCTTATATATCTCTGCTATCCCAACAATCCTACCGGCACCAGCCTCACCCGCGACCAGCTCGCAGTGTGGGTGGACTATGCCCGCACCCACGGCGCCATAATCCTCTTTGATTCGGCCTACGAAGCGTATATCTCGCAGCCCGATGTGCCTCATTCGATCTATGAGATCGAGGGAGCCAAGGAGTGTGCCATAGAGTTCCGCTCTTTTTCCAAGACAGCAGGCTTCACCGGCCTCCGTCTGGGCTACACCATAGTGCCCAAGAGCCTCAAGGGGGTTGATGCCGAAGGCAATGAAGTGAGCATCAACCGTCTGTGGCTGCGCCGCCAGACCACCAAGTTCAATGGAGCCAGCTATGTGGTGCAGCGCGGAGCCGAAGGGCTCTACACCCCCGAGGGACGCCGCCAGATAGCCAAGACCGTCGACTATTACATGCGCAACGCCTCGCTCCTGCGTCAGGGTCTCACCGAGGCCGGTCTCGAAGTGTATGGCGGAGTCAACGCGCCATATATATGGATCAAGACCCCCGGCGGCATGAGCTCGTGGGAGTTTTTCGACAAGCTGCTTGAGGAGTGCAACATCGTAGGCACTCCGGGCGTAGGGTTTGGCCCATCGGGCGAAGGCTACTTCCGCCTCACGGCATTCGGACGTTATGAGGACACGCTCGAAGCTGTCGACCGTCTGAAGAAACTATCGGGCACTATCCCCGGCAAAAAATAAAAGATCAGCGACCCCGGCGGGGATCTGACGCCCCGGCGCCGGATCTCCGCCGCCCGCTTACTATCTATCATATACCAGTCATCTCCAATCCGTTTCCAATCATCAATTTCCAAAAATAAAAAAGATTATGCCATCCTTGAGATTCAAAGTGGTAGATGAAGCCTTCAACCGCAAGGCCGATCCAGTAGAGATGCCGGCCGAAAGCCCCGAGCGCTATTATGGCAAGCAGGTGTTCAACCGCCAGAAGATGTTTGAATATCTCCCGGCAGCCACCTACGAGGCTCTGACTTCGGCTATCGACAACAAACGTCCTCTGCCTCGCGAGGTGGCCGACTCGGTGGCCGAAGGTATGAAGCGCTGGGCACTCGACAATGGTGCCCACCACTATACTCATTGGTTCCAGCCTCTGACCGAGACTACAGCTGAGAAGCACGATGCCTTTGTCGAGCACGATGGCAAGGGTGGCGTGGTAGAGAAGTTTACCGGCAAGCTCCTTGTGCAGCAGGAGCCCGATGCGTCGTCGTTTCCCAACGGTGGCATCCGCAACACCTTCGAGGCCCGAGGCTATTCGGCGTGGGATATCTCGTCGCCCGCTTTTATCATGGGCCGCACTCTGTGTATCCCCACCGTTTTCATATCATACACGGGAGAGAGTCTCGACTACAAGACCCCGCTCCTGAGGGCGCTCAACAGTGTAGACCGCGCGGCGGCTGCTGTGGCCCGCTATTTTGATCCGGCTGTTGAGCATGTGCGCTCATATCTGGGTTGGGAGCAGGAATATTTTCTTGTAGATGAAGCACTTTACTCGGCACGTCCCGACCTGATGCTCACCGGCCGCACTCTCATGGGTCATGAGAGCGCCAAAAACCAGCAGCTCGAAGACCACTATTTCGGCGCAATCCCCTCGCGTGTGGAGGCATTCATGCTCGACCTCGAGATAGAATGCCACAAGCTCGGCATCCCGGCAAAGACCCGCCACAATGAGGTGGCGCCCAATCAGTTTGAGCTCGCGCCAATCTTTGAGGAGACCAATCTGGCCAACGACCACAACCTGCTGCTCATGTCGCTCATGGCCGAGGTGGCACGCCGCCACCACTTCCGTGTGCTGCTCCACGAGAAGCCATTTGCCGGCATCAACGGATCGGGCAAGCACAACAACTGGAGCCTCGGCACCGACACCGGCACCCTGCTGTTTGCCCCCGGAAAGACGGTGAAGGACAATCTTCAGTTTATTACCTTTACGGTCAATGTGATGGCAGCCGTACACCGCCACAACGGGCTGCTCAAGGCATCGATAGCATCGGCCACCAACGCCCATCGTCTTGGAGCCAACGAGGCACCCCCCGCCATCATCTCCATCTTCACAGGCACACAGCTCGCCAACATCCTCGACCATATAGCCAAATCGACCAACGACGAGCTCACTGATCTGGCCGACAAGGAGGGTATCAGTGTGGGTGTCAACCAGATTCCCGAGATTCTGGTCGACGCCACCGACCGCAACCGCACCTCGCCTTTTGCCTTCACCGGCAACCGCTTCGAGTTTCGTGCAGTAGGATCGAGCGCCAACTGCGCTTCGGCCATGATAGCTCTCAATGCCGCCGTGGCCGAGCAGCTCACCGAGTTTAAGGCCAAGGTCGATCAGCGTATAGCCGCAGGCGAGACTCTGCGCCATGCGCTCCTTGAAGAGATCCGAGCCCTGATCATATCGTCGGATCCCATCCACTTCGACGGCAACGGCTACTCCGACGAATGGAAGGAGGAGGCCGCCCGCCGCGGTCTCGACTGCGAGACTTCGGTGCCTCTGATATTCGACGCTTATCTCAAGCCCGAGTCGGTGGCCATGTTCAAGAACACAGGGGTGTTCAATGAAGTTGAGCTGCAGGCACGCAATGAGGTGAAGTGGGAGATGTACACCAAGAAGATCCAGATCGAGGCCCGGGTGCTGGGCGATCTCGCCATCAACCATATCCTCCCCGTGGCCACGCGCTATCAGTCGGTACTGCTCGACAATGTCTACAAGATCCGATCGGTGTTTGCCGCCGAGAAGGCCGACTCTATGGCTGCCGAGGATATGTACACCATCGAGCGGATAGCCGAGCACATCAGGATCATCAAGGAGGAGACTGCCGAGATGATACGCGCCCGCAAGGTGGCCAACCGCATCGAGAGTGAGCGCGAGAAGGCCATAGCTTATCACGACACAGTGTTGCCCCGCATGGACACCATCCGCTACCATATCGACAAGCTCGAACTGATGGTAGACAATGAGATCTGGCCTCTGCCCAAGTATCGCGAGCTGCTCTTTATCCGTTGATTTTTTCCCGATGGAACCGATCAAGCATGAATGCGGAGTGGCGCTGATCCGTCTCCGCAAGCCCCTCGCATACTATCGCGAGAAATACGGATCGTATGCCTGGGGCCTCTCCAAGCTCTATCTGATGATGGAGAAGCAACACAACCGCGGTCAGGAAGCCGCCGGAGTAGGAGTGGTTAAGCTCGCCGCCCCTCCAGGGTCGGAATATGTCTTTCGCGAGCGTGCAATGGGCTCAGGAGCCATAGGTGAGATCTTCGGTTCGATCATGCCGCGTCTGGAGGCATGCGGGCTCGATGACATGACTCCAGAAGAGGCTGATATGTCAGCGCCATTCATAGGGCAGATCTACATGGGCCATCTACGCTACTCCACCACAGGCAAAAGCGGCATAGAATATGTCCACCCATTCCTGAGGCGCAATAACTGGCCGTCGCGCAACTTGCTTCTTTGCGGCAATTTCAACATGACCAATGTGGAGCGCATCTTTGAGTCGATAGTGGCCCGCGGCCAGCACCCCCGCATCTATTCCGACACCATCATGCTGCTTGAGCAGCTGGGCTATGCCCTCGATAAGGAGAATCAGCGGCTCTACCGCAAATACCGCTACTCCATGCCTGAGCCTGCGCTGACCCACACGATAGAGAAGCGCATTGACATGGGGTGTGTGCTCCGCGACTCGGCCCCACTTTGGGATGGCGGCTATGTGATATGCGGCGCTACCGGATCGGGAGATATGTTTGCACTACGCGATCCCCACGGAATCCGACCTGCTTTTTATTACGCCGACGATGAGATTGTAGCTGTAGCGTCGGAGCGACCTGTGATCCAGACGGTGCTCAATGTGGCGCGAGGTGATGTAAGGGAGCTTGAGCCAGGATCGGCGCTTATCGTCGAGCCCGATGCCTCCTGGCATGTGGAGCCGATCCTGCCTCAGGAGTCGAATGCCCGCTGCTCTTTCGAGCGGATATATTTCTCGCGCGGCACCGATGCTGATATCTACCGCGAGCGCAAGGCGCTCGGGCGGCAGCTGGTGGGGCGCATATGCGATGCCATATGGCATGATCTCGACCACGCTGTGTTTTCGTTTATCCCAAACACAGCAGAAGTGGCATTCATAGGTATGTGTGAGGGCCTTGAGGATGAGCTGGAGCGGGAGAAGGCCGATCAGCTCGCTCAGATGTCGGCCCGCGGGCCTCTGACCCGCGAGGCCATAGAGCAGGTGCTATCGCGTCGTCTGCGCATCGAGAAGGTGGCGGTCAAGGATATCAAGCTGCGCACCTTCATCTCGGAGGGTTCCACCCGCGACGATCTGGCGGCACATGTGTATGACGTGACCTACGGATGTGTGGAAAACGGTGTAGACTCGCTTGTGGTGATCGACGACTCGATAGTGCGCGGCACCACTCTGCGACGTTCGATCCTGCACATCCTCGACCGGCTACATCCACGCAAGATTGTAGTGGTTTCGTCGGCCCCTCAGGTGCGCTATCCCGATTGTTATGGTATCGACATGAGCCGCATGGGCGAGTTTATCGCTTTCCGCGCCGCTGTGGAGTTGCTGCGCGAGCGGGGAATGGGCGATCTGCTCGCTACGGTCTACGATCGCTGCCGTGAAGCTCTCGCTCCCGGTGGCGATGCCGATGATGTCAATCATGTCAAGGCAGTATATGAGCCTTTCACCCCCGAGGAAGTTGCCGCCAAGATAGCAGAGATGCTCACTCCGGCCGATGTTGAGGCTGAAGTGGAGATAATATACCAAAGTGTGGAAGGACTCCACAAGGCGGTGCCCGGATCGCCGGGCGACTGGTATTTTACTGGCGATTATCCCACTCCCGGAGGTATGAGGCTCGTCAACCGCGCCTATGTGAATTATTACGAGGGCAATCCCGACAAGCGTTGACTTGCCCGGGATGGCCCTCGGTTAATGAGTCTTGCAAGGCTTTCGGCTCTTGCTTTGCAGTCAATCCTTCTCAGGAGGCGAGAATCTGCGAGGCATGGGCCGAAGTCTTTATCTGCTTGGGACCTATGACGCGCGATATGGTGCCGTCGGGTTCGATGATGAAGGTGGTGCGGAATGTGCCCATATATTTACGGCCATACATCGACTTTTCGCCCCATACTCCGAATTGCTCCACAAGGGCATGATCGGTGTCGGTGATGAGGGAGAAGGGGAGAGAGTTTTTGGCGCGGAACTTGATGTGGGAAGCGGCGGGATCCACGCTGACTCCTATCACCTGGTAGCCGGCGTCGAGCAGCTCGGTGTAGTTGTCGCGCAGATTGCAGGCCTGGGCTGTACATCCCGAGGTGGAGTCTTTGGGGTAGAAATAGAGGGCTATGCGGCGGCCGGGGTAGTCGCTGCGCTTCACTTGGTTGCCATTCTCATCAAGGCCAAGCAGGTCGGGGGCTTTATCTCCTTCTTTAAGCATAGGATCAGGGGGTGGGCTAAAAAGGGTGAGGGTGATTGTTGGTTTTTACTGCATTGAAATAACAAAGTCGTCGGCAGCCGCAAGATTGGGGAAGCGGGCGCGGTCGTGGTCGAGCGATTTACCGTCAAGAGTGGCAGTGATGATGCCTGTGGCGTTGTCGCGGCGCCCTATCTCATCGCCCCAATGGTTGAAGAGATAGGATATATCGTGGCGGTAGGATCCATATAGGTCAGAGCCCAGACGGTTGCACCCTGCCACATAGGCCTGGTTTTCGATAGCCCGGGCCAAGAGGAGGTTTCGCCATGCAAATTCACGTGCGTCGGGCCAGTTGGCGGGAATCACAAGCAGATCGTAGGGAGCCTCGTCGGTCCAGCGGTTCCATACCGGAAACCGCAGGTCGTAGCAAATCGACATTTTTATTTTCCAGCCGCGGAAAGTCACTATCGGGGCCTGCGCCTCACCGGGGGTATAGAGCATCGGTTCACGTCCGAGCACGAAGAGATGACGCTTGTCGTAGTAGTCGGTATGGCCCGAGGGGTCAATCATGAATCCACGGTTGTAGAAACGGCCACCGTCGGCCACCGCTATCGTGCCCCAGATCGCGATGTTGCGGCTTGCGGCTATGGCTCTCAGGCGTGTGAGGGTGTAACCATCAGAGGGCTCGGCATATCTCTCCACCAGCCCGGGGTCGATGGTGTAGCCGGTGTTGCACATCTCGGGGAGCACCACGAGATCGGTGTCGGCCGGTAGCGATGCGATTTTTGATTCGATAGAGTCGAGATTTGCGGCAGTGTCGCCCGGGATCATGTCGATCGGGACAATGGCTAAGCGGAGATCGGTCGATGGCATGGGATAGTTGTCAGTCGGAGGTGGTGAATTGATCCGGATGGCGGCCAGTGAAGGGTCGGTAATAGTCTTTGACGGCTCTCATGTCGGCCTCCATGTCGCCAGTGGGGGTAAACACATGGGTGAGATACACATCTTTTGTGGCGAAGTCGATGGCTCCGAGTATCACCGGCACACCAGTGGCGGCGGCTATGCGGAGGAAGCCGGTGTGCCACTTAGAGGTGAGCGAGCGGGTACCTTCGGGAGTAATGGCCAGGGCGAGACGGGAGGCGGAGTTGAACCGGTCGATGAGCTGCCGGGTGAGATCGCCCTTGCGCTTGTCGCGGTAGACCGGCACACCCCCTATGGCCCTGAAGATAATCCCGAGTGGAAAGAAAAACCAGGTGCTTTTCATCAGGAAGCCGGCCTTGCGTCCTATCGACGCATAGGCCAGCTTGCCGATGATGAAATCAAGATTGGATGTATGCGGTGCCACGCATATGATACATTTGGGAAAATCAGGTACAGACACCGTGACTTTCCAGCCCATGAGCTTGAGGATCAATGATGCGAGTCGCATATGTGTTCGGTTTTTAAGTGGTTAAGGTCAGGCCTTGGCGGCTGCCTTGTTTGCTTCGCGCTGCTCCTGAGGAAGGAGTGCGTTCATCTCTTTAACGATCGCGCCTACCTTTTCGTTGAACTCTTTGATGAGATTGCGGAAGGCGTCGGCAAAATATTTCTCGCGGGCGGTGGTGTAGTCGTGGCTGTTTTCGAAGTCGGAGGGGGTTTTGTCGAAGGCTATGGAGCAGCGGCTTATGGCGTGATCCTGAAGAGTTGCGATCTCAAGGATGATTTGTTCCATTGCCTTGGTGTCGAGACCGTCGACATATTCGATGGCGAGCATGCACTCGGCGGCGAGGGCGCCGCAGGCACCAGTGATCTGTTTCTTGATTTGACGTTTGTTTGCCATAATGAAAATGGGGGGATGATGGGGTTAGTTATGTCGGTAAGAGAGGAGAAATTCGCGGAACAATGCCGGTGACGGGGGCAGAGTTGCGGCCGGGCGGAATGGCACCCGACGCTGGTCGGATGTGGCAGTGGGGGCAATGCTTGTGGCAAGATAGAGCCTTGTGGAAGCCTCGTTGCCGAGACCGGAGAGAGCGTGGCGCGCGGCAGCGGAGTATCGGTCGATTGAGCCGACACCGGCTCCGGCACTGACACTGGCTTCGGTGTCGGGCGATAGCATTATCGACCCTGAGTCGGCCAGGATATTGTCGCGATTGCCGTCGTAGAGATCCAGCAGTCGCCAGAAGTTGGGTGGAACTCCTGAGTCGTCTATTCTTGCCGGCTTGAGATTCTGATGTATGAACGAGTGGAATGAGTCGGGTTCACCTGTACGTACCGAGATGATTCGGCTCGCGGGGAGGCCCATGCGCTTGGCTATAAGTCCGGCGGTGAGATTGCCGAGGTTGCCTGAGGGGAGGGTTATGACCAGTCGCGATAGATCAGCTCCGCTGCGCATCAGCTGCGCGTAGGCATAGAAGTAATAGATGGTCTGGGGTAGGAGGCGCGCGAGATTAAATGAATTGGCAGCGAATAGCTTCATGGAGCGCCCTATGCTGTGGTCGGCAAATACCGACTTGACCATATCGTGGCAATGGGCGAAGGAGCCTCTGACCTCGATGGGCACTATGTTGCCACCAAGCGAGGCAAACGACGATAGTTGCCTCATGCCTGTGCCGACGTGGGGGTAGAGTATGAAAACCCTTGTTCCGGGCATTCCGAAAAATGAGTGTGCCACAGCTTCGCCGGCATCTCCTGTGGTGGCCACAATGATGTTGAGCTGGGAGTCGGGGCAGTGGATGCGCCGCAGGGTGTGGGCCATGAACCGTGCGCCGAAATCCTTATATGATCCCGAAGGGCCGTGGAAGAGCTCGAGAGCATACATTCCGCTATTGTCGGGGTCGGGGATCAAGGGAGTGTCGAAGTTGATGGCTTCGGCCACTATCTGCTTCAGGTCGGCAGCGGCAATGTCTTCGCCAAAGAGGGTGTTGGCCACAACATAGCCTATATCTTTGAGCGACATATCGGCCATGTTGTTGAAAAACGCCTTTGGTATGAAAGGAAGCCTCTCGGGCATATACACACCTCCATCGGGAGGCAGGCCTCTTCCCACAGCTTCGAGGAGGCTCACCCTATGGCGCGGATTGGCGGTGGAATAATAAAGCATCAGCGGATGTTGGCAATAGAGATGATGTCGGCAAACACACCTGCGGCTGTCACTTCGGCTCCGGCGCCATAACCCTTGATTTCCATGGGATAGTCGTGGTAGCGCTCGGTGGTGATGAGTATCACATTGTTTGATCCGTCGAGATAGTAGAACGGGTGGGACGAATCGACCTCCTCGAGTCCTACGCTGAGTTTGCCGTCGGCCATACGGGCCACGAATCGGAAGCGTCGTCCGGCAGCTTCGGCGTTTCGGCGCTTGACTTCCATGTCGCGGTCGAGGTCGCCAAGTGCGGCAAAGAAACTGTCGAGTGGTCCGGTGAAGAGATGGTCGGGGACAAAGAGGCGGGCTTCGACGTCGGAGGTGTTGAAGCAATAACCGCTTTCACGGGCAAGAATCACAATTTTGCGTATGACGTCGCTTCCCGAGAGGTCGTCGCGGGGGTCGGGTTCGCTGTAGCCTTCATCGCGTGCCATTCTGATTGCCTTCGATAGCGGTATGTCGGCGCTCATGGTGTTGAATATGAAGTTAAGCGTGCCCGACAGCACCGCCTCTATCTTCTGTATCCGGTCGCCGGAGTTGATGAGGTTGTTGATGGTGTTGATGATGGGCAGTCCGGCCCCGACGTTGGTCTCGAAGAGAAATTTCACGTCGCGCCTTCGTGCTATCTCTTTAAGATTGAGATAGTCGGCATAGGAGCTTGAGGCGGCTTTCTTGTTGGCGGCCACCACATTGACGTTGTGGTCGAGAAGGGCCGGGTAGAGAGCGGCAATCTCGGCCGAGGAGGTGCAGTCGACAAATACCGAATTGTAGACATTCATGTCGAGTATCTCCCTCAGGATTGTTGCCGGGGTGGCAACGGGGTCGGAGCTGTCGAGTTCATGACGCCACTGCGAGAGGTCGATACCATCGGGGTTGAACACTGCTTTACGGGAATTGGCTATGCCCAGGACCCTAAGTTTTAGGGCCTTGGTGGCGAGCAGAGTGGGTTGCTGAGTTGCGATCTGCTCAAGAAGATGACACCCGACGTTGCCAATTCCCACTATGAACAGGTTGAGAAGGCGAGTGTCAGATAAGAAAAAACTCTCGTGGATGAGGTTGAGTGCCTTGCGCTCGTCGGCCAGCTCGACAACGAACGACATATTGGTTTCCGAGGCGCCCTGGGCGCAAGCCTTGACATTGATGCCGTTACGGCCCAGAGTGTTGAAGAGGCGACCGGCCACACCGGGCTGATGACGCATGTTTTCGCCCACAATTGCTATGGTGGCAAGGTTGCGCTCCACCTTGATAGGATTGAACTCGCCAGTCTGGAGTTCGGCGGCAAATTCTGTCTCAAGAGCGGCCATGGCTCTTTCGGCGTCGGAGTTGCGCACGGCAAAGGAGGTGGTGTTTTCACTCGAAGCCTGACTCACCATAAACACGCTCACACCGTTGCGGGTGAGTGAGTTGAATATTCGGGCGTTGATGCCTATTATGCCCACCATTGCGAGGCCCGACACGGTGATGAGGCAGGTGTCGTTGATCGACGATATGCCTCTTATTGACTTTCCCGGAGCTGAGGGCTCGGTAGATGCCGGGGTGTCGGAGATGAGTGTGCCGGGGGCGGTGGGGTTGAAGGTGTTTTTGATATGGATGGGTATGCTCTTGTGGAACACCGGGTAGATCGTAGGGGGATAGATCACCTTGGCGCCATAGTTGCATAGCTCCATGGCCTCGATGAATGAGAGGTGGGGTATGACATAGGTGCCCTGTACCTGACGGGGGTCGGCGGTCAGGAATCCGTCGACATCGGTCCATATCTCGAGGGCCTCGGCGTTGAGATCGGCTGCGAGTATGGCTGCAGTGTAGTCGCTGCCACCGCGCCCGAGGTTGGTGATTTCGTTTTCGTTGTCGGCAGCGGTAGAGATGAATCCTGGCACCAGAATCACACGCCCGGGAGCGAGAGTGGCAGGTGTGAAAGTGGCGGCGATGGCGGTGTGGGTGGCATCGGCGTCGAGCACGTGCTTGCCAAACTGGTCGACAGTCTTTATGAAGCGTCGGGAATCGAATAGGGTGGCAGAGGGGAGGATATGCTCTATGATGGTCGATGAGAGGCGTTCGCCATAGCTCACGATTATGTCGAGCGATCGGGGAGAGAGATCGCGTATGAGGCTCACGCCGCGATATATGTTGCTGAGCTCGTCGAGAAGATTGTCGACTCTCGACATCACACCGGCTAATATAGAAGGGTCGGTCACGGTGGCAGCCGCCACTTTGTGATGACGCTCTATGATGGCGTCGAGTTCGGCTATATAGGCCGGGTCGGCGGCAGCTGCGAGGCGTGCTGTGGCGATGAGCTTGTCGGTGAGACCGCCGAGGGCCGACACCACCACCACAATGGGCTGGTCGGGCTGATCGGCCAGATATCCGGCCACAATCTGTTTTACATTGGCGAGACTCTCAACGGTGCCTACCGAAGTGCCGCCAAATTTCAATACCTTCATTATATTGAAAAAAGAGTGTAGGAATGTCGTGAAAACTGGTTATATGATGGGGCGGAGGTGGAGGGGAGTGGGGTTTGCCGCCCGCTCCACAAAGGTAGTGATTATTTGGAGCATGACCAAATAAATAGCGGGGTCAGAAGCGGAGCACGAGCTCAAGGAGCGCTTTCGACGACTCGCCAGGGGCCACAATCGCGTCGGAGTGGTACATATAGTGCTCGTAGTTGGCGTGGACTTCGGCGGCGAGCGATTTGCTTATGGCTGCTGTCATTGTCACGCCGGCTGTGATGCGGTTGCGGGTAGGGGATGTGGTGGCGAGTCTCAGCGGCTGGCCGGGGCTGTTTACGGGAGCCGATGCGAGCGAGGCGTGGTTGGTAAGTCCGTCGTAGCGTCCCTGCACTGACATGGTGTTGAATATGCCGGCTTTTATGGGGAAGTGATAGTCGGCCCAGAGTGCCCAGCCATGGGAGTCGGGGTGGGCGTTTCCGGTATAGTGCTCGTACATATATTCGGCGCGAGCCTGCCAGCGGTTGTGGCTGAAACCGGCCGAGAGGTCAAAGAGGTTGGCACGGACGCTGTCGGGGGTAAGCGATGCTATACCGGCCGAAAACGTCATGGGGCCGGGGGTAAAGGTGGCTTTTCCGGAGGCTGCCACCCGCTTCTGCCACACGTTGTGGTCGCCTATGGCGCGGGGATTGAACACTCCGGCTTCGAGCAGCAGCGGAGCCGAGGGGAGGGTATAGGCCAGTTTGGCACCAACGGCGCGGTAGTTGCACATCTGCTTGCCTATGAATGAGCGGTTGGAGAAAACATAGTTGGATGGAGCCATGAATGTCTCGACTCCGAAAGGCATACGGAACTGTCCGGCCTGAATGTAGAGTCCCGGGGCGAGAGCTATGCGGCTCCACACGTCGAGTATCTTTATTTTGCCCTGATCGCAGAGGTCGGTCTGCACGAAATATTTCACTGACGGCCCTATGTCGCCTCCGAGCGAGAGGCGCGCATAGCGCACTTGAAACCGGTATTCAACCGGATCGGTGGTCGTCATTTCCAGACGTGTGCGCAACACACCGTGGATCTGAGGCATGGCTGGCATATTATCGGCTGCGCTGGCGCCAAGAGCTGCGGCAGAGAGGGCTGTGGCGGTGATGAATTTCCGCAAGTGGCTTGTGATTTGCATTTGTGATGGATCGAAACGTGAGTCGGTTTTTGTTGAAGATGCAAAATTACTACATTCCACAAAAATGCACAAAACAAGTGGTGATTAATGATTGATAACAAGAGTGGGCAACATGATTGCTCATGGTGGTGTCTATCTTTGCAGTATAAATAATAACTCCTCTAAAAACATCCTGTTATGAATATGTCATCGATGACCATACACGCAACCGATATTCTCTATGCCACCATCTCAAGGCTGGGGGGTGCTATTGTGGCCCACTTGCGCCTGAGCGGAATCACCGACATGGCAGCGGTGATGAAGCGTGTGCTTGGAGCCATTCCGGCTGGTTCCGGGACCGGATTGGTGACTGTGAGTGTGCGCAACTCCACGGCCGGCTGGAATCGGACCGAGCGCATCATGGTCCGTCGCTGACTGGTCAGGGGTTGAATATGTCGGGATTGTAAAATGAATCGATCTCAGTAGCGAGTTCGAGGGCGCGGGTCGCCGGTCCGCCGGGTGCGAGGGCAGCCGATCTGGAATAAGCTCCGATAGCTTCGCTACGTAGTCCGAGTCGCCATAGGGTTTTACCGCGCAGAAAGAGCAGCTGAGGCAGGTCGGGATCTGAGCCGGAGTCGGGGAGCGACCGGGTGGCGTCGAGAGCCTCGTCAAGACGGTCGGCATCGATCAAGGCGTCGATCTGGGCGGGAGTGGGTCGGGGGGTCATCATTGTGGATGATAAAACATTAGTAAGTTATAGAGTGTTGTAAAGATATATCATCGGCAAAGATAGCCATGATTTGTGAAATCTCCTCCATATATCCATTACCTACCTGTATGAAACGTTTTTTTTATGCCGTTGCAGCATCCATAGCTTCATGTTTTATGGTCGTCACGGGACAGAATAATCCCCTTTACAGTTGGACCGATCTTGCCGGAAGCGCCCGTCCGTATCCCGACAGCATCTGCCCGCTGTCCCATCCCGACAGTCTCACTCCTGTGATGATAACTCATGTGAGCCGCCACGGTGCGCGATTCCCCACCACCGGATCGTGTGTGGCTGAGGTACGGGAATTTCTGATGAAAGCCTATGATGCCGGACAGCTCACCGAGAAGGGTGTGTCGCTCCTCGCACTTTCCGACAGTGTGTTCAAGGCAGGCAATGGCAACTGGGGCAGGCTCGACTCGCTTGGCGAGGCAGAGCAGCGTGGCATAGCGGGAGCTCTGTATGAGAGTGCACCGGGATTGTTTGGCAAAGGTGCGCGCATCAGCGCTCTGTCGTCGTGGAAACCGCGTTGTGTGATGAGTATGTATTCATTTATCCATCAGCTTACGCTTCTCAATGGCTATGGACTTGAGATTTCGACGGAGAGCGGCACATCGCGAGCCGATACTCTGATGCGTTTTTTCGACACCGACCGTGCCTATCTCGACTTGAAGAAGAGCGACAGGCTGCTGCATATCTCAGAGAAGTATGAGCAGGAGATGGTCAATGATGTCACAGCGAGCTCGATCCTCAGGCGTCTTGTGGGCAACACTCTGCCAGCCACTCCCGACGAGAGACGTTGGGAGGCTATGGCGGTATATTCGATGATAGCCGGCTGTGGAGCCATGGGCATTGATGTGTGTCCGGGCGAATGGTTTACCCAAGAGGAGTATTACAGGTGCTGGGCCTCGAAGAATCTCACCCAATATCTCAAGTATTCGGCCTCTGAAGTGTCGGATATCCCGATGATGATGGCCACTCCGCTGCTCAAAGCTCTGATTGCGGGAATAGACACCTTTGTCGCAAGTGGCTCAACGCCACCAGTGCAACTTTATTTTGGCCATGCTGAGACTATGATGCCTCTGATGACTCTCATGGGGATCTCTGCGGCGAACTACATATCGCCCGAACTCGACAGCGTGGCCTCGCATTGGCATAATTTCGATCTTGTGCCGATGGCTGCCAACATCACTCTCACGCTCTTCCGAAGCACCACCGGCAATTATTATCTGCGTCTCGCAGTCAATGGGCGCATGATGCCTGTCATACCCGGCAGCGGGGTTGATTATGCGTCGTGGAGCTCAGCCCGGAGCTATCTTGAGGGCCGTCTGGCTCAATGATGACGCTTGTTGAGCTCTTCGGGCTTGACGGGAGCGAGGGTTGGAAGCGACAGGTTGTAGCGCAGGGTAAGTATGCGGATACCTATAATGACTATGGCGCAAGTGAGTCCTTGCCACATGTATGATGCACCCATCTCTCCGGCCAACCAGTAGGAGATGCACCCGGCGAGACATGCTGTGGCATATATGTCTTTGCGGAATATAAGCGGCTCCTCGTTGATGAGCAGGTCACGGAGCACACCGCCGAAGGCTCCGGTGATGATGCCCATGCATGATGCCACCCACATAGGATAGCCTATGGCGAGTGATTTCTGGATACCGATCACGCAGAAGAGGGCGAGACCGATGGAGTCGAAGATGAAGAGGATGCGGTCGCGGCTCACCAGAAACGAACGAAACACCATTACGGTGACAAGTGAGAGGGCTGTGACTGCCAGATACCACCATGTCTGCATCCAGAACACCGGGATGTCGAGCAGTACATCGCGGAGGGTTCCTCCCCCGCAGGCGGTGACCAGTCCGATGGTGTAGGCTCCAAACCAGTCAAAGCGTTTTGTGGCAGCGAGGCGTATGCCGGAAATTGCGGCGGCAACGGTGCCTATCACTTCGGTGACAAAGAGAAATGTTTCTTCCATTAGAGTGGATTGCTCTGGGCGATAAGGTTTTCGATGCGCGGCAGGATAGGTGAGGAGCCGTCGTTGACTATCACATCCACACGTGGATGGGGATCGGTTGCTATAAAGCTGTCCTGAATGTCAATGCGGGCTGTGATCTCCCCGGTGGTCCATCCGTTGCGTATGCTTATACGGCTTATGCGTATGTCGCGGGGTGCGGTGACTTCCCATACACGGCCCACCATCTTGTCGATTCCGCTCTGATACAGAATGGCTGTCTCGACAAATGCAATACCGTGACGGCAGTGGCCGGAAGCCCATCTGTTGAGGTCGGCTCTTACTGCGGCATGTGTGATGCTGTTGAGGCGGTCGAGGCTATCGGGATCGGAAAACACGATCGAGGCGAGAACCCGCCTGTCAAGAGACCCACGGCTGTCGAATATTCCATATCCGAAGGCATCGGCGAGAGATGCTGTGATGGCGGGGGTGGCCATGAGGGCGCGTGCGCGTGAGTCGCAGTCGTAGACAGGATATCCAAGAGCTGTCAGGATGCGCTGCACGACCGATTTGCCCGATCCGATGCCGCCGGTGAGAGCTATGAGGTTGCTTTGTCTTATGATATCAGTTGTGGTCATGCTCGATCACAAATTCAACACTGTCGGGGGAGTGGGAGATGCTGTATGCGCGTCCGGGAATCGGTCCGAGCTGAACCTCGACTTTGCCTGTGCGTGAATGAGCTGCCTCGGGATAATTGACAAAAGCTCTGATGGGATAATCCTCGCTATAGCGGCTCATTGGCACGAGATAGCTCACTTCGACAGAGGCCGGGAACATAAGCATGCGTGTGCCGTCGGGGAGCAGGGCCGCTTCGATTTCCACCTGACGCTTCTTGGCTATCAGCGGCTCCACAGGCACTGTTACTATCACATGGTCGGGAATCACTCTCATGCCTGCCGGGGCTACTACCTTGACATCGTAGCGGGTGGTGTCCTTGAGGTCGCTACGCGATAGCAGCTCGGTGTGAATGGCCCGCAGCGACGGGGGTATGCTTCCTCGGGTGTAGACAGTCACTGAGTCGACATTGGCCTCCGGGAAGCCTGACTGCACCGACTGCAATGAGGTGGATATATCGGCGTCGATGATGAGAGGCAGGCGGTGGCCAGGCTCGGTGGTAAACACTATCGCTATCGAGTCGGGACGGGTGTTGAGTATCTGCACTCCATTGCCGAAGTAGTCGCGCAGACGCGCTTCGAGCTTCATGGCCGGAAGTGCAAACACGCCGTCGGCTGCGGCTGTACGGTCGAAGGGTATGCGGAGAGGAGAGGGCTTGCCCCAAAGGAAGCGCACGAGCTGCGATCCTTTGCCCTGAACAGTTGCCGATACATTGGCGGGCACCTCAGTGATGAGGGTCACACTGTCGGGCAGGTTGTCGATCTGCAATGGGACGTCGTAGGTGCGCTGCACCTCTGAGTCGAGCGACATAAGAACCCAAAACACGAAGGCCACGCAGACAAAGAGCAGGTAGAGAAGCACATTGCGCCCCTTGGTGGTGCGCAATGCGCCCGCTGCCGCCAGGTATGCCTTGCGTAGCCATGTCTTTACTGTGTCATATGAGATAGACATAGTGTGCGGGTAAGAGGAGTGTGTTAAGGGTCGTGGTGGACAGGCGCGACGGGAGGGTCACGCCGGAGCCGTCGGTGGCCCGAAGCCTTGTGTTATTTACCGGGCTCGAGTTTCTGCGAGTCGGGGTTGTCGCCGGGCTGGGGAGCGGAGGGGTAGACCGAGTTCTTGTCGATCTCGATGGTTACGCCGCTGGCAATCTCGAGGAGGAATGTGGTCTGTTTTACTTTGCGCACTTTGCCGAGGATGCCTCCGGCGGTGGTCACGCGGTCGCCTTCCTTGATGCCTTCGCGGAAGTTGCGAATCTCTTTCTGACGCTTCTGCTGGGGGCGGATCATCATGAAGTAGAACACGGCGATGAGGAGGACGATCATTACGATCTGCATTGCACCTTGATCCATTGTGGGTAGAGGGGGGTATTAAGGGTGATGGGAAAATGATTTGACTTATGAAAAGAGGGGGAAAGAGGAGTTATTTCCGAGGGTTGGTGATGGGCTTGTCGAGCATACCTTCGGCCTTGAGGTAGTTGATTACCGAGAAGAGTACGCCATTGACAAACTGTCCTGAGCGAGGAGTGGAGTAGCTGTTGGCAATCTCGATATACTCGTTGAGAGTCACAGGCACGGGGATGGATGGGAATTTACGAAGCTCGGCAATGGCTGCCATCATTACCACGATATCCATGAATGCGAGGCGGTCGGTGTCCCACTGCTCGGGATTGATGAAGCGGTCGATGAGGCCGCGGTATTCTTCCCGGTGGTTTACGGCTTCGTTGAAAAGACGGTTTCCAAACTCTGCATCCTCATCGTCTTTGTACTGGGGGAGAAGATGGACATCGGCGCCGTCCTTGCGTGAAGCGGCAAACTGCTTGAGGGTCTTGGTGACGAAGGTGCCCATGATGTCGAGGTCGTCGTTCCAATAAACAGATTTGCTCTCGAGAGCTTCGGCAAGTGCGTCGCCCGGAAGGATTACCTTACGGAATAGTTCGCGCCAAAGCTCGCAGTCGCGCTCCCACGACGATCCGGGTTCGGCCATATAGGCTTTGTAGGTGTCGCTTTCGAGGATGGAGTTGAGAATAAGGCGGAGTGTGGTGTCGTCGTCGCTCCAGTCTATGTCGTGGTCCTTACCATAGTCGGCGAGCTCCTTGTTGGCTTCAAGGGCTGCTATGAGCTTGTTGTCGATGAAGCGGGTGTCGGGATGGAGGTCGGCGTCGGTGGGCATATATTTATGCTTGGCGGCATCGAGACGGCGAGCCTGCAGGTCGGTCAGCTGTATGGCGAGATTGAAGAGGCCGTTGTAAAGGTCGTAGGCTTTGTCGAGCGAAAGCTTGAGGTTGTGCTCGGCTTCCACGCGCATCTCGCTGTTGTCGGTATAAGAGTGGATGGTGCGGGCAAACATCGAGAAAGCGCGGTTGAAGCCCGACATAGTGAAGTCGGGAAGTGAGCGCGCTGCATCGATGAAAGCGTTGTCGCGGGAAATGACCTTATCGAGTGCCCACGCCCAGAAGTCCATGTCGCTTGACAGGGAGCGGTCGCGCTTGCGGCTGTGGGTAAGGTAGTCGTCGGAGCGGGTTATGGTGTCGAAAATGGAGGCGAGAGCTGAGTCAAACACGGCGATGTCGGAGGCTGCGGGATTAATTGCCACCCTTATCTGCTCGTCGAGACCAATGGCGCGGGCCAAAGGGCTTGTCGATAGGAAGCGGTTTGCGGCGATGGCGGCCTGCATTGCGGGACGGTGAGTCCCCACTCTTTGGCCCGAGAGCTCCATGACGAGCATGATCAGGTCGAGATAGAGACGATAGGCGAATGTTGCATCGCGGGTGGCGTCGGGGCCTGGGGCCGGTTCTATCTTGAATTCGTTGCGAGTGAGCAGATAGGAGTAGAGCATCTGCACTACTTTGATACGTATCAAAACGCGATTGATCATGACCTGAATGAACGAGTTGTTTATACTTTCTGGATATTCTTATCGGCTGCAAAGTTACGCCTTTTTCGGCAATAAACAATGCTGAGACGGCAGTAAAATGAACGATGGGCTCCGTAGGGCCGATAAAGAGAGCAGCCCCTTGCCGCGCCTGCTTCCGGAGCGGACGGGTAGGGGTCTGCTAAGTATTGGGTCAGTAGGATAGGAGTTTATTCTCCCTGGGGCATGTGGTTGAATCCTTGGGCGCGGAGGGCCATCTCGGCGCCGTCGCGGGTCACAAGGGCGCATCCGAGATCCTCTTTGGTCATGTGGCCTATCACCTTTATCCCGTCGAGATAGCTCACCTTGTCGTGGAGGTGAAGGGGCACGGTGAAGAGGAGTTCGTAGTCTTCGCCGCCATTGAGGGCTGCGGTGACAAGGTTCATGCCTATCTCTTCGGCCATGACCGCAGTCTGGTAGTCGATGGGTATGCGGTCTTCATACACGCGGCAGCCGCAGTGGGATGCTTTACAGAGATGAAGCAATTCCGACGAAAGACCGTCGCTGATATCGATCATGGCAGTGGGGCGGATCCCTTCGCGGGCGAGGATCTCCACAATATCTCTTCTGGCTTCGGGCTTGAGTTGCCTTTCGACAAGATATTCCTTGCCTTCAAATCGAGGCACGAAGTCCTTTTGTCCGGCCGATGCCACCTTTTCGCGTTCGAGGAGCTGGAGGCCCATATAGGCAGCACCGAGGTCGCCCGATACGCATATGAGGTCGGTGTCTTTGGCACCGTCGCGTCCTGTGGCTTCGCCTCGGGGGCATGTTCCGATGGCAGTGACGGCTATTACCAGACCGGAGCGGGATGAAGTGGTGTCGCCACCCACGAGGTCTACTCCGTAGATCTCGCAGGCCAAACGCATGCCTGCATACAGTTCCTCGATATGTTCGACCGTAAACCGGCTCGACACGGCAAGACCTACGGTGATCTGCCGTGGGATACCGTTCATGGCGCATATATCGGAGAGGTTGACAATCACCGATTTGTAGCCGAGATGGCGGAGCGGTACATAAGTCAGGTCAAAATGTACACCTTCGACAAGGAGATCGGTGGAAACGAGGGTGTCGGTGTCGTCGGGGTAGCGTATGACTGCGGCATCGTCGCCCACAGAGCGTATGGTCGATGGCTGGCGGAGCGGCATCTCAGAGGTGATGCGGTCGATCAGACCAAACTCGCCTATTTCTGATATTTCCATGATCAGATCGAGGCTACGAGGCCTTTGATGATGGCGAGCATGTTGGGTTGTGCCTTCTGGGCGGCGAGCTGCACCTCTTCATGGGTGGGCACTTCCTTGATGTCTTTGCCGCCGAGATCGGTGATGACCGATATGCCGTAGACTCGCATGCCGGCGTGATTGGCAACTATGACTTCAGGCACTGTCGACATGCCGACGGCGTCGCCGCCGATCACGCGGAAGTATTCATATTCGGCCGGGGTCTCGAAAGTGGGGCCGGGTGTGCCTACATAAACGCCATGCATAAGGCGGATACCGAGGTTGGAGGCCACGGTGTCGGCTTCGGCCATGAGGCCGGGATCATAGGCTTCGGTCATGGCGGGGAAGCGTGGGCCGAGCTCGGAGTAGTTTTTGCCGCGGAGCGGATTTTCGGGGAAGAGATTTATATGGTCGGTGATGGTCATGATGTCGCCTACCTTGAACTCTTTGTTCATGCCTCCGGCGGCGTTGCTGACAAAAAGAGTCGATACGCCAATGGCTTGAAACACGCGCACGGGGAATGTGACCTGCTTCATGTCGTAGCCCTCGTAGTAGTGGAAACGGCCCTGCATGGCAATGACTCTCTTTCCGGCGAGGCGGCCGAAGATGAGGTTGCCGGAGTGTCCTTCGACTGTCGATACAGGCATATTTGGAATCTCCGTGTAGGGGATATACTGCTTGTCTTCGATATGGTCGACGAGAGCACCGAGACCGGTGCCGAGTATGATGGCAATGCGAGGCATGTCGCCCTCCACTCGCGAGTGGAGGAATGAAGCTGTCTCTTTGATCTTTTCTATCATTGGGTGAGATTGGTTGATGAGGTGGTTTGGATTATGAGGTCAGGAGGAGAGGGCAGGAGCTCTAAGGTCAAACGTTTTGGCCTGTCGAAAGGTTTGAACGTATGATCTGGCGTATGAGGTCGGGGAGTTCGGTGTCGCTCTGCGGCAGTATCTCCACTTCGATCGGCACGAAAAATATCTTGCTGCGTAGCTCGGGCGGGAAGTAGGGGCAGGAGGCAAGTCGCACTGCATCTTTCTCGGTTGTGAGCACAACTGCCGATGGGTTGGCGGCCACAGCTTCATATTTCCGTCGCAGCTGCTGCATGTCGGATGCGGTGAAGCGGTGGTGGTCGTCGAAACGTAGCACTTTCACTTTTGCGCCGTTGCGGCGCAGGTGGCGTAGGAATGGACGAGGGTTGGCAACCCCCGTGAGCGACACTATCACATCGGATGGCCCGTAAGAGTCGACGTCGGGTATTTCGGTCACGGCATCAGGAAACACGGGGCGTATTGTCCGATAGGCATAGCGCGAGAATATCAGCTTCTGGTAGGGAAACAGCTCAAGGTGCTCGCGCATCATCCTGAAGTCGATGGGCTGGGCTGTGTCGGGGCACTTGGTCACCACCACGGCGTCGGCACGGTTGAGGGCCCGCATCGGCTCGCGAAGCCGTCCGAGAGGCATGAGTTTGTCCTGAAATGGAGGGCGGGAGTACTCGGAGAGCACTATGGCGGCTGTTGGGCGCACATAACGGTGCTGGAAAGCATCGTCGAGCACTATCATCTGTAGCCCCGGATCGAGGCGTCGCATCTGCTCGATGCCTTTCACGCGGTCTTCGCACACCGCCACCATGACGCGGCCACCAAATCTGCGGTAGATCTGATATGGCTCATCGCCGATATCGTCGGGATGAGAGCCGCTGGTGGCGAGTATGAATCCGCGGGTGCGGCGTCGGTAGCCACGGCTTAGGATGCCGATGCGGTATTCATCTTTAAGATGATCCACTATATATTCGGTGTGGGGGGTCTTGCCTGTACCGCCCACGGCTATGTTGCCTACTGCTATTACCGGGATGTCGAAGCTCTTTTGGGCGAGCATACCACGGTCGAACATGACGTTGCGCAGTGCGACCCCTGCGCCGTACAGGCGCGACAGGGGCCACATGAACATCTTTTTCATAAACCGGGTTGCCGACATGATGGATGCTGGGTGATGATCAGTTGATTTCGATATAGTCCATTCGTGCCTGCACGGGATCGAGGCCGCGGAGCGACCGTATGGCACGATAGTAAGGAGCGGCTTCGCCGAGCTCACTCTCCACAATCGAGGCCTTGATGTTTCCGGCCTGATTCATGATCTCGTCGATAAGTCGGAACTTGACTTTGGGAAAATCGGCCACATAATAATCGTCGGAGGCATCGAGGTGGCGGGCCATCTCGGCTATGGCATCGTCGAGGCTGCCGAGAGAGTCGACGAGCCCGAGGTCAAGGGCGGTGGCACCGGCCCATACCCGGCCTTCAGCTATGGCCTTGATGGAGTCCTGCGACATGTGCCGACCTTCGGCACAACGACGGGTAAAGAGGTCGTAGCCACGCTCGACATAGCCCTGCATTGCAGCGCGCTGGCTGTCGGTCATAGGCTTGAAGAGCGAGATCGAGGGCTCGTTGGTGGCCACTGTCGCTGTGTTTATGCCGAGCTTGTCGCTCATGAGCTTCTGAGCCTGCGGTATCATGCCAAAGATGCCGATCGAACCGGTGAGGGTCACAGGTTCGGCAAAAATCTTGTCGGCCCCACAGGATATATAATAGCCGCCCGAAGCAGCGACGTCGCCCATTGATACGAAAAATGGCTTGCCGGTGCGGCTCTTGAACTGCTCGAGAGCCTCCCATATCTGCTCGGATGCGTAGGCGCTGCCGCCGCCGGAGTTGACGCGGAGGATGAGGCCGTCGACTTTGTCGTTGTCGATGAGGTCGAAAATCTGAGGCACAAGGCGGTCGGAAGCAATGCCTCCCTCACCGTTTTCGGTGATGTCGCCCAGGGCGTAGAGCACAGCGATCATCTTTTTCTTGCCTGAGTGCTTGCCGGTAGAGGCGAGGTCGCGGGCGGTATAGTAGTCGGTTGCATCGATGAAGCGTATGTTCTCGTCGGAGTCGCGGCCGGTGAGGCTGCGGAGGGTCTCGTCGACCTGATGACGGTAGCGGAGAGCGTCGGCTATGTGTTGCTCGATATACCATTCGGCGGGCTTGGTGATAGTAAATTCATTGGCCCATGTATTGACGATGGAGTCGGAGGGGAGGTTGCGCCCGCGGGCTATGGTCGATGTGAGGTTGCCCCAGATAGTGCCGAGATAGGCTGCCTGCTGCTCGCGGTTGGCTTCGCTCATGCCCGTGAGGAGAAAAGGCTCAACAGCGCTCTTATAGGTTCCGACCTTCACCACTTGCACCTCCACACCTATCTTCTCAAGTAGATTCTTGAAGTACATGGTGGTCGATTCAAGCCCATGAATATCAATCATGCCGATGGGATTGACGATTATGGAATCGGCAGCTGAGGCCACAAGATAGTTGCTCTGGGTGTAGGTGTCGCCGTAGGCTATCACCCATTTGCCCGACGATTTGAAGTCGGCCACGGCCTGAGTGATGGCTTTGGCCTGAGCAAGCCCCATAGCTGCCCCGTCGGCTTTGATGAAGAGTCCTTTGATCTTATCGTCGTCGGAGGCATGGCGCAGCGAAGCGAGAATCTGATTGAGAGGGAGAAACTTCTGGTCGATCTGGCCAGTGAGGCGGCTCATGATGTCGATAGGCTGCTGGCGGTCGGTCACGGTGCCATTGAGATCAAGCAGGAGCACAGAGTCGTCTCTAACCTCGATGGTGTCGGAGCCTGCCGCTCCGGCTACTGCTACTACGAGCATCAAGATGCCGAGGAATCCGGCGATGGCCACCGATACCCACAATGCTGCGAGGGATCCGAGGAAACTGTTAAGAAAATTTTTCATATCGCGGTGATAATGATCATCGTAAGAACGACGAATGGATAGAACGGACAAAGATAATAGGCGCCGGGCAATGAAGCGCGGCACCCTCCGACTGCAAAGATAACATTTTTTTTTCATCCGTGTATCTCCCGGTGCCGGCTATTTGGGCGCGGGGTGTGAAAACCGATAAAATCAGCATGGCGATACAGGGCCAGGGAGTGGGTGCCCCGAAATTATTTTGGCGCCGATGCGTTGGCGGAAATATGAAAAATGATTACCTTTGTGTCCCGTTATGAAATACGGATTTGACAACGACAAGTATCTGCGGATACAATCGGAACACATCAAGGAGCGTATAGCCCAGTTTGGCAATAAGCTGTATCTGGAGCTCGGCGGGAAGCTCTTTGATGATCACCACGCAAGCCGCGTCCTGCCCGGTTTCCAGCCCGACAGCAAGCTGAGGATGCTGTCGCAGCTGGCCGACCATGCCGAGATAGTGATAGTGATTTCGGCGGTCGATATCGAAAAAAATAAAGTGAGGAGCGATCTGGGCATCACGTATGATATGGATGTCCTTCGTCTGCGCGAAGAGTTTCAGAAACGTGGATTTCTGGTGAGCTCGGTCGTGATCACCCATTACGACGGTCAGGCCAGCGCCGATGCTTTCCGCAAGCGCCTCGAGCGTATCGGTGTCCCCACTTATATCCATTATCTCATCGACGGCTACCCTGCCAATGTGGATCTGATCGACTCCGACGATGGTTTCGGACGCAACGACTATATCCCCACAACTCGCCCTTTGGTGATTGTCACCGCGCCTGGCCCCGGCAGTGGTAAGATGGCGGTGTGCCTGAGCCAGCTCTATAATGAGCACAAGCATGGAGTAGAGGCCGGATATGCCAAGTTTGAGACCTTCCCGGTGTGGAGTCTCCCGCTCAAGCATCCGGTAAATATTGCCTATGAGGCGGCGACGGCCGATCTCAACGATGTCAATATGATAGATCCTTTCCATCTGGAAGCCTATGGCAAGACTGCAATCAACTACAACCGCGACATAGAGATCTTCCCGGTGCTCAACTCGCTGTTTGAGGGAATCTATGGCAAGAATCCCTATAAGAGCCCTACCGATATGGGTGTCAACATGGTTGGTTTCTGCATCAACGATGATGAGGTGTGTAGGCAGGCTTCTAACAACGAGATTATCCGCCGCTACTACGATGCTCTCGACCGCATGGCTCTCGGCGACGGCAATGAGCAGGAAGTGAACAAGATAGCGCTTCTGTTCAAGCAGGCTGGCATTACTGTCGACTACCGTCGCCCCATAGCTGCTGCTAAGGAGCGCGCGGCGCGTTCGGGTGTGCCATGCAGTGCGATTGAACTTGCCGACGGCACTATCATCACTGCTGAGAGCGGCGCACTGCTGGGCCCGAGTGCAGCACTGATTCTAAATGCTATAAAGCATCTTGCCGGTATCGATCACTCGGTGAAGCTGATCCCTCAGTCGATGATCGAGCCAATCCAGTACACGAAGCTAAATTATCTGAGAGGCAACAATCCACGCCTGCACACCGATGAGGTGCTGGTGGCGCTGTCGGTGCTATCGACCACCGACGATAATTGCCGCCGCGCTCTTGAGCGCCTGCCCGAGTTGAGGGGATGTCAAGTCCACTCAACGGTGATGCTGGGCGAGGTAGACCACAAGATATTCAAGAAGCTGGGTGTGGGGCTTACCTGCGACCCGGTAAAGAAGAAGTGACCTCTCCCCGCCGGAGAATAAATCAAAAGCGAGTCCCGGACTTCGACCACTATCGGTCGGTCCGGGACTCGCTTTTGTCAATTCGTATATTCTAAGGCTCAGTCGTCGATCTCAGTGTCGGGAATCTCGTAGGCGGGGATGCCTACAAGCTTCATATTGAAGCGGAGCACGGAGTAAGGGGGTATCGAGCCTTGTCCAGAGGTGCCATAGGCCTGGGGATAGGGGATGACCACTTCGCAAGTGTCGCCCACGCGCATGTCATTGAGGGCGATTTGCCATCCTTCGATCACAGCATTGGGTTGAGTGCGGAATATGCTGTCGCCGTAGGTGGTGTTGTCATACGATGAGTCAAATACGGTGTCGTTGTAGAGATGGCCTATGTAGATCATATCTACGGTGGAGGTCATCATGGGCGAGAGGTTGCCCTCGGTGAGCTTGCGGTCGTTGAAGTAGTGGATGAGCACGCCCGACTCGGGATACCACGCCGGGCTGAGCACGGTGTAGTAGGGGGTGCCGTCGGGGTTTTTCTTTTCGCGCTGGGCGAGATACCACTCATTGTTGTCGTTGCGCCATGTCTGGTAGAGATCCCAGTCGGTCTCGCTAACACACGAAGCAATGGCAGGAACCATCATTGCTGTTATGGCTGCCTGGGCGGCGATACGCTTGATGAGTCGCCCGAGGGTGGCTTTAGTGCGGGTTGTCATGATCAAAATTCCACTTTGGGGGCCTGTGATGCACCGGCGTCGGCCTTGAACTGTGGCTTGGCATCAAAACCAAACCATCCGGCGTAGATTACTGTAGGAAATTTCTTGATCGACGAGTTGTAGTCGGCCACTGTCTCGGTGTAGCGGGAGCGGGCTGTGGTCACTCGGTTTTCGGTGCCTTCAAGCTGAACCTGCAGATCGCGGAAGTTTTCGTTGGCCTTGAGGTCGGGATAGGCTTCGGTGACTGCAAGGAGGCTCTTGAGGGCTCCTGAGAGCTCGTTTTGAGCTTCCTGAAACTTAGCGAGGGTCTCTTCGTTGAGATTTGTGGGGTCGATGGTGATCGAGGTGGCTTTGGCCCGGGCCTCTGTCACTTTCTGAAATGTCTCCTCTTCGTGGGTGGCATAACCCTTGACGGTGGCAACGAGATTGGGTATCAAGTCGGCTCGACGCTGATATTGGTTTTCAACTTCGGCCCAGGCCTGATCTACGCCCTGCTGCTTCTCGACGAGCGAATTGTAGTTGCACGATGAGAGGCCGGCAGTCATGACTATAGCCACGGCGATGAGGATGATTCTGTGGATTGATTTCATAAGGGGTAAAATGAGGATGAGGGGGGAAGCGCGGCGCGCCGGGCTGTTGATCAGCCCAGGCGACGCAGGAGAGAAGTGAGGCTCACATTGTCGTGAATCAGGCGGTGGAGGTCGGCGATTGCCACGCGAGTCTGCTCCATGCTGTCGCGATGGCGCAGAGTGACGGTGTTGTCCTCAAGAGACTGATGATCGACGGTGATGCAGAAGGGGGTGCCAATGGCGTCCTGACGGCGGTAGCGTTTTCCGATGGAGTCTTTTTCGTCGTAGCGGGTGGCGAAGTCAAATTTGAGGTCGTTGACTATCTCACGAGCTTTTTCGGGGAGGCCGTCTTTCTTGACAAGCGGGAGCACGGCACATTTAACAGGAGCGAGGGGAGCGGGAAGGTGGAGCACCACGCGCTTGTCGCCACCTTCGAGCGCCTGCTCCTCGTAGCTTGAGCAGAGCACGGAGAGGAACATGCGGTCGACACCAATCGAAGTCTCGATCACGTAGGGCACATAGCTTTCGTTGAGCTCAGGATCGAAATATTTGATGTTCTTGCCTGAGAATTTCTCGTGTTGCGAGAGGTCAAAGTTGGTGCGGGAGTGTATGCCTTCCACCTCTTTGAAACCGAAGGGCATCTCAAATTCGATGTCGGTGGCGGCGTTGGCATAGTGGGCCAGCTTCTCGTGGTCGTGGTAGCGGTATTTCTGATCGCCAAGGCCGAGGGCTTTGTGCCATTTCAGGCGCCATTCCTTCCACTGGGCAAACCATTTGAGCTCTTCGCCGGGACGCACGAAAAATTGCATCTCCATCTGCTCGAACTCCCTCATGCGGAAGATGAACTGGCGTGCCACGATCTCGTTGCGGAAGGCTTTGCCTATCTGGGCTATGCCGAAGGGGAGGCGCATGCGGCCTGTCTTCTGCACGTTGAGATAGTTGACAAAGATGCCCTGTGCGGTCTCGGGGCGGAGATACACGGTCATGGCACCGTCGGCGGTGGAGCCCATCTCGGTCTTGAACATGAGGTTGAACTGGCGTACCTCGGTCCAGTTGCGGGTTCCGGAGATGGGACAAACAATCTCGCGGTCGATTATGATCTGGCGGAGCTCGTCGAGATTATTGTCGTTCATGGCCTGGGCGAAGCGCTCGTGGAGAGCGTCGCGGGTGGCAGCGATCTCGGCCACGCGGGGGTTGGTCTGGCGGAAGAGATCCTCGTCGAAGCTTTCGCCGAAGCGCTTGCGTGCTTTGGCCACTTCTTTTTCGATCTTGTCGTCGAGGCGGGCTATCTCCTCTTCGATGAGCACGTCGGCGCGGTAGCGCTTCTTCGAGTCGCGGTTGTCGATCAGAGGATCATTGAATGCGTCGACATGGCCCGAAGCTTTCCAGATGGTGGGGTGCATGAAGATAGCGGAGTCGATGCCTACGATATTTTCATGGAGGAGGGTCATTGCGTCCCACCAGTAGCGCTTGATGTTGTTTTTGAGCTCCACGCCGTTTTGGCCGTAGTCGTAGACAGCCGAGAGGCCATCGTAGATCTCAGATGACTGGAACACAAAGCCGTATTCCTTGGCGTGGGAAACTATTTTCTTGAAAACTTCTTCTTGCTGGGCCATAGCTTTGATGGTTGTGTGAGAGGGGTGGGAGAGAGTGGAAAATTATTGATGATAAGAGATTATGCTTGAGATTATTCGTCGCCTTTTTCAGAAAACTCCATGAGATAGGATTTGATGAAGCCGTCGATATCGCCGTCCATCACGCCGCCTACGTCGGAGGTCTGATGGCCTGTGCGGTGGTCTTTGACGCGGCGGTCGTCGAACACATAGGAGCGGATCTGCGAGCCCCATTCGATCTTCATCTTGCCGGCCTCGATCTTGGCCTGCTCCTCCATGCGGTGGCGCAGCTCCTTGTCGTAGAGTATCGATTTGAGCTGTCGCATGGCGTTTTCCTTGTTTTTGGGCTGGTCGCGGGTCTCGGTGTTTTCGATCAGGATCTCCTCTTTCTCGCCGGTGTAGGGATCGGTGAACTGGTATCGTAGACGTACACCCGACTCGACCTTGTTTACGTTCTGACCGCCTGCGCCGCCAGAGCGGAAGGTGTCCCACGACAGGAGTGCGGGATCGACTTTCACTTCGATAGTGTCGTCGACCAGCGGTGTGACAAACACCGAGGCAAACGAGGTCATACGCTTGCCTTGAGCATTGTAGGGGCTCACCCGCACGAGGCGGTGCACGCCGTTTTCGCTCTTGAGATAGCCGTAGGCAAAGTCGCCCTCGATGTTGATGGTACAGGATTTGATGCCTGCTTCATCGCCTTCGAGGAGGTTGGCCATTGAGGTTTTGTAGCCATGATCCTCGGCCCAACGGAGATACATGCGCATGAGCATCTGGGCCCAGTCCTGACTCTCGGTGCCTCCGGCGCCCGAGTTGATCTTCAGCACCACACCGAGCTTGTCCTCTTCGCGGCGCAGCATATTGCGCAGCTCGAGGTTTTCGGTCTTCGACAGAGCATCGGCATATAGAGCATCGAGCTCGCTCTCCTCCACAAGGCCCTCCTTGATGAAGTCAAACGCGAGCTCCAGCTCCTCGGCGGCCTTGGCCACTTCGGCATATCCGTTGATCCAGCCCTGAAGGTCTTTGATCTTCTTCATCTGGGCCTGGGCTTCCTTGGGGTGTTCCCAGAAATCGGGGACGTGGGTGCGCAACTCTTCTTCCTCCACCTGAATCTTTTTTGAATCAATGTCGAGGTAGCGCGACAAGGCGTCGCGGCGCTGCTGTATATCCTTAAGTTGTTCCTGAGTAATCATGACTGCAAAGTTACGACTTTTTTTGTTATCATCCGACTCTCCGATGCAGCTATGATGAAAAAACGCTACAGGCGGGCGGAGAGCCAGCGTCTTACCGGCTCATCATAGAAGCGCAACACGAGCCAAGAGCCAACTATGAGACCGGCGAAGATGGCGCAGCACACGGGCCACACCTCCCCGAAAGAGAGTCCGTTGCCCCACACCCAGGCGTAGAACAGATACATCACCGGGTAGTGGATAATGTAGACCGGATAGGAGAGCGCGCCAAGGAAGTTGCAAACTCCGGTAGAGAAGCTATCGGTGGTGGCTCCGCATGCTCCGATATATACTACTGCCGGGAAGATGAAGAGAGTGGCAACTGAATCGTAGATGCCGTTGAGGACCGAGGGCGCATCGCCGCCTACATAGGGACACGCCATGACTGATGAGATAATGGCGGTGCATATCCAGAATGCGCCCGGTATGTGGCGGGGCTTGAAGTTGCGGCTCAGCAGCAATCCGGCCGAGAAGGAGAAGGAGAGTCGCAGGAAGCCTCCGATAAAACCACCGTCGGCCATGCTCCATCCCACTCCGAGATGCCATGTCCCCGACATATTGCCTATGGCACAACCGGCGAGTCCCAATCCTGAAAGGATCACAACCGCGCGCAGCCATTTGGCCGACAGACGGTGGAGCCATATGGCGTAGAGAATGCTTCCGATGTATTCAAAAAAAAGTGACCAGCTCGGACCGTTGAGCGGAAACATCTCGCCGTTGCCGCGCACCTCGTAGCCGACGCCCGGAAATGCCGGGATAAGAAAAAGTCCGAGCACAAGGGCTATGATGACGTGGTGGAGGCTGACCGGAGTGCCATCCCACTGTACGCTGCCCTGGATGATAAAAGCTATGGCACCTAATATAACCGACAGTATGACCATGGGGTGAAGGCGTATCAGGCGGCGGAGCATGAACCGGCCGGCGGTCATGCCGCGTTTCCATCGGTCGTCGTAGGCATAGCCGATGACGAATCCCGAGAGGACAAAAAAGAAGTCGACTGCAAGGTAGCCGTGGTTCATCATCTGATCGACGGCTGAGGTGGCAAATCCTTCAAAGAAGTGATACCAGATTACGAGCACAGCTGCCACTCCGCGGAGTCCATCAAGAATTTCATACCGGGGCTTGATCGAGGCAGGCCGGATTTGGGAGGAATTGGTCATTTTGTAATAGCAGGAAGATTGGTTTTCGTTTCTGGCTGCAAAGGTAGGCTATAATGCCGGAAAGAAATTTGACCTGCGTCAAGAAATGGAAGCGCGGATGCGGCTCAGGGTCGATAGGTTGATGCCGAGATATGATGCAATGTCGGTGAGACGTGCACGGCGGGCCACTTCGGGAAACTGCGATGCAAACGCGCGGTAGCGGTCGGCTGCCGGTAGCGTGAGGCGTTCTTTATGACTCCGGTGGAGACGCCGGTACTCGTCCTGATGTATTGCGCTCCACCATCGGGCAAGGTCGAGTCGCGACGACACCAGATCTGACAATTCGGTTGTGGGGATAGCATATGCTGTGACAGGCTCTACGGTCTCTATATATTCCTCGCTCGGACGGCCATAGTAGAGCTCGTCCATGCTGAAGGCAATGCCGCCTTCAGTGGAAAAAGATGTGGTGATTTCCTCTCCCTCAGAGATCCAATAATGGCGCGTCATGCCCTGCTCGATGAAGTAGGCACGTCCGGCCATTATCCCCTCGGTAATCATAAGATGACGTTTAGGAAACCGACAGACGGTAAGCCGGGCGGCCAAGAGGGCGATTGACTCGGGCGATATATCCACGCGGCGGTTGAGGACCGACGCCAGAATGTTGGGTATGTCGGATGTCGAGGTCATGACCCTTACTCGGTGAAGTGATCAGGCATACATGGCCTCAATCTCGCGGGCGTAGCGGGCTGCTATCACGGGACGCTTGATCTTCAGAGTGTTGGTGAGCTCTCCGGCTTCCATGGTGAAAGCCTTTGGCAGCAGAGTGAATTTCTTGATGCGCTCAAATCCGGCAAATCCTTTCTGAAGACGCTCGATGCGATCGGCAATCATGGCCCGTATCTCAGTGTTCTTTACAAGATCGTCGAGGCTGTGATAGCTTATCTTCTTGGCGCGGGCATACTCTTTGAGCGCCTCATAGGCCGGGATGATAATGGCGGTGACATACTTGCGCTGATCGCCTATCACGGCTACCTGCTCGATATACTTGTCCTCGCCCAGTCGGCTCTCGAGGGCCTGAGGAGCAATGTATTTGCCTCCCGAGGTCTTGAAAAGATCCTTTATGCGCTCGGTGAGCACTATCGCTCCCGACGGATCTATGCGGCCGGCATCGCCGGTGCGGAACCACCCGTCGGCTGTGAAAGCCTCGGCTGTAGCTTCGGGCTTGCGGTAGTAGCCCTGCATCACAGTGGGCCCTTTGACGAGGATTTCGCCATCGTCGGCAATCTTGACCTCAACGCCCGGCAATGGTGTGCCGACGGTGCCTATCTCGAACCCTACAGTGGGGAAGCACGACACGGTGGCTGTTGTCTCCGACAGGCCGTAGCCTATCACGATATTGATGCCACAAGAGTGAAGAAATTCAACGATAGTGGCCGAGAGAGGTGCCCCGGCCGTGGGGAATATGTTGCCATGCTCCACTCCGATGGCTTTCTGCATGGGGCGGAACACATTGCGCAGGTAAAACTGATATTCTTTCTCAAGCAGGCGGGGCGCTTTGAGCCCTTGACGCACATAGTCGAGATTGCGCTTCCGGCCCACTTTCAGGGCGCGAGCCACGAGGGCGCGTTTGAGAAATCCCATTTCGGAGATCTTTTCCTGGACGGCAGTGTAGACCTTCTCCCAGAATCGGGGCACCGAACACATACAAGTGGGCCTGACGGCTGCCACACACTCCTGAATGCGTTTGGGATTGGGATTGATGGTGACCATGATGCCCGAGTATAGGCAGAAATAGGTCCAAGCCCGCTCGAAGATATGGCTCAGAGGGAGGAAGCATACAGAGGTGTCGCTGTCAGACAGCATGGTGAGGCGCTCGGTGTGGACCGGTAGCGCGGCGTTGAAGCAACTGTGGGGGAGCACCGCTCCCTTTGGCTCGCCTGTTGTGCCGGATGTATATATAATGGTGGCTATATCGGAAGGGAGGGCGCGGGCGCTGCGGGCCGATACTTCGGCCAGGCAGTCGGTGCCGGCGCTGAGTCCAAGGGCTACTAGATCGTCGAAGGTCATTGTGGAGGTATCGTCGGGATGGCGCTTCACCTCGGGGTCGCATGTCACTATCTGCCTTAGAGGTGATCCCGACAGCATGGCCTGCCTGGCAATCTCGTATTGGCTTTGGTCGCCGGTGATGATGAGCTGTGCCTCGCAATCGCCTACGATATATTCTACCTGATCGGGCGACGAAGTGGCATAGATGGCCACCGGTACGGCGCGGTTGGCATAGGCGGCAAAGTCGGCTATCAGGAGCTCAGGACGATTGGCAGAGAAGAGGGCTATGCGGTCGGTCTCCCGTATGTCGAGAATCTCGAAAGCTGCGGCGACAGCCTTTGTGAGCTGGGCCATGCTGCTCCATGAAGTAGGCGTCGATACCGCTCTGTCGGCATCAAACACGGCATAAGCAGTGCGCTCCGCCGGATATTTCTGTGCCTGGGATTCTACGAGAGATGTCAATATATTAGGCATAGTTGAAATTCTGATGTGAAAGGGAGGGGAGAGGGTAGTTTTCGGCAAAGATAGCTCCTATCCTTTCAATATGAAACGCCGGAAGGCTCTAAAAGTGGCTGCGGTTAACAAATCTTGAGTCAATATGAGTCCAATTTAGCATTCGTTAACATATAGAGCAGGGGCGCATCGCTTGTTGCAGATGCGCCCCGGCCCTATGGTAAGACCATGCAGGCTGATCAAGCCTTCACGGGTATTTTTTCGATGCGGCGTTCGTGGCGACCTCCGTCGAAGGGGGTGGAGAGGAAGGCGTCGACGATCTCTATAGCCAGTTCCGGCTCGATGAAGCGGGCGGGAAGCACGAGGATGTTGGCGTCGTTGTGGGCGCGGGCCAGACGGGCGAGCTCGGGGGTCCAGCAGAGGGCCGCGCGTATGCCCTGATGCTTGTTGAGGGTCATGGAGATGCCGTTGCCGGAGCCACACATGGCTATACCAGGATAGCACTCGCCGCTCTCCACAGCTTCGGCGCAGGGATGGGCGAAGTCGGGATAGTCGCATGAATCCTCGGAGTCGGTGCCGAAATCGACATATCCGCGGCCGTTGAGGGTAAGATGGTTTTCGATAATACATTTCAGCTCATAACCGGCGTGGTCGCTGGCCATGGCAATCTTTTTTACAGAGTCGGAAACTGGTTGGGTCATGAGATATGATTAGTTGAAATTTACGTTGACATGGCGCCACAGACGCTGGGGGATCAGGCTCCAGAGACCTGCGACAATGCGCCAGCGCGAGTCGATCACTGCCACACGCTTGCGGGCAACAACGGCGCGCTCCACGAGCTTGGCGGCTTCGGCCACACTCATGATCATGGGATATGAGCGGTCGTCGCGCAGGATGGGGGTGCGCACAAAGCCGGGACGGATGTCGGTGAAGGCCACGTTGACTTGCTGAGTATAAGCCAGCTGCTCAAGCGAGTTGATGAATTGTACCTGAAAGCGCTTGGAGGCGCTGTAGGAAGCGGCTATGCCGAGCCCTTTGGTGGCTGCCACCGAAGTGATCACGGCTATCTGTCCCTGCTCCACCGATGCAGTGGCGCGGAAATATTTGTAGGCTTCGGCTACTATGCGGGCAAAGCCCACCACATTGACTTCGAGTGTGTTGACGATGCGGGCATCGTCGAGCTCAGGGTCGGTGAATCCGGTGCCTGAGCAGAAGAGAAGGGTGTCCATGCCGTCGATGGCCTCAATCAAGTCGGCAAAACGCTGCGGAGCATCGGGAGCTGTGACGTCTATCGACGCTATCTCCACGTGGTCGGGATATTGGTCTTTGATGGCTTGCATGGGCTCCAGTCGGCGGGCTGCCATGCCCACGCGCCATCCGGCACGTGCAAAATCGGCTGCGACCTGAAAGCCGATGCCTGACGATGCGCCTACTATCACAATTTTTTTCATATCTGAGGGGTTGGGATGGTGGATGTTGATGATTCCGATGATCCGTCGGGAGCGCTGTCGCTGCCTTCAGTATCGGTTGCCGGGGGAGGCACTGCTGCTGCTGCTCCGCCTTCATTATCAACGGTTGCCACCTTACCCCTGTTCAGAGGCAGGGTGTAAATAATCGAAAATGCACCACTGATTGGAGATGAACGCTTGCCAAATCCGGGGATGTACATAGGCTCGCCATGAATGTTTTTGCTTTCATGGAGCATGGACCGGAATTTAAATTGCCATCCTGCCGAGATGGGCCCGATGAGTTTCACTCTCACTCCAAGGCTTATCTCAAGGAAGCCGGCTGTGGCGCTCTGTGATGGTATGGCAAATGATGAAGGGTCGTCCCAGTAGGATCCTGGCACCGTCACATCATCGACGCTCCATTTGTAGGATGTGAATCCATAGCGCAACCCCACGAGCAGAGCATAGGCGGGGGAGTTGTTGTAGAATACATTGTAGTCGGCACCTATCTTGAAAAATGGCGCCATAGGCGACTTGAATGTGAAGTTGGAACCGTCGGGGGTGATATCGGCCTTGCCGAGTCCGGCTTCAAAGAGCGGAAAAAACCTGTTGTGGATCGAAAGCCTCACATAGGCCGATCCGAAGCCGTATTTCTGTCCGAGCATACGCATCACGGGGTCCCATATGTCGACACCTATATCTATCGACTGCCAGCGGGGGTAGAGATTGCGGGGTCGCTCGGCCATAGCCGTCGAGTCGATAAACTCCACTCCCGTGACAGTGTCGACGAGCACAATGTTGCCCTGGGCGTCGAGACGCTCGGCGAGGCGGGTGCGGTCGATGGTTTTCTCTACGCTTTTCTTGCTCTGGGTGGCTGGTGTGACAGGGGTGACACGCCTCTGGGCTGCCATGCTCAATGCAGCGGCAGCCGTTATGATCATTATAGCCAGAAGGCGCAATGGAGGGGTGTGGGTCATTGACGGTCGGAATCGGGTGTTGCGTAGTAGAGCTGTATCTGCTGCAGATCAATATTGAGGATGGCCGAATCGACAATAGCCACCGAGTCGAGGAGCCAGCGTGTGTGGGCCACGCGGGTGATGCGGTAGCGGTACATGGCTCCGCAGTCTTCGGAGGCGAAATAGGGTATGGTGGTGTAGTCGAATGTCAGAGTGTCGATCATGCCGTGGGCCTCTTTGTTGGTGTAGCGGAAAAAGAAAGAGGTCGATTCGCGGCCCGGCCGAAACGGGAGATACACGCTTCTGACAGCCCCTTTCTCCACAAGCAGCGAATCGTAGGGAGCACCGATTCCTCCAATCTCAACCGAGTCGATCGAGATGGCATTGCCGTCGGTGTAGGAATAGAATCCGGCCAGAGGCACCGACGTCTGGTTTTCGGTACATCCTGCTGAGTTGCATCCTACGGGTAGGATGATGGCCAAGACTAAGGCTACTACTGGAATCAGAATTTTCCCCATGAGAGAATATCGTCGAGAGGCTTGCGGGTGGTGGCGGGGCGGAACTCGCCGTCGGTGGCGGTGGCCGAGGGGTAGCCGATGGGGATTATCGCTGCTGGTTCCACCCCCTCAGGCAGTTCCAACGCTGCTGCCAGAGGTGCTGGATCGAAGTTGCACACCCAGCAGGAGCCGAGTCCGAGAGCGGCGGCGGCCAGACAAATATGCTCGGTGGCTATGGCAATGTCGATATCGGAGTGGTCTTTTCCGTCGGCACCACGATGCCATGCCTCATTGTGGTTGCAGCAACACACTATCAAGGCCGGGGCAGTGGCGATCCACTTGCGGTCGTAGACCTTCAGCACTGCCTCGCGTGCTCCGGCATGAGCCGGGTCGGTGGTGATCACAATGAAGTGCCAGGGCTGACGGTTGACGGCCGATGGAGCGCGTCGTGCGGCATCGACCACCGCACGCAGCAGCGCCGGGTCGACCGGACGGTCAATGTCGTAGCTACGGCACGAGCGGCGTGCCGTCACAAGGTTGCTGAATGATGAATATGATGAATGATCCATATGCGGATGGTGAGGATTTGTGTGGATGGATTACTGATGATCGGGAGCTGAGGTGCGCAGTTCGTGGTCGATCTCATAATGGTTGCGGCCAGGAGCGTTACGCACCACCAACTCGCCTATGAATCCGGCGAGGAAGAGCTGGGTGCCGAGCAGCATTGTTGTCAATGCGAGATAGAAGTAGGGCGAGTCGGTCACGAGTGTGTAGTTGTGGCCCGAATACATATTGTAGAGTTTCATGCCTCCGACGACGGCTACGGCAATGATGCCTATCATGAACATCAAGGAACCGAGTAGCCCGAAAAAGTGCATGGGCTTTACGCCGAAGCGCCCGGTGAACCAGAGGGTGGCCAGATCGAGATAGCCGTTGACAAACCGGTCGAGCCCAAACTTGGTCTTACCGTATTTTCGGGCCTGATGGTGGACAACCTTTTCGCCTATCTTGCAGAAACCTGCATTTTTGGCAAGGTAGGGAATGTAGCGGTGCATATCGCCGTAGACCTCGATATGCTTCACCACCTCATTGCGGTAGGCTTTGAGGCCGCAGTTGAAGTCGTGGAGATTGTGGATGCCGCTCACTTTCCGGGCCGTGGCGTTGAACAGCTTCGTAGGGATGGTTTTCGACAGAGGGTCGTAGCGCTTGCGCTTCCATCCGCTCACGAGGTCGTAGCCATCTTGAGTGATCATGCGGTATAGTTCCGGTATCTCATCAGGTGAGTCCTGGAGGTCGGCGTCCATGGTGATCACCACATCGCCCTGAGCGCGGGCAAAGCCTGAGTTGAGAGCCGGACTCTTTCCGTAGTTGCGGCGAAACGACACGCCCTTGACGGACGGATTTTTCATGGCGAGGCTCTCGACCACATTCCAAGATCCGTCGGTAGAGCCGTCGTTGACAAAAATCACCTCGTAGGAGAAGCCGTTGGCCTCCATAACCCGAGCTATCCAGGCTTCCAGCTCAGGGAGCGACTCTGCCTCGTTGTATAGTGGGACTATTACTGATATATCCATTTGAATGGTTAAAGATCATTGTTTGATGAAGCGTTGTTGCTCCTTATGGGACGTGCACGCACCAGCAATGCGATCAAAGCCGAGAGGAGAGAGCCGGAGAACACGCTGAGCCATATCATCTCCATGACTATTGAAATGGCCGAGGGGATGAGGCTATTGTCGATCATGCGTTGAAGCACCTGGGCCATTTCTTCTCCCCGCTCCCATCCAGAATTGGAGTAGAGGTCGATGATGGAGTGGATCTGATCGACGATATAGGTGGGGTCGATCCATCGTAGCCACACCACCTCGACGGCTCCGGCAAGGAGGCTGCCGCAGAGAAATATCATGATGCCGTGCATCCATAGTCCCGACATGATGGTGGTGCCACCGTCGGCCACATATGCGCGGCGCAGATAGCGGTATATGACAAAAGGCACTCCGAGCATCATCAGGATGGCAAGGAGAGAGAGGAGGGCCACACGGGTAGTGTAGATCGAGGCGAAAAACATCACCGTCAGATAGACGGCAAAGGATAACCCGTCATGGGCACCACGGCTGTAAGGCGATGTCAATGAGTTGGTTGTGGGCATAGTAGCAATGCGGAGGCCCAGTGATGGCCTGCCGACACGACAAAGTTACGAAAAAAGGACGGCACCCGCTCCAAAATTGCGCCATTTTTCCCTCACCCACCTTTCAAAAAACACTCAGAGCCAATCTAAGGCGTCAGAAATAAATGCTTACGGGAAGTGAGAAAAAATATATTAAAAAGATAGGGGAATAGTTGTTGATTTAACATTTAAGTGTTAATTTTGCGATGTGCTTTAACATTTGCGGTATCAAAGGGTGTTTCGACACAACCTTTGTCGCTTCATATTTGTTAACAAATCATAGTTAAACAAACAGCACCCATCAACACAACCCCTTTCTCCCACCACCTAAAGCAAAACGGCCCCCTCCCATCCGGGGGAGCCTCCACTGATTAAAGATGAAAAAGTCGACCATCTGGTTTCTTACCATCATCATGGGCTTGACCTTTGCCGGGTTGCTCTATATGCAGATCACATATATGCGCAACATGGTGAAGATGCGTGATGACCAGTTTGACGAGGGCGTTAAGCGGAGCCTCTATGCCGTGACCACAGCCCTGGAGCAGGATGAGGCCAAGTATTATCTCGAAGAGGATGTGGCGAGTATCCGATCGTCGCTCCTGCCCGGGTTCACATCCTCCGACGGCTCATCGCAGGTAGGAGGTATCACTTATTCGTTTACTACCGGCGAGGGACTTGAGGGCGACATCACTCTCAAGGGCGACCTTTCGTCGCTCTCGCCCCAGCTTTCCAATCTCTCGCTCAAAGACCGCCAGAAGTCGATGCAGGAGATTCTCAGAGGCCAGTATATGTATCAGCGCACGCTCCTCAATGAGGTGATCCTAAATATCATAAGTCATTCAGGCAACCGCCCGCTCACTGAGCGGGCCGACTCGGCACGTGTGGCATCGTATCTGCGCACCGAGCTCGACAACAATGGTCTGACTCTCCCGTTCGAGTATGCTGTGGTCAACCGCATGGGTGCCGTAGTGTACCGTTCGGCCGGCTACAGTAATGCCGAGAGCCAGAACACTTCGACATTTGCCCAGCCTCTCTTTCCCTCTGATTCGCCCTCGCGCATGAATTATCTCAAGGTCTACTTCCCCACCATGCGCGATTATATCTTCTCGTCGGTCAAGTTCATGATACCCACCTTTGTGTTCACATTCATCCTGCTGGTGACATTTATCTACACGATAGCTCTCAGCTTCAGGCAGAAGAAGCTCACAGAGATGAAAAATGACTTCATCAACAACATGACCCACGAGTTCAAGACACCTATCTCTACCATCTCGTTGGCTGCCCAAATGCTCAACGATGGAGCGGTGATGAAATCGCCCAAGATGCTTGAGCACATCTCGGGGGTGATCAATGATGAGACCCGCAGGCTTCGCTTCCAGGTCGAGAAGGTGCTTCAGATGTCGATGTTTGAACGTCAGGGCACCCAGCTCAAGCTCACCGATGTCGATGCAAACAAAGTGATCGACAATGTTGTGCACACCTTCAAGCTGAAGGTAGAGAAATACGGGGGTACGATCTCGGCCCATCTTGATGCCGCCGATCCGATAGTGAATGTCGATGAGATGCACTTCACCAATGTGATATTCAATCTGCTCGACAATGCTGTGAAATATCGCCGTGAAGACGAGCCTCTGCGCCTTGAAGTGTCGACCTGCAACATCGATCAGGACCGGAAGCTACGCATCGAAGTGGCCGACAACGGCATAGGCATCCGCAAGGAGGAACTTAAAAAGATATTTGATAAATTTTACAGAGTGTCGACCGGCAACCGCCACGACGTGAAAGGTTTTGGCCTCGGACTGGCCTATGTGCAGCGCATCCTGCGCCAGCTCGGAGGTCAGATAGCCGTGGAGAGCGAACCCGGCTCCGGCACCAAATTCATAATAACCCTACCGCTCAACGCTTAACTCAAGATAGATTATGGAAGAAAGACTGCGTATATTACTCACCGAGGACGACGAAAATCTCGGTATGCTCCTGCGCGAGTATCTTCAGGCAAAGGGCTTTAATGCCGACCTGTTTTCCGACGGCGAGGCCGGTTACAAGGCTTTCCTCAAAGGTAAATACGACCTCTGTGTGCTCGACGTCATGATGCCCCGCAAAGATGGTTTCGCTCTGGCTCAGGAGATCCGCACCGTCAATGCCGACGTGCCCATCATTTTCCTTACCGCCAAGTCGCTCAAAGAGGATATCCTCGAAGGCTTCAAGATCGGTGCCGACGACTATATCACCAAACCCTTCTCGATGGAGGAGCTCGTGTTCCGCATCGAGGCCATCCTTCGCCGCGTGAAGGGTAAGAAGGGCAAGGAGATTACCATGTACAAGATCGGGCGTTTTACCTTCGACACCCAGAAGCAGGTGCTGATGATCGACGACAAGGTTACTAAGCTCACCACCAAGGAGAGCGAACTTCTTGCTCTCCTCTGCTCCCACGTCAACGAGATCCTCGAGCGCAACTTTGCTCTCAAGGCGATCTGGATCGACGACAACTATTTCAATGCCCGCTCGATGGATGTCTACATCACCAAGCTGCGCAAGCACCTGCGCGAAGATCCGTCGATCGAGATCATCAACATCCACGGCAAGGGCTACAAGCTCATCGCTCCCGACGCCGATCATGCCTGATCTGAGGCGAGGGCGAGCCATGGCTCTCCTGCCTTTGTGTCCACCTCCCTCTCGGGAGCCTTAATTCAAGTATATAAAGTTAAAGTAATGATCATATCCACAATCATAATTATTCTTACTTATTATACATAGGTCTTAATTACACTGACAAGGCAGCGGCCCATCGTCCCGGATCCCGGAAAGGGAAAATCTACGGGCAGATGGACCGCTGCTGTGTCTGTGGTGTGTGAATGATTACTCTATGACCCTGTGGTCGCGGCAATATACTATCCTGCCTGGATAACGCCCCACAATCTGCAGGTTATGGGTGGCCATCACTACGGCTGTGCCCCGCGAGGCTATTGCCTGAAGCCGCTCCACAATCTGATTGCCAGTGTCGGGATCGAGATTGCCCGTAGGCTCATCGGCAAGGATGAGACGCGGCTTGTTGAGCAGAGCCCTGGCTATGACAATGCGTTGTTGCTCGCCGCCCGACAGTTCGTGGGGCATTTTGTAGGCTTTGTCCTGCATGCCCACCTCGGCGAGCACCTCATCGATACGGGTGTCGATCTCGCGGGAATCAGACCAGCCTGTGGCTCCGAGCACAAAGGCGAGGTTGGAGTAGACGTCGCGGTCGGTGAGGAGCTGGAAGTCCTGAAACACTATCCCTATGCGGCGGCGCAGATAGGGGATGTCACGACGGCGTAGTCGGGTGAGATCATATTCATACACCCGGGCTTCTCCGTCGGCCACCGGGATCTCGGCATATATCGACTTGAGAAGCGACGACTTGCCGCTGCCTACTTTGCCGAGAAGGTAGACAAATTCGCCCGGGTCGAGCGAGAAGTCGACTCCACCGAGCACCTTGAGTTCCTGGCGGTAGATGTCGACCCCTGAGTAGCTCACCAGTTTGCTGTCGGAGCGCGGGGATGAAGTGGATTGTTTGGCCATGACTGAGGGGATAAAGGGTTGAGGAGTATCCAGAATGGATCAGTTGCCCATTTCCGAGAGAAACCGGATGCGCATGAGCCTTATCTCCTCTTCGGAATAAACATCGCCATATTCCTCATAAGCTTCCTCCAGGTCGCCGCTCTCGCTCTCTTTGAAATATTCAAAGAGCTCTTCCTGATCGTCGGGGTCGAGGCGTTCGTCGATGTCGTATTTGATGTTTATGCGGGTGCCTGAATACACAATAGCTTCGAGCTTGTCGAGCAGTTCCTCATATTCGAGGCCTTTTGATTCGGCTATCGATTCCAGAGGCACCTTACGGTCCACGGCCTGGATGATCGCTATCTTCACGTTGCTCTTGTTGGCTACCGAGCGCACCACCATATCTTCGGGGCGCTCTATCTCGTTGTCGTCGACATGGCGGCGTATGATGTCGACAAACGCTTGTCCGTAGCGTTTGGCTTTGCCGGCGCCTACGCCCGAAATGTTGGCGAGCTCGTCGATAGTGATGGGATAAGTTGTTGCCATCGCTTCGAGCGAGGGGTCCTGGAAAATGACATAGGGCGGAAGTGAGTGTTCCTGCGCCACTTTCTTTCTGAGGTCTTTAAGGATTGAATACAACTCGGGGTCGGCAGCGCAACCTGCGCCCCCCTTCACGGCATAGGATTCATCCTCGTCGGTGCTGTAGTCTATATCTTCCACGATTTTGAATGCTTTGGGATGTGAAACAAACTGATGGCCCTGCGGGGTGATGCGCAGGATGCCGTAGTTTTCGATGTCGCGGGAAATGTACCCGGCTATGATAGCCTGACGCACCACGGCCGACAGCCGGCGCTCATCGATGTCGGAGCAAGATCCGAATAGCTCGAGAGTGTCGTGGCGATAGGAGCGTATATCCGAAGATATGTGGCCCCTGAGGAGGTCGACGATGTGCTTGGCTTTGAACTTTTCTTTGAGAAACAGGATAGCGTCGATTACGGCGAGGAGATCCTCGCGTGCGTCGACACTCTTTTGCGGACGGAGGCAGTTGTCGCAGTTGCAGCAGTTGTCGGTGGTGTACTCTTCACCGAAGTAGTGTAGCAACACCTTGCGGCGGCACACACTTGTCTCGGCATATGAGGCGGTCTCTTCAAGAAGCTGCTTGCCTATTTCCTGTTCGGCCACAGGTTTGCCCTGCATAAACTTCTCCATCTTGCGGAGGTCTTTGGGGGAATAGAATGTCACGCAACGCCCCTCGCCGCCGTCGCGACCGGCGCGACCCGTCTCCTGATAATACCCTTCGAGGCTCTTGGGCATGTCGTAGTGGATGACGAATCGCACGTCGGGCTTGTCGATGCCCATGCCGAATGCTATCGTAGCCACTATCACGTCGATCTTCTCAAGTAGAAACTGGTCCTGATTTTCAGAGCGGGTGGCCGAGTCCATGCCTGCATGATAGGGGAGGGCTTTGATGCCGTTGACGCTCAGAAATTCGGCCAGTTCCTCTACTTTTTTACGGCTCAGGCAGTAGATGATACCGCTCTTGCCTTCGTTTTGTTTGATGAAGCGGATGATGTCGCGGTCGATGCTGTCGGTCTTGCGGCGCACCTCATAGTAAAGGTTCTCGCGGTTGAACGACGACTTGAACACGACGGCATCGAGCATGCCGAGGTTTTTCTGAATGTCGTGCTGCACCTTGGGGGTGGCGGTGGCTGTGAGAGCCACTACCGGATGCTGGCCTATCTCATTTATGATGGGGCGTATGCGTCGGTACTCAGGACGGAAGTCATGACCCCACTCCGATATGCAGTGGGCCTCGTCGACGGCGTAAAACGATATTGTGACCGATCTTAGAAACTCCACATTCTCATCTTTGGTCAGGCTCTCAGGAGCAACATAGAGCAGCTTTGTGCGTCCTGACACCACGTCCGACTTCACTCTGTCGATAGCCGCTTTGTTGAGCGACGAGTTGAGGAAGTGGGCCACCGTGTCGGCTTCAGAAAAATTGCGCATGGCATCGACCTGATTTTTCATCAGAGCGATAAGCGGCGAGATCACTATTGCGGTGCCTTCCATGAGCAGGGCCGGCAGCTGGTAGCAGAGGCTCTTGCCGCCGCCGGTTGGCATCAGCACAAAGACATCGCGCTCGCTCATGAGCGTGCGGATTATTTCTTCCTGATTACCCTTGAATTTGTCGAAGCCGAAATGGCGCTTGAGCTCGGCCGAGAGGTCAAGCGCCGGCGGGGCAATGTGGGATGATGGCATAGCGGGAGGGGAGGGTGATAGATGAGACGATGAAGTGAAAAAGATAGATAGAGGAGAGACGGAGGAGTGATGATGGATTGGAATCAGTCGGGGCGGGTGGTGTCGAAGTTGGCTTTGCGCAGCTGCTCAAGAGCAAAGTCGGCTGTGACGGTGAAGTTTTTGTGGTCCGACGACGGGAGCTCGTACATGGGATCAATCATGATCGACTCCACGATTGCTCTCAGGCCGCGCGCTCCGAGCTTGTATTCGATAGCCTTGTCGACAATCAGATCAAGCGCCTCGGGGGTGAACTCAAGGTCGACACCATCCATCTTGAAGAGCTTGACATATTGTCGGACGATGGCGTTTTTGGGCTCGGTGAGTATGCGGCGCAGGGCGCTGCGGTCGAGGGGCTCAAGATTGGTGAGTATCGGCAGACGACCTATAATCTCGGGGATGAGTCCGAAGCTCTTGAGATCCTGGGGCGCTACGTGGCGCAGGAGATTCTCGCGGTCGATTGATGCCCGGGCTTTGTCGGTGCCATAGCCCACCACATGGGTGTTGAGCCTTTGGGCGATTTTACGTTCGATGCCGTCGAATGCACCGCCGCATATGAAGAGTATGTTTTTGGTGTCGACGGGAATCATCTTCTGCTCGGGATGCTTACGGCCTCCTTGTGGGGGCACATTGACCACCGATCCCTCAAGGAGTTTGAGGAGTCCCTGCTGCACACCTTCGCCCGACACATCGCGGGTGATCGACGGATTGTCGCTCTTGCGGGCAATCTTGTCGATTTCGTCGATAAATACAATGCCCCTCTGGGCTGCCTCAACATTGTAGTCGGCTGCCTGAAGGAGACGGGTGAGCAGGCTCTCGATATCTTCGCCCACATATCCGGCCTCGGTGAGCACCGTTGCGTCGACAATGGTGAAGGGCACATTGAGGAGTCGCGCTATGGTGCGGGCCAGAAGGGTCTTGCCTGTGCCGGTGGGGCCTACGAGGATTATGTTGCTCTTTTCGATATCAACGCCATCGTCGTCGGTGGAGGCTCCCCGGGCATACTGTGACAGACGCTTGTAGTGGTTGTAGACGGCCACGCTGAGATACTTCTTGGCGGCATCCTGACCAATCACATACTGGTCGAGAAACGCGGAGATCTCAGCGGGTTTGGGGATGCTTGAAAGGCTATCGCCGGCAGAGGCGGTTGTTGTAGAGTCTTTCTTCTTGCGCCCCACGTTGCGGCGGCCGCCAATGTTGTATTGCTCCATATACTCTCCCACCATCTCGTCAAGGCGCTCCACGCAGTCGGAGCAGATGAAAGTCTTTTCATCTGCACTGGGCACCATGACGATGCTGTTGTTGGCCGGCTGACCGCAAAACGAGCAGTGGATCTGCTGGGAGTCGGAAGATGAATTTTTCTTAGCCATGAGTCAGATTATCAATGCTTGGCGCGGACAAGAACTTCATCGATCATGCCATAGTCGCGGGCCTCTTCCGAGGTCATCCAATAGTCGCGGTCGCTGTCGCGCTCCACCTTGTCGAAAGGCTGTCCCGAGTGGTCGGCAATGATGGTGTAGAGCTCTTTCTTGAGTTTCTGGATCTCGCGGGCTGTGATCTCGATATCGGATGCCTGGCCCTGGGCGCCACCCATAGGCTGATGGATCATTACGCGTGAGTGTTTGAGAGCAAAACGCTTGCCCTTTGTGCCGCTGACGAGCAGCACGGCGGCCATCGATGCAGCCATGCCGGTGCAGATGGTGGCAACATCCGACGATATATATTGCATGGTGTCGTATATGCCAAGACCGGCATATACCGATCCGCCGGGTGAGTTGATGTAGATGCTCACATCCTTACCGGGGTCGGCCGAGTCGAGATATAGCAGCTGGGCCTGTATGACATTGGCGGTGTAGTCGTTGACTTCGGTGCCAAGAAAAATGATACGGTCCATCATGAGGCGCGAGAACACATCCATCTGGGCCACGTTGAGCTGTCGCTCTTCGATGATGGTGGGCGATATGTAGCTTGCGCTTATGCTATTGGCCGCATTGACTGCGCTCACATAGTCGTCGAGCGCGTGGCCGTTGAGGCCCATATGCTTCACTGCGAAGTTGCGGAAATCTTTGGTCATTCTATAATTATAATTAAGGTGTCAAGCCTTGTGGCGGGCTCTTTAATCATTCAAAGTTACGAAAAATATTGCAATCGTCAAAAAAAACTGTTGCGCTGAGCGGTGGCAGAGTCATCGCAGGAAGCGCGGGGCGAGGATGAATATGCCGAGCGACAGGCCGAAATTCCAATTGCGGGCCGGATAGCTCATATAGTTGGCATAGGCGCTGACGGCAGCAAACGGGAGGTTGACTACTGCGGCCACTTCGCCGAAGAAGCGCGGATTTGCCAGCCAGCGACCGTAGGCGGCTGTGTGATCGGGGGCTTCCTCGATCCGCCGAAAGGGGAGGAAGCAGTGGAAAGTGCCCCGGGCCTGGATCATGTCGCTTATTTTCCACACAGGGATTATACCGGCGGTGATGTAGGAGTCGGCCCGGAATGCGGGATTGAAAGCGTTGTAGCTCGATGGGGTGGGATTGAAAGAGGCAGCCGTCACGATGGCGGTGGAGTAGTCGTCGGGGAGCTTGCGGGTGGAGGCGAGAATGTTGCTCTCGAATCCGAGAGCCAGATGGCGCGACGGATTGACAAAGCCGAGGGCGTGGAGCTGTATCTCGCCCCATGTGGGGTGGGTGTGTTCGGGCTCTCCGCCGAGCGCGTATGGATAGTGGGTCATGCGTCCGGTCACTCCCATCACCGAGGCCGATATTCCTGCGCCTGAGGTGGGGTAGGAAATATTGTCGAGAGTGCTGTACTCATAGCTTGCCTTGACTTGACCGAGGGTGCGGGAGGCTTTGTCGCGGGCATATCTTATTCCGGCTGTGCGATCGTCGGCAAGGGTGGATCGGTAGTAGCGGTCGATGAGGTGTCCGGCGCCGGCCGATATCTCCACTTTGCCGCGCAGCCCTGCCGCGAGACAGTAGGACAGACGTCCGAAAGTCTCGTAGTCGGTCACGAAGTTAGGTGTGGCGTCATTGAAAAACAGGTTGTCGTCTTCATGAAACTTTTGTCTCGACACCACCGCCCGCAGCATGATGTAGGATGGTATGGCGGTCATGATTGTAAACTTGGCCGAAGCGTCGGCTGCAAGGTAGCTTTGTCCCACCCAGGCGTTTAAACCCGCATCAAATGAGTTTTTGCTCAGGGTGTTGTATCCTCCCGAGAAAAATAGCATGCTGGCGGTGGATGAGCTGATGTAGCCGCCAAATCCTACTCTGAAATTATTTTTCACAGTGGCGGTGAGATCAAGGGTGAAGAGAGAGTCGCCGGGGGCGATCACAGCCTGTGGCAACAGGTTGCGTATCTGCCCCGAAGATAGGGCGCGGTAGTAGGACGACCGAGCGCGCTCTATGCCGAAGGTGTCGGGCGAATTGTGGGTGAATATGTAGCGGATGTATTCATTTTGTCCGGGGTTGCCACCGGCCACATGTACCGAATCGAAGCGCACGAAAGGTGTGCGGTCCTTGAACACCTTCCGCCTGATGGCGCGTGTCGACGCGGGTATGCGCGAGGTGACGCGCGAGCATATCGAGTCCATCATCTCCATGGCTTTATCATAGCCTTTGGCCGATATGGCATGGGCCTGCTGGAAGTCGAGAAGGCTGAACTGGCTCACGTCGACCTTGATCTTTATACCTTCATCGGCTGGTAGGGAATAGTCGTTGTTCTGGATCACCATATCTTCGAGCTGCTGAATGATATCGTTGGCCTTGGGCTTGGTGTCGGGGTTTGACACGTCGACACCTATCATGATGTCGGGTGCGAAATCGGAGCGCATCACATCGACAGGGAAGTTATCGTATATGCCGCCATCGTACATCAGAGTGCCGTCCATCTCTATCGGGTGAAACACGAGCGGAAAACTCATTGAAGCCCGTATGGCATCGCCAAACGATCCTGAACGGCACACAACCTTGTGCTTGGCATAAACGTCGGAAGTGACACACCGGAATGGAACGAAAAGACGGTTGAAATCGCCACCACACTGTGCGGTGTAGGCCGAGAACACCTCCATGACGCCGAAATTCATGGGTAGCGGCGATATAAGGCTCGTAGGGAGCACCGAGGTCTGTATTCCCGACGCGCTTCCGTTGTCGCCGAGATTGAGCGAGATAAGAGCAGGGGTGGGTTCCTGCCGGGCGAAGAGATAAGTGAGGTTAGGGTCAATGCGTCCGGTCGACCAATTGACAAACTCGGGCGAGAGGATGAGCGAGATCATCTCGTCGGTGGTGTATCCGGCGGCATAAAGACCGCCTATGATGGCGCCCATAGATGTGCCGGCCACATAGTCGATGGGGATATCGTGCTCTTCGAGCGCTTTGATCACCCCAATGTGGGCGATGCCTTTAGCCCCGCCTCCGCTGAGGACGAGCCCCACCGATTGCCTTCCGGCATAAGCGGTAGAATCAACAGGTACAGATGCTGGAGCATCGGTCTGCGCAGCCATGCAGAGTGCCAATGCCATAAAGAGTGTCAGGTGGATGAATCGGATCATAACGCTGCAAAACTAATATTTTCCGGGCTGAAAAAAATAAGAAATGAATAAAAATTGCTAATTTTGCGCCGAATTAACACTGATGAATTATTTAACCCATAGATAAGACGATGTCACGACAACAGCTCGATAGGCTTGATTGCCGCATACTTGATATGCTGGCCACTAATGCTCGAATACCATTTTTGGAGATAGCACGCGAATGTGGAGTGAGCGGGGCATCAATTCATCAGCGCATTCAGAAACTGACCAGTCTCGGAGTAATAAATGGATTTGAGACTCTGATCAGTCCGTCGGCTCTGGGGTATGACACATGCGCCTATGTGGGCCTATGTCTTAATAACCCTTCAGACATGGATAATGTTGTGGAGAAACTTCAGGCTATACCCGAAATAGTGGAGTGTAACTTCACCACCGGGCGCCACGACATTCTTGTCAAGGTCTATGCCCGCAACAATTCCCACCTGCTTGATATCATCCACGAGAGCATTGGCCCGATTGGCGCCGGACGCACCGAAACTCTGATATGCTTCCGCGAGTCGATGCACCGACGTCAGGTACCCATCTGCCTCCCCGACGATTGATTGCGTTGCGCCATGCCGACAACGTCACCTGCGACGCTGCTCATAGCCGATTGCGGAGCCACTTCAGGCAAGTGGGCTTTGGTGGATCGGGCCACTGGGTGCGCCCGGCGTTTTGTCACAGGTCCGGTCAATCCGGCAGTCTATAATCCCTCACATATAGCCGCAACCCTCGCCGAAGCCTCCGGCCGCCTCCCCATGCCGCCGGATGCTGTGGCCATCTATGCCGCCGGAGCGATAGGCCCGGGAGCACAGATGCTTGCCCGCGAGGCTGCTGCCGCTTTCGGCCTCCGGATAGAGGCAGTGTCGGTAGATACAGATCTGGCGGGAGCCGCCACGGCGCTTTTCGGAACCGAGAGGGGAGTGGCATGTATTCTCGGCACCGGAAGCAACACATGTCTATGGAGCGGAAGCTCAATTGAGCGCAATATGCGCCCGATGGGATATATCCTTGGCGACGAAGGATCGGGGGCTGCTCTTGGCGCGTCAATGCTGCGTATGGCCCTACGTCATCGTCTTGACTCCCCCCTTGCCGCCGCCTGGGCGGCGGCCTATCCCGATCTCGACTACCCATCGGTGGTTGAGGCCGTATACCGCCGCCATGAGGGGAGTGGCTATATAGCCTCGTTTGTGCCCTTTGTGGCCGCGCATAAAGATCATCCAGCCATCGCCGCCATGATTGCCGCCACGTTCCGACGCTTTGTGGAAGAGCTGTCGGCGTCGTATCCCGAGGCCGGAGAGCTGCCGGTGAGATTTACAGGCGGGGTGGCCCATGCTTTCGGGCAGGAGCTTAAAGAGGTGGCTGCCTCATATGGCATTATGGTGGATATGATTGTCCGGGACCCTCTCGATATGCTTGTCGGGCGTTTGCTCGGGCGTCTTTAGTATCGTCATATCCATTTGTGCCGAAAATATATTTGGCCGCCCGACGGAAATTATTTATTTTTGCGCAACAACAACCACCTACCCACATCTGAATATACCATGACCGAACTAATCCTTATCAACATATCGGGCAACGACCATCCCGGAGTGACAGCCACACTCACAGCTATCCTTGCCAAGCATAATGCCGAGATCCTCGACATAGGACAGAGCAATATCCACCATATTCTCTCGCTCGGTTTTCTGATCAAGACCGATAGCGCCACGAGTGGCGACATAATGAAAGATATCCTCTTCAAGAGCTACGAGCTTAATGTAAGGGTGAGGTTTACTCCTGTGTCGGTGGCCGACTACACCGAATGGGTAGGCCGTCAGGGGCGTACCCGCTGGATTATCACCATACTCGGCCGTAAGCTCGACGCGGGCCATATCGCAGCGGTGAGCCGCGTTGTGGCAGAGCAGGAGCTCAATATCGATGCCATACGGCGCCTCACAGGCCGTCTGCCACTCGACGAAGATGACGCTGAGCGTGCCCACTCCAAGCAGTGTGTGGAGTTTTCGGTGCGAGGCAATCCACGCGACCGCTCGGCCATGCAGGATGCCTTCATGCAGATAGCCGCCAAGGGCGAGGTCGATATATCTCTTCAGGAGGACAACATGTATCGCCGCTGCCGCAGGCTTGTGTGCTTTGACATGGACTCCACACTCATAGGCACCGAAGTGATCGATGAGCTCGCCGACCGCGCCGGTGTAGGCGATAAGGTGAAGGCTATAACCGAACGCGCCATGAGGGGCGAGATAGATTTCAACGAGAGCTTCCGCGAGAGGGTGGCCCTGCTCAAGGGTCTCGACACCTCGGTGATGCAGGACATTGCCGAAAATCTTCCCATCACAGAAGGCCTCGACCGGCTCATGACAGTGCTCAAACGCACCGGCTACAAGACAGCGATCCTTTCGGGCGGATTCACTTATTTCGGCAACTATCTCAAGCGCCGTTTCGGCTTCGATTATGTTTATGCCAATGAGCTTGAGGTCGACGACCAGGGGCGCCTCACCGGACGCTCGATAGGCGAGATAGTCGATGGCAAGCGCAAAGCCGAACTTCTGAAAGTGATGGCGCAGGTGGAGCAGGTCGATATACAGCAGACGGTGGCTGTGGGCGACGGTGCCAACGATCTGCCGATGCTCTCCACCGCCGGTCTGGGCATCGCATTCCATGCCAAGCCAAAGGTTAAAGCCAATGCCGACCAGAGTCTCTCTACCATTGGTCTCGACGGTATTTTGTATTTCCTCGGGTTCAAAGACAGTTTGATACAAGCATAATCACCACCACACAGATGGCGGGATTCATGATGGCGCCGGTTATGGCCGCTATCATGGATCCCGCCGTTCGGTTTGTGGTGAAAACTGAAATAAGAATAGGCCGCACTCACGTGTAGCCTATCCTTAGTGACTTAACAAACAAACAATAACAAAACAAAAACAATGGCAAACTCTTGGAGAGAGGAGAATGGGGGGATCCTGCTGGGGATCCGTATGAGGAGGTGGAGTATATGTGTGTGCTTGTGTGTGCCGTGATATGGGGTTAGAGATCAATCTTCGGCGAGGGCTTCGGTCTCGACCGAGGGTGAGGTCCCGGAGTCAGTATCGTCGGGAATCGACGGACGGTAGGTGGCTGAAGCTGTAGAGGCATAGAGGTCGTTGCCGGCTAAAAGTCCTGCCACTATTGTCAGCCCTTCCGACATCTGCGGATCAAGAGATGCGTAATACTTTTCAGCATCCTCTCGGTTTTCGGCAAGAGAGGCCTTGTAGGCGTCTTCAAAACGGTCGGCTGCGTTTATGTCGCCCGAGGTGATGGCGATTACTGCATAGGAAGCTGCGAGATTGCAGAGGTCGCGGGTCGAGAGCTTGTTGAAGTTGGCGTAGGCCTTGTCGGCGGCGTCGATAGCGGCCACTATGTCGCCACGCTCGGCTGCCTCGCAGGCATCGGCGGCGTCGCGTCCGGGAGTGGACGCGCAGGCTACCAGCAGGATAAGGGGAATAATGGCCGGGAGGAGGGGTGCTATGAGGTTGACAATGAGTCGTGGCATAGTTGTAAGAGTGGAGGGTTGTGTTAGTTAAGGGGGTTTAGAGGAATCGAAGCGTGAATCTCTGTTATGCCTTATAAACGCAGGGGCGGGAATATGGTTCGCTGTTGTTACAAAATTATCACAAAAAATCTCGCCTCCATCGGAGACGAGATTTAAACGGCTGGGCTAAGCGTGTGAGGATCAGGACTCTAATATGCGGGAGGCTATCCATTCGCCAACAGCCTGTGTGCCGTAGTGGGGCTTGCCCTCGGGTTGGATATCTGGCGTCCTGACAAAGTGTTCGAGCGAAGCGTCGACAGCCTCTCTCACTGCCAGAGCCTCCTCCTGAAGTCCGAAATGCTCCAGAAGCATGGCGCCGGAAAGTATCTGGGCCAAGGGATTGGCGATGTCTTTGCCTGCGGCCTGGGGCCATGAGCCGTGTATAGGTTCAAACACCGGGGTGCTTTCGCCTATCGAGGCGGAGGGGAGGAGCCCCATCGAGCCCGACACTACCGAGGCTTCGTCGGTAAGGATATCGCCGAAGGTGTTTTCGGTCACCATAACGTCAAAGAAGCGGGGTTCCTGGATCATGCGCATTGCTGCATTATCGACATACATGAAGTCGGTGGCAACGTCGGGATAATCCGGAGCCATCTCCTTGGCCACTTTGCGCCAAAGGCGCGACGATGCGAGCACATTGGCTTTGTCGACCACGGTGAGGCGTTTTCCGCGCCTGCCGGCATAGTCGTAGGCCACACGGAGGATGCGCTCGATCTCGCCACGGGTGTAGACGCAGGTGTCGTAGGCTTCGTTGTCGCCCTCATGCTTTTCGCCGAAATACATGCCTCCGGTGAGCTCACGGATGCAAATGAAGTCGGCGCCTTCTACAAGCTCCCTGCGCAGAGGCGAGAGGTGGAGCAGGCAGTTGAAGGTGGCCACAGGGCGGATGTTGGCAAATAGGCCGAGCTTCTTGCGCATTGCCAAAAGGCCTTGTTCGGGGCGCACGGTGGCATCGGGGTTGGAGTCGAAGCGCAGGTCGCCCACGGCCGAGAAAAACACGGCGTCGGCGTCGGCGCAGATTTGGTAGGTGGAATCGGGGAAAGGATTGCCGGTAGCGTCGATAGCGGCAGCCCCGATCAGGGCTTCTGTGTAGAAGAATGAATGGCCGAAGCGCTTGGCCACGGCATCGAGCACCTTCACTCCGGCGCGCGAGATCTCGGGGCCTATACCATCGCCGGGCAATAATGCTATGTTGAGTTTCACTGGGGTTGCTTTTTATTAATGGATGGAATGGGGAAGAGAGAATCAGACTTTGCGCGACGCTTCAAATGACTCAATGTCGGAGCGGTGGGCAAGGAGGTAGTCTATATCATCGAGACCTTCTGTCAGACACTCTTTTTTATACGAGTTGATGGGGAAGCTCTCGGTGCGGCCGGTGGCGCGGTTGGTCACGGTCTGGGCGGGCAGGTCGATGGTCACTTCTGTGGCCGGATCGGTCTGAATCGACTCAAACAGCTCGGCGAGAAACTCGGGCGACACCACCACCGGAAGCACGAAGTTGTTGAGTTCATTATTGCGGTGGATGTCGGCGAAAAAGCTGGAGATCACGGCGCGGAAACCGTAGTCGGCAATAGCCCACGCGGCATGTTCGCGCGACGATCCGCAGCCGAAGTTTTTACCGGCTACGAGCACTCGCGCACCCTTTGCCTCGGGGCGGTTGAGAATGAAGTCGGGGTTAGGCTCGCCCGAAGGGAGGAAGCGCCAGTCGTTGAACAGATGGTCGCCGAATCCCTCGCGGGAAGTCGATTTGAGGAAGCGGGCCGGTATGATCTGGTCGGTGTCAACATTTTCTACCGGGAGCGGCGCGCAGGTCGACGTGAGAGTGGTGAATTTCTCTTTCATGATGTGGGATTAGAGGCGTGGATCGGTGATTACTCCATTTATTGCGGCTGCGGCGGCAACGAGCGGACCGGCGAGGACGGTGCGGGCCCCCGGGCCCTGGCGTCCCTCGAAGTTGCGGTTGGAGGTCGACACGGCGAGTTTTCCTGCCGGCACTTTGTCGGGATTCATTGCCAGACAAGCGGAGCATCCGGGCTGACGAATTTCAAAACCGGCTTCGGCGAGGATGCTGTCGAGCCCTTCCTCTTCAATCTGACGCTTCACGCTCCAGGAGCCGGGCACGAGCCATGCCGTCACGTCGGGATGCTTTTTCTTTCCTTTCACATATGATGCAAATGCACGGAAGTCTTCGATGCGGCCATTGGTGCAGGATCCGAGAAAAACATAGTCGACCTTTTCGCCGGTAAGAGGTTTTCCCGAGGTGAAGCCCATATAATCGAGCGCCTTCGCAAAAGATTCGGCCGCGGCGGGGTCGGCTGGAGCTTCAGGCACCATCTCGCTTATGCCGATGCCCATGCCGGGATTTGTGCCGAAGGTGAGGCGAGGCTCAATGTCGGCTGCATCGAAAGTGACCTCGGCATCGAAAGTGGCGTCGGGGTCGGAAGCGAGGGCTCGCCACTGCTCCACGGCGCGGTCGAAGTCTGGTCCGGAAGGGGCAAAACGGCGTCCGCACAGGTAGTCGAATGTAGTGTCATCGGGAGCAATCATGCCGCCGCGCGCACCCATCTCGATAGAGAGGTTGCACACAGTCATGCGCTCTTCCATCGACAGGGCCCGTATTGCCGATCCGGCATACTCTACGAAGTAGCCGGTGGCGCCTCCGGTGGTCATCTTGGCTATGATGTAGAGAGCGATATCCTTGGCGGTCACTCCGGGGCGCAGAGTGCCCTCCACGTTGATGCGCATGGTTTTGGGCTTTGGCTGGAGGATGCACTGGGTGGCGAGCACCATCTCCACCTCCGAGGTGCCGATACCGAAGGCCACGGCACCGAAGGCTCCGTGGGTCGAGGTGTGGGAGTCGCCACACACTATCGTAGAGCCGGGGAGGGTGAGGCCGTTTTCAGGGCCCATGACGTGGATTATGCCGTTGAGCGGATGGGTGAGGCCGTAGAGGGTCAGACCAAACTCCTTGGCGTTGGCAAGGAGGGCCTCGATCTGGTTTCGGCTCACGGGATCTTCAATCGGGAGATCCTGATTGAGGGTGGGTATATTGTGGTCGGGGGAGCATACGGTGCGGTCGGGACGGAACACCTTGAGACCGCGTCGGCGCAACCCCTCGAAGGCTTGCGGAGTGGTCACCTCATGGCAGTAATGGCGGTCGATATAGAGCTGCTGCGGACCGTCGGCAATGGAGGATACCACATGGGCATCCCACACCTTATCAAAAAGAGTCTTTCCCATCGTTTCAGTGGGGGAATTTGTTGATGGCGTCGATAAATGCTTCGGCCGAAGCTGCGATGATGTCGGTGTTGGCCGAGAATCCGTAATATTGGTTGCCCTCGTGCTCTACGGTCATATGCACCTTGCCTATGTCGTTAGAGCCCTTGTTGATGGCCTGAATGAGGAATTCCTTAACGAGCATGGTGCGGCGGATGATGAGCTTGATGGCCGAGATGGCAGCGTCGACAGGGCCGTTGCCCGAAGCGCATGCCTCGAAGTGCTCGCCGGCGATGTTGAGTCCGATCGAAGCCACGGAGTGGATGCCTACGCCCGAAGTGACCTGCAGAAATTCGAGGCGTATGCGGTGGTTGGCGCGGTGTTCGCCTGCAAGCATGAGGATGTCATCGTCGTTGATCTCCTTTTTCTTATCAGCCAGACGCAGGAAAGCCTGATATGCCTTGTCGAGCGCCTCCTTTTCCATGTCGATACCGAGTACGTGGAGACGGTGCTTGAGGGCGGCGCGACCCGAGCGTGCGGTGAGCACGATGGAGTTTTCGTCGATACCCACATCTTTGGGGTCGATGATCTCATAGCTCTCGCGGTTTTTGAGCACACCGTCCTGATGTATGCCCGACGAATGTGCGAAGGCGTTGCGGCCCACAATAGCCTTGTTGGGTTGTACCGGCATGTTCATAAGGCTTGACACCAGGCGCGAGATGCCGGTGATCTTGGTGGCGTTGATGTTTGTGTCGATGCCGAGCTCGCGGTGGGAGCGGAATGTCATCACCACCTCTTCGAGCGAAGTGTTGCCGGCGCGCTCGCCGATGCCGTTGATGGTCACTTCGGCCTGACGTGCGCCTCCGAGGATGCCGCTCACGGTGTTGGCGGTGGCCATGCCGAGATCGTTGTGGCAGTGGGTGGCTATGGTAGCTTTGTGGATGCCGTCGACATGCTCGCACAGATATTTTATCTTGGCATGGAACTCCTCGGGGAGGCAGTAGCCGGTGGTGTCGGGAATGTTGACCACGGTGGCTCCCGCCTTGATCACGGCTTCGATCACGCGGGCCAGGTATTCATTGTCGGTTCGTCCGGCATCCTCGGCATAAAACTGCACATCTTCCACAAACCGCTTGGCATACGACACGGCGGCTACGGCGCGTTCGAGGATCTCCTCGCGGTTGGAGTTGAATTTGTAGCGTATGTGGGAGTCGGAAGTGCCGATGCCGGTATGGATGCGCTTGTGCTTGGCAAATTGAAGCGCATCGGCAGCCACGCGGATATCGTTTTCAACGGCTCGGGTGAGGGCGCAGATGGTGGGCCATGTCACGGCTTTGGATATTTCGACTACGGAGTTGAAATCGCCGGGAGAGCTGACGGGAAAACCGGCTTCGATCACGTCGACACCGAGCTCCTCGAGGGCTTTGGCCACTTCGATTTTCTCGACGGTGTTGAGCTGACAGCCTGGCACCTGCTCGCCGTCGCGCAGGGTGGTGTCGAATATGAATAAACGGTCGCTCATGCTTTTAAGAATAGGGTAGAGACTGTTGGATTAAGCTGAATAAACTTAGAAATTACAGCTATTGGGGTTTTGAAAGCTACAAAATTATACATTTTCGCCCACTCTGGCAAATAATCCGTTACTTTCCTGCTTTTTCCCGGCATTTAGCCAGGTGAAGCGTTTCCAGATATGTTCGAGAGGGCCCTGACGATGGGTGGAGAGCCAGTAGCGTGAGAAGATAAGCTGGGCGGCGACAATGGCGACTGCTATGAGGGCTGATCCGGCTGAGCCTACTTTGTCGTAAAGATTGAGGCCGTAGTGGTAATAGATGGTTACTCCGATGATTGATTGGGTGATATAATTGGTGAGCGACATCCGTCCGTAGGGCACAAGGAGTGTCTGCCACTTTGCGCCCCGGCCACTACGGGCAAACCATAGCAGGACAAATGCAGAGACGAGCACTACCATAAAGGCAAAGTTGTAGAGCATCGGGATGGCGATGCAGTAGTAGGACAGAATAGTCACATTGGCTATCAGCGGTGGAACGAACCTTGAGAGGCAGTAGAGCGGAACGGCAGAGATCAGTCCCCAAAGCAGAGCTTTGCGCCAACGGCGCGTGTTGAGGTCGTTTCGCTCAAACATATTCAGCCTGCCGAGGAGCATACCGAACAGGAAGAGGGCCGGAGTCTGGAATAAACGTCCGGCCTCGACCTGCCAGAAGTTGCTGTAAAGCTGCCCGTTCCATATGTTATTGACAAGGGTCTGGAGGAAGGTGCCGGTGCGCCCTGCTTCCTCAGCTGAGGCGGCGAACACCGCAAAACCATTGTTGGTGTCGATATAACCGGGATTAAGAGCGGCATATATAATCTTACCCCATGCCCAAGGCTGAATCATCAGCACCGTTGCCACGATCGCAACCGTGCGGTTTCGCCATGAGGAGGCGGGAATGAGGATGAGACCGCACACGGCATAAAGCAGCAGGATATCGCCGTTGTAGAATAATGCGTGGAGCTGCGAGAAGCCGACCAGAATCAGCATACGCCAAGCAAACCGCATCCGGTAGTCGCACCCTCGGCGCCTTGCATTGCGCATCTGAATGAAAAAGCTGAGGCCAAACAGAAGTGAGAATGTTGCATAGGCTTTTCCGGCAAGAAAGAAGAAAATGGTATCAAATACACCGCGGTCGAGTGCTGAGATCCAAGCGGGAGGGTCGGCCGGAGAACCGAAGATATTGTAGTGCTCGAGATTATGGAGCAGGACTATGGCGAGGAGAGCGAATCCTCGCAGGGCATCGACGAGCCCGATGCGTCTGCTGTCTGTTTGTTGATCCATCGACTTTCCTATTTTAGTAGTTTCCGGTTGCTTATTTCGGGAGATTCAAGGATGCTCATCTGGTGTATTGCAATTTGATTTAGTTTTATTAATCTCTCGTTCTGAGGTATTCCTTGTGCAATAAATACAGAGTTGAGATTTTCCATGTTCGACAAGCATATTAACTCATTAATGGAGGCATAATCCCGGATGTTGCCCTTTAGATCCGGATTGGAATTGCGCCATTGGCGGGCTGTTGTGCCAAACATTGCCATATTCAGGACATCAGCTTCATCAGCGTATATTCGTGACGATTGCTCTCTGGTTATCTCTGGAGGAAGAAGATGATGTTTTATGGCGTCAGTATGAATCCGATAGTTGATTTTAGATAGTTCACGTTTTGCTGACCAACCAATCAATCGTTGTTCCTCTTCTTTGAGACGTTGAAATTCTTTGACAAGGTATAATTCAAATTCTACTGACACCCAGCTTGCAAATTTAAAAGCGATGTCACGTTGGGCATAAGTTCCGCCATTTTTCCCTAATTTGTTTACAATTCCTATTGCGCCGGTAAGTGCTATCCAGCGTGTCGGGCTCATTGTAAAAGCATTGGATCCGGCTTCTTTCAAAATGGGGTCGAATTCGACCCCATTAAAATCAGGGTTGTTAAGGGATTCCCAAAGCCCGAGATACTCAAGGGTATTCTTCACCCTCATCCAATTTTTTACAACATCTTTTGGTTCGGATGGATTCTTTTGGCGAGCTATATCTGTAATACAAATAAAGTCTATCCCATCTTTAAGAAGTGTTCGGATTGTAGTATCTTTAACAATTATTTTTGCCATACTACTGTTGTCTTGTTAGTTGGAATAGGGGAAGTTGATGGAGCCGCCTGAGGTGATGTCGGTGTGGAGGATTGAGTCGGGTGCCGGCGCTCCTGAGGGGTCACGGGTTATCTCAAAGGTCTTTCCGTCGGGAAGGTTGATTCTGGCGGAACGGTAGAGGGGTATGCCGGGCTCGTAGACACCGCCCACCGGATTGAGCGGATAGAAGCCGAGAGCGCTCATCACATACCATGCCGACATCTGTCCGCAATCCTCGTTGCCGCAAAGGCCGTCGGGCGAGTTGGTGTAGAGTTCTTTCATGATGCGGGTGAGATAGTCGCGGCCCTTTTCGGGCGATGCGGTGTGGTTGTAGAGATAGGCCACATGGTGGGAGGGCTCGTTTCCGTGGGCATACTGGCCGATCATGCCGGTGCTGAACAGGGGGAGGGCAGCCGAGTCGACCTCGGCGGTGAAGAAGCGGTCGAGCCGCTGCTCAAATCTCTCTTTGCCTCCGAGGAGCGAGATGAGGCTGTCGACATCGTGCTGCACCGACCACAGATAATGCCAGGCGTTGCTCTCGCATATATCTTCGGTGTAGGCGTCGGGGGCAAAGGGCTCGACAAACGACCCGTCGCTGCGGCGGGGCTGCATGAAGCCGGTGGAGGGGTTGAACTGGTTGACATAGTTGCGGGAGCGGGCCATAAACTCGTTGTAGATCGAGTCGTTGCCAACATATTTGGCAATCTGGGCTATGCAATAGTCATCGTAGGCATATTCGAGGGTCTTTGACATGGACCACGACGAATCTCTGTCGGCCGGGACAAAGCCGAGGGTGCGGTAGTCGCCCAGAGAGCGATAGGAGTCGAGTCGGGCGGTGCGCACACATTCGTCGAGAGCCGCCTGCGCGTCGATGTTGCCTATGCCTTTAAGTATGGCGTCGGCAATTACGGGTGCGGAGTGATAGCCGATCATCATATCGGTCTCGGAGGCCCACATGTTCCACACGGGCAGACGGCCGTTCTGACGGCTGAAGTCGATCATCGACTGAGCCATGTCGGCTGCCGCATCAGGCTCAATGATGGTGTAAAGGGGATGAGCTGCTCTATAGGTGTCCCAAAGTGAGAATGTGCTGTAGTGTTTATGGCCCGGCTCGCAGCGGTGGATCTCGCCGTCGGGGCCACGGTAGCGGCCATCGGCGTCGCTGAACACTACCGGTGCAAGGAGCGAATGATAAAGGGCGGTGTAGAACACGGTTCTTTCGTCGGGATCGGCGGTGTCGATCTCTATGCTGCCGAGCATGGAGTTCCACTTTGCGGTGGCTTCGGCAAGGTAGCGGTCGAAGTCGGAGTGGGGAGCTTCGGCGGCAAGGTTTGCAGCGGCGCCCTCGGCGTCGGTGCCGGAGATGGCGGTGACCACGGTGAGCTGCTCGCCGGGAGTGGTGGCAAATCCGAATGTGGCCACATGTCCGGCAACCGAATCAATCTCGACCGATTCAAAAGGCTTTGAGAAGCGGGTTGCAAACCACACCTTCTGATTGCGAGCCCATCCGTCGCTGAAACGGAATCCGGCCACAGTCACCGAGTCGATCACTTCAAGGCCGGTGAGCTTCGTGGCATCCCAGTTCATGGCCTTGGCGAGGTCGAGAATCACCTTGCCGCTGTCGCCGGGCCATGTGTAGCGCTGGATGCCGCAGTGCTCGGTGGCAGTGAGCTCCACATCGATACCATAGTCGTCAAGAGTCACCTTATAATATCCGGCCCGGGCTTCTTCCGAGTCGTGGGAGAAGCGGGAGTGGATGCCAAGGGGAGCGTCGGCTTTCCTCACGGGATCGGTGACAGGCATGAAAGAAATGTCGTAGAGGTCGCCGGCGCCGGTGCCGCTGAGGTGGGTGTGGCTGAATCCGGCGATGGTGCTGTCGGGGTAATAATAGCCGGCTATGCGATCCCAACCGGGGAGGCCGTTGTCGGGGCTGAGCTGCACGAGGCCGTGGGGCCATTGGGCGCCCGGATAAGTGTTGCCCGTATAGTCGGTGCCGATAAATGGATTCACCTCCGACGCATAGTCGGTGGCGGGAGCCGAAGCCTGGCGGGAGCATCCGGCGGCAGCGATTGCCGCAACAAGAAGCATAGGGAAGATATGTCGCATAGATTGATTTGGTATGGTCAAAGATAAGATAGCCACAAAGATACGCCTTTTTTCTCAAAGAATGAAGCGATGTCGGTAGCAGTCAGTCATAAAATACGTGAAATAGGCCCTTTAATCTAAACCATGTAATGAAAAATGATTATGATATTGATAAAAAAGCGACAAAATGATTATCTTTGCGCTGACAACCAATCTATAATATCCATGAATCGCATTCCGCTTATAATTCTGTCGGTTTTTATGGCGACGATGTTGGCTTCAGCCTCGGAAAAAGTGTATCCGAAGGCGGCGCTGATAGCGACCTACCGATATGAATACAATACCATCGATCCGCACAAAAACAAGCCTTCGCATCGCCATGACGACTTTGTGCTTCTGGCAGGGCAGAGGCAGTCGACCTTCTACGGAGTCCGCACCCGCTACATAGATTCGATCTATGCCGATCCCCAAAGCCGCTCCGAATTTCTATCGCTCCGGGTGAAGCTCCGCGAGGCTTTAGGCAAGCCTCTTGTCACCGACGGAAAGATACATTATGTGGGGGACAAGGAGCTCGGGCTGCCTGTCAAGGGGCTCGGGATAGTGGTCGGCAAGGATTTTGATGCAGGAATCCTCGACATAATGGATGATTGGAGTGCCACTAAATATACCTACACCCTTGCAGCTGACCCGATCGACTGGGAGCTGACCGACACTATGGCCACGGTGTCGGGCTATGAATGTGCGGGAGCGTCGTGCATCTACCACGGGAGGGAGTGGAATGTGTGGTTCTGTCCCGATGTTCCCATTCAGGATGGCCCATGGCAGCTATATGGTCTGCCGGGCCTGATCATCAAGGCCGAGAGTGCCGACGGCGACCACTGCTTCTCGCTCACTGGCCTTGAGGAGAGCAGCCGGGAGATATTACCGCCGCCTATGCCAATAGGCAAGGATGTGGTGGCGATCGACCGCAAGGAATATCTGCGGATGCGTCATGAATATATGCTCAATCCGGTTAGGTCGCTAAAAAAGCGTGGGTTTGCCGTGCTCAACAAGGAGGAAGCCGACAATGACGTGGTCCATGATTTTCTTGAAACCGACTATAAAGAGTAAATATAGATAATGAATGTATATGCTTAAAAGAATCAAAATGTTGGCGGCCCTGTGCTGCGCTACAGTCATAGGCGTGTCGGGCCAGTCGATATCGGAGCTTGAGGTGAGCTACAACGCTAAGGCACCTGTGGAATCCGATACCGTCAACGGACGGTCGCAATCGTTTCTGCTGCTCTGCAACAACTCAAAGGCTAAGTATTACAATGCCATGAGCGAATATTGCGACTCGCTCACCTCAACCCCGGAGGGAAAGAAAAAGCTTCGCGATATCCAGATGGCGGCGTGGGTCACCACCACCCCGCAGGGTATCACAGTGGACAAGAGCAAGGGTAACGCTCCTGAGAAGAAAACACATCTGTATGTCACTACAGATGTAGGGACGATGGATGTAAAGGTCTATGACAAATATGGTGATGACCTTTTGGTCTATTCCGAGCCTTATGGCGATATAGTATGGTCAATATTTTATGATGAGACGCGTCAGATCCTCGGCTATGAGTGTCTGAAGGCTACGACCGACTATCATGGGCGTCACTGGACAGTGTGGTTTGCGCCCGATATTCCGGTGCCTTTCGGTCCCTGGAAACTGCGCGGACTCCCCGGGTTGATCATGGCGGCATCGACCGACGGTGGTTTTTCGTTTGAAGTCACCGGTCTGGAACAGATAAATAAGGAGATCACCCCGGTCTACGGTGCGTCGGACTACGACAAGACCGACCGAATGAAAGCTCTTGCCGACAGGGAGTATGCCGCGACTCATCGTATGGAGTTGCTCCAAGCCAAGTTTGGAGGGTCGATTGTAGTGCAGGGGGGTGGCACCATAGCCAAAGGTGATTCGGGTGCTCCCCATACACGGGTGCCATTTTCCAGCCGCCTTGCCATAGAGCCCGACTATGACAAAGCCAAATAACGGATTGTCAGGCTCATGACTAAAAAGCAATCAGCCGCTCCCGATTGAGGGGCGGCTGATTGTGTGTTACCGGGTTTTTTGAAGAGGGAGAGTCCCGATCAGAAGAGCTTGTCGGGGTATTCGCCTGCAGCGTGGAGCTGTGCAAACTTCTCGACCACGCCGGGTCGGTCAGCAGCATAAGTCACGCCAAACCATTTTGAATCGGTGTCGAGAATCTTTACAGTAGCTTCGCCGTTCTTGATGAGATTGTCGATGGCGAGAGGAATGAAAAATTCGCTCTTGGGGGTGTTGAGATCCTTGTCGAGGAATTTTTTGAACTCACGCTCCGAGTAATCGAAATAGTCGGGAGTGAAGCCCCAAAGGTTCATCGACACGGGGGTATTGGGTTCGAGGATCTGTGTGGTGCCGTTTTCGTCGACAAAAGTGATGTTGCCATCCTTGTCGTAGGAAATAGCGGTGCGCTCCACGATGCCGGAAAGGTTGCCATCGGCACCGGCGGTGCACACACCTCGGGCCACTGAGCCGTTTTCGGTCATGGTGTTGCCTACACGGAAACCTACCATGCAGTAGTCGCCTTTCTTGTCGCGCGGACGCGAGAGCTCCTTGGCGATCACCTCAAAGGCGTTGCGGCCATAGAAGTCGTCGGCATTGATTACGGCAAAAGGCTCCTTGATGGCATCCTTGCCCATGAGCACAGCGTGGTTGGTGCCCCAGGGTTTGGTGCGGTCGGCGGGGCAGGTGTAACCCTCGGGAAGATTGTCGATGCTTTGGAACACTACCTCCACGGGGATGTGGCCTTCGTATTTCTTGAGGATGATATTGCGGAAGTCGTCTTCAAAATCCTTGCGGATCACAAACACAACTTTGCCGAATCCGGCCTTCATGGCGTCGTAGATAGAATAGTCCATGATGGTTTCGCCGTGAGGGCCAAGGGTGTCGAGCTGCTTGAGACCGCCGTAGCGAGAGCCCATGCCTGCAGCAAGTACAAAGAGTGTAGGTTTCATCTTTGCTCTGTTTTAGAATAGGATGATATATGGTGATTGATTGATTATCGCAGTGGGTGGCTATCAGCGGCAGCTGAAGGTGAAGCTGATGGTCTCCTCAAATTTCTCGCCCGGGCGGAGCAGGGTATTGGGGAAGTCGGGGCGGTTGGGACAGTCGGCAGGATGCTGGCACTCGATTGCCACGCCGTCGTAGTCGTTCATCGGACGGCCGCTTTTGTTGACGGGCGACCCGGCAAGCCAATTGCCGGTATAAACCTGTGCGGCCGGCTGGGTGGTTGCCACTTCAAGCACGCGGCCCGAAGCGGGAGCCTCAAGGCGGGCAACAGTGCGCATCTGTCCGGGGACCCAGTTGTCGACCATCCAGCAATGGTCGTAGCCTTTGCCGTAGCGGAGGGGAGTGTAGTCGAGATCCATGTCGCGGCCAATGGGCTTGGGGGTGGTGAAGTCCATCGGGGTGCCGGCCACGGGAGCCATCTCGCCGGTTGGAATAAGGGTATCGTCGGTGGGGAGGAAGCGCGAGGCGCCGAGCCAGAGGGTGTGGTCGAGCACCGATCCGGCGCTTTCGCCTTCAAGATTCCAGTAGGCGTGGTTTGTGAGGTTTACCACAGTTGGCTTGTCGGTCTCGGCTTCGAGGGTGAGAGTGAGGCGGCAGTCGTCTGACCAGGTATACGTGGCTTTTGCGGTGAGATTGCCGGGATAACCCTCCTCGCCGTCGGCGCTCCGATAGGAAAACACCACTGAGTCGCCTTCGATGGCGCAGTCCCACACGCGGTTCTGAAATCCTTCTGGACCGCCGTGGAGAGCGTTGGGGCCGTTGTTGATGGCCAGGGTGTATTCTGTTCCGTCGATAGAGAAGTGGCCGCGGGCTATGCGGTTGGCATATCGGCCGGGGATCTTTCCGGCGCAGGGGCCGTCGTAGAAATAGTCATGGGGATCGGTGTATCCGAGCACCACATCGTCCATGTGGCCTTTAGCGTCGGGCACTACAACGCGCACGATTGCAGCGCCTACGGAGGAGAGAGTCACCTCGGCGCCCTTGCTGTTGGTGAGGGTCACGAGGGTGATGTCGCCCTTGTCGGGAGTATTGACGGTCTGTTGTTTTATTTTCATGGTGGAGGGGGGTAAAAGGAATGACGGATCACCAGCCTGTAACGTAGGGTAGGTGACGCCGACGGTTTCCGCAAAGGTAGTAACATTTTCCCTGCCTCGCAAATAAAAAGTGCAGCCCTATGGGACTCGGATAAGAAAAAGCGGAGATAGGAGATAAGATACGGATTTATTTTACTACCTTTGCAGAGCCTCTCCTCTATACGGAATCATCAACACAAATCAACGATATAAGCCGTGAATCGCTTCAAGTTATTCCTCATTGCCGCTATAGTAGCCATAGCGGGAGCCATGCCGGCCTCGGCCCAGTTTAAGATAGGGCCAAAAATAGGCGCTACAGTTTCGTCGCTCAAGTTTGACCGCAGTGTGTTTGATTCCGACAACCGTGCCGGATTCACCGGCGGTCTTATGTGTGAGTTCACTGTGCCTGTCGTAGGGGTCGGTTTCGATCTCTCGGCCATGTATGTCCGCCGTTCCACCCGCTGGATGGAGTCGAACAATGTGGTTAGCGACAGCCGTGACTACTTCACTATACCCGTCAATCTCAAGTGGAAGATGCGCTTGCCTCTGGTGAAGCCGTTCCTGACTACCGGTCCTGAGTTCGCCTTTCTCACCTCCGGGCGCTCCGTTGGCGAGGCGTGGCGCAACAAGAAGATCGACTATTCATGGAACTTCGGCGCAGGCGTAGAGATTCTCGGCCACTTGCAGCTGGCCGCCGCCTACGGTATAGGCCTTAACAGCGCACTCCAGAAAACCGGAGTGGCCGACAACGCCACCAAGGTGGAGGCCAAAAACCGGGTGTGGACCCTCACAGCCGCCTATCTTTTCTAACATCAGCATAGCGATATAAACAAGATCCCCACCATGAGCAACAATTCGCTTGTAAGCATCGACGACATTTCGCGCGACGAGATACTGGATCTTCTGGAGCGCGCACGCTACTTTGAGGAGCATCCCAACCATAAGGTGCTCGACGGCAAGGTGGTCGCCACTCTCTTTTTTGAGCCCTCAACCCGCACGCGGTTAAGCTTTGAGACGGCAGTCAACCGTCTCGGAGGCCGGGTGATAGGTTTTTCCGATCCCGCCGCTACCTCGACCTCCAAGGGCGAGACCCTGAAAGATACCATAAAGATGGTGTCGAACTACGTTGACCTCATCATCATGCGCCACTATCTCGAAGGTGCGGCCCGATATGCCACCGAGGTGAGCGACACTCCCGTGATCAATGCAGGCGACGGTGCCAACCAACATCCGTCGCAGACCATGCTCGATCTCTATTCCATCTACAAGACACAGGGTAAGCTCACCGATCTTAACATTACGATGGTGGGCGATCTCAAATATGGCCGCACAGTCCACTCCCTTCTGATGGCGATGCGCTATTTCAACCCCACATTCCACTTTGTGGCTTGCAAGGAGCTCGGTATGCCTCAGGAGTATAAAGACTTCTGCGATGCCAATGGCATAAAATACGTAGAGCATACCGACTTTTCGCCCGAGGTGATCAATGCTGCCGATATAATCTATATGACCCGGGTGCAGCGCGAGCGCTTCCAGGATCTGATGGAGTATGAGCGGGTGAAAAATCTCTACACCCTCCACAACGATATGCTGGCCGACTCGAAGCCCAACCTCAAGGTGCTCCACCCATTGCCCCGCGTCAACGAGATCGATCGCGATGTCGACGACAACCCCAAGGCATATTATTTCGAGCAGGCCCGCAACGGCCTCTACGCCCGACAGGCCATAATCTGCCGCGCTCTCGGTATTGACATTTACAAAGCTGCTGAACATGAGTAAGAAAGAACTTGCCGTGGCTGCCCTTGCCGACGGCACCGTCATCGACCATATACCCTCGGCCGCCCTTTTCAAGGCTGTGAAGATACTCGGAATCGAGGGTCTCGACACCAGTGTGACAATAGGCAATAACCTCGAGAGCCACCGCCTGGGGCGCAAGGGTATCATCAAGGTTGCGGGCACCTACTTCCCTGAAGCCACCCTCAACCGCATTGCCTTGATAGCCCCTACGGCCAAAATCAATATAATCCGCGACTTTGAGGTGACAGAGAAGCACCCGGTGACTCTCCCCGACACCATCACGGGCATAGTGCGATGCTCCAATCCCAAGTGCATCACCAACAATGAGCCTATGGACACCCGCTTTGAGGTTGTTGACCGCGAGGATGTGGCGATCCGTTGCCACTATTGCGGACGCATAGTCAAAGCGGCCGACGCTATAATAGACTGATCTTTTGCCTAAGCACTCTACCGACCAACGATGAAAGAAAACTGGAAACCCGGCACAATGGTCTATCCACTCCCGGCAGTGATAGTGAGCTGCGGCGATATGGAGCGGTCAAATCTGATCACCATAGCCTGGACAGGCACCATATGCACCGATCCGGCCATGCTCTATATATCGGTGAGGCCGGAACGTCATTCATATGCGATGATCAAGGAGCGCATGGAGTTTACGGTTAATCTCACCACCGCCGAAATGGCCCGAGCCACCGACTGGATAGGAGTCAAGTCGGGACGCGACCACGACAAGTGGGCCGCTACGGGGCTTACCCCAGAGCCGGGAGTGGCAGTGGAGTGTCCGTCGGTCAAAGAGAGTCCCCTGAGCATTGAGTGCAGGGTGAAAGAGATCATTCCTTTAGGTACCCACCATATGTTTATCGCCGAGGTGGTCAATGTCAGGGCCGAGGCTTCGCTCATCGACCCCGCTACCGGAGCCTTCCGGCTGGCATCGGCCACCCCTCTGGTCTATTCCCACGGCGGCTATTACCGTCAGGGCGACCATATAGGCCGCTTCGGCTTTTCAGTAAAAAAGAAATAACAGAACCATTCATTACCATACATGACTAACGACACTAAGATTTTTGACCTCATCGAGCAGGAGCATCTGCGTCAGCGCAGAGGCATCGAGCTCATCGCATCAGAAAACTTTGTTTCCGATCAGGTGATGCGGGCCATGGGCTCGTGTCTGACCAACAAATATGCCGAAGGCTATCCCGGCCACCGCTATTATGGCGGTTGTCAGGTGGTGGACGAGGTGGAGCAGATTGCTATCGACCGTGTGAAAGAGCTCTTCGGGGCCGCTTATGCCAATGTGCAGCCCCACTCCGGTGCTCAGGCCAATATGGCTGTGTTCATGACCGTGCTCAAGCCCGGCGACAAATTTCTCGGTCTTAATCTGGCCCACGGCGGACACCTTTCGCATGGTAGCCCAGTCAACTTCTCAGGCCTCATGTATCAGGCTCTGGAATACAATGTGAAGGCTGAAGATGGCCGTGTGGACTACGACCAGATGGAGGAGATAGCTCTCCGCGAGCGTCCCCGCCTCATTGTCGGCGGTGCGTCGGCTTACTCGCGCGAATGGGATTATGCCCGCATGCGTCGCATAGCTGATGAAATCGGCGCTATCTTTATGGTCGATATGGCCCATCCCGCCGGCCTCATTGCCGCCGGTCTGCTCGACAACCCCGTTAAGTATGCCCACATCGTGACCTCGACCACCCACAAGACCCTCCGTGGCCCGCGCGGCGGCCTCATACTCATGGGCGAGGACTTCGAGAATCCTTTTGGCAAGACCACTCCCAAGGGTGTTACCCGCATGATGTCGAGCCTGATTGATTCGGCTGTATTCCCCGGAGCCCAGGGTGGCCCGCTCGAACATGTCATCGCCGCCAAGGCTGTGGCATTCGGGGAGGCTCTCACCCCTGAGTACAAAGAATATCAGAAGCAGGTGAAGATCAATGCCGCAGCCATGGCCGATGCTCTCACCGAGCGTGGCTACAAGATTATCTCGGGGGGCACCGACAATCACTGCATGCTCGTCGATCTCCGCACCAAATTTCCCGAGCTTACCGGTAAGGTGGCCGAGAAGGCACTTGTAGAGGCCGACATCACCGCCAACAAGAATATGGTGCCGTTTGATTCGCGCTCACCCTTCCAGACCTCAGGTCTGCGTTTCGGCACCCCCGCCATCACTACCCGTGGCGTGAAGGAGGACACTATGCCCGTAGTGGTCGATATGATCGACCGCGTGCTGTCGGCACCCGAAGATGCCAGCGTGATAGCTCAGGTGCGCAAGGAGGTCAATGAGCTGATGGAGCCCCGCCCCGTATTTGCTTATTGATATCGACCGGGCACACACCCGGCCTGCAAAAGATATGGCCGGAGATGTAAAAAAATGAATCTCCGGCCAATTTTTTCGACATATCGACAAATCTTTTCAGCCTCCGCCGACGTTATAATGGCGTAGTCGGTCTGCGCGGCCGGCAAACCATAAGCAATCAATAATCCCTCATATCCCCAAACAGTATGAAACCCCTCCACATCATTCTTTCAGTAATCGGTGGCGCCATCGCCGGCGCAGCAGTAGGTATCCTCCTTGCTCCTGAAAAGGGCGAAAAGACCCGCGACGAGATTTCCAAGTATCTCAAGGATAAGGGCGTGAAGCTCAAAGAGTCGACCATCGACAAGATAGCCAAGCGCATCGCAGCCGAAGAGGCTATTGCCGAAATGATCGAGTCGAAGGAAGACTGATCATCCGTTTGCAGCCGTCAGGCCGCCCCTCCATCCAGTTGCGTAAATCATAACTCACCAATTTATTTTACCCCGACACTCACCCAATGAGCAATATCACCGCCATTTCAGCCTTCCTCGGAGGCGCAATCGTAGGTGCCGCAGTGGCTCTCCTCGTAGCTCCCGAAAAGGGATCTGACACCCGCAAGCGCATACAGGATCTCCTTCGCAAGAAAGGTATCATAGCCACAGATAGCGAGATTGATGCCCTCGTGGAGCAGCTCACGACCGAAATCGACGACTGAGCCCAACGCCATCGCGCATCCATCATCCTTCCCCATACCCCCACTCAGGCGGGAGTGAAGGCATAGCTGCCAATTCCCCGTTGGCGGCTATGCCCTTTACTGTCTGAGACCACCTCTCATCACAGTCAACGTCTCTATACCCTCTTATCCCCACCTTCTCCTTTAATGGCAGACACTGAAAACCAACGTTCGTCGCGTATCAAAGACCGGCTTAAAGCGTATTTCACTCTCAACTTTGAAAATATACGCCTCACGATAGCCGAGAAGTTGATATTGATACTCTCCACCGTAATCACCATCCTTGTGTCGATGATATTCGGCGGCATCGCTGTGCTATTTATCACGATTGGCATAGCCGAGCTGCTGGCTCTATGGCTGCCTCAATGGGTGTGTTATGCGATCATGGCGGGAGTGAATATCCTTATCCTCCTCTTAGTGCTAATTTTCCGCCGCCAGCTCATCATCAATCCGCTGTCGCGCACCATCACCAAAATCATCCTTTCCTGAACCCTCTCACTCGCGACCTATGAAAATGCTTCCGGGCGCTGCTCCGCTCCCACCCCATAAGATCAATGGCTGGAAAGGCTATAGCTACGACCAGCTTCTTTATCGTCGCGCCTATGTCATGGCGCGTCTTGAGCTCGAGCGCGAGCAATTGCTCCAGACCATCCAGACCGAGCGTCAGTCGCTCACTCCCCTCGGACTGCTGGGCCATGTAGGCTCCGCATTCAAATATGTCAACTGGGGCGTGCTTGCCTTTCAGGCATTCCGCACCATGGGCTCCCTCTTCGGGCGCAAGAAGAAGTGAGGTGTAGCGGCCATAGCATTGGCCGCTACCTGAGCTTTGGGTTCTTTCTCTCTCCCGATTATCCATAATTATTCCAGTCAATCTATTTTCCTGCTATGAACGATTATATTAAGGTGAGGGTGGATCTCGGCCCTGCCGCTACCCCTGATGCCACCGACCTCCTCGCAGCATTTTTGGCCGATGAAGGATTTGAGTCATTTGAGCCCGATGCCGAGGGTCTGAATGCCTATATTCTTGCATCAGCCTACGATCCGGAAGCTCCGCAACGCGCCATCGGTCAGCTCCCTTTTGCCGGGTTGCAGCCTGAAGTGTCGGAGGAGAAGATAGAGGGTTGTGACTGGAATGCGGAATGGGAACGCAATTACTTCAAGCCTATCGTGATAGCGGGGAAGGCGGTGATCCACTCCTCGTTTCATACCGATGTGCCCCAGGCACCCTACGATATTGTAATTGACCCGAAGATGGCATTTGGCACCGGCCATCACTCCACCACATCGCTTATCTCTACGCGCCTGCTCGACATGGATCTTGCCGGTAAATCGGTGATCGACATGGGCACCGGCACCGGCATACTGGCCATACTTGCCGCCATGCGGGGCGCCTCCCGGGTTGATGCCATAGAGATTGATCCGCCGGCCTATGAAAACGCTCTCGACAATGTGGCTCTCAATGGCCACAGTGAGATCAATGTGATTCTCGGTGATGCCTCGGCTCTCTCCGGGCTTGATAAAGCCGATCTGCTGGTGGCCAATATCAACCGTAACATTATCCTCGCCGACATGGCCCGCTACCATGATGCAGTCAAGCCGGGCGGAGACATGATATTCTCAGGCTTCTATGTCGATGACATACCTATGATAAAGGAACGGGCCTCAGAGCTCGGCATGATCTATGTGGATTATACCGAAAACGAGCGCTGGGTATCGGTGTACTTCAAAGCTTGACCATGCCATGCGACGCTTTAGAATCTTTACAGTCATAGCAGCCCTCGCAGGCTTGCATTGCGTCAGAGCGGCTGCCGACACTCCCCGGCAACCAGAATCGGTTTCGGCTCCGATGTCGCACTTTGTCTGGGGCGCCGATATAGGTGGCTCGATAGATATGTCGGGCCATGATATGTCGACCCTCAATATCGATGCCTACTTCGGCTACCGCAGCGGAGCGCTGTCGCTTCTTGGAGTTGGAGCCGGTCTTAATATTCCGGTCAACAATTCGCGCCGCGAGTTTCCGCTCTATGCCATAGCGCGCTTCTCTTTCACCTCGCGGCCATGTCCGGTGTTTGCTGAGCTCAGGGGCGGAGTAGTGGTCAACACACATACCGATGCCGATTCGTCGACCGATCTCTTTCTATCGCCGGGCATAGGTTTTAGGCTTGCATCGGGTCGCGCTTTTTCGTCCTATGTCATAGTGGGATATATCTACAACGGACTCCGGACCCCATCATCAGTAGAGCCTGACAGCCCATCAGGAGCCACCGATGAGCTCTCCAACCGCATCCGCGGCATACATTCGGCAGTGGTGCGCCTCGGCATTACATTCTGACCCATTTGCGAAATCAATCAATCTATCATTTGTTACCATGAGAATATATATGACCATGGTGCTTGCCGCGGCTATGGCCACGGCTGCATCGGCCAAAACATTTACTGTAACCTCACCCGATAGCCGTGTGACAGCCACAATAGATGCGGATGCGCAGCGGTTTGACCTGTCGGCATCGGCCGATGGTGCTCTGGTGCTCGGCCCCTCGCCGCTGTCGGTAATCCTGTCAGACGGCACAGTGATAGGCCCGTCGGCCAAAGTGCGCGCGACCGGCCATCGCAGTGTCGACACAATGATTCCGTCGCCGCTCTACCGTTCGGCTGAGGTGCGCGACAACTTCAACGAACTGACCCTCCGTGTGGCCCGCGACTGGGATGTAGTGGTCAGAGCCTACAACGATGGTGTGGCCTATCGTTTTGTTACCCGTCATAAAAAGCCTTTTGAGATAGCCGATGAAACTGCGTCGCTCCGCTTTCCCGGCGAGGCTACTGTGGTGACACCATATAATAATTCGTCGGGGAAAACGCTGTCGGCCCAGTATCGCACCTCGTTTGAGAATACTTATTCCACTGTGCCTCTCAGTGAAGTCGACCGCAACCGGCTCTCGTTTCTCCCGCTCGTGGTGAGTGTGCCGTCGGGCCACAAGGTGCTGGTGTCGGAGAGTGCTCTCGAGAATTATCCGGGCATGTTTCTTCTGGCCGACAGCATCGAGCCCTACACTCTTCAGGCCGATTTTGCTCCGGTGCCCAAGACCCGTGTGCAGGGTGGCCACAACAACCTCCAGATGCTCACTACCGAGCGAGAGGATTTCATAGCCCGTGTCTACGGTCCGCGCTCATTTCCATGGCGCATGATAGTGATAGCGCAGGATGATGCCACTCTCGCCGCGACTGATATGACATATCTTCTTGGAGAGCCGTCGAGGCTCGACGACACATCATGGATCAAGCCCGGCAAGGTGGCATGGGACTGGTGGAACGACTGGAACCTCATCGGGGTGCCTTTCAAAACCGGAGTCAACAACGACACCTACAAGGCTTATATAGATTTTGCATCGGCCAATGGCATCGAGTATGTGATACTCGACGAAGGATGGGCCGTCAATCTCAAAGCCGACCTGATGCAGGTGGTGCCCGAGATTGATCTGCCCATGCTCGTTGACTACGCTGATTCAAAAGGTGTGGGGCTGATCCTCTGGGCCGGATACCATGCTTTTGACCGGGATATGGAAAATGTGTGCCGCCACTATTCCGACATGGGTATAAAGGGTTTCAAGATCGACTTTATGGACCACGACGACCAGCTCATCACCGACTTCAACTACCGCGCTGCCGAGACTGCCGCCAAATACAACATGATAGTCGATTTCCACGGTACCTCGAAGCCCGCCGGCCTCAACCGCACATGGCCCAACGTGGTAAATTTCGAGGGTGTGTTCGGGTTGGAGCAGATGAAGTGGGCCGACGAGTCTACCGACATGGTGACCTACGATGTGATGGTCCCGTTTATCCGTCAGGTGGCCGGACCGCTCGACTACACTCAAGGCGCCATGAGCAATGCTGCCAAGGGCAATTACCGCCCTATCTATAATGACCCGATGAGCCAGGGCACCCGATGCCGTCAGCTTGCTCTGTATATGATTTTCGACTCGCCGCTCACTATGCTCTGCGACACTCCGAGCAACTACAGCCGTGAGCCGGAGTCGACAGCATTCATAGCATCCACTCCTACGGTGTGGGACGAGACCCGGGTGCTCGACGCCAAGATGGGCGAATATATTGTCACCGCCCGTCGTAGCGGCGATGAATGGTGGATAGGTGGCATAACCGACTGGACACCCCGCGACATGAAGGTGGATCTCTCGTTTATACCCGGTATCGAGAGTGCAACCATAGAGGTTATGGCCGACGGCGCCAACGCCCATCGCAATGGACGCGACTACTCCCGCACCGTAACGACGGGAGCCAAGCTCGGCGCCTCTCCGACTGTGCATCTCGCTCCCGGCGGAGGATTTGCCATGCGCATCACTCCCGCGGGCCGCTGACCTGAATTGTAAAGCAACCGACAGCCCGCTATCCGGAATCGTACCGGATGGCGGGCTATCGTGTTTATGCGGGGACGGGGAGAGGGGGGGGAATGGATCAGTACATGGGAGTGAACGGAGCCGATGGCACGAGCTTGTCGGTGGCATCGCCCACATAGGTCGATGAGTTGGAGGTGTCGAGTTTGAGCACTGGAGCCCCCTCGTGGAGATCACACTTCGAGAGGTCGATATAATATACACCCGGATTGGTGACGAGATCGAAATAGTAGCGGCGGTAGGAAAGGTCGGCGTAGGAACGCCATTGGGTGGAGCTCACGTTGGGATCGCCGTTGACCTCGTAGAGATAAGGCACCGACACATTGGCCATGATGCTGCGGATAATTGAGAAAGCGAGATCGTGGTCGGCCACTTTCTGCACATTTTCATCGAAGAAGTAGCCACGCACGAAACGGTCGGGGCTGCTCACACGGCCGGGCAGGAAATTGGCGCCTCCTATGGCTTTCCAATAGTCGTTGATGGCATTCATCGCGGGAAAGGTGGGATCGTTGGTGAGAACCGGTATATCCTGGCCCTCGTAGATCTTGATGTCGCCATCGACAAACTCCACCATGGCTGAGCGCCCCTCGGCATCGGTTATGCCCCAGTGGAGAGTCGACACAGTGCCACCGTCGAATGTGGCTCCGGAGATGTTGAAATTATGCTCCTGAAGCACCTTCACCACTTCGGGTGTAGTGGCGTTCATGTCGAGAAGCCAAGCCACAAACACAGCGAGCGACATGGGCGGGCGTCCCTCGGTGGATACGTTGCCATAAACGGTGCCCTTGCAGAATAGTCCGTTGATCACGAGGCCTTTCTCGTTCATGCCCTCTGTTACTCCACCGTCGTAGCCCACAGCGTAGACCGATCCGTAGCGTGATTTCCAAGAGAAGGCACCGGCCAGTTCATGACTGTTTTTCACTATTCCTCGCGGATAGACGTATATGTTGGTAGGGATGGGTGTCTTCCAGTCGAGCGACCGGCCCACGATGCGCAGGGTTGAGTCGGAGCCTACATACAGCACGCGCGAGCAAGCATCGGTGTGGGCGGGAGCTGCGAAAGAGAAAGCGAGGGCTGCGGCCATGGCCGCAAAGAAAGTGTGTCGCATAATGGTAATGGGTATAGTGTAAAATAGAGCTATACCTTACCAACATCTGCGGGCCTGAAAATGTTTGAGGCGAGAGGGTCAGTCTTCACGATGGATCGACGCTCCAAGAGCACGCAGGCGTCCGTCGATGTTCTGATAGCCGCGGTCGATCTGGTTGATGTTGCCGATGCGGCTGGTGCCTTTGGCCGACATTGCGGCGAGCAGCATGGCTATGCCGGCTCTGATGTCGGGGCTGAGCATATTGTTGGCGCGAAGGGGGAAGCGGTGGTCAAGACCGATCACTATAGCTCGGTGTGGATCGCAGAGCATGATCTGGGCACCCATGTCGATGAGATTGTCGACAAAGAAGAGGCGGCTTTCAAACATCTTCTGGTGGATCAGCACCGAACCGCGGCATTGGGTGGCGGTGACGAGCATCACGCTCAGGAGGTCGGGGGTGAGTCCGGGCCAGGGAGAGTCGGCCACATGGAGTATCGAACCGTCGAGATTGCTCTCGATCTCGTAGCGCTCCTGCTCGGGGATATAGATATCGTCGCCACGGCGCTCCAACCCTATGCCGAGGCGCTTGAAAGCGTCGGGGATGATGCCGAGCTCGTCGTAGGCGGTGTCTTTGATGGTGATCGAACTGCGGGTTATAGCGGCCATGCCTATGAAGCTGCCCACCTCGATCATGTCGGGCAGGATGCGGTGGGTGCATCCGTGGAGGAGCTCTCCTCCGGTGCCGTGGATGCGGAGCAGATTGGAGCCGAGGCCCTCGATCACCACCCCCATGGAGCAGAGCATCCGGCAAAGTTGTTGGACATACGGCTCGCATGCGGCATTGTAGATGGTGGTGATACCGCGAGCGGTCGTTGCGGCCATGATGATATTGGCCGTGCCGGTGACCGAGGCTTCGTCGAGCAGCATATAACTTCCCTTGAGGCCGGCAGGAGGAGCGGTGAGCACATAGGCGTGTCGCCGGTCATCATAGTGCATCTTGGCTCCCAGCGAGAGAAATCCGGATATGTGGGTGTCGACTTTCCGGCGCCCTATCTTATCGCCACCCGGCTTGGCGAAGAGGGCAGTGCCGAAGCGGGCGAGCATTGGTCCGGCGAGGAGCACGCTTCCGCGCAGCTTGGCCGAGCAGGCCACAAATTCGGCCGATTGGGCATAGTCGAGGTCAATATCGTCGGCTTTGAATGTGTAGATTCCCTCTACAGGGTGGCTTACCTTAACGCCGAGCCCACGGAGCAGGTCGATGAGATTGTGGACATCGAGAATCTCCGGTACGTTGGTCAGGGTGATCTCCTCGCGTGTGAGGAGAATGGCCGAAATCACTTCGAGCGCTTCGTTTTTCGCGCCCTGCGGGTGGATGTTGCCGTGGAGTTTGTGTCCTCCTTCGATGATGAAAGTGCTCATATGGGTAAGGCGTTGGGGTGTGAATGGTGGTGGGGGGAGTGGAGAATTGGATGGTAGAGGGCCGAAGGATCAGAGAGAGGGTTCGGCGGGTGCTTTCTCAACTTCGAGACCGAGCCGGATGCCGAAGAGGTTGAAAACGGTGTCGGAAATCCTGCGCTCAAGCGTCAGGATGTCGGAAGCGGTGCAGTCGCCGCTCATATTGGCGATAACGAGGGGCTGGGTGGGCCATGTGCCGGCTCCTCCCGAACGTACACCTTTGAGGCCGGCGCGGTCTATGAGCCATGCGGCGGGAATCTTGACCATTCCGTCGGGAAGGATATAACGGGGCACCTCGGTGTCAGGTCCCCACATGGCATGGGCTTTTTCAACGACATCATCGTACACTCCGGTGGCTACGATAGGATTTGTAAAGTAGCTCCCTGCGCTACCTGTAAGGGCAGGATCGGGCAGCTTGCGGTCGCGGGTGGCCATCACGACGCGCCTCACGTCGGAGGGTGTAAGCGCGGATGTGTCGGTGAATGCCGCAGCGAGATTGCCATAGTCAAGGCGGGGGGATGGTGCCGACGACACTAAATATGTCACAAGGGCGATGATGTAGCGTCCCTTGGTGTCGGGATGCTTGAATATCGAATCGCGGTAGGCAAAGCGGCAATCGCTTCCGCTCAGGGTGACAAATCTGTGAAGGCGTGTGTCGAAAGCTGTCACCGACTCGATGAGGTCGGCGGCTTCACACCCGTAGGCTCCTACATTCTGCACAGCCGATGCACCTACTTCACCGGGGATACCTGATAGATTTTCCATGCCCCACAGCCCTGCGCGGCAGGTCCGCTCCACGAGGTCGTCCATAGTGATACCGGATCCGGCGGTTATCCTCACAGTGTTGTTTCCCAACGGGGTCATATCGAGCGTCATTATGGCGCTGTGGGCCACTGTTCCCGGAAATTCGGGAAGGGTGAAAAGAATGTCGCTCCCGGCGCCTATGATGAGTGTAGAGCCGGAAGCGACAGAGAGTTGCGATGCCACCGCCGGGATATCGTCACACGCCGAAAATTCGATCCACTGCCGTGCATGGCATTGGATCCTGAAGGTGTTTCTCGGGCGGAGATCAAAATCGGTAGCTGAGGTAATCATTGGTTGATGGCGCCGATGAGTTCGTTTATATCTTCAACGCCGTGGCGGGTACAATAGTTGTCGATCCATTCAACAATTTTAACAGTCGCTGCGGGATCGATGAAATTGGCGGTGCCTATCTCGACGGCCGAGGCTCCGGCAAGAATAAACTCCATGGCGTCGCGGCCATCCATGATGCCTCCGAGGCCGATCACGGGGATTGATACGGCTTTGGCCACCTGCCATACCATGCGGACGGCAACTGGACGCACAGCCGGGCCCGACAGACCACCGGTGATGGTGGAGAGACAGGGGCGTCGGCGCTCCACGTCGATAGCCATGCCCATGAGAGTGTTGATGAGGCTCACGGCGTCGGCGCCTTCGGCCTCGACGGCGCGGGCGATCTCGGCAATGTCGGTGACATTGGGCGAGAGTTTCACGATCACGGTGCCTGGAAATGCCTCACGGATGGCGCGGGTGACCGATGCGGCACCGGCACAGGTGGTGCCGAAAGCCATGCCGCCTTCCTTCACATTGGGGCACGAGATGTTGACCTCGATGGCGCGTATATCGGTGCGTTCAGCCAGACGTCGGGCAGTCTCGGCATAGTCGTCGACATTGGCTCCGCTGACATTTACTATCAGCTCGCTGTCGTAGCGGCATATGCGGGGATAGATGTGCTCTATGAAATAGTCAACGCCCTTGTTTTGCAGCCCCACAGCATTGAGCATGCCCGAAGGGGTTTCGGCCATACGGGGATAGGGGTTGCCCTCGCGGTGGTGGAGGGTGGTGCCTTTGATTATGTATCCGCCAAGGCGGGAGAGGTCGATGAAATCGGCAAACTCCTCGCCGTAGCCAAACGTGCCCGAAGCGGTGAGCACCGGGTTGCGGAGAGTGATTCCTCCGCCAATATTCACATTTAATCGAGCCATGTCAGATCCTTGATATTGAACACGGGGCCTTCGGTGCATACACATACGTTGCCTCTTACTGTCTTTTCCACGCAGCAGAGGCAAGCGCCGAGGCCGCATGCCATCATGTTTTCGAGTGATACTTCGCAGTCGGCGCCGATGGAGTGGGCGAGGAGTGCCACAGCCTTCATCATCGGGGCCGGGCCGCAGCAGTAGACTCGCTCTATGGCGCCCCCTTCATGCCAAGCGGGATGGGTGGTGACCAGTCCGTGGTGTCCGGCCGATCCGTCGTCGGTAGTGATGTGAACCTCGCCTACACGGCTGAGGAGGTCGAGCTGCAACAGGTCGGCTTCGGAGCGTGCTCCGACTATAAATTCAGGATTGAATCCCATCTTGCTCAACACACATCCGAGGAAATAGAGCGGGGCTATGCCCACACCGCCACCGGCAAGCACGAGGCGCCCGGTCTGGCGCTCGGGTATGCTGAATCCTCGTCCGAGCGGGAGCACGATGTTGAGGCTGGCGCCCTCCTTGAGATCGCAGAGTCGGGCGGTGCCTTCGCCTGCGCGTCGCACAAGAAGAGCCATGGTGCCGGCGGCACGATCCACATAGTTGATTGAGATGGGGCGGCGCAAGAATGTGTGTGGAGCATCGGGCACAGCCACCTGTACAAATTGTCCGGGCAGCATGTCGGGCAGCTGGGCGCCATCGCCACATGCGGGTCTCAGCAGCAGCAGGGTGTAGAGCGGATGGGTGGAGGTGGCGCTCACCACCTCCATCTCCATTATTTTTTTCTGAGTGGAGCTCATGACTTTTAGTTATTCCGACTGAGTGTTGCGGGTACCGTAGCCGTAGCCTTTCACGATGCCGCGCTTGGAGTTGCGCACGAAAAGGATAATGTCGTCGCGCTCCTTTGATGGTGGCAGGGTGGCTTCGATGCGCTCAAGGGCCTCGGTGTTGTTGAGTGCCGAGAGGTAGAGGATACGGTAGATGTCCTGGATCTCGCGGATGGTCTCATTGGAAAAACCGCGCCGACGTAGACCTATGGAGTTGACGCCGGCATAGGCGATAGGCTCGCGGGCGCCCATGATGTAGGGGGGCACATCTTTATTGACGAGCGCACCGCCCTGAAGCATCACGTGGGCTCCGATGTGGGAGAACTGGTGGATGAGCGATCCGCCGCCAATGACGGCCCAGTCGTCGATCACCACTTCGCCGGCTATCTGGCTGGCGTTGGAAATGATGACATGATCGCCTATCACACAGTCGTGGGCCACATGGCTGTAGGCCATGATGAGGGTGTTGGATCCAACAACGGTCTTGCCTTTCGAGGCGGTGCCACGGTTGACAGTCACACACTCGCGGATGGTGGTGTTGTCGCCGATGATAGCAAGGGTATCTTCACCCCGGAACTTGAGGTCCTGGGGGATGCCCGCAATTACGGCACCGGGAAATATTACACAGTTTTTACCGATACGGGCACCGTCCATGATGGTGACATTGCTCCCGATACGGGTGCCTTCGCCTATCTCAACGTTGGCGTCGATGGTGACAAACGGGTCGATCACCACATTTGGAGCGATCTTGGCGGCAGGGTGGATATATGCCAGTGGCTGTTTCATTCTTTCTTGTTTTTCATTATCTGGGCCATGAACTCACACTCTGACACGATCTTCTCGCCAACGAAAGCTATGCCTTTCATCACGGCACATCCGCGGCGCAGATCGGTCATGAACGATACATGGAATATGAGTGTATCGCCGGGCACTACTTTCTGTCGGAACTTGACATTGTCGATCTTCATGAAGTATGTGGAGTAGTCCTCGGGATTGTCTACAGTGGAGAGCACGAGGAGGCCGCCTGTCTGGGCCATGGCCTCGATCTGGAGCACACCCGGGAGCACGGGCTCCTGAGGGAAGTGGCCGGGGAAGAAGGGCTCGTTGGCGGTGATGTTTTTCACGCCGACAATGTAGTTGGCGCCCTTTTCGATGATTTTGTCGACAAGGAGGAAAGGATAGCGGTGGGGGAGGAGCTCGCGTATGCGGAGATTATCCATGATGGGAGCCTTGTTGGGGTCGTAGACCGGGGCCTGGATGTCCTGACGCTTGATCTCCTTGCGTATTTTCTTGGCAAAAGCGGTGTTGATGGTATGGCCGGGACGGGTGGCAAGCACTTTGCCCTTGAGGTTGCGTCCGATGAGGGCAATGTCGCCTATCACATCCATGAGTTTATGGCGTGCGGGCTCATTGTCGGCCACAAGGGGCTTTTCCTGAATGAAGCCAAACTCGTTGACCTGCTTGTGAGGGGCACCCATGAGGTCTGCTATATGGTCGAGCTCGCTCTGATCCATGGGAGTGTCGTAGATCACTACGGCATTGTCAAGGTCGCCTCCCTTGATCAGATTGCCCTTGACGAGGGGCTCGATCTCGCGCACAAACACGAATGTGCGGCTGGCAGCGATCTCGGTGGGGAAGTCTTCCATGCGCTCAAGTGTAGCATATTGGAAGGAGAGTACAGGGCTTTTGTAGTCGACCATTACATCGACAGAGAGATCGGAGTCGGGGAGTACGACGATGGAGGCTCCGGTGGCTTCGTCGCGTATCTCGGTTTTCTGCTTGACGATGTAGTATTCTTTTTCCGACTTCTGCTCTGTCACGCCGGAGGCGGCAATCTTCTCGCAATATTCTTTTGCCGAACCGTCGAGGATGGGAAGCTCGGAGCCGTTGACTTTGATAAGGCAGTTGTCGATACCGGCGGCATAGAGGGCGGCGAGAGCGTGTTCGATGGTCGACACGGTTGCTTCGCCTCGGCCGATCACGGTGCCTCGTGTGGTGGCCACCACATTTTCAGCCACAGCGTCGATCACGGGCTGATCGGGGAGGTCTATGCGTTGTACCTTATAGCCGTGGTTGTCGGGCGCCGGGCAAAATTCAGCCGTAAGTTGGCTGCCGGTGTGCAGGCCCTTGCCGCTTACGGTGAAGGCCTGGCTGAGAGTGAGTTGCTTCATTATGTGGTGATTGGGTTATTCATTGTTTTTTTTGTCGGGCCAATTCGCGCTCGATTCGCCCTACGGCGCGCATCAAGTCGGGGAGATGCTTCATTGCGGCCACCTGACGTCCGTAGGGGCGGAGCTCTTCAGCGGGAGATCCGATGAGACGCTGTCCGGGCGCCACATTGGTGTGAACGCCGGTCTGAGCAGCAAACTGTGCACCGTCGCCCACGTGGATGTGGCCTGCGAGTCCGGCCTGTCCGCCCACCATGCAGCCTTCACCCACCTTGGTTGATCCGGCAACACCACTCTGGGCCGCCATGACCGTGTGGGAGCCTATCTCCACGTTGTGGCCAATCTGGATAAGATTGTCGAGTTTGGCCCCTGAATGGATGCGTGTGGCGCCCATAGTGGCGCGGTCGATTGTGGTGTTGGCGCCTATCTCCACATCGTCGGCTATTTCCACGATACCAATCTGGGGTATCTTGGCATAACCGCCGGTGCCGTCGGGAGCAAACCCGAAGCCATCGGCACCGATCACTGCTCCCGAGTGGATAATGCATCGGCTGCCTATACGACATCCGGGATATATCTTCGCACCGGCATAGATGGTAGTGCCGGAGCCAACTGATGCTTTGGAGCCTATGTAGCATTGGGGATAGATTTCGGCTCCATCGGCAATGACGGCGTTGGCACCTATGTAGGCAAACGCCCCGATGTAGACATCCTTGCCTATTGATGCCGAAGGATCGACAAACGACGGTTGCTCGATGCCGGTGCGGCGGGCTTCCTGCATGCTTTGGGCAATAGTGAGGAGATGAGCCACGGTGGCATATGGGTCGTCGACACGTATGAGTGTGGCCTTCACAGGAGCCTCCGGCTCAAACGAGCGGCTCACGAGCACGGCGCTTGCGCCGGTAGTGTAGAGATACGGGGTGTATTTGGGGTTTGCCAAAAAGGTGAGCGAACCTTGTCCGCCCTCTTCAATTTTGGCAAACTCACTAATCATTACGCTGCCGTCGCCCTCTACGGTGCCGGCAACCATTTGTGCTATCTGATCAGCTGAAAATTCCATTTTTGGAATGAGTGTTGTTGATAATCGAATTCGATTTGCAAAGGTGCAAAAAAAAAACGATATAGCCAAACCCGCAGCCCCCTACTCGCCACCTGAACCCTCCTTGGCACTCATTGTCGGGCGTCTGTTTACGGATCTTTAAGATATACAGTTGCTGATTATCGCTTGAATTGTCATTCATTGAGCGACCTGACCATACCCGGATTTGCTTCTTTTTTCCGGTGTAAGGACAAATCGGCGGTGCAGCTCCCGGGAGAGCTGCACCGCCGGTTATAGCCACCATGAGGTTCTGAAGGCAGATCAGAGCAGATTTTCGCGCTCGGTGATCTCGGCGTCGGTCATGGTATAGCCGCAGAGAGAGCCCTCCTTTGCCTGAATGCAGATATAGCACAGCGGGGCGGTGGAGGTACAGCGGAGGTTGCGGTCGGAGTTGGTAGCGACTCTTATCACTGAACCTTCAGCCACGTCAAACACTTCGGAGTCGACCTGAAATCGGCCTTTGCCGCTGAGGATTATGTAATTCTCCTCATTTTCTTTGTGGCTGTGGAAGAAAGGAACGGCTGCTCCCGAAGGAAGCGAGCCGAATGATATCTCGCAAGAGGTGGCACCTGTGGCATCTTTTACAAACTGTTTGCCCTCGAAGCCGAGGAGGGCTCCTACAGATACATGCGAGAACTTCTGGCCTTTGTCAAGCACTTTCACTTCGCTCATAATTTGGTTGCTGTTTTTTGATGTTAGAGATGGTTTTGGTAACTTTGCAGCGGTGAGCCGCTTTCGGTTTGATAGCGCAAAGGTAATGTGAAAATCTTTGCCACGCAAGACGTTACAAAAATGTAAGCCGCTTACCTGTAAGTAACTGTTTTTGAAAATGAAGCCATTGCAATTACAAGAAAATCTAAAAAAATATACTCATTTATCAGATTGCCCGGTGCGAAATGTGATATCGCGCTTTTCGGGCAAATGGTCGATACTCATCTTGTGTGTGCTCGCAGAAAATGAAGCCACACGTTTCAATGCCATTGGCAAAGCTATCCCCGATATATCTCCCAAGGTGTTGACGGAGACATTGAAAAATCTTGAGGCCGATGGCCTGATCTCCCGTCGCATGTATTCCGAGATACCACCTCGCGTAGAATATTCGTTGACCGACCTTGGAAAGAGTCTTATGCCGGTTCTGGGACAACTTATTTCGTGGGCGATGACCAATTTTGACAAGATAGCACGACCCACCACGGGTTAATCGGGGGTGGGTCGCGCTGTTTGTAGACGGGTCAATAGCATTGACCCAGCTAATCGCAGGTATGAGATTATCGGTTTAGAAGCAATCGGAAAGCATAGTTTTTTACGCCGTCGTAGAGGTAGGTGTCGGTCAAACGGAAATCGCATTTTTCCGCGACACGGCGGGATGCTATGTTGCGGTGGTCGGTGGTGATGAGCAATGACGCTAAATCCGTTTTCTCACGGCAATAGGCTATCAACCCCTTGAGAGCCTCGGTGGTGAGGCCGGTATTCCAGTATGTATGCCCGATCCAATATCCAACCTCCCTTTCCAAACGCTCCGTTTCGTGATGTTCGTCGGCTGTAGGGACAAGTCCGATGCACCCTATCGTTTCGCCTGTGGCTTTCAATACCATGGCAAAGCAATGGGGATTTGGCATAAAGAACTTTTCAATTACTTCTCTGCTCATAACGACGGATGTGTGAGTGGGCCACAACGCCAGTTCGCTCACACGTGAGTCGGAGGCATACTTATAAAGAGCTGCGTCGTCGTCAGGACTCCAAGGCCTGAGGGTAAGTCTTTCGGTGTCGATCATTAGAGTGGTCTTAGCTTAAACTATTGTTCAGATTTCAAAATTCGGTAACGTTTGTATATATACCATAGGCAATGCGACAGGCAAAGAGTAGGATTAGAGGTAGTCTTCGCGATGGGGTGTGAACACATCGATGACCTCACCACCCTCAATGACCTCAAAAGAGTGGGGAGTATTGCCGGGGATGGCGTATGTGTCGCCCGGATGCATTATCTCATCAATCTTATGATTTCCTTCGACTATTAGGCGGTATTTGCCAGAGATTACATAGCCACACTGTTCATGAGGATGAGAGTGGAGAGTGGCGAAGTTGCCCTTCACATAGTTCATCTTAGTCACCATTGACTTCTCACCAACGGCGAGAGAGTCAAGATTTACCCCCTTGAAAGTTTTTTTTAGCGCATCTTGGCGCCGTACAAACAGTTTGGTTTTCATGTAGACCGGTAGTTAGAGTGGTAATTCCATCTGAATGTCGCCACGGGCATAAGCCGGATGGTATTCTGGTAATTCCTTGAACCCGAGTTTACGATACAGAGCTATTGCCGGTTTGAGCCTGGTATTGCTTTCAAGGAAGAGTTTTTCGCCGCCCAGTTCCCGGGCCTTGTCTATTACAGCATCGCAAAGTCGGCGGCCAATGCCTTTGCGCTGTATGGAATTGTTTACCGCGAGCTTTGCCAGCTCAAAATCGTAGGCCGATTCTTCAGGCATGGGACATAGGGCGCAGACACCAACAGGAAAGCCGTTGTATAATGCCACGAATATATGTCCGCCTTTTTCGAGGATATGTTTGTCCGGATTTTCCAGGACTTCGATGTCGTGCGGTTCCAACTCCCAATACTGTTCAATCCACTTGCGGTTGAGCTCGTAGAATGCCTTTTTGTATTGTGGTTGAAACTCGACAATCTCAACCTCTGAATGTTCGCGTCGCTCCTTTATCTCCTTAACCCGCTGGAGTATGGATTTTCGCGCGAGGGCTTTCTCCCAATCGGCGATGGCAGCCCACAAGTCATTGTCGCACTCCGATGAGATCTGTTCCACAGCACGTTCCACATCGCGAAGCTCGGCGATAAGCTCGTTGGAAAGGCTTTTGCCGTATTCAGTAAGCGTCAGGAGTGTGCATCTGCGGTCGGACTTGTCGTCAACTTCCGCGATAAGGCCTGCCTTAATCATTTCCTTGACTATGGTGCTTACCGACGGGTGTGACTGTCCTATTTCCCTTGCGATGGCCGTTACACTCTGGGGTTGTTCATCGGTCAGAGAATAAAAGACAGGAAACCATTTGGGTTTTATTTCAACGCCATAAAGGCCATATATGCTTGCGGCATCGCGGGTCAGTGTTTCGGTCAAGACTCTAAGTCTGCTGCCGATAGCCATCTTGCCTGTACGCTCAAAGAAGTCCATTGTCATATATGCGTATTTAATTATGTAATTGATTACGCAAAATTACATCTTTTTCTTGATTCCGACAAAATCCGTGAGCAAAAAAAATACAATGCCCCCAATAACCTCGTTTTGACAAGGAGAGATGTTGGGTTTACCGATACATCGAGATATTCCATTCCGTAGAATCGGCTGGATTTACCGGAATAGTTTGAGATATAAGCCCCGCATAACTTATGGTCAGCGAATCTCCATTCTCACAAAGCATACTGAATCTCCCTAACGCGTCTGACAATGAATTGTTCCCGGTCCGATTATTAGTGACAATAGCATCTTGCAGGAAACGCCCATCAACAGTAGATTTAATTTGGCCAGCGATTTTGATAAGTTCAGGATGTTTTGTTCCGGTCGTGTCTATGTAATACCATGAATCACTTTCCCATTGATGATATTCTCCTCTTTTGTCGACAGCCTCAAGGTGTCCGATATCTGTAACTTTGGCATATCCATCTTTGAAAGGAAATGCAAAGGCATATTGTGGAGCGATGACGGTCGCCCCAAAGCTATCCCTGAATCCAATCTTTCCATACTTGTCAACAATACGTTGAAGTCCTTCAGAAAAGTAGTCATCACCATTATCATACTGATAAACTGCGTACCTGTTGTTTGGACTACACGACGTCACAAACAGGGATAATCCTGCGATGAAACCGGGTACGGTCTTTGATATGACTGATATGTAATTATGGCGTTTCATTATTTTATAGCGATTGAAGGGTTGAATCTACATTAATAAGGTGCAGCGACATATCACCTTCCATTGTAGGAAGCGGTGATAGACAGTTTGGTGTTCATGGCTTGTCCATCATCGTGGCGGGTCTGTCAAGTTTCATTATGAAGTTTTTCAGTGATACACCGTTTCTTTCTACAATTTGCTCTTTAACAACCTTGTATCCCCGATTTTCAAAAAATGGCTTTGCTGTTATTGATGCGTGGGTCATGATTGTTAAGTTGGCATCTATCATTGATTCAAGTTTGGTGCATATTAGGGTTGCCACACCTCGCCTCTGATAATCATGATGGACATACAGTCTATCCAGATAGCCGGAATCGTCAATATCTCCGAATCCAATTATAACATCGCCGTTGACAGCCACAAATGTATGATGCTCAGACAATGTTTTATTCCACTTTTCCTTATCAATGAAATCAGGAGCCCACGCATCGACCTGCTCTTGGGTATAATCCTTGATATTGATCAGGTGTATTGTGGCCCGGAAGAGATTTATAATCTCAACCAAGTCGTCGGCATTGTAAGGTCTGATCTCCATATCAATAGTTAAGCAGACGTCCGCAATCGTTCCAGTCGCCTATCATTTTGCCTTTTTCAGAAGCCTCTATGAGTTTTTGCAATCGCTTATGGAAATTGTCTGTACGTCGACGATTCTTTTCATTGTGGATCTTGTCAATTCTCACACGCTGATAGAGCGGATGAAATGATTTGAAGTTTTCCCACGCTGTCCTGTTGGCTTTAAACGCTCCTTCTACCTCGGGGTCGATAGAAAAAGGGGTATCCATATCCGCCAAACCCTTTGCTCCAAGCTCAGTCATCAATCCGAGCTTGATGAGCCGGCGGCATCTTTCTTTGTTAAGTTCTGTCCAGTTGGAATCTTTCTTGCGAGGGCTGAAGCGTTGCGCAACCATGCCATTATTCAACTTGCAGGTGGAATCAATCCAACCGAAACACAAAGCCTCCTCGACAGCATCAAGATACCATAAGATGCCGTCGACCGGAGTTTTTCCCTTTTTCACATACACCCAGCATTCAGTGGCCGTTGACGCATTGGTCATCAGCCAGTCTCTGAACTCTTGCCGAGTGTATATTTCAAGTAGATTCCTGATCTCCATCTTAGCCGCAAAGATAATGCTTTTTGATGGATTTTGATGGGTAGTGAGTCCTCATGATGTGGCACCAACCCTTAAAGAGTGCCGACAGAAGCGAGGCGAATGGCTTGCTAAAAGAATTAGCCAATAGTCGTGATATAACGTGGGTTTGATGAATATAATCAAAAGAGAGTCAGCTGTTTAGAGTATGATCGTTCAAGGTTTATCATCGTTTTTTTCGGGAGCAGACAATAATCGGCGATACCGCCGATTGGATTGACGATGAAATTAGGGAAAGAACGGTGCCTCGAATGTTCAATCTGCGCAATGCTCTTTAGTTCATCGTTGATGGTCTCGATAATTGTCCGTTTACGCAACGAGGAGTGGAACATGATCATGATGACGATAATCTCTGCCTGTGCCACTCGGCAATCGCGGTGGTAATCACGTTTCCTTCCATCTTTGGGCTTGTCAAGACCTCGAAGGCGGAGCATTGCGTTAAAAAAATCTTGCTGAAATCATCCGCCATTACGAAAATTTCAATAACTTTGTCCTCGATGAGCATAGTGAAAAGAGCGTTTGTTTAAAATTCAGCACTTTTATTACTAACCACCAAACTTTGAATCGCTTAATTTTCATCGAGCTTACGTTGTTTAGACACGTTGCCTATAATTAATTGGAGCATCTATCTCGGTTAATATAACGGCCAACAGATGATTATAAGAAGGAAGAAAATTTAGTTCTATCCATTAATAAAAAAGTAGCATGAAACACCTTAAAAGCACCTCGCTATTATATGGCTGCTTGCTTGTCCTCGCAACCGGCTGCGGCCAAGGAAGCGACTCGTCTGATAGTGGTGATATTCCGGTAATAGATTTTTCAGCCGAATATCCTCGTGAGGCTATCAACATCCAAGATATCGCTGATGTAGAATACATTCCATTGGAGATAAACGACAGTTGTCTTCTTTCAAATGCATATATCACTATGACCGATGATTGTATATTTACTTTCAATGGGAAATATGATATAATAGTATTTCACAGAGATGGATCGTACTCTCATAGTTTTAATCATGTAGGAGAGGCGCCAACTGAATACCAATCCATCAGCCGTTTGATTATAGATCCGGATAATCTTTGTATTTTTGTAACAGATAGTTCAAGCGATATTATTCAGCAATACAATTTCAGCGGCAATCATCTCAAAAGGATTAAATTGCCCGACAAATACCGCCATGGTCAAGAACTGTTTATTTATGACAAAAATACACTGCTTGGAATAGACCGCAAAAATACGTCGAATGAAGAACTGCGACAGCAACACGGTGTAAACCATAAGCCGTTCTACTATATTGATTTGACCACCGACTCAATAACAGAACTTCCGATTGAGATGGTTGATCCCACCTCCGATGGCGTAACATGGTTTGTGGATAACAGTGTGTATGGAATATGTCTTTGGACTCCGCAATTTTCGACCATAGGAGATCAGATTATTGTGTCTGACGCGATGGAAGACAATATCTCAGTATTTACCGATGGTCGCCTGAAACCAATCATAGCCAAGCGAAACAAGGTGTCGGAAGGAGGATACCCGTATCTCACCACAATCGATGGTATGAACGAGCGTTATATCCTGCTGCATACAATAGAGAAAGCTATAGATCTGGAGTCTAATTCAGTCTTGGACCCTCGTCAATTTCTTTATGATCGACATACCGGTGATTGGACTCACATCACTCTATCAAATCAGGATATAGATAAGAATGGGCCGCTCAATTATTATGAGTCACGTCCAAGCGGAAGCATCCACGCCTTGCCTGAAGGATATATCGCACAGGTAATTCTTGCTGAGGATCTGTGTTATCTGCTTGACGAAGGTAAGTTAAGCGGTCCTCTGGAAGAACTGGCGAAAACCATCAGCCCGGAAGACAATCCAATCATAATGTTAGCGCGTCTGAAGAATTAATATTAATCAGTAATCGAAATCCATCAGCGTAGCCATTTCTATCATAGCATTGAATGAACATAAATTACTTGGAACTATGAAATATGTATTAATCCTGTTGACAGTACTGTCGCTATTCGGGTGTCAGCCTGCCAAGGAGCACGTTGCAGATAGTGTTTCCGATATGGAGAAGCTGGTTGTCATTGACTCCGAAGCTTGCTCCGGTGATACTACCATCTACCTGAGTTCTCTGATTGATACCCTCCAGATTGTCACGCTTGGCCCCGGGTCAGCCCCGGTCGGAGGAGTATATGACCTAACAATGACAGATCAACACGTATTGATAATTCCCGGCTCAGATCAAGATTCAGTGAAGATGATGGATTTGGATGGCACCACGTTGTTTTCAATACCGATGCCTTCATTCGACGGAGACATCCCCAGTTATGTCAATGGAGCAATTGACGAACCGCGTAGAAAGGTGTATCTGTCTAAGCAAGGAGAAATCGAATCTTATGATTTTGACGGCACACTACACAGAACATATACCATAAAAGAGATACATAATCCCTCTCTCTACCTTTACCCGAGTGGAAATCTTGCAGTTGTATCAATGTGTTTTTCAGATTTGGGCGACACTGTGGCAGTTGCTCAATTCAATCCCGATATGGAGGTTAACGGAGTAGAAGATGTAACAGTATGCCACTATCCTCCGCTTCAAGCCGGTGTGAGCTCACTGGGATCACTTTATGATAATACCCGTGCGATCGGCATGTCCTCGAAGCTTTTGTTCTCGTTTATATTGACTACCGATACAACTTATTATTATGATGCGGAAAATAACAAGATTTTCCCACATATCGTAGTCGACAACCACTCTTTCAGCAGAGATATATTAAAGTATTCATATGAACTGCTTACCGGATATATAGGTGGCTGTGAATCCATTAATGGTAGAGAATATTACTGGCTTGATAAGCAATCTGGCAAGGTCATGGAGCTAACCATTTTTGATGACTATCTCGGACGCAATGTCCACCCCTACTATTTGTCCGACGATGATTATTGCATGTTTTTCAATATGCGAACTCATCGTAACTATGTTCAGAACCTTCTTAAAAACGAATCATTGACCGACTCGCAGCGGCAACGGATAGAATCGATTTTAAATGCGCCTGAAAACTGTTTGGTGATTATGAGAGGGGAAAAGATTAACTAAGCAGAATATGTTAACACATCGTCAAAGAAGGCAAGGAGCCGGAAAGCGACCTAAACGGCAACGTTCTCCTGCCGCGCTTCAAATGCGTGACGAGCCATACCGCCCGACGAACCGGAATCACCAATATGTATCTGAGCCATAAATACGACATCGTACAGATGATGCACGTCAGCGGTCACAAGACCCAAAAGACTTTCATGGACTACATCTCATCGGCTTGCCGCTTGCTCAGCAAGAAACTCTCCTCCGAGGAGATAGCCGATGAAATCGCCACCCGAACCAAGAAAGACAGCGAGATATGGTGATTTATGTAATTGTATAAAAGTGACTATATCCAACGAGTACGAACACGGAGGATATGGTCACGTTCATTATGATATTGTTCCTGCTCATCCATATCACAGATCCAGCTGAAATATAATTGAATCCCGGTCGAGATAATCATACTCAATCGCCAAATCGGATTTAGCGTTTAATAACATCATCAAATCTTTAACGCACGGCGAATGCCGGTTCAAGAATCTGCAATCCAAGAGCCGATTCAATCTTGAAGATTGTTTCGATACTTAGGTTCTCCGAGCCTTTGAGTACCCGGGATATGTATTGCTGTGAACAGCCCATACGCTCGGCGACAGCTTTCTGGGTTATCCCCAGTTCCTCCATCTTGTCAAGCATCATCATGGCTATTTTTTGAGAATAGCGCAGCCACTCTTTGTTTGCCTGACGCTCCATAGCCTTCTCTCTCCAACGGGATGGAGTTGAAGATCTGTGGGCAGATAGTTTGTCTTGTAACTCTTTCATAGCCTTTATGATTAAAGTTCTGCAACCTTTAGCTCGCTGAAATTAAGTTTCAGCAATATATTCTATGAAACTCTCATCGTCAATAATTTTCTCATCCAGAAGAAAATTTCTGACTTTCTCTATTTTGGCCAGTTCCAAAGCGGTGTGTTCTCGCTCCTGCATCGTAGCAGTAAGTTTTATAGCACCTCCGGTAACAACATACACACCCTTTGCCAGTTTGATGGCGTATATTCTCAACCAAGACGACCGTCCTACAAGATTTTTCAGTCGAGCTTTTTCTTTGCCCAACAAACACTCCGCGATACGGCTGTTGCTCAATGGTCGGAATATCAAATCCAGATTTGCCTCAGGGGATATGTCCATCATGATTGCTTCAAGTTTTTCGCTGTCGTCAATTGTGCGGCCTATGGCATCATTGATATTTGTGATCTTGAAATAACTCTCCAAGTCCTTGGAATTGGCTTTGAAAAAACTCCGCAGCCAAGCCACGTCATTCCATTGGTCAAACAGAGAATACAGGATGTTATCCTCATCTCCATCATATCTGACCGCCCAAAGCCGTCCATCGTCAGTTATATCGTCGAAAGTCATATCCTTTATTTTTCTGCAAAGATACAAAATCTTTAGATTATATACAACTTATAGGTTGTATTTGTTTTACCGCGGTATAATTTTTTATGTTAATTGGCCTGTTCTAAGTGTGTCAGCCCCTTGCTTTAGATGTAAGCCTTGATTACAACAGTACGACTGCTGTTGATGTTTGCGCGATTAAGTTCTTTATCTCAGATGCCATACTGTCATAAATAATAGTACAAAATCAGAGACTATATAAAGAACCTCTAATCTAATCCATCTTTTTCACATGAAAGCGGTGAGAGACGGAGCGGTCTTCAGTGTTGTCGGCGCAATGCCGTCAACCTTTAGCTCGGCGAGGCTTGGCCGAGCCAAAAAGCATAGGGCGATGCCTTATGCCATTTGCCTCATCCAGGGTTATTTCAAAGGTATTCGGCGATTTTCAATTGACCGCATCGTGCCTACGGGCAATGGTGGAACACCGATAATCGGCAACGCCTCAAGGTGAGCACCGGGGACGCTGCTTTTATCTCACCAAGTGTAGATTTAATATGTGTTCGATGAGCGCTTCGCGGTTCACCATAAGACTCAATGCCGCTCATCCGTGTTCTTTATCACCATTGCTTGATATGGATTCTTTCGACCGTTCCGTCACTCACCGCTTATAGACAGTCCACGAGGCGAGACTGTGAAAATCGTCAGCCGTAGTTGTCGCATTTTCACAGACTCGCCTTTCCGGGACCGGGCAGTGCCATTCAGGGAATCCAGTAATATGGATTCTTCTTTCGGTGTTCCGTTACCCATTTTTCAAATTCCGCCATCGTTGTTATGCCATCAGCGATGACGGCTTCATAGTATTCTACACCGTGATAGTCTTTACCCTCCGGCGTTTCAAATTTCAGTCGCAGAATCAGGTCTTTTTGCTCCTGTGTCATTACCTCAACGATTCTGTCTGCCATTCTCTCGAAGTAACCATCATATTCAGTTCCTTCTTCAATGTGGATAATGTCAAACTGCCATATTTCCCCATCATCGGACTTGTAGAACACATGCCATGCAATGCAGCGTTCATCGGTGTGCAGACCATTGATGCACCTGATTTCAGTTACTCTCGGGTTTGTTGCAATCTTAGCCGCGATTGCAAAACTGCTGTCTGTTGTGATATCGGAAGAATAGACATGCAGGTCTATGTCGCGATGAGAAGCGAGTAATCCCATTCTAAGAGAACCGATGAGATTTACCCGGCAACCGGCTTTTTTCCAGATGTCAGCGATGCCGGATTCCTCCAGTATCTCACGGGCTTTCTTTTGATTGGCGATAGCCAGATCATTGATATGAATATGATTCATCGTTGTTGCGATTTGATAAATCTGCAAAGATAATTCTTTTTCATGAATTTCCGTACCAATATGTCGTGGTTCGTTTTCACCGGGGCGTAATCTTAGCTCCAGTTTTTATGCAGTCAGTACGACTTAGGAAACTCTGCTTGTCATCTTCGGCATACAGTATTTTGCCGTCAATACGGTAGTATGGGAAATATCCCTTGTCACGGTAGTCCTGCGTGGTGCGTCGGCTGACACCGAGTTTGGCGGCGAGTTGCGCGTCGGTCATGAAGCGTTTGCCTCCGAGTAAGGGGTGATAACATTCTCGTAAATCCTGACATTTGGCGGTGATGTCGTCAGCGATGGCGTTGAAGCGCGCTATGCGTGGGTCGTTGGCTGTTATCAGTTCCTTCACACGCCCTCCTTTCCGACGGTTATCAATCCGGCCACATCCGAGCCCTTGAACTGCGACAGTCTGCCGAGATGTGAATATCCGATTTTGCCACGTTCTTTGAGCAAGCGCAGTTTGCGCTCAGAAATGTGGAGGAAGTCGCATGTCTGCTCGGTGGTGAGCCATTCCGAGAGTCTGCGGTCGCGTAATTTATCGTATAAGGCTGATATGGTCTTGTGCAGGAAGTCTATTCTGTCAAGCATCGAAAGAAAAACCTCCTTTTCAACTTCGATAGTATCAATCATAGTGCATTGTGGAATTTAGTGGGTTATTTGGGATAAAGTCTGAAAAAAGCAGGCGGGTATCCCTCCCGCCTGCCACCACTAAATCCACAATCAAATAAATTATGACTGCGATTCAGTGGCAAAGTTAGCGATTTATTTCGGATTATCTTTTGGCTGAGCTAAAATCTGCGGCGTATTCCTTTCTTTTTTCGCTGCATACGGCGGCGGAATTCTTCCTCGTCGGGATTGAGCGACTGCCCTGGCTGGAACAGGTCAAGACCCGGCAATGTGAAGTCGTAATCTCCGCTGTCGCGGTGGATAGGTTGACTTTGCGTAGGAGCTGATGCAGTTCCGGCAGATGATGTCGATTGACTCCCCGATGTCGTGTTGGTCGGTGTAAGTATGGGCACAACTGTTGCTGTCGGAGTTTGTTCCGTTGGCTGTGATTGATGACTGAAACGTGCGTTGAGAGCGTTTGCCGAAAACTCTTTGCCGAGGCGGGAGCCGTTCAAGGCTGTCATCGTATCGTGGTCTACGAATGTCACGCCGTAGATGCGTCCTTCATCGGTGTAGCGGAAAACAACATCAATGTTGCGCTCTTTGAGTTTAGCAACAAAATCATCTTTGTCCGACGATTGACGGAGAGCGTCGGTAACCTTTCGTTTGGTCGGGGCTACATCAATCTTCTCCTTTGCACGCGAGCTGTTCATATATGACTACACGATGGGCGTAAAAAAACATTTTCTGCACCATCTGACTCAGATTCTCACTCTTTACCTGCAAGTTTTTTCCACAAGGAAAGACTCTTGCGTTTATATGGAGTTTTCTATTAGCTTCGTATATTCCGCAGCTTTAGCCATTATTGAACTCTTACATACATTAAACAATTCTGCATTACATTCTACCAAATGGCCTCCACTATAGTCGCTCGGACGTCCGAACGGTTCATGTTCTTTTATTTTCATTGTTATGCCATCATCTCGCTTCTGTATCAACAATACTCGATAGGAATTTAATGTACCACATTTCTCTTTTGGCTCTCCAAGGTAATATATATTGGCACTATAAAAGTTTATATAACAAGAATGTTCGTCATTAATTGGCTGGTGACTTTGAAATTGTTCTAAAAATATTTGTATAGTTGCATACAACTCTCTTACTCCATTATTTATCTTAGCAAATATAGCTTCGGCTATTTGCGAATTATCGGCAATGAATGTATCAATATGTTGACGTGTAATAAAGCAATATGGATTAAATCCAGTCTCCGATATATGTATTCCAAAGTAATCAATGTCTGATTTGCCATTGATGTATGTACGCAATCTTGCTTTCCCAATTGCGTACTTGCCATATTTCTTTATTACGAAATATCCTAAATCTTCAAATTTAATACTGCTGAACATAACACTGCAAATTTACTAATTATTCGTGGAATAGCTGTCTTTCCACCACTAATTATATAGCGGTAGCTTTGCGGCAATTACAGACAATGAACCGCATGAAGAAGCGTCAGTTTGCCTATGCGGTAATGGGTCGGCGATGGTATTGGGCATCGCTGGGGGCAACGGACTTGAACATGTGATCCAAAGCAATCTTAGCCCGATTTACGGAGTGGACATCAATTCCGATTATCTTGAACATTGCAAGCGGCGGTACCCACAGTTGGATGGCAAATTGGAATGTATATGTGCCGACCTTACCCAATCAGCAGTCACGTTGCCCCATGCTGATATGCTCATCGCCAATCTACCTATCGAATATATTGGTTCTGAGTGCTTTTGCCGCACAGTGGCAAAGGTGCAACCCAAGCATGTGTCATGTATCATCCAAGTCAATGTGGATGATGGTTTTGTTTCAGAATCGCCATATCTACATGTTTTCGATGGTCTGGAACGTGTCCATCATCAAATGCAGGAATATGAATTGACCGAGTCAATGAAAGCAATCGGATATTGCGTGTGTGATAAAAAGGAAGAGATGTTGCCTAATGGCAAAAAAACTTGTTGAATTGGATTATATTCTTGATTAGGTTTCAATACGTTATCCACATATACCATTATGTGGAAGAGCCAAACAAATCCTTATTACTAAAAAATCCTCGGAAACATTCGAGGATTAACATCATATCTGGCAGTTGTGATATGATTTAGTGTTACCATTGAGCTATTTTGTCAACGGCTGCAATGTTAACGAGTTGAACTTAAAGATGGATTGGACGAAATGAAGTCAAACTATAGACATATCAACGACTTAGTGGATTTTTAACATGGCGAACGTAAATCAGAGAACCTTTATCAAGCCATTATTTCAGCTGTTTAGGTCATAAATTCGGGAACAGTGTCGGACATCTACTTTAACACACTATTTACGGAGTCTTAAAATGTCGCTTATTTTCCGAGTTGCGTCTGAGTTACGTCGCGGTAACTTTTTGGGTAATAGAATATTGGAAGCAATTTAGGCACTATTTAGGCACTAAAATGATACTCTGAATTCTTAGTGCCTGTTTAGTGCCTGAACTATGTCTGGAGAGGTCTGATTTCAGTCTTATTTCCGTCCTGAACCGGAAAGGATTAGACATTAAAAAACCTCAGAACTGCTTGACAGTCTGAGGCTTGTTTGATACTTTCCGATTTTGGTCGGGTGTCGCAAGTGGAGCTGGAGGGATTCGAACCCTCGTCCAAACGCGGAATCAATATGATTTCTACATGCTTATTCGCCGGTTGGTTTTCGTGTTGCGGCAGGACGGCGACGTCCGATCGCAACCTTATCCTCTAAATTTTCGGCACACCATCGAGGCGCCGGGGTGCCTATTCCCGATTTAGCTGCACCGCCTTGTCGATTAGTCTCGGGACGACGACAATCGGGCGATGTCTCGTCTCCGCAACTATTGCGGAGATAAAGCCGATCTACTGTGCTTCAATCAGGCAGCGAGAGCGTAGTTGTTTTCGCCATTTGAATTTCCGATGTCTCAGATTAAAGAGCGTGGGCACCGAATCGCTCTGCATGCTTAAATACCGCTTCTACGCGCTGTCAAAACCGGTCAGCCCCGTATTGGTGGTGTTTGCGTCTTGCAAAGATACGGATTTTGCGTCTTTTCTTCCAAAATTTTTAAGTATTTTTATTGGTTATGGCGATAAAATGCCTGAAGAAAGGCCATGGCTTGACGCCGACGCCACAAAGCGCTAAGGTGTCAAGCCATGACAGGCTATATTTATTAACGGTAAGTATGATAGGTTTACTTGAGGTTGGGGTTGATGGTTGCCCACTCGCTGATGGGGGGGATGATGCCGAGGCTTATCACTTCGTCGCGGAGTTTGCAGAGGTGGTGATAGCTTTGGTCAAGTTCTTTATGCTCTTCTGGCGTACCTCCAACAGGCTTTACTTCTACGCCGTTTTTATCAACGGTGGTCTCCATGGCCATCATGATATGATTGTAGGTGCCGTTGTTGACATAAGTGCCTACGGGCCATGTGAATGGTTTTCCGCCCATTGCAGCAGCGATCATTTCGATCGAAAGGTAGGCCGGGCTTTGGAATGAAGATCGGCCGCGGAGGTCGATGATGTTCTTGCCACCCTGGATCACACGCTGTTTCATCTCTTCCCACTGCTGCTCGGGGAGGGCTTTGGTGCCGATGATCTGCGAGAGGGGCTGACCGGCAACTGTGGTTGTCGATGCAAATACGGCCATCTGCTCGCCGTGGCCACCGTAGGTGCGGCTATTGACCACTTCGTCGGCGGGGATGTGGAAGTATTTGGCGAGTTCGTTGCGCAGACGGGTTGAATCGAGAGCGGCAAGGGTAGATACCTGCGAGGGTTTGAGGCCTGAGTATATCAGAGTGACGAGGCCGGTTATGTCGGCGGGGTTGAAGATCACGACCACGTGTTTCACGTCGGGGCAGTATTGTTTGATGTCCTTGCCAAGCTGTTCGGCAATCTCGGAGTTGCCTCTGAGAAGGTCTTCGCGTGTCATGCCGGCCTTGCGGGCTGCGCCACCCGACGATACTATATATTTAGCATCTTTAAATGCTTCGGCAACATCGGAGGTGGTGGTGAAGTTGATGCCTGAAAAGCCGCAGTGGCGCATTTCCTCGGCTACGCCTTCGAGTCCTGGCGCGTAAGTGTCGAAGAGGCATATGTTGGGGGTGAGTCGCATCATGGCTGCGGTCTGGGCCATGTTTGACCCAATCATGCCAGCGGCTCCTACAATGACGAGTTTGTCGTTTGTGAGAAAGTCCATATCAAATGTGGTATTTTTGTTTGAAGGTGTGGGGGTCGGGGAGTCTGCTGCAGATTGTGTCTGCTACATTGTCCCGGTCAGATGATATAACGTTGCTGGCAAGATTATGGTTCGGCCTATGGTGTTAAAATTGCCAGCTCCGGTCATGGCGGAGATTTTTTTATGTAATTTTGTAGATTGATTGGCCGCCGAGGGCAACTGTAGTCTGTCGGTGACATGATTTCTTTACTGTTTATTTTCAAGGCGATATGGATATATCTATTTCCGATATCAAGCACAGGATTATTGCCGGGGGTGCCATCACTCCCGAGGAGGCCTATGTGCTGGCTGATCTACAGCATCCGGAGGATAAGGCCGAGCTGAGGGAGGCAGCCGCCGAGCTCACGGCCCGTTTCATTCCGGCTAAATTCGATACCTGCTCTATTGTCAATGCACGTTCTGGCCGCTGTCCGGAGGATTGCAAATGGTGTGCTCAGTCGGCTCATTATCACACATCGGCCGAGGTGTATCCATTGATTGACCGTGAGCGGTGTCTGGAAGCGGCTGCCCGCAACCGCCGCGAGGGCATCGGGCGATTTTCGCTCGTTACGAGCGGCCGGGCCATGCGCGGCGCCGAGCTCCGCATGGCTTGCTCCCACATAAGGGAGATGGCAGCCGAAGGTGGGATGGGGCTTTGCGCATCGATGGGTCTGCTCGATGGCGAGGCGCTTGCTGCTCTAAAGGAGGCAGGGGTGACCCGCTACCACTGCAATCTCGAGACGGCTCCGAGCCATTTTGCCACTCTCTGCTCCACCCACACTATCGCAGATAAGCTTGCCACCATTTCGGCAGCCCGCGAGGCAGGTCTTGACATATGCAGCGGCGGCATAATCGGGATGGGCGAGACGCCACGGCAGCGAGTGGAGTTTGCTTTGGCACTGCTTGAGGCCAAGCCTGTTTCGATTCCGATCAATATCCTGATGCCTATTCCCGGTACACCCCTCGAACAGTCTGCGCCAATCAGTGAAGATGAGATTCTTACTGTTGTCGCAATCTTCAGGATGATCCATCCGCGCGCCGTGATCCGCTTTGCCGGAGGCCGGAGCTCCATCAGCCGAGCCACACAGCTCGAAGCGTTGCGGATCGGAGTCACCGGAGCCATCGTGGGCGATATGCTCACCACTGTTGGTTCGACTGTTGCTTCCGACCGCGAGCTTGCCGCCGAGGCCGGTCTCGACTTTGATTGATGGTGAGGCTGCGATTGTCGGGTATTTTTACTAACTTTGCTGTCAACTTTTCACCCCCTCTCCGTTTCAATCTCTTTATATGCTGACATCTGCAATAGTATGGAATGCTGACCCGGTGCTGTTCACACTCGGGCCGATAACCGTCAGATGGTATGGCCTTATGTTTGCCATAGGCTTTCTGGCTGGCTACGAAATAGTAGGACGAATGTTTCGTCATGAGGGAGCGCCCGAGCGGTGGCTTCCGATACTCCTCGCATGGGTGGTTGGAGCCACTCTTATTGGTTCCCGTCTTGGCCATGTGTTTTTCTATGAATGGGACTACTACAGCGCCCATCCGGCCCAGATATTGAAGATATGGGAGGGTGGCCTTGCGAGCCACGGCGGCACGATAGGTATTATCCTGGCAGTGATCCTCTACTCGATTTTCACCACCAAACGCTCGCCGCTATGGACATTTGACCGTCTGGTCATCCCTATTGCTCTCGTGGGTGGTCTCATACGTCTGGGCAATCTGATGAATAGCGAGATTTTTGGCCACGCCACCGATTTGCCATGGGGATTCATGTTCCTGAGGTCGGGAGAGTGGCACGCTCTCTATGAGGGTCAGGCATGTCATCCCACTCAGATCTATGAGGCCCTTTGCTATTTCATGCTATTCGGACTTCTGATGTGGATGTATTGGAAGAAGAATGCCGAAGAGCGCCCGGGGCTCATATTCGGAGTGTTTTTCACCATTCTGTTCAGTGCCCGCTTCCTCATTGAATTTGTCAAGAACGATCAGGTGGCTTTCGAGGCCGATATGGCGCTCAATATGGGTCAGCTCCTCAGTATACCTTTTATACTTATAGGTATAATGTTGATCATCTATTCGATGCTGCGCCCCAGGCAACACCTTAAATTCCCTAACCGATATGCCGATGAATAATCACTCAGAGGAGCGTCTTCCCGCCGCTCCTGAGGCTATCTTCATAAGCGGCATCGACACTGATGCCGGCAAGACTTATTGCACCGCATGGCTGGCCATGGCGTTGGCCCGGGAGCAGGGGCTCGATGTCATAACCCAGAAGTTTGTCCAGACAGGCTGCGATGATATGAGCGAGGATATCGAAGCCCACCGCCGTATCACCGGCCGAGGTCTGCTGGATGTAGATATAGACCACACCACCGCTCCTGTGATTTTCTCCTATCCCGCCTCGGCTCAATTGGCCGCCCGTATTGATGGCAGGGAGATAGATGTTGATCTGATCGATCGGTCGACAGACAAGCTCAAGGAGCGGTTTGACACCGTGCTGATCGAAGGCGCCGGAGGATTGATGGTGCCTCTTACCGACAGCTTCCTTACAGTCGACTACATAGCCACCCGCCATCTTCCGGTTGCGCTGGTTACCAACGGAGTTCTCGGCTCGATCAACCACACGATACTCTCGATCGAAGCCCTCGCATCGCGCGACATTCCGCTATATGCCATCTTGTATAACAAACACTTTGATACAGATCCATTGATATCGGCCGATACCCACGGCTTCATCGAGCGCTATGCGGCGACGCATTGTCCCGGGGTGCCGGTCATCGACATACCCTCGATGTGATGAACAATCAGTTTGATATAGCTATATCCAAGGAGGCGCTGGCATTGATGCCGATCGCCCATTTTGGCGGTGATGTTACGGTGGTCGATACGCCCGAAGGGGTAGAGGCCGCTATAGCGCGGCTTTATTCTCAGCCTGTTGTGGGTTTTGACACTGAAACGCGGCCCAACTTCCAGAAGGGGGAGATGCACAAGGTGTCGCTCATGCAGGTGTCGGGCCCAGGGCATTGTTATCTTTTCAGGCTCAACCATGTTGGGCTCAGCGACACTCTTGTACATTGGCTATCCAATCCCTCACTGATCAAGGTGGGGCTGTCGCTCAAAGATGATTTCCACCAGCTCCATCGCCTCAGAGAGTTTGAGCCCGGTGGCTTCATCGAGCTTCAGAAACTTGTAAGGGATTACCATATCACCGATTCTTCCCTTCAAAAAATCTATGGTATAATATTTGGCGAACGTATATCAAAAGGGCAACGCCTCACCAATTGGGAGGCGCCCGTACTTGCCCAGTCGCAACAGGCCTATGCGTCGCTTGATGCCTATGCCTGCCTCAAAATCTACAACACCTTGAAATCCGGTCTGTTTGTTCCGGCCGATTCCCCTTATATAGTCAGTCCTCAACAACAATAATAATGAAACATATCTCATCGCTGTGCTTGGCCGGCATGCTTGCATGCGGCTCGCTGCTCATGTCGCATACCACCGCACAGGCCGAGCATCCTGATAGGCTCGTTATCCTTCACACCAACGACACTCATTCCCAGATAGATCCCGACAGTAAGGGTAGGGGAGGAGTGGCCCGCCGCAAGGTGCTCGTCGACAGTGTGCGCAATGCCGAGCCGGCTGCTATGCTCATCGACGCGGGCGATGCAGTTCAAGGCACACTCTTCTTTTCGATCTTTAAAGGCGAAGTGGAGGATACGCTGATGAACCTTCTCGGTTATGATATCCAGATACTCGGCAACCATGAGTTTGACAATAGTATTGACGAGTTGGCCGACCGTTGGCGAGGTCTCGGTGCCGAGTGCATATCGACCAATTATGATCTCCGCGCCACCCCGCTCGACAGTGTGATAAAGCCTTATGCCATCCGCGACTTCGGCGACAAGAGGGTTGGCTTTATAGGTATCAATCTTGATCCAGACGGCATGATAGCCGCCAATCATTCAGAAGGGGTTGTATATCTCGACCCTGTTGAAGCGACCAATGCCACCGCTTGGCACCTGCGCCACAATGAGCGTGCCGACTATGTAGTGGTGGTGTCGCATATCGGGTACTCGGGTCGCGACTTGGCCAACGATCTCGATCTTGCACGCCGGTCGAAAGGTGTGGATGTTATCATAGGGGGCCACAGCCACACCTCAATTGACCCCTCTCAGCCCGATGCTCCGCTTCACAGGGTGGCCAACGCCGTAGGCGATACCGTGCTTATAGCCCAGAACGGCAAGGGGGGCGCCACTCTCGGCGAAATCACCATCGACTTCAACACCGGAAAGATTGGCTCAAGGCTTATTCCGGTTGATGCCCGTCTTGACAGCCGCACCGACGGCACAGTAGAAAATATCCTCACACCTTACCGAGCTTCGATCGACTCCATCTGCGCCATAAAGCTCGCCAAGGCCTCGCGGGAGCTCCCTCACCGCTCGCCTGAGCTTGTCAATCTTATCAGCGATATAGTTGCAGCTGAAGGTGAGGCTCTTTCCGGTCGCAAGATCGATCTTGCGATAATGAACAAGGGCGGCATACGATGCGGAATACCCAAGGGTGCCGTGACCCGCGGCAATGTCATGGAGATGATGCCGTTTGACAATCGCGTGGTAGTGATGGATATCTCCGGAAAAGACCTTCTTGCAGCATTTGATATAATGGCGTCGCAGCGAGGTCAGGGTGTGAGCAGATCGGTAGCTGCCACCTACGACCCTGAAGCACGCCGGTGTCTGTCGGTGACTATCGGGGGTGAACCAATCGATCCCTCCGCAACTTATACCTTAGCTACCATTGATTATCTTGCCGGTGGAGGCGACTACCTGACTCCCCTTACCCATGGTAAGGTGACCCACACCGACCCGAGGATCGCTTTTGATGCGATTTCTGACTGGTTCAGGGCTCATCCCAAGTTCAGTACCGACAGCAAGCCTCGCATGGTGGCCGAGTAACGACTATCAACATAGAGAGATGCGTCATGTTTAAGATACTTCAACTAATCGGGAGCTTTATGTTTATGCTCCTTGCCGGTCCGGCGGCACATATGCCGTCGTCGGCAGACAGCGGCCAGCCAACTCTTCTGCAGGAGGTGGAAGCCTTGTCGCCCGAAGGGCGTGCATGGGTCGATTCGGTATATACCACTCTCACTCCCCGTCAGAGAGTGGCCCAGCTATTTGTGCCGCATCTCGTGATATCCGACAATGCCGCCGGACGAGCTACCCTGGATCGCTTGTGTGCCACCGATGGAGTGGGAGGCATTCTTCTCGGCAAGGGCACGATAGCGAGCTACGCTGCCCTAATCAATTATGCCCAGAGTAAATCGAGAGTGCCTCTGATGGTGACCCTCGACGGCGAGTGGGGCCTTGCCATGCGCCTCACCGATGCCCCACGCTATCCCTACAATATGGCGCTCGGAGCAATCCGCGATCCGCGTCTGCTCTACGACTATGGGCGAGAGGTGGCTCGAGAGTGCCGTGAGTTGGGGATACATGTCGACTTCGCCCCGGTGCTCGATGTCAATTCCAATCCATCCAATCCGGTGATAGGCTTCCGCTCATATGGCGAGAATCCACGCACTGTGAGCCGTCTGGGCGTGGCTTTCTCGCGGGGTCTGGAGGCTGGCGGCGTGATGTCGGTAGGCAAGCACTTCCCGGGCCACGGCGACACATCGAGCGACTCCCATAAGAGCCTGCCTACTATCGATCATACGCGCGCACAGATGAACACGGTCGATCTCGTGCCGTTTGCCGATTATGTCGGTGCCGATCTGTCGGGAGTGATGGTTGGCCATCTCAATGTGCCCTCGCTCGATCCCTCCGGTCGTCCTGCTTCTCTGTCGAAGCCCATCACCACCGGTTTGCTTCGCGACGAGATGGGATTCCGCGGCATGGTGTGGACTGACGCCCTTGAGATGAAAGGTGCGAGTGTGAAAGGCGCCAACAATTGTGTTGAAGCACTCAAAGCTGGAGCCGATGTGCTTCTTGGTTCAGCGTCGCCATCGGCCGATATCGACGCTGTGATGAAAGCAGTGGAGAGCGGCGCAATAGATCCCTCGGTAGTCGAGGAGCGCTGCCGTCGTATGCTTGCCTTCAAATATGTGTGTGGGTTGAGCAATTATAAGCCCGTCAACCTCCGTGGACTCTCAGCGCGTATCAATTCGTCTGAGGCAAAGGCTCTCAATCAGGAGCTGGCCAATGCAGCGGTGACATTGATCTCCAACCGCGACTCACTTGTGCCTATTCCGGCGCTCGAAACCAATCGTGTCGCTGTAGTGTCGATCGGAGCTCCGGCATCGAATGATTTTTCTGATCTTTGTGTGAAGTATGTCGATTGTCCGGTCTATTCGGTCACCGACAAGTCGCCTCTCACCAACGCTACTCTTGACAAACTCAAGAAAGAAGCCGATGTGGTGGTGATAGGTGTATTCAGCGCCAACCAATGGGCGCGGCAAGCCTATTCTCGCCTGTCGTCGCTTCCGGCCACCGTGCCGGTGTTTTTCATCAATCCCTACAAGATGGCTCAGTTTGCTGATCTCGACAAGCAGCCTGAACTGATGGCGGTGTATGATGACACTCCTGCTCTTCGGCGTGCAGGTGCCATGGGTGTGTTTGGTGGAATTGTGGTCGATGGCCGCTTTCCGGTCAATGTGGCCGGAGTTGCCCGGGCAGGCGATGGACTTGATCTGCCTAAAACCCGTCTGGGCTACGCTTCGCCCCAGGCCGAAGGCTTTTCGGGGCGTCTTGCCACAAGGATAGATTCAATAGTAGGCGAGGCTATTGCGGCAAAGGCGTTTCCTGGCTGTCAGGTGCTGGTGGCAAAGGGTGGCAATGTGGTGTTTGATCAGGCCTACGGCCATCTGTCGTATGCACCCGGGTCGCCGTCGGTCACATCGCGCACTCTCTACGATATCGCGTCGATGAGTAAAGCCACAGCTACGGTGAGCGGAGTGATGAAAGCCTACGATGAAGGGCTTGTATCGACCGACACCCGCCTTGCTGAGGTGATCCCTGAACTCAAAGGGACCGATAAAGGCAACCTGAAGATCTCACAGCTCCTATTTCATGAAAGCGGAATGCCGGCCACGCTCAATATGAACCGTCTGTTGATGGACACCGCTACCTATCGCGGCCCACTCACAACGGCGCGAGCCACTGCCACTAACAATATCCGTATCGCTCCGAAGATGTATGGCCACAAGGATGCCCGCCTGCGCCGTGATATTACGTCGACCGCTGAAACCGATGCACCGGTGGCCCGAGGCATTTATGCGTCAGCCGGGGCTTATGACACAGTCATGAACCGGATTTACAATATAGGACTTCGCAAATCGAAATCATACAATTACTCATGCCTCAACTTTGCATTGCTTTCGGATATCCAGCAACGGCTCACGGGAGTTGACTTCGATCAATGGGTCGACACTGAAATTTTCGGCCCACTGGGAGCAAACCTCACCGGCTACCGACCTTCCCAGTGGTACCCGGTCGATCAGATAGCTCCGACTGAAAATGATCCTTTTCTGCGCCGTCAGACAGTCCAGGGCTACGTCCACGACGAGATGGCGGCTTTTGCAGGAGGTGTGCTGGGCAATGCCGGCCTGTTTTCGACGGCTGGCGATGTTGCCAAGCTGTGCCAGATGTGGCTCAATGGAGGCAACTACGGCGGAGAGCAGATTCTCCAGCCTTCGACAGTGGAGTTGTTCACCACCACAAAATCGCCTACTGCGGAGCGTACTCTCGGATTTGACCTCGTGAGCAATTACAAGAGCCTGCGCGAGACGGGGGCTCCACTCAATGCTTTCGGCCACACCGGATTTACAGGCACCTGCTTCTGGGTTGATCCGGATGCCCAGATAATCTATGTTTTTTTGTCCAACCGAGTCAACCCGTCGCGCACAAATGCTGCATTCTCAAAGCTAAACCCACGGGCGGCAATCCTCAAGGCTATCTACTCATCGATAGATGGTTGAGGTGATTTTATGTTAATCAGTGTGAATAGATTTGCGGAAATAGTAAAATGATGTTAAATTGCAATATGTTTTACAGCATAATTTTGCAGTATAAATAAAAGGTTGTAATTTTGCATCAGTTTTTCATGGTATTAGATTTAAGGTAAGAAGATTATTCGTCGTGATGACGGATAATTTTTTTTATACCTATACATGGCGCCGCTTTCCCGCTATGAACACTTGGCTCATTTATTTCGCAGTCAACCGAGCCGGGAGCGCGGATTTTTTGTAACTTTGCAAAGTTAAACCACTATTATACCTTCAAGCAATGCTCGATAAAATAGCCGGACTTAAAGCTGAAATAGAAACCCTCTCAGCATCCACCCCCGAGGAGGTGGAAGCTCTCCGCATAAAATATCTCTCAAAGAAAGGCTCTGTGGCGTCACTGATGACCGACTTCCGCACCGTTCCAGCCGAACAGAAGCGCGAAATAGGTCAGGCCATCAATGAGCTCAAGACCCTCGCCACCGATCGCATCAATGCTCTCCGCGAGGCGCTCGAGACCACCGAGTCGGTAGATCCGGGTCTTGATCTTACCCGCCCCGGCGCTCCGATGCCAGTAGGCACACGCCATCCGCTTTCCATCGTATCCAACGAGATTATCTCGATCTTCGGCCGACTTGGCTTCACTGTGGCCGAAGGTCCGGAAATCGAAGACGACTGGCATGTGTTCTCGGCGCTCAACTTTGCCGCCGATCATCCGGCCCGAGATATGCAGGATACGTTTTTCATCAACCGTGAGCCCGACGTCCTCCTCCGCACCCACACATCGTCGGTGCAGAGCCGCGTGATGGAACATACCCAACCCCCTATCCGCATCATCTGCCCCGGACGTGTTTACCGCAATGAGGCGATTTCGGCCCGAGCCCACTGCTTCTTCCATCAGGTGGAGGCCCTGTATGTTGATACCGATGTGTCGTTTGCCGACCTTAAGCAGACTCTTCTTTACTTTGCCCGCGAGATGTTTGGCCCGGAGACAAAGATTCGTCTTCGCCCGAGCTACTTTCCGTTCACCGAGCCTTCGGCCGAGATGGATATCTCATGCAATCTCTGTGGAGGCAAGGGCTGTTCCTTCTGCAAGGGCACAGGATGGGTGGAAATCCTCGGTTGCGGCATGGTCGATCCCAATGTGCTTGATTCGTGTGGCATCGACTCGAAGAAATATTCGGGCTTTGCCCTCGGCATGGGTGTCGAGCGCATCACCAACCTTAAATATCAGGTGAAGGATCTGCGCATGTTCTCAGAAAACGATACCCGCTTCCTTCAGGAATTTACAGCCGCGGCCCACTGATGACCATCAAGGAACGATATAGCCGGGTTATCGAACGCTTTGAAGCCAAGATGCCCGCGCCAACGACGGAGCTGGAGTTTGGTTCGCCATTCCAGCTCCTCGTTGCAGTTATATTGTCGGCCCAATGCACCGACAAGCGGGTCAATATGGTCACGCCGGCGCTTTTCGAGGCGTTTCCCGACGCGGCCTCTATGGCTCTCGCCACCCCCGACGATATATATCCATATATAAAGTCGGTGTCGTATCCCAACAACAAGGCCAAGTCGCTGGCCGGGATGGCGTGCAGACTCCATGAGGAGTTCGGGGGAGAGCTGCCCCGGTCGATCGACGATCTGATGACACTCCCGGGAGTAGGGCGCAAGACGGCCAATGTGATCCTGGCCGTAGTGTTTGGCGAGTCGGCCATGGCCGTGGACACACATGTGTTTCGCGTCAGCGAGCGTATCGGCCTTACCCGCGGCTCGCGCACTCCATTGGCCACCGAGAAGGCATTGATGCGCCACATACCTGCCGATATCGTTCCCCGCGCCCACCATTGGCTCATTCTTCATGGGCGTTATATATGTAAAGCGCGCAAGCCTTTGTGTGACGAATGTTTTCTTACCGATGTGTGCCGTCACTATGCGGCCACTATAAAATCTACCACAAGCAACAATGGCTGACATACACCCCACAGTAAAGCAAGCCGACCTCATACAGTTTATCCGCTATGCCATGGTAGGCGCGATGAACACCATCCTCACTCTCGTTGTGATCTACGCCTGCAAAGATTTTTTCGGCATCAACCAGTGGGTGAGCAACGCCCTCGGTTATGTTGCAGGATTCATCAACTCTTTTTTGTGGAACAAGCTCTGGGTGTTTCGCTCTTCAGCGGGATATTTCAAGGAGGCCCTGAAGTTTGTCGGCGGCTTCCTGCTCTGCTACGGTCTGCAATTTCTCGCAACGTGGCTCCTCACCGACCACTCATTTCTCACCGGGAGCGAATGGACTCTCTTCGGTATGGTGATCTCAGGCTACGGAATTTCGACTCTTGTGGGTATGGTAGTGTATACTCTGGCTAACTTTGTGTATAACAAGGCTATAACCTTTGCGGGGGCCGACGGCGACGAATTGGCGGCAGAGGGCGCAGAAAAAAAATGAGGCAAAAAACGCATTTTTTTGCTCCAAAATTTTGTCAGTTCAAGAAAAGTGCCTACCTTTGCAACGCAATCGGGAAAACAACCGGTTGACGGTCGAAAGAGATCGACTGAAAGACGCGAAAATAGCTCAGTTGGTAGAGCACGACCTTGCCAAGGTCGGGGTCGCGGGTTCGAGTCCCGTTTTTCGCTCCAATCATTTCCCTCTATATCTCCTTGCCTTTAGAGGCTCTTTGCGATACCATCTGTCCGGGTGGTGGAATTGGTAGACACGCTACTTTGAGGGGGTAGTGGCCGTTGGGCTGTGTGAGTTCGAATCTCATCTCGGACACTATTAAATCCGCAAGCGATTGGCTTTTCAATCACCTGCGGAATTTTTTTTATTTACCGGGGCCTGACAGCCACGGCGCCCGATGCGCCCCCCGGCGATTCCTCACATTATCCATATTCCGCTCCTATGATTCTCACTCTGCTCACTCTCGCTTTTGCAGCCGTGTTTTTTGTCTGGGGACGCCTGCGGGCCGACCTTGTAGCCATGATAGCACTCCTGATTCTTGTGCTCGGCGGTGTCATCTCGGTGCCCGAGGCGCTATCGGGCTTCTCAAACTCTATCGTGGTGATGATGGTGGGCCTGTTTATAGTGGGAGGCGCCATTTTCAATACCGGTCTGGCCAAGATAATAGGAGCCAAACTCCTTCTGCTTGGCGGAAACAGTCCGTTTCGGCTCTTTCTCGTGGTGATGGGAGCCACGGCCTTCATCGGAGCATTTGTGAGCAATACAGGCACTGTGGCCCTCATGCTGCCCATAGTTGTGAGCATGGCGGCAGCCAGCGGCATCCGTGCCTCGCGTTTTCTTATGCCGTTGGCATTTGCCAGCAGTATGGGAGGCATGATGACCCTCATCGGCACTCCCCCCAACCTTATAATCGCTGAAGTGTGGGAGGAAGCGGGCAATGCACCCCTTACATTCTTTACCTTTCTGCCCGGGGGTCTGATATGTGTGGTGGCGGGAACTCTGCTGCTCATCCCGCTCAGCAAGTGGTTTCTCGACAAGGGTAAATCTTCCCGATCCGACCGCGCTAACGGAGCCAAGACCCTCACGGAACTTGTAGAGGAATACAACCTCTCTACCGGTCTGTTCATGGTGTCGGTGCCGGAGCGTTCGGCGATAGTAGACCGTAGCATAGGCGATCTTAATCTCCGTGCTCTCTATGGAGTGGATATTCTGGAGGTGAGACGCAGCGACCGCCATCATAAGATACTCAAGAAGATAGCTCAGTATGCTCCTAAACCCACCACTGTGATCCATGCCGGCGATCAGATTTATCTGCGCGGTGACATGCCCGATGTCGAGCGTCTTGTGTCTGCATATGGGTTGGTGATGGAATCGGATGGAGCGCAGCTCAACGACTTTTACGATATTGGGTTGGCCGAGATAGTGATTATGCCCAATTCGTCGATCTCCCGCAAGACCGTAGCTGAGATTGGCTTCCGCAAACGCTTTGGCGTCAATGTGATAGCTATCCGTCGTAAGCAGATTTATATTACCGCCGATCTGGCTTCAGTTCCGCTTCAGGCCGGCGATGTGCTTCTGGTGCAGGGCAGTTGGGAAGCCATAGGAGGTCTCGACTCTGATCCTTCGGCATGGGTGGTGATAGGCCAGCCGCTCGCGGAGGCAGCCAAAGTGACCCTTGACTATAAGGCTCCCCTTGCAGCTGCGATAATGGTGGCGATGATCGTGGCGCTGATATTTGAGTTCGTGCCTCCGGTGATAGCTGTTTTGTGTGCCGCGATGCTCACCATCCTCAGCGGTTGTTTCCGCAATGTGGAGGATGCTTACAAGAAGATCAACTGGGAGAGCGTGGTGCTCATCGCGGCCATGATGCCCATGTCGTTTGCGCTTGAGAAGACTGGCATATCCTCGTTGGTTTCGTCGGCTCTCGTCGGCTCGCTCGGGTCGTTGGGCCCGCTGCCAGTGCTCGCCGGCATATATTTCACCACATCGGTCATGACTCTCTTTATAAGCAATACGGCCACCGCCGTCCTGCTGGCACCCATAGCCATGCAGAGTGCTCTGGCGCTCGATGTGAGTGCGCTTCCGTTTCTATTTGCCGTGACCTTTGGCGCGAGTCTATGTTTTGCTTCTCCGTTTTCCACGCCGCCCAATGCCCTCGTGATGCCAGCCGGCCAATATACATTTTCCGACTATATCAAGGTGGGCCTGCCTCTGCAGCTCATCATGGGAGTGATAATGATCCTGCTTCTGCCGGTGCTATTTCCTTTCTGATGCCGTAGTTCATCACCCCACATGGCTGTAGCGCATGGCCTGTATGGCAAGGGTGACAAGCGAGGCTGCTCCGAGAATCCATACCACGATCATCTCCCTGCGGGTGAAGAATGGCGCTCCGCGTCGCTTCTCCTTTCGGGCTGAGATGTAAAACCCGATACCTGCAATGTAGAACACCGAGGTCATGAACATCTCGAGCAGACCGCCGGCACAAGCCATCCAGATGCAGAAAGCTGAAGTAACCAAGGCCACCGCTTTCATTGCCGCAGTGTCGGCCTTGCGCAGCAGGAACAGGCCGGTGAAGAAGTAGCAGGGAATGATCATCAATCCGGTGATCTGAAGTGCGGCGAGATAAACATCGTCGGCCATCACCACCATAAGGAGAAACAGCTCCATCACTATGCTTGAGGCAAAGAGGCCGAAAGCCGGCATTCCGTGGCGGTTGAGCCGCTTGAAAGCCTTGGGCAGGATACCCACCACAGCAGCTTCATATGGCACTTGAGCGACGATCAGGGTCCATGCCACCCAGCCGCCGAGAAGTGATACTATCACCGACGAGATTACAAACCAGTAGGCCCACTCGCCGCACGCCTCACGCAGGATATAGGCTATCGACGGATCCTGAAGCCCGGCGAGCTCGGCCTGCGACAGCAGACCGAAGCATAGCAGCGACACAGCCATATAGAGCACCAGAGATATAGCAAAGCCGGTGATCCCGGCCAGGCCAACGTCGCGGGTCCTGCGCGCACGTGCCGACATCATCACGGCGCCTTCCACTCCGAAAAAGCAGAAAAGGGTGACCATCATGGTCGACTTGATCTGCTGTCCTATGCTCCCGAGGTCGAGAGCCCGGCCCCACAAGTCGGCCTCAAACAGCCCTGTGCGGAAAAACATCACGAATATCACGATGATAAACAGAAGCATCACCACTTTCACTCCGGCCAGAAGGGTGTTGACAGTCTTGGCTGTGCGCACCCCGTTGGCAACGATGAAATACATGACCCAAATAAGCGCCGACCCGAATATCACCGTCGGCCATCCGTGGTCGAGAAGGGGAGGGAAAAAGGCACCGCAAGAGTCGTTGAGCATCACGCCGTAAGCCACATTGGAAAATGCGGTACAGAGCCAGTAGCCCCATGCAATGTTAAAACCGGCGTAGTTGCCAAATTCAGCCTGGGCATACTGGTAGATTCCTGCATTATACTGTGGATAATGGTCGCTTAGCCATTTGAAGGCTATGACCAAGGGAAGGATGCCCGCTGCTGTTACTATCCACGCCAGGAATACTGCTCCCGGCGATGCTACCGAAGCCATGTTCTGGGGTAGATTATAGATCCCCACTCCCACCATAAGTCCGAACACGAGAGCTGTCAGACCCCAGAATCCGAGTTTGCCGCTTGTAAGCATTTGCTATTCTATGAAGATTATGTCTTTGGTCGTTGATGTTTCTGTATCTTACCAATAACGATGATAAGGTCGGGTTATTGCCTCGGACGGCGGTGGTGAAGCGGTTTAACCGGGCTAAACACTCTTTAGCTTTTGTTGTGCAACTCACGCGGCGTGAGTTTGTTGTCTTCATACATGGCGACCGAGCACCGCTTCTCATCCTGCTGTGTCGACAGGCACACAACGATGACGACACCGATACCCGAGCCGTCGGCTGATAGTATAACATCAAAAACTAAAACTATTATGGCAGACAAAAAACAGTATTATGTAAACATGATCGAGGCTAAGGACGGGAAAATGGCCGAAGTCCTCAACTTCAACTTCGGCGGCCATCACGACATAGCCGATATGGTGGCCCGTACCCATCAGGCCGGTCTCTTTGAGAAGGATAAGTATGAAAAGGAGTTTGTGCTCGGTATGCGCTTCCTTCACCATGTGATGAAGAAAAATCCCGATCTGGATCTCTTCAAGGAGTTTGCCCCACAGTTTGAGGCATTCAAGCAGAGCGTAAAGGCTAAACTCGGCTGCGGTTGCGGCTGCAAATAACGGCTTTCGCCCCCACCACCATTTACCGGAAGCAATAAGCATATAAACGGAGCCGGCGCCCGACGTTGATCATTATCAATTGTCGGGTGCCGGCTCCGTAGTGTGTGTGTGAGTGGTTGCTACGGACATCATAGCCAGGCGTTACGGCGCTCGCTTACCGCGACCGACTCGCTGAGAAGCTTGATGAATATGGCCATTGATTTCTTGCGGTAGCCATCTTTGAGAGTGTGGACGCAGCCTGCCATCTCATTGTCGGGAAATGAGAGTGGAATAGCTTTCACTCCAGGCTCATTGTGGATTGTTGCCTCGGCCAGCACCGATACGAGCGAACTCTGCCTGATAATCTTTAGAAGAATATTTACCTCATTCATCTCAACCCGTATCTTGAGGTCGGATATGCCAGCGGCCGCCCGGTCGAAAGCATTGCGCGCTTGCAGCCCTTGCGCCGGCAGAGCAAGATTGTAGCGTCGGAGCTCATCGAGGGTCACACTTTGTGATTCGGCCAAAGGATGATCCTGACTCACTATGGCCGCCAGGTAGTTTTGAAACAGGATGTGCGACTCGACTCCGTCGATTGCCACCGATGGTTTGAACGCCAACGCAAAATCGACACAACGGCTGCGGAGCATTTCCATCAGCTCGGCCATGGGGCGGTAAAATATGTTGAGCTTGATGCCCGGATACTGCCTTCGGAAGGCAAGCAGCGACTCCGTGAGGATCGGGGCAAAGGAATATGTGACACCTATATTGAGGGTTCCGGCATTGATGTCGTTGATGTCGGCTATACGGTTCATGCACATCTCGGCGCTCTCGATAGTCTGGCGGGCGTAGGGGAGCATCTCGCTTCCGGCTTCCGTAAGGGCTACGCTGTGGCTTGACCGATGGAACAGCTGGGCTCCGATCTCATTTTCGAGCTGTTTGATCTGTTGCGAGAGAGTGCTTTGGGTGACATTGAGGTTTCGGGCTGCTTCGGAGAAGCTGAGTGTTTCGGCGGTGCCGATAAAGTATTTGAGCTGGCGGAGTTCCATCGGTGGTCTACGGGCTTGGATGATGATGATGGTGGTGGGCTTTTTTAGTTGGTAAAGTTAGGCATTATTACCGGGCCGTGTGGCCTGAAAAGATATTTTTTCAAACAAAAAGATAGGTAGCGTGGCTCCGATCACCATGCAGAGCAGGATGCACACGCAAGTGGAGCCATTGAGGGCAAACTGATAGAAGTAGAAGTCGAATGCCTCACGGCTATGGCTAAGTACACACATAGCCGCTCCTCCGAATGTCTTGTAGGCATATATGCCCGGAATCATGGGCAGGAGCGAAGGGAAGAGGCAGGTCTCGGCCGGAGTGGAAGTGAGCGGCGACAGAAACACCGCAAGCACCCCAATGGTCAGGGCGGCTATCAATGTGGCCGCTATGATATGGAGACCGGCTCCGAAGCTGTCGTTCATGAGCCAGAAACGGAGCGCATGTCCTATTGCAGCAATGAGAGCACACACCGGTATAACCCTCAACGGAGGGCGGCTGATGGCCGAAAAGCCTATTGCAGCTATCGCTGCAAGCAATGCGTCGAGTAAAATTTTGGTCCACATACTGAAATAATATAAGGGGAAACAGGGTCAGAACATACCGGTGTGCATTAATGCCATTCCGGTACACAGACCTGCCGAAAGGCAGCAGGTGATCACCGCAGCGTCGGCAAACCTATATAACGAAAATAGATAGTGGCGGTAGATCATGTCGCTGAATGAGTTGAGGAAGGCAATTCCGGGCACCAGATACAAAACGCTTGCACCAAGGGCTATGTGGGGCGTGGTGCCGATCTGAAACAGTAGGCCGGTAGCGCCGAGCACAGACGAAACCACGGCACATAGAAATGCCACGACTCTAAAGTCAACCTTCTTCGAGGTGAGCAGGGTCTTAAGCCTGAATCCGGCGAGAGTGGCTATTGCAACTATCGCCATGGCCGTGAGATCGCCGCCGAAAAGGCCACAGAAGGCGGCGTTTGAAACCGCAACCAACAGGGTTGTGGCAAGGGCGTGGGCACGGTCTGATTCCATTATGGCCTTGAATCGGAGTCGTGTATCGTCAAGTGTAAGGTGGCGGTCGGACACCTCCCAGCTCAGACGGCTCAGCCGGGTAATGATGTTGAAGCTGACCGGCAATGTCTCCACGGCTGCCATTGCTGTAATGATGTGGTTGCCATCGGGGTCGCTTAGCGACAGATGTATGTGGCGTGGCATGACCGATATATCGGCTTGAAATCCAAACTCCTTTGCCAGACGTCCAACATTTTTCTCAAGCCTGATGCAAGTGGCTCCGCTTGCAATGAGCCGGGCTGCGTAGGAAGCGAGAAATGCCGCAGTGGAGTTGCCTGTGTCGCGGCAGTGTGTGGTGTCAGTCGTCATAGTCGTCATAATCGGGAGCGTCGGAGGCCAGACGGTCGCCGGGGATAAAAAATTCCTCCTTTTCTGAGCCGATGGTCACGATATGATGCCAGTGGCAGCGGGCGAGGCATATCAAGGCTCCAATAAGTCCTTCGATGATAAGTGTTGCGCAGATCCCGGCGACAAAGCACCAGATGATCATTGGTTGGGTGAGGGTGGTCATAGTGAGTTGTTGTTGTTGATATTGATTATTGACGGTGCAAAGTTGGCGCTATTCCGTTACCTGAACCATAATTGGCGAGAGAAAGATTCGATTGCTGTAATCGGTGTTTTTTATGTATTTTTGCAGTCGTAATAGCCAATAACGCATATCATGGACTATGTAATAGAAATAATGGAGGCTTCAATGGCCTCCAGGGCAGGAGAGCTCAATGCTCTGCTTGCTGCGCTGTCGGCGTCGGCTGTGCCACTCACTGAGCAACAATGGGCAGCAGTGATAGAAGCACGCGACACTGTGACAGTCGTGGCCAAGGGGCCCGGCGGGCGTCTGGTCGGCATGGCCTCGATATGTCGCACCCTATTGCCCACCGGCACTAAGTGGTGGATCGAGGATGTGGTGGTCGATCCCGGATGTCGAGGCTGCGGACTTGGGCGCAGGCTGGTGCAGACGCTTATCGATCATGCCATCTCTCACGGCGGAGGTACTGTGATGCTCACCTCGCGACCATCGCGGGAGGCAGCCAATGCGCTCTACCGCTCAATGGGGTTTGAGCGGAAAGAAACCAATGTCTACCGTATGAAGCTATGAAGGAGATTACCAATAGTGAGGCTGCCTGCCGATATAGCGGGCATATAAATCTGAAAGAGATAGGTCGGGCGGGACAGCAGGCCATTCAGCATGCAAGGGTGCTGATTGCGGGAGCCGGTGGCCTCGGATCGCCGGTGGCCCTTTATCTGGCCGCGGCGGGAGTTGGCACAATCGGTATCGCCGATGCCGACACCGTGGGGCTGAGCAATCTTCAGCGACAGATTATCCACGGTACTCCCGATCTTGCGTTGCCAAAAGCCGAAAGCGCTTCGAGAGCCATGACGCGAATCAATCCCTTTGTGACCACGGTGATCCACAACACATTTATCAATACCGACAATTGCGAGTCGATAATCGGCGCCTACGATGTTGTGGCCGACTGCACCGACCGCTTTGCCACCCGCCTGCTGGTGAGCGACACCTGCCACCGTCTGGGCAAGTCTATGGTGCATGCCGCTGTAGAGCATTTCAGAGGTCAGGTGTTTACCCAGATGCCGGGATCGGCCACTTTCAGAGATATTTTCGGCGATGATCAGAAGATACCGGATACAGGATGCGCTCTCAAAGGCATCCTCAACACGGTGGTAGGTGTGGCAGGGTCGCTCCAAGCCACAGAGGTGCTGAAAGTGATAACAGGAGCCGGCGATCTTCTCGTCGACCGCTTGCTCGTATTCGACGCTCTGGCCATGGACTTCAATCTGTATGATCTGAGATGAGCTGCCATACAATTGTTGAGGTTGTGAAAAAAAGGAAGGTGTGCCATGAATTATGACACACCCCCGTCGAGGATCTGTTGCCGGGTGACGGAAACCAACATAATCGAGACCAAGAATTAAAACGAGACCCCAGGACTGCAGAATAATCAAGAACAGCCTCCGACACTCAAGTCTTCTCGGGCTTCTCAGTCGGTTCGTTATACGACATGAGGAGTATTGCCGTCCCGGACAATTTGATAAATACTGTTTTCAAAATAACAGGTGCTATCTTTCTTGACAGTGAGCCGTCATATACGATATGGCGGCGAAGTCCAGATGTTGAATGGTGTCGCCCTCCGACATACGGAGCCCTACATCGCAATTGGATTCTCAGGCTCCTACAGCTCCTACTACTTCTTTCCGAGATGGGCTACTTCGTCGTATACACCCATAAGGGAGTCGGGAATGACTATCTTTAAGTTGCCGATTTCTCTTACTCTTTTCTTTTGGAAGGTCGACATTTCGTCTTGAATACGAGTGAGTTCGGCCTGATATTTGGCATTAGCATCAGCAAATGCCGTCTGAACCTCAATCTCCGACTCTTTCACCGCTTTCAGGCAGTCAAACTTGATAGCGTTTAGTGAAGCCTGTATTTCGCGGAATTCCTTCTGCACAGAGAAATATATCTCGTCGACCCGCGAAACATCTACGGTGGGAGCATAGGAATATATGAGGGCATCGCGGCCATTACCTTCAACCGTGTTGGGATTTTTTAGTCGCTTGTTGAGCTGCTCCCGCGCATTGGCAATACTTCCGTTGGGGTGCACAGCCTTGCCAAGTACAGCGGCAAGTGCTTCCAGCGAATAAAATCGGTTGCGCTCGTCAAGTGAGAGCGAAGCGTAGTATTCATCTTCGGTCAGAGCTGTGCCTTTCTTAGGGAGTTTCGGTTTTTCAATCCCATGGAGCTTCATGTACTCATCGATTGAAAGATCCTCTACCTCTTTCTGAAGTCGCTCTTTTGCTTTGATGGCCTCGCGTAGCCATGCAATAAGCGAATTTGCTTTTGCTATGGTGTGGAGTTGGGTTTTGACCTTGTCAAGGGCCTCGGCTGTATCGCCTTCGTTGATGATATTGACGTTGTCATTGCCGATGAGCACCACTGAAGTTGAATAGAGCGTGAGTCCGGAAACAAATGTTTCGATTTCGCGCACCATTTCCTTAGCCAGATTGGCGATGTGGTTGGCCGACGTGGATGTCAGGCCCTTACCTTCGGTTGAGAAGAAAATCATATCCTTTTTCATTATAGCATCTTTTTTAATCGTGTTAGTGGCTTCCTGCCAGCCTTGGCGATGTTGACGATGCAAAATTAGGCCTCAGCTGCGCAATGTTTTTGCGTAGTTACGTGATTTTTGATCTTCCAGTGCGAAAAAACAGGTTGTTGACTGCACCACGCCCTGTCATCTTATAAGCATATAGCCTGAAGCGGAGGCGCTTGATGATCCGTGAAGACGGCACATTATGCATGGCTTGGATGCTGAAACGGTAAAAAATGATAAATATGCCGAAATTATTGTAGTCGTAATCAGTTGGTTTGGGCATAACTTTGCCGAAGTTTAATATCTACTGGATAATCTACGGGAATAATCATTCACACATCAAGGAGAAATATTAGTTTCGCATCAACATTCACAGTCCTATCAATCAATACTATCATTTTAATAATCACGAAGGAGGAGGGAGTTGTCCGCGATTGGATAGCCCCCTTTTCCATATGGGGTGATCATATTCATATATGTTCCCCATATTTCTCATAATTCCTGATGGCTTAATCTGTTTTTTTTATGCGAGCCTTAGCTTGCAGCGATTTTACTGTCGGGTTTCAGCAATAGTCACGTTGAAGCAGCTGCAAAGGTATAGACTACTTTTAGATATTGAGCAGACAAAAGTCTGCCAAATTGCGCCATATCAATTAGATATCTCATTCCGTACCACATTTTTCGTGTAGCAGGTTTGTGTAGCACGGCTGTAGCACAACTATGTCAAAACGGGGCGTTTTTATGGCATTTTCAGACAATGCCTAAAAAGAAAAAGTCCTGTAAGTAAGCTACTTACAGGACTTTTATCTGCCTTTTGGCGGAGAGAGAGGGATTCGAACCCCCGGAGGTGTGACCCTCAACGGTTTTCAAGACCGCCGCAATCGACCACTCTGCCATCTCTCCTTGATGGTGACGGATATGTCCGTCGTGATTTGTGAGTGCAAAGTTATGCTTTTTTTCTGTGGTGTGCAACTCTCGGGGCGTTTTTTTCAATAATCCATCTCAATATTTGTTGTGAAGAGGTGTCAATGCTTGACTTCGGGATAGGTGATCTGGCCTGTTTGATCGTCGTAAGTGAAATAGCTGTCGGATAGGTCGACTCTCAGGTAATGCCATCCTCGTTGGATCCGATACACTCCGTTGAGCAGTTCCATGGAGGTGAGGTAATCCACAACCTTCTGGGGGAGTTGGTCAGTGATGAGTATTTTAGGCAGTGTTTCGCCGCGACCGTTGATGTCGGTCCATTCGTTGTCGGAGTTGAATGTTATCTGGGGGCCGTTGGTAAAGGTGACGACAAATCCGTTGGATGTCTCGACGGCTTCGCCTACTTTGCCTTCATTGAAATAGTTGTCGACAAAGCTGGCCACGGCGTCGGGCATATCGTCCCAGGGAGAGTGGCCGCAACTGCCGATGAGCATCAGCAAGGGAAGGAGTGCGATGAATATCTGTCTGATTCTGGTCATGGGTAATACTTGTTTGTGTAATAACGTCAAGATGGGCGGCATTGTTGCGAGGTTCAGGCAAAGTGGCTATATTTGCGTTCATATGGCAAATTCTACAATTATTACAGGAGCTCCGACGGCCACGATAGGAGCGCGCGAGCATGTCGCGTGGGTAGATACGCTACGAGTTCTGGCGTGTCTGATGGTGGTGATGGCCCATGCTTGTGATGCTTTTGTGGGTCAGTTTGAGGCCGACCGCACTGCGTTTCTGTCGGGTGTGGCTATCGGGAGTCTCATGCGTGCCAGTGTGCCGCTGTTTGTGATGATGAGCGCTGTGGTTCTGATGCCTCTTCGGGAGCCGGTGTCGGCTGCCGGTTTTTACCGCAAGCGGATAGGTCGTCTTGTGTTGCCGCTGGTGTTCTGGTCGCTTGCGCTGCCGGTCATGATGTGGTTTTACTACACTTCGGTCAATCCGTCGACGGCCAATGCGTTGTTGTCGGCCGAGGGCTACACCGTGTCGGCGCTATGGACCAAGCTCACCACATGGATGATTAATTTCAACTACGACACCACGCCTCTATGGTATCTTTATATGCTGGTGGGGCTCTATCTGGTGATCCCGGTGATCGATGGATGGCTCCGCACAGCCTCGCGGCGCGATATCAAGCTGCTGCTGGTGATATGGGTGTGTGCGATGCTTCTGCCGTGGGTGCGCATGGCGGCTCCACTGCTCGGCTATGTCGGCAACTATGGCCATATGGGTATATGGGGCGAGTGTGACTGGAATCCCTACGGCATGTTTTATTATATGTCGGGTTTTGCGGGATATATGGTGCTTGCTTATTATCTCAATCGGTGGCCGCTCGACTGGAGCAGGCGCAAGATGGTGGGGGTGCTCACGCCGATGTTTGTAGCGGGCTATGCCATCACCTTTGCCGGATTTTTGGTGATACAGATTTACTACCCCGGCAATTATGCTTATCTGGAGATGATATGGTATTTCTGCGGGCTCAATGTGTGGATGATGACTTTTCCGATCTTTGCGGCAATGCAGAGGCTGGGAAACTGTAGCTGTGGGCTCAAACTCAATAAGCTGGCGGCTCTGACATTTGGCATCTATCTGTGTCATTTCCCGTTTGAGTATCTCACTTACGACTGGCTCGACACTCCTGCGCTTGCGCCAGCTGTAAGAATAATAGCAGGGGGCGCGCTGACATTTGTCATAGCCACCGCTCTGACATGGCTGATGTCGCGATGGAGCGTGACGCGCCGGCTTGTTGCTTGAGGCCTGTCGTCAGAGGGCCACTTCATCGAGAGCCACGAGCTTCGACACAATGGCATAGATCGTCAGGCCGGCAGGCGAATGTATTTTAAGCTTGGCGGCAATGTTGCGGCGATGGGTAGTGACGGTGTTGACCGATACGCCCATTGCCGCTGCTATTTCCTTGTTGGACAATCCGCGGACCACTCCCACCACTACATCTTTCTCGCGGGGTGAGAGCTCGCGGCGGTCGTCGCTGTCGGCCATCTGATTGTCGGCCATGCGGGCTTTGGCGGCCACGTCGGTGATAAGGTCAACGATACTGTCGGGGGTTGAGTATATGCTTATAGCTGAATCGTAGACCCCTGCGACGTCGGCTGGAAGAGCCGACGTGTAGACAGCCGCCACGCGCATACGTTCGGTGCCGAGGGTGCGAAGGTGGTCGATCTCGGCAGGCGAGATGGCGAGGGGCTCAGTGATGAGCAGCGATGGCCGGAGTCGTGCTATTGATTCGGCTGCGTCGGCAGCACGGGCTGTCTCGATGGCCACATCCCATTCTGCTATGCCGGCTGCAATGGCTCGTAAACCATGTTCGATGATGGCCGATGAGACTGATATCAGGATTGTGGCTCTGCGCTTGGTCATTGTTTTGAAGCCTTGGCCTCAAGCTCTGAGGCCAGAGGGATGAGGATGAAGTTTTCGATGTCGTTGTGGTTTTGCAGATCGCTCTCGGCGGTGAAAAGATCCACCAAGACGTCATACATAAGATTGGGCACCGAGGTGACATAATAGCGGAGGATGATGTTTTTCAGCTCCGAAATCTTCTCGGCGATGCGGTCGTGATGGTTTTTGAAGCGCTCGATGCTGTAAGAAGATGTTGCCCCAGGCTTTTGGGCTACCAAAGCGCGGATATAAGGAAATACATTGCGCTCCTCATAGGCAAAGTGTTTTTTGACATGATCCACATAGTCGTCGAAAAACTGCACTATGGCCGGATTGATGTCGCTGTGGTGGGCGTCGAGGGCGGCCAGCAGGTTGACTCGTATGTGGGGTAGCTTGTAGGTGAGGAAATATGAATGGGAGTTGAATAGGAAATCAACTATTCCCGAAGCATATTCGGGGCGGGCACTCTCGATATGTCCTGTAAGGGTGAAATTGACTATCAGGAGAAATATATCGGGGTCGATGCCGGCCTCTCCACACACCTCGGCTATCGACTTTTCGCCGAAGCCGAGGGGTATGGAAAAACGGCTCAGCAGAGGCACTACATTGTAGTCTTCTGCGATGAGGTCGACCACTGAGTCGGAAGAAGAGAAATGACGGTGAATCAAGCGGAGTGGGGGGAGTAAGGGAGGGTGGGACTGAACAGCAGAGGTGGGTGCCGGCTGCTATCTATATTATTCAGCAGCGGCTTCGGGAGCCTCGGCAGCTTCCTCGCTCTTGACAAAGTCGGTGATACCGGCAGCAATGAGTTGGTTGTACCATTTGATGAGTTTCTTGATGTCGGCGGTGTATACGCGCTCGCGGTCATAGTCGGGAAGCACTTCGCCAAAATATTCGCGAATGTTGTCGTCGCTGCCTATGGCTTTGAGGTCGACGGGCTGGGCATCAGTCTTGGCCTTGAGAGCCTCGAGCACTTCGGGCAGAGGCTTGTCGTCGCCATAGGTGTAGATGGAAATGTCGCCGAGCGACACCACTTTGTCGTGAGCATAGGCGGGAGTGCGGCGACGGTCGGCCAGGTTTTCCACGATGAGCATGTTCTTGCCCTGATTGACAAGGCGATAGAGGCCGGGGCGGCCTGATATTGAAAGGATGGTGCGGAGCATATTAATGGTATATTTGATGATGCATATGGCTCTGGGCCTTTGAATTTGTGCAAAACTCGGCCACAAAAATAGGCATTTTCGGTCGATTGTTAAGCGCTTTTTTGTAATTTTGTGATTCAAAATTATCAACCAACCTCTCCAGCATACCCCCGACCCCTCCGACGATGCGTCGCTATCTGAAGCTCCTTTTGCAATTGTTCCTTGCCCCGAAGCAGGGATGGGAAGATGTGTCGGCCGACACATCCGAGCCCGACGATCTGGCCCGCCGCGGGCTTTATCCGCTCGCCGGTGTGGCGGCGCTGACCACATTCATGACCGTGGTCTATCATCCCGGTGTATCGGCCGTGGCGCTCATCATTGCTGCAATATTGCGCTTCGGAGCTTACTTTGCGGGATATTTCATCACCATCTTCGCCCTCACCACCTGTCTGCCGCGCATATCCCTGCCCGGACGCGAGGCATCGCAGCGCGACATACACCTCTTTGCGGTGTGCATGACGGGACTGATGGCCATGGTGGGGCTGGTACGCAATTGTCTGCCGTCGGATTTTGCGATAGTTAATTTCCTGTATGTCTATCTCGCCATAATCATGTGGCGGGCCGAACATTTCCTTAGGGTCATGCCCGGCAAGTCGGTGGTGTTTGTCATCCTGGCTGTCGTGTCGGTCATAGTGCCCCCTCTGCTAATAATGATGTTATGAGAAAGTCGTCTGACGTTAATATAAAAAACCGCCGCGCAACATTTGATTATGCGATCGGCGATACTTTCACGGCGGGCATCGTGCTCACCGGCACCGAGATCAAATCGATCCGCCAGGGTAAGGCGAGTCTTGCCGACACCTTCTGCTACGTTGACCGTGGAGAGGTGTGGGTGAAGAATATGTATATCGCCGAGTATTTCTACGGATCCTACAATAACCACTCTACCCGCCGCGACCGCAAGCTGCTCCTCTCGCGCAAGGAGATCCGCACCCTTGAGAAGACCGGAAAGGAATCGGGCTTCACTATCGTGCCTCTGCGACTCTTTGTCAACGACCGTGGGCTTGCCAAACTTGTGATCGGAGTGGCGCGAGGTAAAAAGGAATATGACAAGCGACAGAGCATAAAGGAGCGCGACGACAAGCGCGCCATAGCCCGAGCCTTCGAGCGCTGAGGCGAGTTCCCGATTTGGTCGTGACAGCTTTTTTGCATATTTTTGTACTCTAATTCAATAATCAGCACTCAAATGATCTCCAACACGATAAAACTCCTCCTCACCGCAGCGGCCGCGGCAATGCTCGCCTCATGCACCCAGAGCAACACATGGACCGTAGATGGCACCATAGATGGCGCCGACAATCAGGCGCTCGTGCTCGAAGCCTCACACAACGGCCATTGGTATCCCCTCGACACTGTTGTTCTCAAGGGGGCGGGCAATTTCAAGTTTACGCGTGAGGCTGCCGGATATCCCGACATATACTGTCTGCGTCTGGCCGACCGCACCCTTTATTTCCCTATCGACTCCATCGAGACGGTGACGGTCAATGCCAGCGCCTCGGCTTTCGACACCGACTATACTCTGGCAGGCAGTCAGGCCGCAGAGTCGCTCATGGCTGTAGACCGAAAGCTCATAGATGTAGCCAACCGTCTTGGCGCCGCAGCCGTGACCGATTCGCTTCTCAAGCGTGATCTCGGGACTCAACTCCTCAGCGATCCATCGGGCATAGTGGCTTATTATATTATCAACAAAAAGATAGCTGGCCGCTCGATATTTGACCCAAACAATAAGCTCGACCTCCGCATCATAGGCGCTGTGGCAAATGCCTTCAGTGAGAAGCGTCCGCTTGATCCGCGCACAGCCTATCTCGCCAACCTCTATACCTCCAACCGCTCGCGTCTGGCTCCGCCGGTATCCTCGGCGGCTGTCGATACCATTCAGGCCAATGCAATCGGAGTGCTCGATATAAGCCTCTACGATGAGAAAGGTAAGCTCCACAGTCTCGCCGATGTGTGTTCAAAAGGCAATCCCGTGGTGCTCAACTTCACCGTGTATGGTGCTGAGGGGTCGCCTGCCGTCAATCTGGCGCTCAACAAGGCTTATGAGAAATATCACTCCCAGGGTCTTGAAATCTTTCAGGTGTCGGTCGATGCCGACGAATATCTTTGGAAGCAGAGTGCCCGCAATCTGCCGTGGATCACGGTCTACAACAGCACAGCCGATGGCACAACCAATCTCCTCCGCTACAATGTGACTTCCGTGCCGGCCACATTTATCATAGGGCGCGATGGCGACATCAAGGAGAGAGTCGACGACATATCGCGTCTTTCCTCAGATCTTGCTCCGTATATTTGATCGGCACAGCTATAGGCCATAAATCACATAAAATCAATCGTCCCGCGACTCTGCTATAAAGAGTCGCGGGACGATTGATTTTGCTATTCCTGAGCTGTTGCGCACCGGTCAGAACACTATGCGTGGGCGTCGCCCCGATGATCCAAGACTCACACTCAACAATAACCGCTGATAGAATGTAAAGTTGTTTTTGGCCAGATTGAAGTCGACACTCGCCTTGAGCGCCACTCGGGAGGTGGACACAAGATTGGCTGCGAGCGATAGTCTGTCGTACCATTTGGAGGCATAGTAGGGTTCTCCCTGTTCGAGGAGCGAGCCATAGCGTGAGTAGAGCGGGAAGAGTTTGCCTCCGGCATAAAGGGTGTTTTTTGCTTCAAGCCAGCGCCAGGCCACAGCACCTTCGAGCCAAAGACCGGCGCGCTCTATCCATGCCGATTCGCCTCTGTCGCGCGACAGCGATGCAAGCATTCCCAAATGGATATGGCCTGCAATATTGTTCCCGGCGCCACGATATCCCACATAGGGGTTGACAATGAAATTGTCGACCACATGCTGATCGTCGGTTGCCTCGGCCGACCGCGCGAGATGGTTCATCATGGCCAGTCCACCGGCGGTAAAGCTGCGGTGTCGCCACTCACCTTGTGCAATGATATTGAACGCCTCGCGCCGGCTGCGGCTCTGCATTCCGCGCCAATCGAGAAGGGCCTCGAAAAAACCACGGTCGCTTTGATACTGTATCATTGCTCCGCGTATATTCCGCTGGCAGTAATACACCGAGTCGCTCCAGATATAATTCGGGAGCGGGCGTATGAGTTGGTTTCGCCCGAACATGCCGATCGAAGCCGAAAGGCCGCGATGGCCCTCGTAGCGGTAATAGAGGGTAGGGGAAATGCGGTGGCCGTCCCATTCCGATCCTATAGGTTGAGTCCACACGGCACCTCCGGCAATACGGTGGGTTGCACCCGCCGATTTGAACTGTGCTCCTATCTCGGGGGCCAGCTGCGTCTGGAAGTATGTACGGGTGTCGGTATATTTCGAGTCACCTTCGCGGTTGTCAAACACGGTGGAGAAATCGACATCCCACCAGAATGACGGCTTGGCCGCCTCCTGAGCCACCGTGCAGAGATTTGCAGCCAAAGCGGCAGTCATCACGGCAGCTCCGCGCATGAGCTTCTTCATGGCGTTCATTTGGCTGAGTCGGAGGTGGCAACCGGATCCCAGCGGTAAAGCCGGTCGCTCGGTCTGATCTTGCAAGGTACAGCGATAGAAAAGCTCTCGCCTTTCACTGCCTTGGCAACCGGAAGGTCGCCAACCCTGATCTCACCCACTGTGATTGTCACTGCTCCGGTGGTAGGACCGATGATCACAACCTCGTCGCCCTGACATAGTTCGCCGGCCTCCATGATAAACTCGGCCACACCAATGCGGGGGAAGTGGCGCACCCCTTTGGCGGCGTAATGTTTGACTCTGGTGGCCGATGAGCCGTATTTCTTCGACCATTCGCCGAGGCGGCGACCGAGATAATATCCATCCCAGAAGCCACGGTTGAACACTTTTTCGAGCTGACGGGTAAGTCCTTCGGCCAATTGCGGGGTGAACGTCCCGTCGGCCACAGCCCGGAGTGCGGTGTCGTAGGCTCCTACTACGGTGGCCACATACTCAGCGCCGCGGGCTCGCCCTTCGATCTTGAACACCCTTACGCCCGCTTCAACCATTTTGTCGATGAAGTCGATGGTCTTGAGATCTTTGGGCGACATGATATATTTGTTGTCAATCTCGAGCTCGGCGTTGGTCTCGAGGTCGGTGACCCGGTAGCCCCGGCGGCATATCTGTCCACATTCGCCACGATTGGCCGAGCGGTTCATCTCATGGAGGCTCATGTAGCATTTGCCCGATACGGCCATGCACAGGGCGCCGTGGCAAAACATCTCGATTTTCACAGGGTGTCCTGCCGGACCGGTGATGGGCCGTTCGTTGATAGCCTTGTGGATTGCACCTACTTGGTCGAGAGACAGCTCGCGGGCGAGCACCACCACATCGGCATATTGCGCATAATAGGCCACCGCCTCGGTGTTGGTGAGGTTGAGTTGGGTAGATATGTGGACCTCTATGCCACGCTTGCGCGCACCGGTGATGGCCGCTATGTCGGAAGCTATGACTGCTGTGATTCCGGCCTCTGCAGCGGCGTCAAGGATGGCGTCGAGTCGGTCCATCTCGCTGTCGTATACCACGGTGTTGACAGTGAGATAGGTTTTTACTCCGGCCTCTCCGGCTTTGGCTACAATATTACGCAGGTCGTCGAGGGTGAAATTTGCGGCCGAGCCGGCACGCATATTCAGACCTTCCACTCCGAAATAAACAGCATCAGCGCCGGCATCGATGGCGGCTTGAAGCGATTCGTAGCTCCCGACTGGAGCCATGAGTTCAAAATCTTTTCGTGTCATTTTAGATACATTAGAGAGGATGTCAGAACGTCATCAACAAGGTGGCCGAAGCACCATCGGCCGTCAATACGGGCAGGAGGGAGAGTTCTGCCACGCTCTTGGCCGTGTGGCCTTCATATCCCCGGCTGTCGCGGCGGTCGAGATGAAACAGCCTGCGTTCGAGTGGCAGTAGCCATGCTGCGGCGCGGGCTGAGAATATGCCTATACCGGCTCCGGCTATGCAGTCGGATAGATAATGATGGCGGCCTGCCATGCGCATGGCGGCCACTCCTGTTGCCACAACATAGGCTCCGGCACCCCATATCGGACCGTAGAGCATGCGGGTGAGTTCAGCTCCTGCAAATGCGGTGGCAGTATGGCCTGAGGGGAAAGAGTGTCGGTCGCTTCCGTCGGGACGCCAGCGTCTGACTATACGTTTTGTCGGTTGAGTGATTGCCTCAAGCACCACAAACGAAGTGGCAGCGAGGAGGGCGCGGTCGGCAATAGGTGCCTTGGCGTCGGCTCCGCAGTAGGCGGCTGCAATAGCGGCTGCATAAGGCAGCCATTCAATTCCGTCGGCCACGCGCCAGCTGCTGTGCGAGCCTATATGGGTGTCAACTGGCCTGTCGATATGTTTGCGCCACCATGGCAACGCAGCGGCCATAGCTCCTGCTGCTGTCAAAGCTCCGGGTAGAATGAGGGAGCGTGACTCAAAGCGTGTGGAAATAGTGTCGGGCTGAATTGTAGCGGCTTGGGCATGATGGCACAACATGCCAATGGCAACAACTGCCGGGACAAATAATCGGCAGAGTCTCATAAGTTGAAATACCATGGATGTGAGGCCACTCTGACGGCACCCGGTAGCTCGCGGCCCGGCAGGGCAATGCGCATGGCTCTCTTGACAGGCCTGTTGATATAGCGTGAGCCGTCGGATTTGAATCCGTTGACCTTCACCCGTCCTGAGGAATGTACATAGAGGTAGCCACCATCATATATTCCTACGTGGGTTATGCGCTTGCTGTCAGGATCATCTTCAGGTGAGAAAAAAAGCAGGTCGGCCGGCTGGAGCAGGTGTGGCGATTTGTGGTCAACGGCTATGCCACACCGGGCTTGGTCGGAAGCGTTGCGCGGCAGTATCAGTGCGCTGGCAAAGAATGTCACCTTTACCAGCCCCGAGCAGTCGACCCCCTTTGTGGTGGTACCTCCCCATAGGTATGGCACTCCCATTAAGCTATAGGCCGTTGAGAGGATAGCCTGCGGGTCATAAAGCCTGTCGGCCCATGTGTCAAATGTCTCTACCGACGACGAGGCTACATAGCCTGAGCGACCGTCGGGAAAACTGATGCCGACATATCCGGCCCCCGGCTCTGGTGCTTCACCTTCGAGAATCGATCCGAGCACGAGATCCGACACGATATTATCGGGCACCAAGCCGGCCACGGTGTCGGCCACGGCGTGGATCTCGGTCATGGAGGTAACGATAAGGCGGGGAGCGTTTCGCCATCGCTCCATCATTTCCTGATTCATGAGAGTCACAGAAGGGCGGTCGATCCATGCCCGATAGCCGTCGGGCATATCCACCAGCAACCATTCACCCTTTTCTTTCACCACCTTCACCGGAGTGCCGAACGATGCCTGGGTGGCAAGCTCTGCGCTTTGGGCTGGTGCGCTCCTGAAATTTGCGGCAGAGAGGTTGACAAGCCCGAAAGCGGGGGCACCCGACGGCTTTGCGGCCGTGGCTGCTCCCGCTGTCAGGAGTGTCAGACATGTAAGAAGGATAGCCCTCATAGCTGACAGCCGTGGGAGATTCACTTGCCGGTGAGGCGAGTGATCACGGCCTTGATCTTATCAGCCAGAGCATCGGCCTCGGCCATTGTTGCGGCTTCGGAATAGATGCGGATGATGGGCTCGGTGTTTGACTTGCGGAGATGTACCCACGACTCGGGGAAGTCGATCTTCACACCGTCGATATCGGTGATTTTTTCCGATGCAAACTCATCTTTCACAGCTGCGAGGATGGCATCGACATCAATGTCGGGAGTAAGCTCGATCTTGTTCTTGGCAATCGAGTAGGCGGGATAGGTGGCCTTGAGCTCGCTCACCTTCTTGCCGCTCTTTGCCAGAAGGGTAAGGAAGAGAGCCACGCCAACCAATGCGTCGCGACCGTAGTGGGCGGCGGGATAGATCACGCCGCCATTGCCTTCACCTCCGATCACTGCACCGGTCTGCTTCATCAGTGTGGTGACATTGACCTCACCTACTGCCGATGCGGCATAGGAGCATCCGTGGCGCTCGGTTACGTCGCGGAGAGCGCGCGACGAGCTGAGGTTGCTCACGGTCGAGCCGGGAGTCTGGCCAAGCACGTAGTCGGCGATAGATACGAGGGTGTATTCCTCGACAAACATCTTGCCGTTTTCCATCACGATGGCGAGGCGGTCAACGTCGGGATCGACCACAAAGCCTACGTCGGCGCGGCCTTCCGACATGAGGTCGGCTATCTGGGTGAGGTTTTCGGGGATGGGCTCGGGGGTGTGGGCAAATTTGCCTGTAGCCTCGCAGTTGAGCTCGATTATGTTTTTCACGCCGAGCGCGCGGAGGAGCTGGGGTATAACTACACCGCCTACAGAGTTGACAGCATCAACGGCAACGGTGAAGTTGGCTTTTGCTATGGCTTCGGTGTCGACCAGCTCGAGAGCGAGCACCTGGTCGATGTGGCGGCGATTGTAGGTGGTATTTACAAACTCATGACCGAGATTGTCGACTTCGGCAAAGGAGTATGCCTCCTCGGCTGCTATGCGCAGCACCTCTTTGCCCTGAGCGTCATTGAGAAATTCACCATGCTCGTTGAGGAGCTTGAGGGCATTCCACTGCTTGGGGTTGTGGGAAGCGGTGATGATGATGCCGCCACAAGCGTTCTCGCCGGTTACGGCAATTTCGGTGGTGGGGGTGGAGGCAAGACCGATGTTGACAACATCAAAGCCCATGCCGCAGAGGGTTGAAACCACAATGCCGCTCACCATCTCGCCTGAGAGGCGCGCGTCGCGACCCACGACTATGGTGTTAGACTGCTTGGTGGTGCTCTTGCGGATGAAGGTGGCATATGCCGCCGTAAACTTCACTATGTCAAGAGGCGACAGGCCGTCGCCGGGCACTCCGCCTATTGTGCCGCGGATGCCGGAGATAGATTTGATGAGAGACATGGCTGGTATATTCAGTTTTTTAAGGTTATGTTGCGGTGTGGGAGTGAGGAGGGTTTATTACAGGCGGCTCGGGTAGTAGCGGAGCTTGAAAAGCATGGGCTGTACATACGATTGCTCGTTGAGCAATCCATATTCAGCCTTCACCACCAGATTGACCGTGCTGTTGAGGGGAAGGAATTGCAGCGGAGCCTGAATGCCCGATCCCCATTCGGTCGAGGAGCTCAGGAGATTGTCGCCGTAGCGGAAGAATGTGGCGGTATAGGCAGCGTTTTCGTTGGAGTCGTATACCTCCATCTCTTTACCGCTTACATAGTAAGTAAGATTGTAGCGGGTGTAGCGGAAATATACGAGCTGGTTGGGCTTTGCTTTGGGGCCGGATCCGGCGTCGAGCACCTGCATGAATAGCTTGCCCTCACTGTCGATCATGTAATATGGAGCGTCGGGGCCGGTCTCAAATACGGTATCGGCCGGAATCGAGGCTATCACCTTGTGGTCGGCAAGGAAGGTGTTGACGTTCTGGCTCTCGGTGTTGAGAAGCTCGGTATATGACTTGTCGTCGCTGCATGAGGGGAGAACGACAGCCACTGCTGCCATTGTGGCAATGGATGCGAGGATACGGATAAGTCGGTTCATCGGCTGTGTAGGGGAGTGGTTGGTATAATTTAGAGAGAGTTGGTTGTGCTGTTGGATAGACATTCAGCCACGAGTGGCATTATTTCGTCGAGTCGGCTGCGACATTGGGCGAGACTGCCGTGAAACTCGCCGCCTGCGGCGTTGAGGTGTCCGCCACCTCCGAAAAAATCGGAGCAGAAACGGTTGACAGGTATATCGCCTACGCTCCTCATCGAAACCTTTACAAAGTCTGGCCTGTCCTCGCGCAGAAAAATTGAACAGCAAATGCCGGGGATGGCCAGCGGCTGATTGACGAGGCTTTCAGTATCGCCGCGCGAATATCCCATGCGCATGAGCTCTTCATGGCTGAGGCATATGACGGCGGTGTGACAGTCGCTGATGATCTCCATTTTCTCGGCCAAAGCGTAGCCGCAAAGGCGCAGGCGGCTCTCGCTGGTGACATTCCACGCTTTGCGGTAAATGTCGTCTTTGTCGATGCCTTTGGCAAGAAGACGGGCAATAATCAGATACAGGTCGGGCGAATTGGAGTTGTAGCTGAAATTGCCGGTATCGGTCATCATGCCGGTATAGAGGCAGATTGCAGCATCTCTGTCGATCATCTCCTCAAGGCCTGAGGCCGCAAGGAGGTGGTAGAGGAGGGCGCAGGTCGATGAACTCGATGGATCGCTCACTATCAGGTCGGCCTCCATGGCAAAATCGAGATGATGGTCAACCGACACCCTGGTCGCACCCGAAGCCTCAATCATCGGCGCCAACCGGTCAACACGGTGAAGATCGTTGAAGTCGAGACAAAAAATCACTTCGGCCGAAGCGAGTGTGCGCTCCACCACGTCGGGTATTTGGCTACCAATCATTATATTGTCGGCGCCGGGCAGAAACATGAGGTTGCGGGGAGGCATATCGGGAGTAATCACCCGTGTGCTTATCCCCATTGCCGTCAGCACTCTATACAAGGCGAGCGATGAGCCGAGAGCATCGCCATCGGGCGACATATGGCACACAATCGAGGCTCTTCTCACGCCATCGAGCAGACGGCGCAATTTGCGGGCGATCGAGCGGCTCACACTATGCGGAGTGTCGGGAACAGGATAATTGGTCGTTTCAATCATTGCGGTTGTTGCAAGGCGCTCCGGAGGGAGTCCGAGGGCCATACCATCGGCAAAATTACATATTTTTAGTGTAACTGAAACTATAAACAACTAATTTTAACTCGTGCCTACTCAGACTGCACCAGAATGTCAGAAAAACGCCACCCCGATTGCGCGTGATTGCATTTTATTTGATTATTTAAACCAACCGACAACTATTTTTAGTACTTTTGCAGGAAGATGCAACTTCAGAAATTCAAACCATTCAGTATGCGCCTGCGTCGGCGCCTTGTGGAGTTTGATCGCCCGGTGGTGATGGGTATCGTCAACGCCACTCCCGACTCCTTCTATGCTCCGAGCCGCAATCAATGCTATGATGAGGTGAAAGCGTGTGTGGAGACCCTTGTGGCCGACGGCGCTGATATACTCGACGTAGGAGGTTACTCCTCGCGTCCAGGCGCAGCAGAGGTGTCGGCCTCGGAGGAGACCGACAGGCTCGCCATGGCGATGGCTGCTCTCCGCTCAGTGGCGCCAGATATCCCGGTGTCGGTCGACACTTTCCGGTCCTCCGTGGCAGCTGCCGCTGTCGAGGAGATGGGCGCCGATATCATCAATGACATATCGGCGGGCGATCTTGACCCTGATATGTTTGATACTGTGGCGCGTCTGGAGGTGCCATACATAGCCATGCACATGCGAGGCACGCCGTCGACCATGCAGACGCTCACCGACTATCCTGAAAAGGGGGTGGCAGCCACCGTGGCAGCCGAGCTGTCGGTAAAACTCAGGCGTCTTGCACTGATGGGGGTGGCCGATGTTGTGGTCGATCCCGGATTTGGCTTTGCCAAGACCCTGGAGCAGAATTATGAGCTGATGGACGATCTCGGAGCACTCATATCGCTCCTTGAGCGCCCTGTACTTGTAGGGGTTTCGCGCAAGTCGATGATCACCCGGGCATTGAATATCACCTCCGACCGAGCACTACCGGCTACCACGCTCCTCAACTTCGCTGCCCTGCAGCAAGGCGCTTCAATACTGAGAGTCCACGATGTGGCCGAGGCACGTCAGGCTGTCGAGATAGCATCAAGGCTTGGTGCAGCCACTCCCGCCACTGTGGTAAAGTTGACAGGCAATAACACAATCTCTTTTTATCCAGAGCAACTACCGTGATCGATTCATTCGGACTCCGCGACATACTCGACATAGCTCTTGCCGCCCTTCTCCTGTATTATATCTACAAGATAATGAAGGAGAGCGGCACAATCAACATATTTTTCGGGATTCTGGCATTCATCGTGGTGTGGGTGTTCACATCCCAGATCCTCGAGATGAAGCTCATAGGCACTATTCTCGACAAGTTTATGAGCATAGGCCTGCTTGTGCTTGTGATTCTCTTTCAGGATCAGATCAAGAGATTTCTCGTGGCGCTTGGCGATCATAAGAAATGGGCTTTTCTACGTAAGCTCTTCCACCACACGCGCGGCAACGAAGCTGAGCGCGACATGAGGCGCTACGTTCTCCCCATAGTATATGCCTGCATGAATATGGCCAAGACCAAGACCGGCGCCCTTATTGTGATCGAGCAGGATATATCGCTTGAGAGTTACGAGAAAAGCGGCGACATGATCGACGCTCTGATCAACGCCCGTCTTATCGAAAATATCTTTTTCAAAAACTCACCTCTACACGACGGAGCTCTCATCGTGGCCCACGACAGGCTTAAAAGTGCCGGATGTATTCTTCCAGTGAGCCACGACCGCAATATATCGCGCTCGCTCGGCTTACGCCACCGCTCAGCCCTCGGCATCTCCCAGGCCACCGACGCCTTTGCCATCGTGGTGAGCGAGGAGACCGGCAATATCTCCGTCGCCCATAAAGGATCGCTGCATACAAAACTTACTTCCGCTGAGTTGGAACATCGTCTTTCCGATGTGCTGCTAAACGTTTAGGCTCCTGCAGAAGTTATATATAAAAACGACTATTAACACCAACTCAGATGAAGACATTTGAAGAACTTGGCGTCAGCGAACCGCTGCGCCACGCCATAACCGAACTCGGCTTTGAATCACCAATGCCGGTGCAGGAGAAAGTAATCCCACATCTTCTCGACGATTCGAGCGCCGATGTGGTTGCTCTCGCACAGACAGGCACCGGCAAGACCGCCGCTTTCGGCCTCCCCGTCATACAGCGTATCGACACCTCCCGTCGCAAGCCTCAGGCTCTGATCCTTGCTCCTACCCGCGAGCTCTGCCTTCAGATTGCAGCCGACCTTGCCGATTTCTCAAAATATATCCCTGAACTCAAGGTGATCCCCGTCTACGGCGGGTCGTCGATCGAGAGCCAGATACGCGCCCTTCGCGACGGGTCGCAGATCATCGTCGCTACCCCTGGCCGACTGATCGACCTCATCAACCGTGGAGTTGTCAAGCTGGGCGACGTCCACACCGTGGTGCTTGATGAAGCCGACGAGATGCTCAATATGGGCTTCCTTGACTCGATCGACGAGATTCTCTCCCACGTGCCTCAGGAGCGCAAGATGCTTTTCTTTTCGGCCACCATGCCCGACGAGATAGCCCGCATCTCCAAGAAGTATATGAAGCAGCCTGTGGAATTTGTCATAGGCAACAAAAATGAGGGTACCCGCAATGTGCGCCATGTCTACTATATGGTCAATGCACGAGACAAATATCTCGCGCTTAAACGCATAGCCGACGACAGTCCCAATATTTACGCTATCATTTTCTGCCGCACCCGCCGCGACACTCAGGAGATAGCCGACAATCTTATCGCCGACGGCTATAATGCCGACGCCCTGCATGGCGATCTGTCGCAACAGCAGCGCGACATTGTGATGAAGAAGTTCCGCGACAGGGTGATCACACTTCTTGTGGCCACTGATGTGGCAGCCCGAGGCCTCGATGTCGACGATCTGACCCATGTGATCAACTACGGCCTTCCCGACGATACAGCCGTCTACACCCATCGCTCGGGCCGAACCGGTCGTGCCGGCAAGACCGGCATCTCGGCTGCCATAATCCACTCGCGCGAGAAGGGCAAGCTACGCGAGATCGAAAAGAAGATAGGCCGCACCTTCGAGCGCAAGGAGGTGCCCACCCCACAGCATATCATCGAGAAGCAGCTTTACAATCTGGCCGACCGGTTGGAGCGCGTGAAAGTCGACGATGAAGAGATCGGAAAGTATCTCCCCGGTGTGCAGCGTAAGCTCGAATGGCTCACCGGCGAGGATCTGCTCAAACGCATCCTCTCACTGGAGTTCAACCGTCTGCTCGACTATTACCGCGACGCACCAAAAATCGACTTTATCGACGAAAAGCCCCGCAAGGAGCGCAAGGAGCGTGAGCGCGTGACCGACCCCAAGGAAAAAGACCGCCGCACAGCCGAAAAGGGGATGTCGCGTATATATATCAATGCAGGTAAAGTCGACGGGTTCTATGCCGGCAACCTTATTGACATGCTCAACCATCTGGTGACAGGAAAGCGGGTTGATGTAGGTCGTATCGACCTCATGCCCGGATATTCGCTCTTTGATGTGGCCGATGGCGATGCACGCCGTGTGGTCGAGGGCCTCACCGGATCTGACTTCCTCGGCAAGCGCATCTATTGCGAGATAGCCGACCACGACAAAGACTACGCCCGCGCTTCGACACGCCGCAAAGGGAAGAAAAGCGCGACCGACAACGGCGTGGAAGAGGATATGGAGAGCGTCCACGACTTCTTCCTCCGTCGTGCCAGAGCCAACGCATCGGGCCGCAAGACCACGACGCGCCAGCGCAAAAACAAAGGTTAACCCATTCATATGACACACCGAGCAACATTAATTCCCATCGTCGCTGCAGCCGCGTTGGCCATGCCCGAAACCGGGCATGCCTTCACGGCCGCCGATGCTTTTGTCAAGGCCCCGACAGGGGTGATGCCTTTGATCGAGGCTTCGACACGCCTCGACATGATCGACTACTTTAATGCCGGTAGCGACAGAGCGTCGCGCAATGCTCTGTATGGCAACAGCCGCATTACAGCTATGACCCCCGAGCATATAGTGATCGAAGCCACTGCAGCCTCCACAGTAGAGATCGTGGCTCTTCCTGCAGCAGGCGATACGATATTGGCGATGATCCACACCGTGGCCACTCCGGTGCCCGACAGCAAGGTGACTCTCTACACCTCCGATTGGAAGCCGCTTCCGGCCAATCATTTCGTGGCTCCGGATCTTGAGCAATGGATGGCTCCTGACGCCGGACGCTCAGGCCGCGACGAGGTGGAAGCCCAGTTGCCTTTCATGCTCGTGAGTTGTGCTTACGATCCGGAGTCGAAGACATTTGTGTTTACCAACCGCTCGGCAGAGTTTCTTACCGAAGAGGTTTACGAACCGATCAAGCCGCTCCTGCGCGACAATCTCACATATGTCTGGAACGGCAAACGACTCGCACAGCGCAAATGAGCGGAGGCGGACTTTTCGGACCGGCTCCCTTGAGCGTCACCTCTCTTAGCCGCATCATTGCCGGATTGCTGGCCACGCCCGACCTGCGCGACGTGTGGGTCACAGGCGAGCTGGTTGATCTGCGCGCTTCGGGCGGCCATTGCTATATGGAGCTTATCGACAAGGATATGGCCACAGGGCGTGTAGGTGCCCGCATCAAGGCCATCATGTGGGCCAATATAGCGCCATCGCTCGGGCGGCGTTTTGCCGAAGCCACAGGTCAGCGTCTTGTGAGCGGTCTGAAGGTGATGGTGCGCGGCACGGTCAATTATCATCCGTCGTTTGGCATGTCGCTCGTGATAAGCGATATCGATCCATCATATACCCTTGGAGAGGCCGAGCGCCGTCGGCGCGAGATCCTTGCGCGTCTGAGTGCTGATGGGGTGACCGATCTCAACCGATCATTGCCATGGCCCGAGCCGGTGTTGCGCGTCGCTGTTGTGTCGGCGGCCGGCGCCGCGGGCTATGGCGACTTCATCAATCAGCTCTACTCATCGCCGAGACATTTTCGGTTCAGGGTTGAATTGTTTGCAGCAGTGATGCAGGGCGAGCGCACTGTCGGGTCGTGTATTTCGGCTCTCGATGCCATAGCTGCGAGGGCCGATGAATTTGACTGCGTTGTGATGATACGTGGTGGTGGTTCATCGACCGATCTGCAGAGTTTTGACGATTATTCGCTGGCACTCAATGTGGCCCAGTTCCCTCTTCCGGTGATAGTCGGCATCGGACACGAGCGTGATGTCACTGTGCTCGATTATGTAGCCGCAATGCGGGTCAAGACACCAACGGCTGCTGCTGAATGGCTCATTGCCAGGGCCGTGGAGAGTCTTGACCGTCTGCAGCGCACAGGCGACGAGATCCTTGCTGTGGCATCGCAGCGCATCAGTGGCTGTCTCACCCAGCTCTCGTATTACGAGGGTGTGCTCCCTACGGCTGCACGGGCCGCAGTGGATCGCTCACGCTCATTTATCGACAGCGCCCGCATATCGCTGGCCGGTATAGGGGGTTCGCGCCTCATGCCGGCCAGGGCATCTCTCGATGCTTCGGCCCGGGCACTCGCCATAGCCTCCGCTACTGCGGTAAGCCGTGCTTACGACCGATTGGAGGCATCCAACACCCTGTTAAAGGCATTGTCGCCAGAGGCCACCATGAGGCGTGGCTTCTCGGTGACCCGTACCTCCGGCGGTCACACCGTCAGAAGCGTTGCCGACCTTGCCGATGGTGTCGCGATAGTGACAGTGTTGGCCGACGGCAGCGTGACCTCTGTGGTGAATAGCACCGCTCCGTCAACCCATCAATCAACTGACTCAATCTGTTAATCCACATAGCAAAGTATTTACCTGCCATGTCATCAGAATTTACTCCGGTAAAGGACTTGAAATATGCTCAGGCTGTGGCCGAGCTCGACAACATTTTACGCACCATGCAGAGCGACCGCTGCGATATAGATCTTTTGGCCGCCTATACGAGGCGAGCCTCGGAGCTGATCACCGAATGTCGCTCGCGTCTTACTGCCACTGAGAGCGAGCTGCGCGAGATTCTTGACGAAATTGCTCCCGAAGCGTGACCGCTATGATGAAAAGCGACAAGCGATCGGTCATTGCGGCTCTCGCACTCCCTCTGTTGCTCCAGTTGTCGGCCGGGGTATCGGCCGACACCGGTGCTCCGGTACCCGGTGTGCCTGACGATATAGCTGCCACCGAGTCCGATTCGACCATCAACATTGGCGAGGTGTCGGTCACGGCCATAAAGCAGGGCCTTGATCTGCGTCTTCAGCCCATTGCGTCGACCGTGGTAGGGCGGCGCGAGGCAGAGCGGCTTGGGGTTGCATCGATGAAAGATGTGAGCGAGATAGCCCCCAACTTTTATATCCCGGCCTATGGCACCCGCATGACCTCAAGCATATATGTCAGAGGACTCGGGGCGAGAATCGACCAGCCTGTGGTGGGCCTGAATGTCGACAATGTGCCATTTCTCAACAAAGATGCCTATGATTTCGACCTCTTCGACATAGAGCGTATCGAGGTGATACGCGGTCCGCAGTCGACTCTCTACGGACGCAACACCATGGGTGGCCAGATCAATATCTACACCATCTCACCGCTCAACTACAGCGGCTCACGGGTGATGGCCACGGCAGCATCGGGCCCGCAGCTCAAGATGGGCATAAGCCACTATCATAAGTTGTCGAGGAAGCTCGCCATGGGTGTGTCGGGATATTTCAACTACCACGACGGATTCTTTACCAATAGCTATACAGGCTACAAGGCCGATAAAGAGAAAAGCGGCTCGCTCCGCTGGCGCACCGAGTGGGTGCCATCGGCCTCGGTCAAGGTGAGCAATGTGGCGGCTCTCAGCCTCTCTCGTCAGGGGGGCTATCCTTATGAGTGGGCCGACACCCGCGAGGTGGCCTACAATGACACCTGTTATTATAGACGCAACTCATTTTCCGATGGTCTTACTGTGGGTTACGACGGCGGTTCATGGAATCTGTCGTCGATCACTTCGCTACAGTATATCGACGATGAGATGGGACTCGATCAGGATTTCCGGCCGGTCGATTACTTCACCCTCGTACAGGGGCGCCACGAATGGACTGTGACGCAGGATGTGGTGGTGCGCGGTCGCAAGGGCGGACGCTACGAGTGGCTCGGCGGTCTGTTCGGCTTCTCCCGCCACACCTCGATGAACGCTCCGGTGACATTCAAGGCCGATGGTATTGCCAATCTTATTGTGCATCACCGCAATGAGTTCAATCCCTATTATCCGGTGAAGTGGGACGACGACAGCTTTGTGCTCGGATCTGATTTCTCTTATCCGGTGTATGGCTTCGCCGCTTACCATCAGAGTACATTCCGCGCCGGCGACTGGACCTTGTCGGGCGCCCTGCGTCTCGACTATGAGCACGCGGCTCTGCGCTACCACTCTTCGGCCCATACATCCTATACCATCCTCGACGCTACCGATCCGTCGTCGACCCCGACGGTGTTTGACCGCCGGGCAGTGGATATCGACGACGGTGGGCGCCTCTCGCAGCACTTTCTCGAATTGCTCCCAAAGCTTACTGTGTCGTGGCGCCTTCCCATGCCCTCGGCCTCTGAATTGTATTTTTCGGTGGGCAAAGGCTACAAAAGCGGTGGCTACAACACTCAGATGTTTTCCGATGTGTTGCAGCAACGCATCATGGGCATGATGGGCATGGCCGAAAAGTATGATGTCGACGAGATAGTGAAATATCGTCCTGAGAAAAGCTGGAACTATGAGGTGGGTGCCCATATAACATGTGCCGAAGGGCGCGTGGGCACTGATCTTGCAGCATTCCTGATCGACATTCGCGACCAGCAGCTCACTATGTTTCCCGACGGCACCACAACCGGTCGGATCACCACCAATGCCGGTCGCTCCCGCTCCATGGGTTTTGAGGCAACCGTGCGCTACAACCCATCGTCGATGTGGCTCCTATCGGCCAGCTATGGCATGACCGATGCACGGTTCAGGGAATTTTGGAACGGACGCACCAACTACCGTGGCAATAAGGTGCCCTATGCACCGGCCAACACCCTTTTCGGATCTGTCACCTACCGGATTCCCGTCAAGGGCTTTATCGACATGATCACCGCCAATGTCAATTGCCGCGGAGTAGGGCCAGTGTATTGGGATGAGGACAATAGCTACCGTCAGCCATTCTATGCCCTGCTCAATGCGTCGGTAAGCTTCGAGCATTCATGGTGGTCGCTCGATTTGTGGGCAGAGAATATCACTGCCACACAATATGATGTGTTTTCTTTCGTTTCCGTTTCGGAGACTTTTTTCCAGAAAGGCCGTCCGCGCCAGCTCGGCGTCACTCTCCGCCTTTCGTTTGACTGATTAACAAATCTGATATGACTAAAAAATTCAACCTTTTTGCAAACACACTCCTTGCAGTGGCAGCAGCAGGCTCCGCGATGGCTTTTGCCTCGTGTGGCGGCGACGACGATGAGCCGGTGGTAGACCGCGGCGAGGCTGTGGTGATGGAATCGCCTGCCGGCTATCTCTATGGCTACAAAAATAAGAGCCTCCTGATCCCGTCAACTATCACCATCAGCTACTATGATAATGTAAAGACTGCCGATATTGCTATCGACGGTTTCGCTACCGCTTCCGACGGCGCCTCTTACAGCTTGAAAGACAAAATCGAGGAGGTGCCGTTTAAGCTCCTTCCCGACGGTACCCGCGAGATCGACGCCGACAAGATCATCAATGGGCAGTATGGAGATAAGTATTCCGACATTGAGTCGCTCGTCGGAAAGCTCCCTGCATCGGAGCTCAACCCCGATGGCGCAGAGATATTCTCTTTCGCTTTGACCCGCAATCTTGATTACACCACATATGGGTTGACGTTCATTCCGGCCACATCGGTGATGAACGGCACCACAGTGATCACCTCTGGCGCAGCTGGATCGTTTACCACTACCGAGACCTCTTACCTCCTTTCAATCAAGGCGGACGGCACCGCCGACCTTACAGTGCGCAACGCCAAGTTTGCACAAGGGATGCCTGCTGTTGGCGACATGAGTTTCAAAGGTCTTGACCTGACCTGTAGTGACGATGGTTTTGTGGCGACTAAGGAATCGCTTATCCCCTCGATCGCCGGGGTGCCTTATCCCACCTTTGCCATTAGCAAACTCCGTCTTGAAGCCGACCTCGAGGGCAGAGGCGACGCCGATCTTACCTTTGAGTGTAATGCCTTCGGGCGCAACTACACCGTGGTAGCATCCGACATGACCTGCCTCCCGCAGGGCTCAGGCCGATAAGCCGGTTGAATAAAAATCAACTCCACCCTTCCCTGGGCCGCACAAGGCTTCAGAGGAGGGTGGAGTTGATTTTTACAAGGTAGTGGAGTGGTCACCTCAGTTTCACCCCTTCGGGATTGACATAAAAGATCCGGCGGGTGGCGCGGGTGGTGGCTGTATAGAGCCAGCGGTAATAGTCGAGGCCGTGCATCTCGGGTGGTATGAATCCCATATCGACATACACATCTTCCCACTGGCCGCCCTGGCTTTTATGGCATGTGACGGCATAGGCATATTTCACCTGAAGGGCATTGTAATATGGGTCGGACCGCAACATCTTGAGGCGTGCGGTCATGGGGGTGGATTGGGTGAACACCTCGGGATCCGACAATATGTCCTGAGTAAGCTGCTGCATCCTGCCGGGGTCGAGAGCCGGACTCTCGCTCAGCAGTGTGTCGAGCATTATCTTGCATGGGAGCGATATGTCGCGGTCGGGAAGCGATAGCTCCACATCGGCCCATCTCAGTCCGTAGCGGGTCTCTGTGGCGATGATTCGGCTCACGACGGCAATGTCGCCGTTGGCTATGAAGTCGAGGCCCTTCACTTTGGCGCTCCACAGATAGTTGTTTTTAGCCACCATCAGGCGTTCGTCACGGGTGAGCTCCTCCTCCCGGTCGAGAATGCGTGTCCGGATCGACATATTGTAGGCAACCGCCCGGCGGTTGCTGCGCGTGATCACTATGGTTGCTTCGGGTCCCGCATTGGCATAGCTCGACGAGATGGCATCCTCGAGCTCTTCGCCACCTATGGCGCTTACGTCGGGAAAGCGCGAGATATGCAGCACCGGCTCGGGCAGCTCCTTTTGCCGCAACGCTCTGCGGAGCCAGGTGGCATTGTAGAGTATGCCGCTGTCGGCAGCCTGTCGGACGGTCTGGGTCATTGTGGCATGAAGCACCCGCAGACCGGCCCGTTTGAGGGTTGCAACATTCATGGCAGGGCTCTCAAGCGATCCCACCGGGGGGAGCTGGGCCGTGTCGCCAAGAAGTATCATCCGGCAGCCTTCGCCTGAATAGACGTAATAGATGAGATCGTCGAGGAGCGACGGGCGCCCCTCTGTTGCATTGTCGGCAATCATCGAAGCCTCGTCGATGATAAATACCGTGTCGCGCATATTATTGTCGGCCACCGACACAAATCCATAGCTCTCGCCTGCGGCGGGGGAGCGGTAGATGCGGCGGTGGATGGTCGAGGCAAATGATCCGGCAAACTTGCCAAACACCTTTGCGGCGCGGCCTGTCGGCGCCATCAGCACGGCCGGCATATTGATCTCCCGGAGAGCCTTCACGAGCGCACCCATCAGAGAGGTTTTGCCGGTACCCGCGTAGCCGCCGAGCAGAAACACGGAGTCGCTGGGCATATCTCCCACACAAAACCGCGCCAAAGCGGCAAGCACCTCCACCTGCTGGTCGGAGGGGGTGTAGGGGAGATTGAAGAAGATTCGCTCGGCAAGTTCGGTGGTGTCCATAATCGGGGAGGGTTTACCTGCAAAATTAGCTAAAAAGCGGACATTCCCATTCATTGACGCCCCATTATTGTCGTATATGTGACATTTTTTAAGGCTCAGTCGAGGGGGCTCCGTCGGACAGCAAGGTGGGATTATCAAAAATTGACAGTTAAAATTGATATGCTTAGGGAGGTTTTTACTAATTTTGCAGAGTTATACAGACTCTCTCCAGCCTATCTGCATATGTCAAAATTCACTCCCGGGCGTCAGCGCTCGATAATAATATTGCTCTGGGTGCTTTTCGGAGCTGTCATAGTGGGCCTGGGCTTCTTTTTTGTCCTGGTTTACAATGGTGTCGTGGGCTATATGCCCCCCGTCGAAGACCTGAAGAATCCTACCGACCGATTTGCATCGGTGGTGTATTCGGCCGATGGCAAAGAGCTCGGACGGTATTTCCGCAACACCGGCAACAGGGTGTATGCCGATCTCGACGAGATCTCCGACCATGTGATCGATGCCCTTATAGCCACGGAAGACTCCCGCTTCCGCGACCACTCGGGCATCGACGGTCGAGCCTTGACCCGCGTGCTCTTCAAGACTCTCCTCCTGCAGCAGAAAAATGCGGGTGGAGGCTCCACAATTACCCAGCAGCTTGCCAAGCAGCTCTATTCGCCGGAGAGCAGCGGCTTTCTGAGCCGAGCTCTCCAGAAGCCTATCGAGTGGATGATAGCTGTCAAGCTCGAACGCTTTTATTCCAAGGATGAGATAATCAAGCTGTATCTCAATCAATTTGATTTCCTTTACAATGCCGTCGGGATCAAGAGCGCCGCGTGGGTTTATTTCGGCAAGAAGCCGAGCGAGCTCTCGATAGAGGAGGCCGCGACCCTCGTGGGTATGGTAAAGAATCCATCGTACTACAACCCTGTACGTCAGCCCGAGCGCACCCGCGAACGCCGTAATACTGTACTTGAGCAGATGTATAAAGCCGACATGATCACCGCCGACCAGCTTGCAGAGCTGCAGGCCAAGCCTCTCACTCTGTCATTTCATAAGGTTGATCATAAGGAGGGCCCGGCTCCTTACTTCAGGGAGGAACTGCGCCGCATGTTGCGAGCCAAGAAGCCGGTGAAATCAGATTATCCGTCGTGGGACAAAGACCGCTATGTGGCCGATTCGATTGCATGGCAAACCGATCCTCTCTATGGGTGGATTGAGAAGAACCCCAAGCCCGACGGAAGCCATTATGATCTTTATACCGACGGACTCAAGATTTACACCACTATCGACTCGCGCATGCAGCAGTATGCCGAGGATGCTGTGGTGGGGCATCTTTCGTCGACTCTCCAGCCGGCTTTCTTCAAGGAGAAAAAAGGCACCAAATATGCACCCTACACCACCAACCGCAATGAAGCGTCGGAGTCGACTGTGAGGTCGCTTATAGCCCGCGCCATGAAACAGACCGACCGCTACCGTAATGGCAAGAAAGCGGGTCTATCCGACAGCGAGATTGAGGAATCGTTCCGCCGTCCGGTCGACATGAAGGTGTTTACTTATGCCTCTGGGCTGGTCGATACAACCATGACTCCCCTTGATTCGCTCCTCTACCACAAGAGCTTCCTTCGTGCCGGCTTCATGTCGATGGATCCGGTGACGGGTCAGGTCAAGGCTTATGTGGGAGGACCCAACTTTGCATCCTTCCAATATGATATGGTGTCGACCGGTCGCCGCCAGATCGGTTCGACCGTCAAGCCGTTCCTTTATACTTATGCTATGGAGGAGGGATTTACCCCCTGCGATGAGTTTTCCAATACTCAGCCGGTGCTCTACGACGAGAATGGCAATATGTGGACGCCCCGCAATTCAGGTTCGGCGCGAGTGGGCGAGATGGTGAGCCTGCATTGGGCTCTGACCAACTCCAACAACTGGATCTCAGCCCGTCTGATAGCAGAGCTTTCACCTTCAGAGCTGGTGAGGACGATGCATAACTTTGGCATCACAAGCCACCTCGACCCGGTGATGTCGCTGTGTCTCGGACCGGCCGATGTGTCGGTCAAGGAGATGGTGACCGCCTACACTGCGTTTGCCAATAAAGGCATGAGGTCGGACCCACTGTTTGTCACCGCCATAGCCGATGCCCAGGGCAACATCATATCGGAGTTTGCTCCCCGCCAGACGGAGGTGATCTCCGAAAAAGCCTGGTATAAGATGCTGTCGATGTTGCAGAACGTGGTCGACGGCGGTACCGGTAACCGTATACGCCGAGCCCCGTTCAATATCACAGCTCCGACCGGTGGCAAGACCGGCACAACCAATGACAACTCCGACGGATGGTTCATGGCCTTCACCCCCTCGCTCGTGTCGGGCACTTGGGTTGGCGGCGATGAGCGCTATATCCACTTCAATGGCATGGCCCTTGGTCAGGGCGCCTCGATGGCTCTTCCTATCTATGGCCGCTTCATGAGCAAAGTCTATGCCGATCCCACACTCCCTTATTCGCAGAGCGAGCGATTCCCGTCGCCCACCTTCGATCTGTGCGAGAAAGAATACTATGGCGTTGCCATAGATCCCGACTCAGAAGCCGACGAAGCCTCAATAGAGGGGGTGTTTGACTGATATGACAAACCAAAACCAATCACATTATAAATATATACCATGGCAGAACTCGATATATCCGAAGTTTTCAACGCCTCTAAAGTACTTGCAGGCGTTGCTCGCCACCCCCGCCTTATAGGCCCGGTCAAAGGCATCACAGACTGTGAGGTTTACCTCAAGCCCGAAAATCTCCAGCACACAGGCTCGTTCAAGCTCCGTGGTGCCTACTACAAAATCTCACAGCTCTCGCCCGAAGAGAAGGCCAAGGGCGTGATAGCCTGTTCGGCAGGCAACCACGCCCAGGGTGTGGCTCTCGGCGCTACCCACAATGGCATCAAGAGCATAATCTGCCTTCCTGCCGGTGCTCCCATATCTAAGATCGAGGCCACAAAGGCTCTCGGCGCTGAGGTGTGTCTGGTGCCCGGTGTCTACGACGATGCCTATGCCAAGGCTCTCGAGCTCCAGAAGGAGCATGGCTATACCCTCGTTCACCCATTCGACGATCCTCTGGTGATTGCCGGTCAGGGCACCATCGGCCTTGAGATCATCAAGGAGATGGACGATGTCGATGCTGTGATCGTGCCCATCGGAGGCGGCGGTCTTATTTCAGGTGTTGCCTTCGCCCTCAAGACCCTCAAGCCGAATATCGAAGTATACGGCGTACAGGCCGAGGGCGCTCCGTCGATGGCTGAGTCGATCGAGCGCGATGAGCGCATCCGCCTTGACGCCGTGTCGACCATCGCCGACGGTATCGCGGTGAAGGAGCCCGGTATCAACACCTTTGAGATGGTCAAGAAGTATGTCGACAAGATTGTCACTGTGACCGACGATGAAGTGGCTGCCGCTATCCTCTATCTCATCGAGAAGCAGAAACTTGTGTCGGAGGGCGCAGGTGCCACTCCTATGGCTGCAGTTCTCTTCCACAAGCTCCCGCTCAAGGGCAAGAAGGTGGTGTGTCTGGTGAGCGGCGGCAATATCGACGTTACCTCGCTCAACCGCGTCATTGCCCGCGGATTGGTAAAGGCTGGCCGCGACTGCAACCTCGTGATCCAGGCTGCCGACAAGCCCGGCCAGCTCGCTGAGATCTGTGCTGTGATAGGCAAGCATGGCGGCAATATCCTCTCGGTCAAGCACGACCGTGTGGAGTCGGAAAATGTTAATGGCTGCCGTCTGCTCATTGAGCTTGAGACACGCAACCACGAGCATATTGCCGAAATCAAGGACGGTCTCCGTTCGGCCGGTTTCGACGTAGAGTGATCCGCGTAATGGCTGCCCTCTTCCCTCGCGGGCGCGTCATGGTGTGTGCGTCGATGGCGATTGCAGCGCTCCTCAATGCCTGCGGCGACGCTCCTACCCCCCCGGTAAGTATAGGAAGGCTCGACAGAGCCATCTCTGCGATGGCCGATTCGTCGGCGTCTCTTCCCGACGATATGACAGCGGCAGCCGATGCGTGGCTCTACATCACACGTGGCATAACGCCCGGCTCATTGCCCCACCCGACGCGCGATTCGCTGTTGCGCGCCGGGAGGGATAGCCGGGCGTTTGCTGTGTTTGCCCCCGATGTGGAGCGGCTCCTACCCCCTCTGCGGGAGGCTGAGGCCACCCTCGGTCTCATCGACAGCCTTCCGGCAAGGATCTATGGCATGGTTTCCCCTTACAGCCAGAGCGTGGCCATGGTCGACACGGTGGTGATAGTGGCGCTCAATCATTACCTTGGCTCCGACTATGAGGGATATGCCTCCTTTCCCGATCATCTGCGGAGGTTGAAGAGCGCCGAGCGTCTGCCTCTCGATGTGGGGGAGGCATGGATACGTGCGTGTCACCCTTTCCCTGATTCGGTGGCAGCGCCCACACTGCTCCAGCTTATGGCCTACGAGGGGACTGTTCTGGCCTGTTTGGCCGATCAGCTGCATATAGCCGATGGAGAGCAGCTTATGGGGTGGACACCGGAAGAGTGGTCTGAAGCTGTGGCCCACGAGAAGGAGGCCTGGCATCGCATCGTGGCGCGCGAGCTTCTTTTCAGCGATGACGAGGTAGTGGCTTTGCGTATGATAGACCCGGCCCCGGCATCGGTCGATGTGAGCCCTGATGCCCCCGGGCGCCTCGGCCGCTTCATAGGTTTGAAAATAATCAGAGCCTCGGGCCGCGATCCCGCCTCCATCCTCGCTTCGGGCGCCTATCTCGACAGAACCATTGCCGCTCCCTATGCCCGGGCTCAAGCCGATTAGCATTTTATAACACTCCTGTTCATGAGCCTTTTCATGACCGGGAGTGTTATCCTTTCATGAAAAAGACTATCGGACTACTGCTTCTCGCTGTGGCCGTTTGCATCATATCGGTGGCAGCATACACTGAGCGCGTCTATCAGCCCCGCGAGGGCTATCGCGCCCCATCTTTTGAGCTCACAGCCCTCTCCGACACTTCTACGACGCTGAGGTTGGCAGACCTCAAAGGCCAGTATGTGCTGTTGTCGTTTTGGTCGGCAGCCGACCCCATGTCGAGGATGCGCAACATGAACAACGATGTGATTGCCCGACGCGTAGACGCTGCTCTACCTCCCGATGCCCGCGATACTCTCAATTTTATCTCCGTCAATTTCGACTCATCACGCAGGTTGGTCGAGGAGATAGCCGCCCGTGACAGCCTCAATCTACGAGACATTCTCCTTGCCGCGGGCCCCGATTCCCGGCGTCTACGCTCCGACTATCATCTCATCGACGGCTACCGGAGCTATCTCATTGACCCAGCAGGACGCGTCATTGCCCGCAACCCGTCTGAGGCCACGATCCTCAGGCTCATGGATTGAGCCCGGCGCCAAGTATGGGTCGCGAATAATCAATTGTATGGCGAGAGGGGGCCCGCGTCAGCCATTGATGCCTCTGATGGTCAGGATGCGGTAAAGCAGGTTGTGGAGCAGATCATATTCATTTTGCCTCGATCCCACCCCTTTTGTCATCCTGTCAAAGCGGCGGAGCTCCGATATTATCCCTATCGTGATATAGGCATTATAGTTGCGGGCGCCAGCCTCATAGTCGCGCAGCTGCCCCTGCCATTTGAGTCCAAGAGCAGACATCTTGTCGGACGGCGACTTTGATGGTGTGAAGTGATAAATCAGCAGACCCGAAAAAAAGTTGTAGAGCGCGGCTGTGGTCATCACCGTCGGGTTTCCTTTAGGGTTGGCCCTGAAATAGCCCAGAATGGTAAACATGGCCGCCATGTCGCGACGGGCCACCGCACCCACCAACTCAAAATTGTTATAATCTTTCGAGATGCCTATATTGCGCTCTATCGCCTCGGGGGTGATCATCGATCCCTTGCCGAGTATCAGCGCCAGTTTGTCGATCTCATTGTAGAGTCGCGACGCCTCGGTGCCGATATACTCACCCAGCATCGCCACCCCCTTGGGCTCGATTGTCAGCCCCTTCTCGCGAACCATCGACTCGATGGTCCCAGCCAGAGAGCTCTCGCGGAGTTTCTTTGACTCAAACACTACCGCACCCCCTTTGCGAGCCGACGCAAGCAGATCGCGTCCTTTGGCCTGAGCGCCCCTGAACGCCACCACCAGTACCGTATGTGGCGACGGAGCCGCCACATATCCACTCAGCTTACCAACCTCATCGGCCCGCATGGCCTGCGCCTCCTTGACTATCACCACCTGCTTGTCGACAAGCATAGGGATGCTGCGCGCCGCTGCGACTATAGTGGCCGCATCTGTCGTCGGGCCATAGAGGCGGGTAAGCCCGAAGTCGCGGTCGGCCTCTGCCACTAATCCCTCAAACATCTTTACCAGCTCGTCGGTAAAATAGCCCTCCTCGCCATGGAGTATATAGACCCTTGCCGGGGCTATCCCCTTGGCCAGCGAAGCCCGAAGCGACGCATAGGTCGGGGGAGTTGCGGCTGTTGTAGTAGAATGCGGTGTTGTCATCGGTTGAAAAACTTTTTGTAAATTTACACACTTTTTCCCGCTCCGCCAAATCCATCTGCCGGCTATGACCACCAATCCGCCACTCATCTACACTCCGCTAAGCCTCAATCTCCCGATAGTCCCGCTCCGCCTTCGTCCTTCTTCCCGTGGGGCGCGGAGGCCTGAGGTGTTCTGTCCATTGCGCCGCCGCTGGACCCCTCTCACCCCAGAGGAGGAGGTAAGACAGCGTTTCGTCGGCTGGCTTGCAGGTGCTCTCGGCTATCCACTCTCGCTTATGGCCAACGAACTGGCCATCACTCTACCGTCGGGAGCATCTCGGAGGTGCGACACTGTGGTTTTTGACCACACAGGCCGCCATCCGCTGGCCATTGTCGAATACAAAGCCCCCTCCGTGCGCCTCACCCCTGCAGTCTTTGCCCAGGCCGCCGTCTACAACACCCTCCTCTCTGCCCCGGTCATTATCATAAGCAACGGCCTCACCCACTATTGCGCCGCAATCACCGCCCCCGGACAGCCCCCTCGGTTTCTCAACGCTATCCCTCGCTACTCCGACCTGACCAGCCTGAATAATCCTCCTTCAGACGAGAATAGGCCAAGCTCAAGCAACTCTCTTTGATAGCGTTTCCGCAAGCGTGGATTCAGGCCGGGCGAGAGATACACGCTATCGGGTTTCATGGCATTGACAAGTTCAGGCAGGGAGCCATGATAGCCACGTGTGAGGATGAGCAGGTCGGTGCCGGCAATGCCGCGGCGGTTGCTGTCGGGTGCCGCAAAGCCGGATCCAGCCAGAGCTATGCGCTGTGATCCTATCTTGAGCCGTGAGCCGGCACGAATCAATCCATTACGATCCATATGGTCGTGAGCCGGGATCAGAGCTTTAATGCCTCGTCGTCCCATATACTTGCTCATGCGATAAGTAAGTTCTTCGGCCCGGCTGTCGAGTGTAGAACGTGGAGCGTCGCTGATTAGATAAAGTGTGTCGGCAAGTGGTATCAGCATATCCATATAGTCGGAATTGTGGAGTCGCCACATGGTGCCAGACGGCGATTGAGGCTCCCTCCCTCCGGTGGTAATAGCCGCAACTACAGTGGCCAGCCCCATAACGATCGAGGCAGTGATGAGGCCCCCGGTAGAGGAGTTGGACCGCAAAGTATAAGCAATCAGCGCAAGGGTGGCCAATAAAAGCACCACCGTTATGGTCGAGAGAGCCCAGATATCAGCCGTGGCCCATGATAGTCGGGATATGAAAGAGGCGGTGTGGTTAAGAAATGATACAGCATCGTCAACCACAAGGGCAGGAATGCCATATGGAAGCCCGGCCGAAAGTGCAAGAATAATAATGAGTCCTCCACCGAGAATCACAGGTATTACCACCGGACCCACTATCATGTTTGCTGCGAGAAAAAGCAAAGGTAGCGAATGAAAGTGGAGAGCCGACACAAGGGCTGTAGCCATCATTGCAGCCACGCTCATAGCAAAGGCTGCTCCAGCTCCACGCAGCAGCATATTCCGGCTTTTCGCCACAGGATTAAGATAGTCGGCAAAAGCTATGATGGAAGCTATAGCTAAAAATGATAACTGAAAACCGAGCCGGGTGATCTGGCTGGGGGACACTACGAGTATCATGAGTGCAGCCATCATGAGGCTGTTGAGGGGAAATGTGCGCCGTTGCAGGAGGTCGGCTGCGAGTACCAGTGAGGTCATTACCGCTGCTCTCACCACCGGAGCGCCAAGCCCGGTGATGAAGGCGTAGGCCCATATGGCTGATATGATAGAGATGCTTCTGACGTGGCGCGGTGCAATAAGCACAATAGGGGAGAGAGCCCAGAACAGAATTGCCGCCACTATGGCTACGTGCATTCCGCTCAATGCAAGAATATGGCTCAGACCGGCCTTTGCGAAAGCCTGTCGGGTATCGCTCCCGATCGCATCACTGCGGCCGAGCAGGGCAGTGGCGAGGAATGTTTTGCTGTCGGGGCTCAGAGAGCTTGAGTAGAGCAGATCTATCAGACGTGTTCGTTGGCGGGCCATAAAGGATATTACTCCGCGGTCTTTACTGACCCTCTTTATGTTGGTGGCGGTGATGAAGGAAGTTGCCACTATCCCCGACCTTGAGGCAATGTCGGCATAGGTAATCTCGTCGGGCACAGTTTTATCTCCGTCGGGTTTGCGAAGGGCGGCATAGAACAGTATGCGATGGCCCTCGTCGATATCTGATACATCCTGGTCAAGAGTAAGAGCCAATGTGAGTCGACGCATACTGTTGCCATCAATACTGTCGGCGTTGACTACAAGATTGCGCCGGCTGCTTCCTTCAGATGCCGATACTACAACCCCGGAATAGAGATGTTCTTCCTCCGGAATGACGGGTGTCTCATTCTGCAAAGCATAGTCGGCCATCCCTGCTGCTGCGATGATAAGGAGCAATCCGGCCCGGCGTGTGAGGCTTGACGCTGTGGCTGCCAATCCGATGAGAGCTCCTGCGATAGCCACTATGAGGCTTATGGAATTATCCAACAGCAACGCCGCACCGATGCCAAAGGCAAACGGAGCGGCGATTGTCAGCGCGGGTTCAGTCCGCAGGGGATGGAGATGAGGCATAGGCCGAGGGGGAGGGTCAAGCGATGGTGGCAAGCACCACGATGCAGCTCGACACCCCTATCACGCCCCAAAGGATCAATGCCTGGATCATAGGTTTGAAGCCAACGGAGCGGAGAGTGGAGCGGGAGAGGGAGCAGCCGATAAGGAAGAGAGTAAGCACCAGTCCACGCTTGGCGGCAACGGTGAGGGTAGTGGTGAGCCAGCCGGGGAGTGGGAGGTAGGTGTTGATGGCCATGGCTGCTACAAAGAGGAAGATAAACCACGGTATGGAGATGCGTCCCGTTCCGCTACGGTCGCGGAAGATAAACATGGTGACCAGCGCGAGGGGAATGATCCACAGGGCGCGGGTGAGCTTGATGAGGGTGGCGAGCTGAAGAGCTTCCGGGCCATAGGCATCACCGGCGCCTACTACCGACGATGTGTCATGAATGGCGATGGCCGCCCAGGTGCCAAACTGGGCCTGACTCATGCCGAGCATATGACCCAGCGGTGGGAAGATGAAAAGGGCAACAGAGTTGAGAATAAAGATTACACCGAGCGACACGGCCATCTCATTTTCGTTGGCCTTGACCACCGGGCCGACTGCCGCAATGGCCGAGCCGCCGCATATGGCGGTGCCGGCCGAGATTAGATAGCCGGTGCGGCGGTCGATTGCCATCCAAGAAGCGAGGGCCACTCCTATGGCCATGACACCGACTACGGAGATGACGGTGAAAGTCATTCCCTCGGCGCCCGAGCGGAGGCTCTCGACGAGATTCATGCCGAAGCCGAGCCCTACTACCGACGCCTGAAGGAGGAGCTTGGAAGCGCGTTTGTTGAAGCTGGGGGCCGGACATCCGGCTGTGAGGGCAAAGATAAGTCCTATGAGCAGGGCCAGAGGCGGGGTCACCTCCTGCCAGCCGAGCAGGCCGGCGGGAAAGAGTATGATCGCGCAAAGGATAAAGTAGAGTATTTTTTTCATATATCAATGGGGAAGTGCTTGAAGTCGTGGGGAGGAGAGGATCATGATTGAGGCACGCCGCGCATGGACAGGGCAACGCGGTTGCGGGCGAGATCGATGTCGATGATGCGCACTCTCACATTCTGTCCTACTCTTACCACCTCGGCGGGCGATGTGATAAAGGCGTCGGAGAGCTGCGACACATGGATGAGCCCGTTGTATGGGAGTCCGATGTCGACAAAGGCTCCGAAGGCAGTGAGATTGGTCACCCGTCCGGAGAGCTCCATACCTATGTGGAGGCTGTCGGCGGCGGTAAATCCTGGGGCGGTGTCGGCATTGGAGGTGGATGAGTCGGTACGCGGGTCACGCCCCGGTTTCTGCAACTCGAGGATTATGTCGGATAGAGTAGGCATGCCTACCTTGCGGGTGGCATATCGGTCGAGTTCGATTTTACTGAAGAGATTGCTGTCGCGCACCAGGCGCTCCGTCTCCACACCCATGTCGCGGGCCATAGTCTCGATGAGCTCATACCGCTCGGGGTGGATGCCGGTGTTGTCGAGAGGATTGATACCTCCGGGGATGCGCAGGAAGCCAGCACACTGCTGGAAAGCCTTCTCGCCCATTCGGGGCACATTAAGCAGATCCTGACGGCATGAGAAGGGGCCGGAGGCATTGCGATAGTCAACTATATATCCGGCAAGTTTGGGGCCGATGCCGCTCACATAGCCAAGGAGCTGGCGGGAGGCAGTGTTGACATTGACCCCCACAGCATTGACGCAGCTCTCGACCGTGAAGTCGAGTGCGTCGCGGAGAGCTGCCTGATTGACATCGTGCTGATACTGCCCCACGCCTATCGATCGGGGCTCGATCTTGACAAGCTCGGCCATAGGATCGAGGAGCCTGCGGCCTATGCTGATAGCTCCGCGGAGAGTGACGTCGAGATCGGGAAACTCCTCGCGGGCCACGTCGGATGCCGAATAGATGCTTGCACCCTGTTCGCTCACCACCTTAATGGCCACAGGCCGCGGCAGGGAGATTGACTCGATGAAGCTCACCATCTCGCGTGAGCCGGTGCCATTGCCTATGGCGAGAACGTCGATGCGGAATCGGTCGATAAGGAAACTGATCAGGTCGGCGCTCTTGTAGTAGTCGGTTGCCGGATATATTATTTCGACGGCCATCACATTGCCCTGCTCGTCGAGACAGGCGAGCTTACACCCCGATTTGAGGCCCGGGTCGACGCCCATAACCCTTTTGCGTCCGAGCGGCGGCTCCATGAGCAGCTCCCTCACATTGTCGGCAAAGAGGGCGATTGCGGCGTCGTCGCTGCGTTCCTTGGCCGAAGCGGCGAGCTCACTCACAATCGACGGGCGGAGCAGGCGCCGGTAGGAATCCTTTACGGCGCGGCGCACAATGTCGGTGGCCTCCTCAGAGCCGTCGGGCTTGACAAACATGCGGGTAAGGCGCTCGGCGATCTCGGTATCGTTCAGTACTGATATGTCGACTTTGAGAATACCCTCGTCCTCGCCCCGCCGTATGGCCAGATAGCGATGGGATGGGCACAGCCTCAGCGAGTCGGAAAAGTCATAATAATCCTTATATTTTATCCCCTCCTCCTCTTTTCCTGCGACAACGGATGCCGTGATGCGAGCTCCGCGCAGATAGCGCGAGCGCACCAGATTGCGTGCTTTCTCACTTTCGCTGATCCATTCGGCTATGATGTCGGATGCTCCTGCAAGGGCCGCTTCAGCATCGGGCACACCCTCAGCCTTTTTGTCGACAAACCGTGCGGCCGCTTTGAGCGGATTGTCGAGCTCCTGCTTCATCACCATCTTTGCCAGCGGCTCGAGGCCCTTATCGCGGGCAGCCCCGGCGCGAGTCTTGCGCTTGGGCCGGTAGGGTAGGTATATGTCTTCCAAAGCCGATGACTCGGTGCAAGCCTCAATGCGGGCTCTCATCTCGTCGGTCATGGCGCCCTGGGCACTTATGGTGTCGATCACGGTGGCCTTGCGTTTCTCGAGCTCGTCGAGAGCGTTGAGACGAAGCTGGATATTGCGTAGGGTCACTTCATCGAGCGACCCTGTGGCTTCCTTGCGGTAGCGAGCTATGAAGGGTATGGTGGCGCCTTCACGGAGCATACGCACCACAGCGCCCACCTGGCGCGGGCCGAGGTTCATCTCGTGACTTATAATAGCAGCCTGTTCGTTTGCCATACGATGCTAAATACTTGTTGAGTTAAAGAGGGTGGGTGTAGTGTATGATAAGAAGATGTGAAAAGAGGCAGGAACAATAGCGGGGTTATGATATCTCAGCTATCCGTGCTGGCCCTTACAGGAGGGGAGGGGTGGAGAGTGAGTAGGGTGATTTCGGGGGTGGCGCCGAGCCGCATGGGCATTCCAACGGTGCCCGCACCGATATTGACATAAAGATTGCGACCGAGACCGTCGGAATAGAGGCCACCCCATGTAGGGTAGCGGAACACTGCAGGTGACAGCCCGAGAAGTTCGATCTGCATGGCATGAGTGTGACCGCTCAGTGTCAGACCTATATCGTTGTCTACCTTTCCATCGCTTATATCGTCGCCCCAATGGGCCGGATTGTGGCTCAGCAGTATCTTGGCTGTGCCGTCGACTCCCTGAGGATACGCCTCTTCGAGCGAGCCGTATGTCGGGAAGGGAGGATCGCCTATATTTTCTACTCCGATCAGGGCCAGCGAGTCGGCTCCATGACGTATGATGGCTGTTGAATTCAGCAGGAGAGTCCAGCCCATACGGTCGAAAAGACGGTATAGATCGTCCATATTGCGATTTTTTGCCTCTGGCGACTCCCATTCGTAGTAATCACCATAGTCGTGATTGCCAAGAATGGCATATACTCCCTTGGGAGCCGACAGTCGCGAAAGCGGGGCCACATGAGGGGGGAGCTCGGCGCTGTTGCGGTTGACAATGTCACCCGTAAACACTATCATGTCGGGGTGGAGAGCATTGATCTCATCGACCATGCGGGCCACAAACGAGGTGTCGGAGCCAAATGTGCCAACATGCAGATCGCTTATCTGCACCACCCTGAAGCCGTCGAAGGACTTCGGGAGGTTGGCCACTCCCACTTCAATACTCTTTATGTCGGTTCGGAAGCGATTGACAAGGGCGCCGTACCACATACCACCGAACAGCGCGACAGCAAGCGCAGCAGCTACCCAGCTCACAGGCTTCCACCGGCTGGCCCCGAAGAGCCGGGGGAGGCCTCCGATCAGATCGATCAGCACAAAAACGGCCTTCGACATATAGACTGTGGCAAACGAGAAAAGAAGCCACATCTTGGCGGCGAGCAGGCCGGCCGACCCTTCGGTGCGCGGCAGCAAGTAGCCTACCACCAGTAATAGGTAGGCGACGACCGACACGGCCGTCTGGCAGCGCCGGGCCCACAACCGTGTGTCAGGCCTGCCATCGATGCGTCTTATGGCCGACCATATATAAATGTCGATGGCCGGACATATAATGACAGTGATAAGGAGAAGAATCAACGGGATTCGCATCGCGATTCTGCGTGGATCTTGTTTTTGAGCGGATTGGCATACATGGTGATCATCATCTCGCGCATAAAGTTGCGGTCGAGAGCCGAGATCTCCGATCCGGGGATAGTCACCTTGTCGAGCTGCTTCTCGATATATTCCTCAAATGCCTCTTTCTCGGCAAGTGTGTAATGACTGGCATAAGTGGGCTCAGCCGACTGACCCGGATGGGCAATATCATATGCAATATAGTTGATGGGATAGATTTTGTAGCCCGAATGGATTTCGCAATCTATCAGATGGCATATGGTGCGGGCAGCCTCTATGCGGTCTGCATCAGGTCGGAGCTTGGCAATCTCAGCATTGATACCGGTGCCGATCTGGAAGTGGATGCGACCCTTATATTGCAACAGACCTGTCTCCATGCTGAACAAATCATCGCGCTGGCTCTTTTTGAAGTCTGGGTCGATCTTGCGGAGCAAAAACTCACGGGCCTTGAGATAATCGTTGGGGTCGTACTCATATGAGATGGCAACAGGCACAATGTTTAGCTCCTCAATATTGCCAGCGAGCGACTTGCCACCGGCAATGCCAAGCATCTTGACCACGGCCTCCTGGGTGAAATCGTTGGAATCTTTGGCGCGGCCCTCGCGTTGTGCGATCCACACGCTCTGATGCTTCTCGGTAATGGCATGATGGATATAGGCGGACAGATGCTTCGACGCCTCGTAGGCCTTGGTAAGCCTGAGCCCGCGGCGCACGATGAAACTCTTGTTGAGCTTCACAAGATCAGTGATCCAGTCATAGATCAGAAGATTGTCGCCAATCGCCACCTCCGATGTCGGAAGCCCCGCGCGGAGAAAACATAGGTTAAGAAACGAAGCGTCGAGCACAATATCCCGGTGGTTTGTGACAAAAGTGTAGGCTTTGCCGGGAGCAAGCTCGTCGAGGCCGCCTGCAGTGATGCCCGCTGTGGTTTTCTCACATAGCAACTCAAGAAATGGCCACATAATCTTGCGCTGGAAAGTCTCCTTGTCGTTGATTGTGAGGAGGGTCTTGACAAAATCGTCGTACGGAACCTGAGGCATCGCAAACCTCACCGCATGCTCAAATCCGGGTTCTTTGACAAGCGATGCTATTTTTTCGGCAAACACGTCGTTGTCGAAAGGCGCAATATCGCTGAAGTCATATTGTAGGGTCATATACTTGCATTAGTTTCATTAACAACAAGGTCGGGCAGCATATTGTTGGAGCCGGAATGCCCAATAACGCGGCCTACGGGCCGCACAGGCTAAATCCTGTAGATCTTCATAGGGCCTATTCTAACGCATTATCCATTAAAATGGTTTGCTCATCATACACCCTGCGACGAGATTGACCCGACTCATTGACGGCGTCAAAGTTACACCATTTTTTTTATCCGACCAAAGTTAGGGTGCATAAAATGTCGGGAGAGAATAAGACGAAAATTTTTTTTGGAAAATGCTTGGTCATATCAAAAAAACTCTCTAACTTTGCCGAGCAAAACCGAAATAACAGCCACCTTGGCTGCTTGATTCGACCAAAAAGGAAAGATGCCGGAGCGGTCGATCGGGACGGTCTCGAAAACCGTTGTACTCTTACGGGTACCCAGGGTTCGAATCCCTGTCTTTCCGCAACTGATGAGAATCAATTTACCCTGTACACTCAGGGCAAGTTGATTCTCTTCTTATTTGATTGAAATTCTGAGAGATAGGCTGGGCGCATAGTAAAAAAGCTGTGTTTACCGATATAAGTTAGTACCTTTGCAGAAATAAAATTAGAACAATGGAAAAGAATCCGTACATAGAGCTTGCAGAGTGTCTGCTCCCTGAAGAAATGGTTGAATATTTCGAAGTTGTCAAAGTCGAAAAGACCAAAGACACATTGGATGTGACCTTAGAGGAACGCGACAAAGGCGTAGAGGGATATGTCGATGGGCAGCTTCGCCCCAATGGCTTTTACGAGGAGAGTACGGTAAGGGATTACCCTGTCAGAGGCCGCAAGATGACGTTCCATGTCAAGCGACGCAGATGGGTTGAAATAGAGACCGGTAAGAGCGTGTCCAAGCGTTGGGACATAGTGGCTGAAGGTACCCGCTTCTCGAAAGAGTTCGCGGCTTTTTTAAAAGGTATGCTTGGACAAATACCCGATTACGGGCCGCTCTCTTGAATGGTTCTTCGGCATTGACGGAGATTTGTTTGAGCGCCAGTACAAGCGTCATCTCAGCGGCTATTGGGAGTGGAAAGACACCGCAGAGGGGCTTCACGCCGAGCAATGGCGTGTCTTCCCCGAGAACATCGGGCCTCATCTGAGCATAGACGAGACATCGCTGAGCAATGGAGAGCTCTACACGATAGTCACTAATAAGGCCGCGCATGGCATGGAACATTCGCTGGTGGCCATCGTGTTCGGAACTGATTCCGATGACGTTCTGAGAGCTTTGAGGCAGATTGACAGTAGACTGCGTAACAAGGTTACAGAGATTACACTTGACCTGTCGGACAGTATGAACCGCATCTGCCGCTACGCCTTTCCACGTGCAAAGCGCGTCATTGACCGCTTCCACGTGCAGAAGCAGGCTCTTGAAGCCGTGCAGGAAGTACGCATTGCCCACCGTTGGGACGCAATCAACGCTGACACAGAAGCCCGCGAGCAGGCTAAACTTTCCGGCAAACCTTATGTGCCGATACGCCTCGCCAACGGTGACACACTCAAAGAACTGCTTGCACGAGGTCGATACGCATTGTTCAAGTCTCCTGAAAAATGGACTGACTCACAACGACAGCGCATCGATCTGATGTTCTCATTATATCCCGATCTTAA